>NZ_DATJPU010000001.1:0-58338 GCF_035506235.1 Mycobacterium sp.
TCGGTCTCCTCGGCGTAAAGGTGCACGTGGGCCGGGCCGCATCGCCAGCTGCCCCGGCGCCGTGGTTCGGTTCGACCAGCGCATTTTGACCCGAGTCATATGTACCACTCGCCAGCGTCTCCGGCGGGCTATGAACCGCGACGTTTACATGTGATTTTCAATGCACGCGGGCCGTCTGGCACAATTGTTCAGTTGTCTCGAACCCGTCAGCGGGCCGGGCCGCTTACCGGCCGCTGCGAGATACGCACCAAAAGCACGAAACCCATCGGCTTGATGACCGCCCCACGCGCGCGCGTGGGCAGCCGTCGCAAGCCGCGACCGCAAGGAAGTGTCTTCGTACGATGAACAGGCTGGACTTCGTCGACCAAGCGTCGCTGCGCGACGACATCCCGGCCTTTAGCCCGGGCGACACCATCAACGTGCACGTCAAGGTCATCGAGGGCGCCAAGGAGCGTATCCAGGTGTTCAAGGGCGTGGTGATCCGCCGACAGGGTGGAGGCATCCGGGAGACGTTCACCGTGCGCAAGGAGAGCTACGGCGTCGGCGTCGAGCGGACCTTCCCGGTGCACTCGCCGAACATTGACCATATCGAGGTGGTGACCCGTGGCGACGTCCGCCGCGCGAAGCTGTACTACCTGCGTGAACTCCGCGGCAAGAAGGCCAAGATCAAGGAAAAGCGCTGATCGGACACGGTTCACCAGGCCACCAACCATGCTGGCTACGCTGATCCCGTGACCGACAAGCCGGACCCATCTGAGCCCTCGTCCGACGCCGGCCAGCCGGAGCCGAAGGTCTCCACCCGCGAGGCCGACGTTCGCGCCGAGGGGGGGCCCCTGCCCGACGCGGTCGAGCCGGAGCCCAAGAAGAAGTCCACGCTGCGCGAACTCGCGATCCTCGCGCTGATCGCCGTGGTGCTCTATTACGTCATGCTGACGTTCATCGCCCGCCCGTACCTGATTCCGTCGGAATCCATGGAGCCCACGCTGCACGGATGCACCGGGTGTGTCGGCGACCGGATCATGGTCGACAAGCTCACCTACCGGTTCGGTCAACCGCGGCCCGGCGATGTGATCGTCTTCAAGGGGCCGCCGCCGTGGAACGCCGGATACAAGTCGATCCGCTCGAACAACACCGCGCTGCGCTGGGTGCAGGACGCGCTGTCGTTCATCGGTTTCGTGCCTCCCGACGAAAACGACCTGGTCAAGCGCGTCATCGCGGTCGGGGGCCAGACCGTGCAGTGCCGGGCCGACACCGGGTTGGCGGTCGACGGCAAGCCGCTCAAGGAGCCGTACCTGGATCCGAACACCATGATGGCCGACCCGGCGAAGTACCCGTGCCTGGGCAGCGAGTTCGGGCCGGTCGCCGTCCCGGCGGGCCGGCTGTGGGTGATGGGCGACAACCGGACGCACTCGGCGGACTCGCGGGCCCACTGCACGAGCGTCCCGGCCGAGGCCCTCAAGGGCATCCTGTGCACCGGTGACCCCGATTCGGGAACCGTGCCGGTGTCCAACGTCATCGGCAAGGCCAGATTCATCGTGTGGCCGCCGTCGCGGTGGGGCGGAGTCGGATCGGTGAATCCCCAGCAGAGCCGGTAGCGATGGCCACCACTTGGCCGCCGCGGACGGTGATCCGCAAGTCCGGGGGTTTGCGCACCCTGGAGTCCGCGCTGTATCGCAGCGGCCTGGGGCCGGTGGCCGGGGTCGACGAGGTGGGCCGCGGCGCCTGCGCGGGCCCGCTGGTGGTGGCGGCCTGCGTGCTCGGGCCGGGGCGCTTGGAAAGCCTTGCCGCCCTTGACGATTCGAAGAAGCTCACCGAAAAGGTGCGGGAGAAGCTGTTCCCCCTGATCCGCCGCTACGCCTTGGCCTATCACGTGGTGTTCATCCCGTCGGAAGAGGTCGACCGGCGCGGCGTGCATGTGGCCAATATCGAGGGCATGCGGCGCGCGGTGGCCGGCCTGTCCGTTCGTCCGGGTTATGTGCTCAGCGACGGCTTCCGGGTGCCGGGCCTGCCGATGCCGTCGCTGCCGGTGATCGGCGGGGACGCCGCGGCCGCCTGCATCGCCGCGGCCAGCGTCTTGGCGAAGGTCAGCCGCGACCGGCTGATGGTCGCCATGGACGCCGACCACCCCGGCTACGGGTTCGCCGATCACAAGGGCTACAGCACGCCGGCGCACTCGACGGCGCTGACCGAGCTGGGGCCCTGCGTTGAGCACCGCTATTCGTTCATCAATGTCCGGCGCGTGGCAACCGGATCGGGG
The DNA here is from genome assembly GCF_035506235.1 of Mycobacterium sp. GTDB lineage: Bacteria > Actinomycetota > Actinomycetes > Mycobacteriales > Mycobacteriaceae > Mycobacterium. The sequence goes on from NZ_DATJPU010000001.1 coordinate 2,258, forward strand.
GCCCGGATAGTGGCCGAGTGCAAACCGGACCCTCCGGCCGAGCGTGACGGATACCGGTGAGGAAAGATGGGACCAGGTTCCCACGTGGCGACGGAGGCGTCTGAGCAGATGAGTGGCACATGAGTGCGGAAGATCTCGAAAAGTACGAAACCGAGATGGAGCTCTCGCTGTACCGCGAATACAAGGACATCGTCGGCCAGTTCAGCTACGTCGTGGAAACCGAGCGGCGCTTCTATCTGGCTAACAGCGTGGAGATGATGCCGCGGAACGCCGACGGCGAGGTGTACTTCGAGCTGCGATTGTCAGACGCCTGGGTGTGGGACATGTACCGGCCGGCCCGGTTCGTCAAGCAGGTGCGGGTGGTCACCTTCAAGGACGTCAACATCGAAGAGGTCGAAAAGCCCGAGTTGCGGCTGCCGGAGTAACGGGCGTCAGGTGGTCGGCGGGAGCTGCTTTTCGCCGTCGGCCGGCAGTTGGCCCCGATTGTCGATGACGGCCCGCGCCACGTCGGCCAGCTTGATGTTCAGCGCCTGGGAGTGACGCCGCAGCAGGTCGAACGCCTGGTCCTCGGCCATGTCGTGGAGCAGCATCAACATGCCGACCGCCTTGCCGATCTCGCGGTTGCTCAGCAGCCCGCGCCGCAGGCTCGAGGCGTCCTCGCCCTTGGCGACCGCGTTGATGGCCACGCTGGCGAACGCCGCCAGCACCGCCGCGCGGCCGGCGGACTCGGCGTCGAACATGTTGGGTGTGTCGCTGAACAGGTTCAGCGCGGCCCCCTTGCGCCTGTCGACCAAAAGCCGGAAGCCCATGGCCCCGCGCACCGGTGTCTCGCCCACCAGGACGGCGGCCAGCTTCGGCCACAGCGACGGCGTGGTCAGATCCGCGTCGATCTGCGGCGTCTCCTCCTCGATGGCGTCGATGCAGGGGCCGTCGCCGGCGCGCCGCTCCAGCTCGTCGATCTGGTGTGCGAGGCGGTCGCTCGCGCCGACCGTGACGTAGCGGTCGCCCTCGCGCACCATCAGGCTGGCGTGGTCACAGCCGCGGACGGTCAGGGTCGCGGCGATGCAGATCGCCGCGTACATCTGTTTGGCGTCCGAGCCCTGGTAGATGATCTCGGCGAGGGCGGCGAAGACGGTCGCCGGGTCGGCCTTCTCCCCGCCCGGTGTCGGACCGCCCGCGACGGCATTCGCGTCGTCTGCCACGTCGTGTCCTCATTCCTGCGGTGCCGGTGTTCGGCCTGCAATCGCCGTAGATTATCGGTCGCCAAAACCGGCCCCACACGCTGTATGGCCAGTTGCCAGGCAGTAGGTGGCGTAGCTGCTCACGCTCCCTTGTCGAGAGTATCGACTTTGCGAGTTTGGTCACTTGTGGTTTCGAAGCAGTGGGGGAGGGAAGCTCATCTCAAATGGGCCTGACCGTGGCGGTGACCGGGCCGACCGGAGAGGTCGGCATCTCCGCGGTGACGGCGCTCGAGCGCGAGCCCGCGGTGGACACCATCATCGGGATGGCGCGACGGCCGTTCGACCCGGTTTCGTGCGGGTGGGTGAAGACCGTCTACCAGCGGGGCGACATCCTTGATCGCGAGGCCGTCGACGCCCTGGTGGCGCAGGCCGACGTGGTGGTCCACCTGGCGTTCATCATCATGGGCTCGCGCGAGGAGAGCTCACGCATCAACCTGCAGGGCACCCGAAACGTGTTCGAGGCGGTGGCTGCAGGGGCCGCCGCCCAGCGCCCGCGGCGGCTGGTCTACACGTCGTCGGTGGCGGCGTACGGCTACCACTCCGACAACCCGGTTCCCCTCACCGAGGACCTCCCGACGCGGGGATCCGCCGAGCACTACTACTCGGCGCAGAAGGCGGCGTGCGAGGCACTACTGGCGGAAACCACCGAGGGTTCGTCGCTCGAGGTGTTCGTGCTGCGGCCGTGCATCGTCGCCGGGCCCAAGGCGACCGCGTTGGCCGACGCGATGCCGTGGAACCAGCTGCCTGGCCCGGTGCGCGCCATTTCCAAGGTGGCGCCGGTGCTGAAGCCGGTCGTGCCCGATCCCGGTTTTCCGCTGCAGCTGGTCCACCACGACGACGCCGCCGAGGCGATCGCGTTGGCGGCGACCGCCCCGGCCCCGCCGGGGGCCTACAACATCGCCGGTGACGGCGTGGTGACGGTTTCCGAGGTGGCCAGGGCGCTGGGCGGCCGGCCCGTACGGGTTCCGGCCGTCGCTGCCTCGGCGGCGTCGGCGGCGATTTCGCGGGTGCCGTTCGTCCCGTCGATGCTGGAATGGCTGCACGTCGCGCGGACGTCGGTGGTGATGGACACCACCAAGGCGAGGACCCAGCTCGGCTGGCGGCCGGTCCACTCGGCGCAGGAGACGCTCTCGGCGCTGGCCGGGGCGGTGTGACGCCGGCCAATGTAGTTTGACTGCATGAGGTTCGGGCGCCGGTGAGCCGCGTAACGGCGCGTCGACGCGCGCGTCATCTCACCGCGGACCGGGCGGTCACCCGGCCGGAAACCCTGGCCGTCGAGGAGCCGTTGGAGATCCGCGTCAACGGCGGGCCGGTCGCGGTGACCATGCGCACCCCCGGCTCGGATTTCGAACTGGCGCAAGGCTTCCTGCTCACCGAGGGGGTGATCGGTGGCCGCGACGACGTGCTCGCCATCCGCTACTGCGGCGGCCGCGGCGAGGACGGGGCCAACACCTACAACGTGGTGGACGTGACCCTGGCACCCGGGGTCCCGCCGCCCGGTCCGGGCGTGACCCGCAACTTCTTCACCACCTCGTCGTGCGGGGTGTGCGGCAAGGCGTCGCTGGAGGCGGTGCGGCTCACGGGCCGGTTCCCCCCCGGCGCGGACCCGGCGAGCGTCGCCGCGGCCACGCTCCAGGCGATGCCCGACCAACTCCGTTCCGCGCAAAAGGTTTTCGACAGCACCGGTGGGCTGCACGCCGCCGCCCTCTTCGGCGTCGACGGCACGATGCTGGTGGTGCGCGAGGACATCGGCAGGCACAACGCGGTCGACAAGGTCATCGGCTGGGCGGCCGAACACCGGCGGCTACCGCTGCGGGCCTCGGTGCTGTTGGTGAGCGGGCGGGCATCGTTCGAGCTGACGCAAAAGGCAGTGATGGCAGGCATTCCCGTGCTGGCCGCGGTGTCGGCGCCGTCGTCGCTGGCCGTCTCGCTGGCCGACGACTCCGGCCTGACGCTGGTGGCCTTCCTGAGGGAGGACTCGATGAACGTCTACACCAGACCCGACCGCATCACGTAACCGGCTGTGGATGGGGGCCCGACTGGGGATAACCGGGCCGGTACGGCGGCGGCGGAGGCTGCGGCGGCCCGCCCTGTCGGGGTCGCCGGGCACGGTGGCGCCCATGACGACCCACAACACGATGACCCGGGCCCAGCTGGGCGCGATGGGCGAGGCCCTCGCCGTCGATCACCTGACCCGGACGGGGTTGCGGATCCTGGGCCGCAACTGGCGTTGCCGCTACGGCGAGCTGGACGTGATCGCCGCCGACGAGGCCACCGGCACCGTCGTTTTCGTCGAGGTGAAGACCCGCACCGGGGACGGCTACGGGGGGCTGGCGCACGCGGTGACCCCGCGGAAGGTCTGGCGGTTGCGCCGGCTGGCCGGGCTCTGGCTGGCCGGCCAGGACGCGCGGTGGGCGGCGCTGCGCATCGACGTGATCGGTGTGCGGATCGGCCGCCGCCGCACCCCGGAACTCACCCACCTGCGCGGGGTCGGCTGATGGCGCTGGGGCGGGCGTTCTCGGTCGCGGTGCGCGGGCTCGACGGGGCGATCGTGGAGATCGAGGCCGACATCACCTCCGGGCTGCCCAGCGTGCACCTGGTCGGGCTGCCCGATGCCGCCCTGCAGGAGTCGCGGGACCGGGTTCGGGCGGCCGTGACCAACTGCGGCAACAGCTGGCCCCAGGCCCGGCTCACGCTCGCGCTGTCGCCCGCGACACTGCCGAAGATGGGATCGGTCTACGACATCGCGTTGGCCGCCGCCGTGCTTTCGGCGCAGCGCAAGCACCCGTGGGAGCGGCTGGAGAAGACGGTGCTGCTGGGCGAGCTGTCGCTGGACGGCCGGGTGCGGGCGGTGCGCGGGGTGCTGCCGGCCGTGCTGGCCGCCAAACGCGACGGCTGGCCGACCGTCGTGGTCCCGGTGGACAACCTGGCCGAGGCCTGCCTGGTCGACGGGATCGACGTCTGGGGCGTGCGCACCCTGCGGCAGCTGCGGGGCTGGCTCGCCGGCGGCGGCGGCCTCCACGACAGGATCGGCGCGGCGGCCACCGACCCCGAGCCGGCGGCGGATCTGGCCGACGTGGTCGGGCAGGCGCAGGCGCGGTTCGCGGTGGAGGTCGCCGCCGCCGGGGCCCATCACCTCATGCTGACCGGCCCGCCCGGGGTCGGCAAAACGATGCTGGCGCAACGGCTTCCGGGATTGCTGCCGCCGCTCTCCGAAAGCGAGTCCCTCGAGGTCACCGCGATCCACTCGGTGGCCGGGCTGCTCTCGGCGGACACGCCGCTGATCACCAGGGCGCCCTTCGTGGCACCGCACCACAGTTCCAGCGTCGCGGCGCTCGTCGGCGGGGGCTCGGGCATGGCGCGGCCGGGCGCGGTCAGCCGGGCGCACCGCGGAGTGCTGTTCCTCGACGAATGCGCCGAGATCAACGTCAGCGCGCTGGAAGCCCTGCGAACCCCGTTGGAGGACGGGGAAATTCGCCTCGCCCGCCGCGACGGGGTGGCCTGCTACCCGGCCCGCTTCCAGCTGGTGCTGGCCGCCAACCCCTGCCCGTGCGCGCCGGCCGATCCGCGGGACTGCCTCTGCGCGGCGGCGGCCAAGCGCCGCTACCTGGGCAAGTTGTCCGGGCCCCTGATGGACCGCGTCGACCTGCGGGTCGAGATGCATCCGGTGCGCGCCGGGGCCTTCGCGGTCACCGCCGGCGAATCGACGGCGGAGGTGCGCCGGCGGGTGGCGGCGGCGCGCGACGCCGCCGCCGAACGCTGGAAATCGCACGGGTACCGCACCAACGCCGAAGTCAGCGGGACGCTGCTGCGGCGGAAGTTTCGCCCGGGCAACGCGGCGATGGAGCCGCTGAAGAGGGCGCTGGACCGCGGGCTGCTCAGCATCCGCGGCCTGGACCGCACGTTGCGGGTCGCGTGGAGCCTGGCCGACCTGGCCGGCCGGGTCTCGCCCGGGCTCGATGAAGTCGCCGCCGCGCTCAGCTTTCGGCAGCCGGGAGCCCAGCGATGAGCGATCCGGTGTTGGCGGCGTGGGCTTACCTGTCGCGGGTGGCCGAACCGCCGTGCGCGGCGCTGGGCGCGCTGGTGCGGCGGGTGGGTCCGGTGGAGGCCGCCGACCGGGTTCGGCGCGGGGCGGTCGACCACGACGTGGCGCGACACACCGAGGCCAGGCGCGAGTTGGACCGCGCCGCGGCGGACCTGGAGTTTCTCGACCGCCGCGGCGGGCGGTTGATCACGCCCGACGCCGACGAGTGGCCGCTGCTCGCTTTCGCCGCGTTCGGCGGCGCCGGCGTCAAGGCCGGCGGCGGGCCGCCGATGGTGTTGTGGGCGGCGGGCCCCGAGCGCCTCGACGAGGTGGCCCACCGCGCGGCCGCGGTGGTCGGAACCCGTGCCGCGACCGCATACGGCGAGCAGGTGGCCGCCGACTTGGCCGCCGGGCTGGTCGAGCGCGACGTCGCGGTGGTCTCCGGCGGCGCCTACGGCATCGACGGCGCGGCGCACCGCGCGGCGCTGGATTGCGACGGAATCACCGTGGCCGCCCTGGCCGGCGGGCTCGACATCCCTTATCCGGCGGGACATTCCGGGCTGCTGCATCGCATCGGCCAGAGCGGGCTGGTGTTCACCGAGTACCCGCCCGGTGTCCGTCCGGCCCGGCACCGGTTTTTGACCCGCAACCGCCTGGTGGCCGCGGTCACGGGGGCGGTGGTGGTGGTGGAGGCGGGCCTGCGCAGCGGCGCGGCGAACACCGCCGCCTGGGCGCGGGCGCTGGGCCGGGCGGTGGCCGCGGTGCCCGGACCCGTGACCTCCTCGGCGTCGGCGGGCTGTCATGCGCTGCTGCGCAACGGAGCGCAGCTGGTCACCCGCGCCGACGACGTCGTCGAGCTTGTCGGGCGCATCGGTGAGCTGGCACCCGAAGAATCGCGGCCTACCACAGCGCTCGACGGGCTGGGCGACGCCGAGCGTCGCGTGTACGAGGCGTTGCCCGGCCGCGGCGCCGCCACGGTCGACGAGATCGCGATCGCGTCGGCGCTGGCGCCCGAGCAGGTGCTCGGACCGCTGGCCATCCTCGAGGTGACCGGGTTGGCGCAGCGCCAGGACGGGCGGTGGCGAATCGTCCGGGCCGCTGATCGCCACTCCGAGGCCCGGAGTTCAGCGGCGCGGCTCGTATAGTCGACGGGGGGTCGGGTCTGGACAGGAGGACAAGTGGCAGGTCGACCTCTGCAAGGCTTCGAAGTTGTTCGCACCGAACAACTCACCCGGCACATGGTTCGGGTGGCGCTCGGCAGCAACCACTTCGACACCTTCACGCCGAGCAAATTCACCGACTCCTACGTCAAGCTGGCATTCGTGGCCGAGGACGTCGACGTGGCCGGGCTGCCGCAGCCGTTGACCCTGGACAGCTTCAACGAGCTGCCCCCGGAGAAGAGGCCTTCGGTGCGGACCATGACGGTCCGCAGAGTGGACGTCGCGGCCGGTGAGCTCACGGTGGACATCGTGGTGCACGGCGAGCACGGGGTCGCGGGCGCGTGGGCGGCGGCGGCCCAACCCGGTCAGCCGATCTATCTGATGGGCCCCGGCGGCGCCTACACCCCCGACCCGACCGCCGATTGGCACCTGCTGGCCGGCGACGAGTCGGCGCTACCCGCCATCGCCGCGGCGCTGGAAGCGTTGCCCCCCAACGCCGTCGGTAAGGCGTTCATCGAAGTCGCCGGCCCCGAAGACGAGATCCGGCTGGCCGCGCCGGAGAACGTGGAGGTGAGCTGGGTCTACCGCGGTGGCCGCGCCGACCTCGTCCCCGAGGACCGCGCCGGGGATTTCGCGCCGCTGATCGAGGCGGTCACCACGGCCCCGTGGCTGCTCGGGCAGGTGCACGTGTTCATCCACGGCGAGGCGCAAACCGTCATGCACAACCTGCGGCCCTACATCCGCAAAGAGCGTGGCGTGGACGCGAAATGGGCGTCGTCGATCTCGGGTTACTGGCGGCGCGGCCGCACCGAGGAGACGTTCCGGGAGTGGAAGAAAGAATTGGCCGAGGCCGAGGCCGGGGCCTAAGCGAATGGCTCATTTCGGGGACTACCAGAACGAGATCTACCTGCGAGGCCTGGCCGGGGTGGTGCCGTCGTTCCCCATGGTCTTCGCGGAATTGGAGGCCAAGGCCGCCACGGCGCTGCCGCCCTCGGTCTGGTCGTACGTCGCGGGCGGAGCCGGCGACGAGCGCACGCAGCGGGCCAACTGCACGGCCTTCGAGGGATGGGGTCTGATCCCGCGCATGTTCGTCGGCGCCGCCCAACGCGACCTGTCCGTCGAGCTGTTCGGCATGAGCCTGCCGTCGCCGGTCTTCCTGGCGCCCATCGGGGTCATCGGGATCTGCGCCCAGGACGGCCACGGCGACCTGGCCACCGCGCGCGCGGCCGCCCGCACCGGCGTGCCGATGGTGGCGTCGACCCTGACGGCCGACCCGATGGAGGAGGTCGCCGCCGCCCTGGGCGACACCCCCGGCTTCTTCCAGCTGTACACACCCAACGACCGCGAACTGGCCGCCAGCCTGGTGCACCGAGCGGAGGCGGCCGGCTTCAGGGGCATCGTCGTCACCCTCGACACCTGGGTCACCGGCTGGCGCCCGCGCGACCTGAGCACGTCGAACTTCCCCCAACTGCGCGGGCACTGCCTGGCCAACTACACCAGCGACCCGGTCTTCCGCGCCGGCCTGCCACGCCCGCCGGAGGAGGATCCGCAGGGCGCCGTCCTGCGCTGGGTGCAGGTCTTCGGATCGGCCCTGACCTGGGACGACCTGCCGTGGCTGCGTTCGTTGACCGACCTGCCGCTGCTCGTGAAGGGGATCTGCCACCCGGACGACGCCCGGCGCGCCAAGGACGGCGGCGTCGACGGCATCTACTGCTCCAACCACGGCGGCCGGCAAGCCAACGGCGGCCTGCCGGCGATCGATTGCCTGCCGGGAGTGGTGGAGGCCGCCGGCGGGCTGCCCGTGCTCTTCGACTCGGGCGTCCGCAGCGGCGCCGACGTCATCAAGGCGCTCGCGCTGGGCGCGACCGCGGTGGGGATCGGCCGCCCGTACGCCTACGGCCTGGCCCTCGGCGGCATCGACGGCATCGTGCACGTGCTGCGCGCAATCCTCGCCGAGGCCGACCTCATCATGGCCGTCGACGGATATCCCACGCGCCAAGATCTCACCCCGGAAACGCTCCGGCGCGTCACCTGACCCGAGCCCCCGGCGCCTGCGAACGTGAGGGCGTGGAGGCGATCCTCGACGAGTTCGACGAGTACCTGGCGCTGCAATGCGGCCGTTCGCCGCACACCCGCCGGGCATACCTGGGCGACGTGCGCTCGCTGTTCGCGTTTCTCGACGGCCGGGGCCTGGACGCGTTGAGCCTGCCGGTGCTGCGGGCATGGCTGGCCGCGGCCGCCGGTGCCGGTACGGCCCGCACGACCCTGGCGCGCCGCACCTCGGCGATCAAGGCGTTCACCGCCTGGGCGGCGCGGCGCGGCCTGCTCGAGCAGGATCCGGCCGCCCGGCTGCAGGTGCCCAAGGCGCACCGCACCCTGCCGTCGGTGCTGCGCCAGGATCAGGCGCTGCGGGCGATGGCGGCCGCCAAATCCGGCGCCGAGCAAGGCGATCCGCTGGCCCTGCGTGACCGGCTGATCGTCGAGATGCTGTACGCCACCGGCATCCGGGTGAGCGAGTTGTGCGGCCTGGACATCGACGACGTGGACCCCCGGCATCGGCTGGTGCGCGTCCTGGGCAAGGGCAACAAGCAGCGCAGTGCGCCATTCGGGGCGCCGGCCGCCGACGCGCTGCACGCCTGGCTGACCGACGGGCGGCCCGCCCTGGTGACCGCGGAGTCCGGGCCGGCGCTGCTGCTGGGAGCGCGCGGCCGGCGGCTCGACGTGCGCCAGGCGCGCACCGTCGTGCACCAGACTGTCGCCGCGGTCGACGGCGCGCCCGACATGGGGCCGCACGGGCTGCGGCACAGCGCGGCCACCCACCTGCTCGAAGGCGGGGCAGACCTGCGGGTTGTCCAGGAGCTGCTGGGCCATTCCAGTTTGGCGACCACCCAGCTCTACACCCACGTCGCGGTGTCCCGGTTGCGCGCCGTGCACGACCAGGCCCACCCGAGGGCCTGAGGGCCGCCCGGCGCCACGCCCATCACCACGACCACATAGGCCACATAGGCCACATAGGTCACAGCGGTCGCCGGGCCGGGCGGCACTCGATGCGTCCATCTCATAGCGACGCGTCCGGTGTCGCTGATAGGCGGACTAATAGGGTGCCATCTCCCGACGGAGATTCCTGTGGCAGCTGAGGCGAGTGTGATTAGCGACGCCCGGGAGGCGGCAACGCTCACTCGTTGAGCGGCTTCAGCCGGATCGGCGTGGCCTTCAACAGGCCCAGGGGGTCGACGTAGTCGGCGCCCGACGCGGGGCCCCACATCGCCCCCCAGTGCAGGCACGCCGCGGCCCGGCAGCCGGCGTGCCCGGCCACCAGCGAACCGATCACGGTGTCCGACGACACGTCCTGGCCGGCCCGCACGAGCGCCCGGACCGGCTCATAGCTGGTGCGCAACCCGCCGGGATGGGCCAGCGACACCACCGGCCGCCCGGCCAACAGCCCGGCGAACACCACGGTCGCGGCGCCGGCGGCATACACCGGCTGACCGGGCGAGCCGGGCAGGTCCACGCCCCGGTGCCCGGGCTTCCAGTCGGGTGACGGGGCGTCGAACCCGCGGGTGACGGCCGGCGGCGGCCGCAGCGGCCAATCCAGCCGCGCGTCGTCGGCGCTGGCGGGCACCGCGCTGACCAGGGCCGCCGCGAGCATCAGCGCCATCCACCGCACTCGTTCAGTTCAGCGCGGCGCCGACGCCGGCGCCAACCAGGCGCACCGGTCCTGTGGAAAGACCACCTGCTGAGTCGGTGTAAACTGCTGGTCGCAGCTCGTTAGCGGGCTGACTTCGCGCGCTTGCAGCCAACCGATTGCCGTGCGGTCCCGTCCCGGGCGTACAAGACATCCAGGACGGGCGCGGCATTCCGCAGGCGCCAGGGCCCGGCCTCACCCGATGCCGGGCGACAACCGACAACAAAGGAATGGCGGCAATGGCTGTCGTAACCATGAAGCAGCTGCTTGACAGCGGCACCCACTTCGGGCATCAGACCCGTCGCTGGAATCCCAAAATGAAGCGGTTCATCTTCACCGACCGCAACGGCATCTACATCATCGACCTGCAGCAGACGCTGACCTTCATCGACAAGGCGTACGAGTTCGTCAAGGAAACCGTCGCCCACGGTGGCTCGGTGCTGTTCGTCGGGACCAAGAAGCAGGCGCAGGAGTCGGTCGCGGCCGAGGCGACCCGCGTCGGCATGCCGTACGTCAACCAGCGCTGGCTGGGCGGCATGCTCACCAACTTCTCCACGGTGCACAAGCGGCTGCAGCGCCTCAAGGAGCTCGAGGCGATGGAGCAGACCGGCGGCTTCGAAGGTCGCACCAAAAAGGAAATTCTGGGTCTGACCCGCGAGAAGAACAAGCTGGAGCGCAGCCTCGGCGGTATCCGCGACATGAACAAGGTGCCGTCGGCGATCTGGGTCGTCGACACCAACAAGGAGCACATCGCCGTAGGCGAGGCCCGCAAGCTCGGCATCCCGGTCATCGCGATCCTGGACACCAACTGCGACCCCGACGAGGTCGACTACCCGATCCCGGGCAACGACGACGCGATCCGCTCCGCCGCCCTGCTGACCAAGGTGATCGCCTCCGCGGTCGCCGAGGGCCTGCAGGCCCGCGCCGGCCTGGGCCGCGGCGACGGCAAGCCCGAGGCGGAGTCCGCCGAGCCGCTCGCCGAATGGGAGCAGGAGCTGCTGGCCTCGGCTACCGCGACGGCAGGCGGCACCGACGCCGCTGCGGGCGCCACCGAACCAACTACTGAACCCTCATAGGAAGGCTGAGCATTGGCGAATTTCACCGCTGCCGACGTCAAGCGGCTTCGGGAACTCACCGGCGCCGGCATGCTCGACTGCAAGAACGCGCTGGCCGAAACCGACGGCGACTTCGACAAGGCCGTTGAGGCGCTCCGGATCAAGGGCGCCAAGGACGTCGGCAAGCGCGCGGAGCGGGCCACCGCCGAAGGTCTGGTGGCGGCCAAGGGCGGCGCGCTCATCGAGCTCAACTCGGAGACCGACTTCGTCGCCAAGAACGCCGAGTTCCAGGCGCTGGCCGATCAGGTCGTCGACGCCGCGCTGGCGGCCAAGGCCACCGACGTCGACACCCTGAAGGCCGCCAAGATTGGCGACACGACCGTCGAGCAGGCCATCGCGGACCTGTCGGCCAAGATCGGCGAGAAGCTCGAGCTGCGCCGCGTGCAGTACTTCGACGGCAACGTCGAGACCTACCTGCACAAGCGTGCGGCCGACCTGCCGCCGGCCGTCGGTGTGCTGGTCGAGTTCGAGGGTGGCGACCAGGACGCGGCGCACGCGGCCGCGCTGCAGATCGCCGCGCTGAAGGCCAAGTACCTGTCCCGCGACGACGTGCCCGAGGACGTCGTGGCCAGCGAACGCCGCATCGCCGAGGAGACCGCCAAGGCCGAGGGCAAGCCCGAACAGGCGCTGCCCAAGATCGTCGAGGGCCGGCTGAACGGCTTCTTCAAGGACGCGGTGCTGCTCGAGCAGCCCGCGGTGTCCGACAACAAGAAGACCGTCAAGGCCCTGCTCGACGAGGCCGGCGTCACACTGACGCGGTTCGTTCGCTTCGAGGTGGGCCAGGCTTAACCGGCGGGCGCGAGCGGCTAGCGTCGTGTTCATGCGACGCGTGCACGCTTTCGGTGACGATGCCCTCGGTGATCTCGACGCGGTCGGCCTGGCCGACGCCATCCGGGCCGGGTCGGTCGGCAGAGCCGACCTGGTCGAGGCGGCCATAGCGCGCACCGAGGCCGTCAACCCTGCCCTCAACGGCTTGGCTCACGCCGCGTTCGGCCAGGCGCGCGCCGCCGCCGCGGCCCCCGCGGACGGCTTTTTCGGTGGCGTCCCGACCTTCGTCAAGGACAACGTCGACGTCGCCGGGCAGCCCAGCATGCACGGCGCCGACGCGTGGGCGCCGTTTGACGCCCCCACCGACAGCGTCGTCACCACGCTGTTTCTCGGCGCCGGGCTGACCTCGCTGGGGAAGACGCAGCTGTCGGAGTTCGGGTTCAGCGCGTCCGCCGAGCACCCGCGGCTGGGGCCGGTCCGCAACCCATGGGACACCGACCACACCGCGGGGGCCTCGTCGTCGGGATCCGGTGCGTTCGTCGCCGCCGGCGTGGTGCCCATCGCGCACGCCAACGACGGCGGCGGCTCGATCCGCATCCCGGCGTCCTGCAACGGGCTGGTCGGGCTCAAGCCGTCGCGCGGGCGATTGCCGCTGGACCCGGCGCACCGCCGGATGCCCGTGGGGATCGTGGCCAACGGCGTGCTGACACGTTCAGTGCGGGACACCGCGGCGTTCTATCGCGAGGCCGAGCGAAGTTGGCGCAACCCCAGGCTGGCCCCGATCGGGGACGTGACGGGGCCCGGCCGGCAACGGCTGCGCATCGCCGTCCTCACCCGCTCGGTGCAGCGCGAGTGCAGCCCCGCGGTGCGGGAGCTGGCTCTGAAATCGGCGGGGCTCCTCGAGGAACTGGGCCACCGCGTCGAACACCTCGACGAGCCCCCGGTGCCGGCCAGCTTCGTCGACGACTTCGTGCTGTATTGGGGCTTTTTGGCGTTCGCGCAGGTGCGGGGCGGCCGGCGCCTGTTCGGCCACACCTTCGACCGCACCCGGCTGGACAGCCTGACCCTGGGCCTGGAGCGGCACAGCGGCCGCAACATCCACCGCCTGCCGACGGCGATCATGCGGCTGCGCAGGCTGCGGCGGCGCACCGCCCAGTTCTTCCGTACCTATGACGCGGTGCTCACGCCGACGCTGGCGGACGAGACCCCGCGGATCGGATACCTGGCGCCCACGGACTACCGGCAGGTGATGGACCGGCTGATCGACTGGGTGGCGTTCACACCGCTGCAGAACGTCACCGGCGAGCCGGCGATCTCGCTGCCCATGGCGCAATCCGCCGGCGGCATGCCGGTCGGCATGATGCTCTCGGCCGACCTGGGGCAGGAATCGCTGCTGCTGGAGCTGGCCTACGAGATCGAAGAGGCTCGCCCGTGGGCCCGCATCCAGGCCGCGTGATCAGCAGTCGGATCCCAGCTTCTCCAGCATGCGTTTGAACTCGCGCTGCTGCGCGTCGGTCAGCTTGGCCAGGATCCGCGCATCGGCGACCCGCACCTCGGCCTCCGCGCGCTTCAGCAGGGCGCGACCCTGGCCGGTCAGCGTGGCCGGTAGCGCCCGGCCGGAGGAGACGGACGCCGGCCGTTCCACCGCCCCGACGTCTTCCAGTCCGCGCAGCACCGTGTTCATCGCCTGCGGTGTGACGTTGGTGTGCCGGGACAATTCGGCGCTGGACATGCCCGGGTTCATCGAAAGGATGCGCAGGCAGACGAACTCGGGCAGCGTCAGGCCCAGCGGCCCCAGCACCGCGGAAACCTCCGGACGCAGAACGGCTCCCACCCGGTACAGCAGGAAACCGAGCGGAGCGTCTTCGGCCTGACCCATGTCAGTGATCCTGACATATCCGGGCCGCAGGGAGGTGCACCCTCGCCGGTGCGGTTCGGCGGGATCGTGGTTCCCGGGCGCGCAACGGGGTAACCCACAGGGGATCCAAACGTGAAGGAGCGCCAATGGGCGATGCAACCGGAATTACCGAAGGGGTGGCCGAGCGCGCGCGGCGGGAAGCCGACGCGTACCGCGGCGACAGCCCCCAACCGCTGGAGGGCTACACGGTGGTCCTCGCGATCTACGGCGTCCTGGTCGCCCTGACCGGCGTCATCGCCGCGGCCACCGGACGAAAGTTGCCCGAGCGCTGGAGTGTCCAGGATCTGCTGACCGTCACCATCGGCAGCCACAAGTTGTCGCGCACGGTGTCCAAGGATGCCGTGACCAGCCCGCTGCGGGCGCCGTTCGCCCGCTATGTGGGTTCCGGCGGTCCGGCCGAGGTGATGGAGGAGACGCGGCACGGCAGCGCGCTGCGCCACAGCCTGGGGGAGCTGGTGACGTGCCCCTTCTGCCTCGACATGTGGGTGGCCACCGCCTTCGTCATCGGGTTGATCTTCGTGCCCAGGCCGACCCGTTTGGTAGCGGGCACCTTCACCGCCCTGGCCGGCGCCGACTTCTTGCAGCTGGCCTACGCGCGGGCGCAGCAGATCACCGAGGGCTGACAAGCGAGGAGGTTCGATGCCCAAGACGACGAAAGGCGGCGCGGCAAAGAAGAGCGAATTGCCGAGCACCCTGCGGCGGTCCAATGCCAAAGCGCAACGGACATTCGCGAAGACCCACGACTCGGCCGCCGAGGAGTACGGCAGCGAGGAGCGCGCCCACCGGGTGGCCTATTCGGCGCTCAAGCACAGTTACGAAAAGGTCGGCGACCATTGGGAGCCCAAGGAGCAGAAGGGCCCGTCGGACGAGCTGGCCGAGGGTGGTGGCCCGCGCAACAGCGGCCGCTCGGCCGAGGGCGTCGACGCCAACGCCAGCAAGAAGCATCTGCTCGACGTGGCGCGCCGGCTCGATGTGCGCGGCAGGTCGACGATGAACAAGTCCGAGCTGGTCGACGCGATCAAGAGGCAGAATCGACGGATGCGCGGCCGCTGACGGCAGCGAGTTTAGGCCGGCGTTCGCTGGGCATCCGGACAGCCATGGTCGCGTCTGCAACCCGTATCCAACCCCGAAAGTGCCTCAACGACGTGGACTTTCCGGCCAGCAAGCAGGACCTGATCGACGACGAGACCGTCCGCGCGTTGCGTGCGATTCCGCCGGAGACGTACACGAACGTCGGTCAGATCGCCGTGTCGGTGACCATCGCCGATGATCGGGGCAACGATGGCGCGCAGAAGGCGGCCACCCACAGCCCGATCGTCGAGGAGTTGGGCGACAACCGGGGCTCCTGAGCGTCGACACCGAATCCGTTTCGGGCGCTATAGGATTGGCCGGCCACCTGTCACGGCGACCCGCGCGCCGGAGATGTAGCTGGCGTCGTCGGAGGCCAGCAGCACGTAAACGGGGGCCAGTTCGGCCGCTGGCGGCGCGCCCCAGCGGGACGTTGTCGCCGAACGACTCGACGCTTTCCGGGGGCATGGTCGATGGGATGAGCGGTGTCCCTATCGGACCCGGGGCCACGCTGTTGACCCGAATTCCCTTGTCGCCCAGAAGCTGAGCGAGGCTGGCCGAGAAGTTGGCGATGGCCGCCTTCGTCGCCGCGTAGGGCGCCAGGGTGGGGTTGGGCGTATCGGAGTTGACCGAAGAGCTGCCGATGATCGACGAGCCGGGCTTCATGTGCCCCACGGGGCCTTGGCGAGGTGGAAAAATGCGCCGATGTTGAGCCGAAACGTGTAGTCCCATTCCTCGTCACTGATCTCATCGAGGCTCTCGTGCATCATCTGGAACGCCGCGTTGTTGACCAGGATGTCGACGCCGCCGAATTCCACGACCGCCCGCCGAACCACGGCGCGGCAGTGGGCCGCATCGGAGAGGTCGCCGCGGACCCGTACGCAGGTGCGGCCGGCGTCTTCGGACGTAGCGGGCGACATCGCGCGCGTCGTCGTCCTCGTTGAGGTAGGAGACGAGCACGTCGGCGCCTTCGCGGGCAAACGCGATGGCCACTGCGCGGCCTATGCCGCTGTCGCCGCCGGTGATGATCGCCTTTTTGCCGGTGAGCTTTCCCGAGCCCCGGTAGCTGTTTTCCCCGCAGTCGGGAACGGGGTCCATTTGCGCCTACACGCCGGGAACTTCTTGTTGCTGCGCCGCAAAACTCATTTGTGATTGGTCCTTTCGCGCTTTCGCATTACACGCCGGTTACGACCGGCGGTGGGAACATCGGATCGTCATTCAATTCATCGCCTTCAGCCCCTCGGGCGCGCTCTGAAGAGACTCTTCAGCGCCGTTCATCGTGCGGCTACCCCGCGGGCGGAGAACTAATCTCCGGTTCTGATCTGTGATGGCAATGATGCCAATGTTAATTCTGTGGCACGAAAGGCGCTGCGGGATAAAACAACACCGGCATCGTTAATGCAGGTAATGGCGCAGTTTTGGAAATTGGGCGTTTATCGGGGTTTAGCTCCGCGGCGTACCGGTTATGCCCACGAAGTGTGGTTATCGCCCTACATGGGAGCGATTGTTCGACACGAAAGGAATACCATGAAGGTCACCACAACCGCTGTAAAGAGTGCTATTGCTGCCGGCGGTATAGCGGCTGCAGGCGTTTTCGCAGCAGCAACCGCTTCCGCTGCGCCCAACATCCAGGGATTCGGCACCAGCGAACAGCTCGTCGACGGGCCCCTGATCACCAACTACACCGTGAGCAACCTGCAGCCGAGCAACGCCTCGATTCCCGGCTACACCCCCAAGGGAACGCTCTACCAGGCGGACGTCACCGCCAGGTCGGACGGTGGACTCGTCACGCCCATGGTCAAGGATTTCATCGCCCGCGGGCCCAACGGCCAGAACTACCGGGTGATCGACAAGGCCGGGGCACCGAACGGGCTTAACCCGGCGCCGATCCCGCAGGGCAGCGAATCGACCGGCACCCTGTACTTCGACGTGACCGGCGCACCGCCGAATGGCGTCGTCTACAACGACGGAATGCAGGACATTCTGATCTGGACGTCGAACGTGCCCGGCGGCTCGGCGCCCGCGCCCAGCGTGAGCCCGGCACCCGGCCAACCCCCGGCGCCGGCGCCCCACACCTGATCGGGTTGCAAACATCTCCCCGCGCCTCCCCATTGGCGCGGGGAGATTTGCGTCTGCGGGCATCCCGCGCGACCGAATCGGGTACCCGACAGCCATGAGTAACCCCGATCAGAGGCCAGCCGAAATACGAGCACAAGCGAAGCTCCACGCCAAGCGGGCGCGGGTGACGATGGACGAGCGGCGCAAGAAGCAGGACGGCGGTATCGCCGGCTGGCTCGCCGAGCGCGCGGGCAGGTGGGACCTCAGCGGCCAGGACGAGGCCACGCTGCAACGCCAGAAGTTCTTCTGGAATGTGCTGGTGGACTACTGGTTCCGCATGGAGCTCGACGGCTGGGAGAACATCCCCGCGCCGCCGGCGCTGCTGGTGGGCATCCACTCGGGCGCCCCGTTCGTCTGGGACGCCTGGACCGTCGGCCTGCAATGGTGGCGGCGCTTCGGCCAGGACCGCCCGCTGCACGGCACGGCGCACGACGCGTTGATGGCGATCCCGATCTTCGGGCGCTACTTCCGTTCGATGGGCGTGCTACCGGCCGCCCCGGACGCGATCGCCACCGCGTTGGCGGAGGGGCGCGACGTGGCGCTGTGGCCGGGCGGCGAAGTGGACTCGCTGCGGCCGTGGACCGAGCGTGACCGCGCCAACCTCGCGGGGCGAAAGGGGTTCGTGAAGATGGCGATCCGCGCCGGCGTGCCGATCGTGCCGATCGCGACCGTCGGTGGCGCCGACGCGATGCCGGTGCTGATCCGCGGCGAGCGCCTGTCGAAGGCGCTCAAGCTCGACCGGGTGCTGCGGCTCAAGGTCTTCCCGCTGGCTGTCTCCCTGCCCTGGGGGATCGCCCCGGCGGCGCTGCCGCAGCTGCCGCTGCCGGCCAAGATCAGGACCCGGTTCATGCCCGCCGTCGAGCTCGACCACGATCCGGCGCGCGCCGACGACGACGCCTACGTCGACCGCAAGTACCACGAAGTCGAAGTCTCGATTCAGGAAGGCATGGACGCGCTGGCGCGAAAGCGGGCGCTGCCGCTCTTCGCGTGAGCTTTCCGGGCGAAAAGGCCGGCGCGACAGGGTATTTCGAACCCGACGGACCCCGTTATTGCGCCACCGGGTCGGTGGCGGGCCGTGTCGTCGACGTCCAGAGCGGAGCCAGCGTCGATTCGCTGAGGATCCATTCGGGTTGCGGCGGCGTGGGCGCCATGTACCCCACACCCCGGACGGTGTCGATCATCGATTCGTGTTCGGCTCCCAGCTTGGCGCGCAGTCGCCGCACGTGAACATCGACCGTGCGGACCCGTCCGCTGCAGTCGTAGCCCCACACTTCGTGCATCAACCGGGTGCGGGTGAACGCCCGGCCGGCATGTTGCACAAGGAAATTCAATAACTTGAACTCGGTGAGGGTCAGGCCGAGGTCCGCACCCTTGAGCGAGCCCGTGAAGCTGGCCGGGTGCAGCAGGAGCTCACCGAATTTGAGCGTGCCGTCTATCGCGCTGCGGCGGCGCGAGATCGCCAGGCGCAGCCGTGCCTGCAGCTCGTCGGCCCCGGCGGCGGGCAGCAGCACGTCGTCGAAGTGCCAGTCGACGTCCACCGCGACGAAGTCGGCCGGCGCCACCACGGCCACCACCGCGATGGACGGTGCGTCGGACGTCAACCGGCGGCAGGCGCTGCGCGCGGCATCGAGGTTGGTACGCGCGTCGATGATCGCGACATCGGCACTCCCGCGATGCCCGTCGACACCCTCGGTGAGGGGAATACGCCGCACCCGATCCGTGAACGACTTCAGGGTGGGCAGCGCCGCTTCGAAGTCGTCGTCATCCGTAAGGAGCAAAACGTCCAAAGACATCTCCAAACTCGTGAGTTTGTCATCGCCCCCCCACCCGTAGGCACCTCACGGCGAGATGTCTGCAGCGCAGCGCTGATTACCCCATTCAGAGCGGAACTATGCAGAGTTTATGCCCGCGTTCGCGCGGTCAATGCTCCGACCCGGGTACGCCGATGGGCCCGGCCCGTTTACACGGACCGGACCCATCCTTGCGGCAAGCTGCTACTGGTTGGCCTTCTGGCGCTCCTCAGCTGCCTTGGCGCCGCCGCGCGCGGCATCGGCTTCGGCTTCCTTCTTTGCCGCGTCGCGCTGGGCCTCGGCCTTGTCCTGCTGGGCCTGGCCCTCGCGCGTGAGGTCGTCGCGCCCGGTCACCGCGCCGACGGCTTCCTTGGCCTTACCCTTGACGTCCTCGACGACGCCCTTGACTGCTTCGGCAGGTCCGGACTTGTTCTCGTTGTCCGCCATGGATGGCTCCTCCTCATTGGCGTACGTGCTTGAGCAACTGCTCGCCGCCGATCGCCGGAGCGATCGACCCGTCACACGGCGGGGCGTGGTCCTTATTCTCAAGACCCTGGGTTCGCCCCCCGCGATGGTGCCTATTCCCCATGGCGCCGCCCGCTCAAACATCTGGCGCCGGAAGGGAAGCCGCGGCGGCGTCGCGCCGGTTGACCTTGGTCGACGCGCCCGGGGTTCCGCTTAATTCGCCAACTGTGCAGATAATGCACCCCGCTTACGCCACATTGTGTTGCGATGGGGCAGGATGTGAAATGCCGTTCCGGACGAGTTCGCCCGGGATGGCACTCTCATGCGAGGAGTCTGATGACGGAGCCGACGAGAAGCGCCAACGGCGTACCGCCGTCGTCGCCCGGGAGCGCCCTTCCCGGGCAGCCGGAGAACCGAGCCAGGTATTCGAGGGTCCTGCTCAAGCTCGGTGGCGAAATGTTCGGCGGCGGCCAGGTCGGCCTGGATCCCGACGTCGTGGCGCAGGTGGCCCGTCAGATCGCCGAGGTCGTCCGCGGCGGGGTGCAGGTCGCGGTGGTGATCGGCGGCGGCAACTTCTTCCGGGGCGCGCAGCTTCAGCAGCGCGGCATGGAGCGCACGCGTTCGGACTACATGGGCATGCTGGGCACCGTCATGAACAGCCTGGCCCTGCAGGACTTCCTGGAAAAGGAAGGCATCGTCACCCGGGTCCAGACTGCGATCACGATGGGTCAGGTCGCCGAGCCCTACCTGCCGTTGCGGGCCGTCCGCCACTTGGAGAAGGGGCGGGTGGTGATTTTCGGGGCCGGCATGGGCCTGCCGTACTTCTCCACGGACACCACGGCCGCGCAGCGCGCGCTGGAGATCGGCGCCGAGGTGGTCCTGATGGCCAAGGCGGTCGACGGGGTGTTCTCCGCGGACCCGCGGCTCAACCCGGAGGCCGAGCTGATCACCGCGATCAGTCATCGCGAGGTCATCGACCGCGGGCTGCGCGTGGCCGATGCCACCGCGTTCAGCCTGTGCATGGACAATGGCATGCCGATCCTGGTGTTCAACCTGCTGACCAGTGGGAATATCGCTCGGGCGGTCGCTGGTGAGAAGATCGGAACGCTGGTCACCACCTGAGGGGAAGGAGCGGCGCACATGATTGATGAGGCTCTCTTCGATGCGGAAGAGAAAATGGAGAAGGCCGTATCCGTGGCCCGTGACGACCTGTCAACCATCCGAACCGGGCGCGCCAACCCGGGCATGTTCTCCCGGATCGTGATCGACTACTACGGCACCAACACCCCGATCACCCAGCTGGCCAGCATCAACGTCCCCGAGGCGCGGCTCGTCGTCATCAAGCCCTACGAGGCCAATCAGCTGCACGCCATCGAGACGGCTATCCGCAACTCCGACCTCGGCGTGAATCCCACCAACGACGGCACACTGATCCGGGTGGCGGTACCGCAGCTCACCGAGGAGCGTCGCCGTGAGCTGGTCAAACAGGCCAAGCACAAGGGGGAAGAGGCCCGGGTGTCGGTGCGCAACATTCGCCGCAGGGCAATGGAGGAGCTGCACCGCATCCGCAAGGATGGGGAAGCCGGGGAGGACGAGGTCGGCCGGGCCGAAAAGGACCTCGACAAGACCACGCATCAGTACGTCGCGCAGATCGACGAGCTGGTCAAGCACAAAGAAGGCGAGCTGCTGGAGGTCTGACGACCGCTCAGCAACCTAACCGTGGTGACTACCGGCGCAGGCGCCCAGCCCGACGAACCGCGGCGTGGGCGCAGGGAGACGACGCAGCAGCCGGCGAAGAAGACGTCGCGGGCCGGGCGCGACCTGCGCGCCGCAATCGCGGTGGGAGTCAGCATCGGCAGCGTCCTCATCGTGACGCTGGTGTTCGCCCCGCGCTGCTGGGTGGTCCTGTGCTCGGGGGCCGTCCTGGTCGCCAGCTACGAGGTGGTGCGCCGGCTGCGTGAAGCCGGATACGTCATTCCGCTCATCCCGTTGCTGATCGGTGGGCAGCTCACCATCTGGCTGACCTGGCCGTATCGCACCGCCGGGGCGCTGGCCGGCTTCGGGGCCACCGTCGTGGCCTGCATGGTGTGGCGGCTCTTCATGCAGGACAACAGCAAGCGGCCGGAGCCGTTCGCCGGTTCGCCCTCGGCGAACTACCTGCGCGATGCGTCAGCCACCGTCTTCCTGGCCGCCTGGGTCCCGCTGTTCGCCTCCTTCGCCGCGCTGCTGGTCTACCCCAAGGACGGCGCCGGACGGGTGTTCTGCCTGATGATCACCGTCGTCGCCTCCGACGTGGGTGGCTACGTCGTGGGGGTGCTGCTGGGCAAGCATCCGATGGTCCCTGCGATCAGCCCGAAGAAGTCGTGGGAGGGGTTCGCCGGCTCGCTGGTCTTCGGGATCCCGGCCGCGATGCTCACCGCGACCTTGCTGGCCCACAAACCACTGTGGGTCGGCGCGTTGCTGGGGGTGGTGCTGGTCATCACCTGCACGCTGGGTGATCTGGTGGAATCCCAGATCAAGCGCGACCTCGGCATCAAGGACATGGGCCGGCTGCTGCCCGGGCACGGCGGCCTGATGGACCGGCTCGATGGCGTGCTCCCGTCGGCGGTCGCCGCGTGGACGATCCTGACGCTCGTGCGCTGAGGTGGCCGATACTGGACAGGTCATGGTCGAACGATTGGTTTTCTCCGAACCGCGCCCGGGCAGGCCGCCGCGCCACCTGGCGGACCTCGACGCGGCGGGCCGCGCGTCGGCCGTCGCGGAGCTGGGCCTGCCGGCGTTTCGCGGCAAGCAGCTCGCGCACCAGTACTACGGCCGGCTGATCGCCGATCCGCAACAGATGACGGACCTTCCCGCGTCCGTACGCGACGTGATCGCGGAGGCGATGTTCCCCACGCTGCTCACCGCGGCCGCCGAAGTCACCTGTGACGAGGGGCAGACGCGAAAGACGTTGTGGCGGGCCGTTAACGACCCTGCTGGCGCCACAGTCGAATCGGTGCTGATGCGCTACCCGGACCGCAACACGGTGTGCATCTCGTCGCAGGCCGGGTGTGGCATGGCCTGCCCGTTCTGCGCCACCGGCCAGGGCGGGCTGACCCGCAACCTGTCCACCGCCGAGATCGTCGAACAGGTGCGGGCGACCGCGGCGGCGCTGCGCGACGACTTCGGCCCGGTTCCCCAGCGGCTGTCGAACGTGGTCTTCATGGGTATGGGGGAGCCGCTGGCCAACTACGCCAGGGTGCTGGCCGCGGTGCGGCGCATCACCGAGCCGCCGCCGCACGGCTTCGGCATGTCGGCCCGCTCGGTGACGGTGTCCACGGTGGGCCTGGCTCCGGCGATCCGCAAACTCGCCGACGAACGCCTCGCGGTGACGCTGGCGCTGTCGTTGCACGCGCCCGACGACGAACTGCGCGACACGCTGGTCCCCGTCAACAACCGGTGGAAGATCGCCGAGGCGCTCGACGCGGCCCGATATTACGCCGACGTGACCGGTCGGCGGGTGTCGGTCGAGTACGCCCTGATCCGCGACGTCAACGACCAGCCGTGGCGGGCAGACATGCTGGGCAAGCGGCTGCATCGCGCCCTCGGCCCGCTGGTGCATGTGAACCTCATCCCGCTCAACCCGACCCCGGGCAGTGACTGGGACGCCAGCCCCAAGCCGGTGGAGCGGGAATTCGTGCGGCGGGTCCGGGCGGCCGGGGTTTCGTGCACGGTGCGGGATACCCGCGGCCGTGAGATCAGCGCCGCCTGCGGACAGCTGGCCGCCGAAGGCGGGTAGCTGCGCCGAGCGTGAAGCTGTTGTGAGTCTTTCGCCAATTTTTCGCGCTGGTTTCACGCTCGACAGGCGATGGGCGGATGAGCCGAAGGCTGAACCTCAGCGGCGCCGAACACGTCTTTAAGGCATAACACCAGCGAACGAGGGGGTGGGTGATGGTCCGCTTGTTGTCTCCGCTCAGGTTATTTGCCGCGGCCGTTTTGGCCGTTGCCCTGATCTTCGGGCTGGCCGAGGCCCCGCGCTCGGCGGCCGCCGACGAGCGCCTGCAATTCACCGCAACCACGATCGGCGGCGCGGCGTTCAACGGCGCCGGCCTGGAGGGCAAGCCGGCGGTGCTGTGGTTCTGGACGCCCTGGTGCCCGTTCTGCAACGCCGAGGCTCCCGGGGTCAGCCAGGTGGCCGCCGCCAATCCGGGCGTGACGTTCGTCGGCGTCGCGGCGCACTCCGACGTCGGGGCCATGCAGAACTTCGTCTCCAAGTACCACCTGAACTTCACCAACCTCAACGACACCGACGGCTCGATCTGGGCCCGCTACAACGTCCCCTGGCAGCCGGCCTACGTGTTCTACCGGGCGGACGGCAGCTCGACGTTCGTCAACAACCCCACCGCGGCCATGCCCCAGAACGAGCTGGCCGGCCGGGTGGCCGCGCTGCGCTGAGCCCGTGGATCGAGGTCTGGTCGGCCTGGCCTTCGCCGCGGGACTGGTCGCGGCGCTGAACCCCTGCGGGTTTGCCATGCTGCCCGCCTACCTGCTTCTCGTGGTGCGCGGGCAGCGGCCCACCGAACGTGCACCCACTGCGAAAAAAGCGCCAAAATCTCGCAGCCAGTGCACGTTCGGCGCAGGGTCCGCGACGAGCCCCATTGGCGCGGTGGGCCGGGCGCTGGGAGCCACCGTCGGGATGGCGCTCGGATTTTTGACGGTGTTCGGATTCTTCGGCGCGCTGACCATATCGGCGGCCAGTACCGTGCAGCGCTACCTGCCGTACGGCACCGTGGTGATCGGCGTCGTGCTTGTCGCGCTTGGGGTTTGGCTGCTGGCGGGTCGGGAATTGACGGCTTTGACGCCCCGGCCGCCCCGCCCGCGGTGGGCTCCGACGGCGCGGCTGGGGTCCATGTATTCGTATGGAGTCAGCTACGCCGTCGCGTCGCTGTCGTGCACCATCGCGCCGTTTCTGGCGGTCACCGCGGGGGGCTTGCGGAGCGGATCGGTGATCACGGGCGTCTCGATCTACCTCGCCTATGTCGCGGGGCTGAGCTTGATCGTGGGGGTCCTGGCCGTCGCCGCGGCCTCGGCCAGCTCGGCCCTGGCCGACCGGCTCAGGCGCACCCTGCCGTTCGTCAACCGGATCAGCGGCGCGCTGCTGGCGCTGGTCGGGCTCTACGTGGGCTACTACGGCGTCTACGAGTTGCGCCTGTTTCACGCCGACGCGAGTCCCCAGGACGCGGTGATCACGTCGGCCGGACACCTGCAGGGCGCGCTGGCCGGCTGGGTGCACCAACACGGCGTCGTGCCCTGGGTGGTGGCCCTGTTCGTGCTGGTGGCCGGTGCGCTCGCCGCCGCCGGATACCGCCGGGTGCGGCGGCTACCTGAGCCAGCCGCGGCGGCGGCCCCACAGGTCGCGCACCAGAACGACGAGCGTGAGGACGGCAAACGCGATCAGGAACCAGTTCTCGATGTGGCCGACGTGGTTTCCGCGCAGCATCGCCAGCAGGAAGATCACGATCAACAGCCCGGTGGCGTGCCAGGTGCGGTGATTGATCCTGCTCCACCCCCAGGCTGCGGACGGCACCTCGGCGACGTCGACGCCGTTGTAGTGCTCCACCTCGGTACTGGCCACGGCGAATCCCTTTCGTGATCGGCTGGTACGGAGATTCTGACACACCCCATGCGACACGGAGCGGGCACAATGAGTGAGTGACGAACCCGACGACCGAGGGCCGCCTGCGCGTGCTGGTGCTGGGCAGCACTGGCTCGATCGGTACCCAGGCGCTCGAGGTGATCGCGGCCAACCCGGACCGTTTCGAGGTGGTCGGGCTGGCCGCCGGGGGCGCCAACCCGGAGACCGTGGCGCGGCAGCGCGCCGAGACCGGGGTGACCAACATCGCGATTGCCGACGAGCGCGCGGCCGCGAAGCTCGGGGACGTCCCCTTCCGGGGCCCCGAGGCGGTCACCCGCCTGGTCGAGGAGACCGCCGCCGACGTCGTGCTCAATGCCCTGGTCGGGGCCCTGGGCCTGCGGCCGACGCTGGCCGCGCTGGATTCGGGGGCCCGGCTGGCGCTGGCCAACAAGGAATCGCTGATCGCCGGCGGCCCGCTGGTGCTGCAGGCGGCGCGGCCGGGCCAGATCGTGCCCGTCGACTCCGAACACTCCGCGCTGGCCCAGTGCCTGCGCTGTGGGAGCTCCGACCCCGAAACAAACGAGGTCGCCAAGCTGGTGCTGACCGCCTCGGGCGGCCCGTTCCGCGGCTGGGCCGCCGCCGACCTCGAGGCCGTGACCCCCGAGCAGGCGGGCGCGCACCCCACCTGGTCGATGGGCCCGATGAACACGCTGAACTCGGCATCGCTGGTCAACAAGGGGCTCGAGCTCATCGAAACCCACCTGCTGTTCGGCATTCCGTACGACCGGATCGACGTCGTCGTGCACCCCCAGTCGATTGTTCACTCGATGGTCACCTTCATCGACGGCTCGACCATCGCCCAGGCCAGCCCGCCGGACATGAAGCTGCCCATCTCGCTGGCCCTGGGCTGGCCCCACCGGGTGCCCGGGGCGGCGTCCGCCTGTGACTTCACGACCGCCTCTAGCTGGGAATTCGAGCCGCTGGACAGCGGGGTTTTTCCCGCCGTCGAGCTGGCCCGCCATGCCGGCCAGACCGGCGGCTGCATGACCGCCGTGTACAACGCGGCCAACGAAGAGGCGGCCGGGGCGTTCCTGCGGGGCCGCATCGGGTTCCCCGCCATCGTCAAAACCATCGCCGACGTGCTGGACGCCGCCGACCAATGGGCGCCCCGGTTGGGCAAAGTACCCGCTAACGTGGATGAGGTACTCGACGCGCAGCGCTGGGCGAGGGAGCGGGCGCAGCGCGCGGTTGCGCACGCGAGTGCCCACAAAGTCTCGGGAATGGTTTGAGAAAGGTCCTGGCAGCCTGATGATGTTCGTAATCGGCATTGTGCT
Organism: Mycobacterium sp.; assembly: GCF_035506235.1. Lineage (GTDB taxonomy): Bacteria > Actinomycetota > Actinomycetes > Mycobacteriales > Mycobacteriaceae > Mycobacterium. The sequence goes on from NZ_DATJPU010000001.1 coordinate 28,558, forward strand.
GTTCGCGCTCGCCATCCTGATCTCGGTGGCTCTGCACGAGTGCGGCCACATGTGGGTCGCCCGCGGCACCGGCATGAAGGTGCGCCGCTATTTCGTCGGCTTCGGACCCACGCTGTGGTCGACCCGGCGCGGCGAGATCGAGTACGGCGTCAAGGCGATCCCGCTGGGCGGCTTCTGCGACATCGCCGGCATGACCCCGGTCGAGGACCTCGCGCCCGACGAGGCCGACCGCGCGATGTACAAGCAGGCGACCTGGAAGCGGGTCGCGACGCTGTTCGCCGGCCCGGGCATGAACTTCGTCATCTGCCTGGTGCTGATCTACGGCATCGCGCTCGTCTGGGGGCTGCCCAACCTGCACCCGCCCACCCGGGCCGTGGTGGGCGAAACCGCTTGCGTGGCACCGGAAGTGGCCCCGGGGAAGGTCGGCAACTGCACGGGGCCCGGTCCGGCTGCGCTCGCCGGAATCCGCACCGGCGACGTCGTCGTCAAGGTCGGCGACACGCCGGTGTCCACGTTCGAGGACATGGCCGCCGCCGTGCGCAAGTCGCACGGCACGGTTCCCGTCGTCGTCGAGCGCGACGGCGCCACCATCACCACCTACGTCGACGTCACGCCCACGCAGCGCTACCTGAGCAACGGGGCCAAGGGGCAGAGCAAGCCCGAGGCCGCCACGGTCGGTGCCATCGGCGTCGGCGCCGTCAGGACCCCGCCGACGCACTACAACGTCGTGTCGGCGATACCGGCCACCTTCGCCTTCGCCGGCAACCTGACCGTCGAGGTGGGCAAGGCGCTGGTGACGATCCCGACGAAGGTGGGGGCGCTGGTGCACGCCATCGGCGGCGGGCAGCGCGACCCGCAGACGCCGATGAGCGTGGTCGGGGCCAGCATCATCGGCGGCGACACCGTCGACCACGGGCTGTGGGTTGCGTTCTGGTTCTTCCTGGCCCAGCTGAACCTCATCCTGGGCGCGATCAACCTGGTGCCGCTGCTGCCCTTCGACGGCGGCCACATCGCGATCGCGGTGTTCGAGAAGATCCGCAATCTGATCCGGTCGGCCCGCGGCATGGTCGCGGCGGCGCCGGTGAATTACCTGAAGCTGATGCCCGCCACCTACGTGGTGCTGGTATTCGTGGTCGGCTACATGCTGCTGACCGTGACCGCCGACCTGGTCAACCCGATCAGGCTTTTCCAATAGTTTCCGATAGGAAGAAGGCGAACAGTGACCGTTGGGCTGGGCATGCCGGACGCCCCGGCGCCCACGCTTGCGCCCCGGCGCACCACGCGGCAACTGATGGTGCGCGACGTCGGGGTCGGCAGCGACCATCCGATCTCGGTGCAGTCGATGTGCACCACCAAAACGCATGACGTCAACACGACGCTGCAACAGATCGCCGAACTGACCGCCGCCGGCTGCGACATCGTGCGGGTGGCCTGCCCGCGCCAGGAGGACGCCGACGCGCTGGCCGAGATCGCCCGGCACAGCCAGATCCCGGTGATCGCCGACATCCACTTCCAGCCGAAGTACATCTTCGCCGCCATCGACGCCGGGTGCGCCGCGGTGCGGGTGAACCCCGGCAACATCAAGGAATTCGACGGCCGGGTCGGCGAGGTCGCCAAGGCCGCGGCCGCGGCCGGGATCCCGATCCGCATCGGCGTCAACGCCGGCTCGCTGGACAAGCGGTTCATGGAGAAGTATGGCAAGGCCACCCCGGAGGCGCTGGTCGAGTCGGCGCTGTGGGAGGCCTCGCTGTTCGAGGAGCACGGCTTCGGCGACATCAAGATCAGCGTCAAGCACAACGATCCCGTCGTGATGGTCGCCGCCTACGAGCAGCTGGCCGCCCGGTGCGACTACCCGCTGCACCTCGGCGTCACCGAGGCCGGTCCCGCGTTCCAGGGCACCATCAAGTCCGCGGTCGCCTTCGGCGCCTTGCTGTCGCATGGCATCGGCGACACCATCCGGGTGTCGCTGTCGGCGCCGCCGGTCGAGGAGGTCAAGGTCGGGATCCAGATCCTCGAGTCGCTCAACCTGCGGCCGCGCGGGCTGGAGATCGTGTCCTGCCCGTCGTGCGGTCGCGCACAGGTCGACGTCTACACCCTGGCCAACGAGGTCACCGCCGGGCTGGACGGGCTGGACGTGCCGCTGCGGGTCGCCGTGATGGGCTGCGTCGTCAACGGCCCGGGCGAGGCCCGCGAGGCCGACCTGGGGGTCGCGTCGGGAAATGGCAAGGGGCAGATCTTCGTTCGCGGCGAGGTGATCAAGACCGTGCCGGAAGCCCAGATCGTCGAGACGCTCATCGAGGAGGCCATGCGGCTGGCCGCCGAGATGGGGGACGATCACGATCCTCAAACAGAAGCGAGCGGTTCGCCGATTGTGACCGTAAGCTGATGGGGGCTTGTGCCCTTGCACTGATCGTCTTTTCGCACCACAGAGAGTTCCGTAGATGTCGGCTCCGCCCATCTTGCGCCTTGTCGGCGAGCGACGGGTGTCCGTGGTGCGTGACGCCGCCGCCGTCTGGCGCGTGCTCGACGACGATCCGGTCGGGTCGTGCATGGTCGCGGCCCGCGTGGCGGACCACGGCATCGACCCCAACTCGATCGGCGGGGAACTGTGGACCCGTCGTGGCCCGGACGAGTCGCTGTGCTTTGCCGGCGCCAACCTCATCCCGCTGCGCGGGGCACCGGCCGACCTGAACGCCTTCGCCGACGAGGCGATGAGCGGGACCCGGCGCTGTTCCTCGCTGGTCGGCAGGGCGCATCTGGTAATGCCGATGTGGGAGCGGCTCGAGCCGGTGTGGGGCCCGGCGCGTGACGTCCGCGACGACCAGCCGCTGATGGCCCTGACCCGCCACCCGAACTGCGACATAGACGTCGGCGTGCGCCAGGTCCGGCCGGACGAGCTGGACGCCTACCTGGTGGCCGCCGTCGACATGTTCATCGGCGAAGTGGGGGTCGACCCGCGGCTCGGCGACGGCGGCCGCGGCTACCGCCGGCGGGTGGCCAGCCTCATCGCGGCGGGGCGGGCGTGGGCGCGCTTCGAGCACGGTCAGGTGGTCTTCAAGGCCGAGGTCGGGTCGCAGTCGCCCGGGGTCGGCCAGATCCAGGGGGTCTGGGTGCACCCGGAGTGGCGCGGCCAGGGCCTGGGCACCGCGGGCACCGCGACGGTGGCCGCCGTGATCGTCGGTAGCGGCCGGGTCGCCAGCCTGTACGTGAACAACTTCAACACGGTCGCCCGCGCCGCGTACGCCCGCGTGGGCTTCACCGAAGTCGGCACCTTCGCGACGGTCCTGCTGGACTAGGTTTCTCCCCACCCGAGCGTCACCCTGGCGTGACGCTCGACGCCGAACCTCACTCTGGTTTGACGCTCGGCAGCCCAAATCCGCGCATAACGGTTGTGTCTCGGTGTGTCGACGCCTGTCGGCGGCCCAGCGTTCATAACATCTGTACCGATGGCCACAAAAACCCCACTGGTATCAGCAACGGTCAGCCTGCTGCTCGTGGGCGTCATCGCCCTGTCCGGGTGCACCCCGCGGCCCGACGGCCCGGGCCCGGCCGCCGAGAGGTTCTTCCGCGCCTTGGGGATCGGGGACACCGCGACGGCCGCCCAGCTCAGCGACAACCCGAACGAGGCCCGCGAGGCGCTCAACGCCGCCTGGGCCGGACTGCAGGCCACCCACCTGGACGCGCAGGTCCTCAGCGCCAAGTACGCCGAGGACACCGGCACGGTCGACTACCGCTTCACCTGGCACCTGCCCAAGAACCGGAGCTGGAGCTATGACGGCCAGCTGCGGATGGCCCGCGACGAGGGGCGCTGGGAGGTCCGGTGGGCCACCACCGACGTGCACCCCAAGCTGGGCGAGCATCAGACGTTCGCGCTGCGGGCCGATCGGCCGCGGCGCGCGTCGGTGAACGAACTGGGCGGCAGCGACGTGCTCGCGCCGGGCTACCTGTACCACTACACGCTGGACGCCGCGCAGGCCGGGCCCGCCCTGATCGGGACCACCCACGCGGTGGTCGACGTGCTGCGGCCGTTCAACAACACGCTCGCCGATCCGCAGCTGCTCGCCGAGCAAGCGAGCTCGGCGACGCAGCCGCTGGACTTGGGGGTCACGCTGCACCCGGACGACAACGACAAGGTTTTCCCCGCGATCGGCAGGCTGCCCGGCATCGTGGTCACACCGCAGGCCGAGATGTTGCCGACCGACCCGCATTTCGCGCCGGCCGTCATCGCCGAGGTGAAAAAGGCCGTGATGGACCAGCTCGACGGCCAGGCCGGCTGGCGGGTGGTCAGCGTCAACCAGAACGGCGTCGACGTGGCCGTGCTGCACGAGGTCGAGGGGTCGCCGGCGCCATCGGTGTCGATCACCCTGGACCGCGCGGTGCAGAACGCCGCGCAGCACGCGGTCGACACCCGGGGCGGCAAGGCGATGATCGTCGTGATCAAGCCGTCGACCGGGGAGATCCTCGCGATCGCGCAGAACAAGGGCGCCGACGCGGACGGCCTGCCGGCCACCAACGGCCTGTTCCCGCCCGGGTCGACCTTCAAGATGGTCACCGCCGGCGCCGCCGTCGACCGCGACATGGCCACGCCCAACACGATGCTGGGCTGCCCGGGCCACATCGACATCGGGCACCGCACCATCCCCAACTACGGCGGCTTCGACCTGGGCGTGGTGTCGATGTCGCGGGCGTTCGCCAGTTCGTGCAACACCACGTTCGCCGAGCTGAGCAGCAGGATGCCGCCCCGCGGCCTCACCCAGGCGGCCAACCGCTACGGCATCGGGCTGGACTACACGGTGGACGGCATCACCACGGTGACGGGGTCGGTGCCCCCCACGGTCGACCTGGCCGAGCGCACCGAGGACGGCTTCGGCCAGGGCAAGGTGCTGGCGAGCCCCTTCGGCATGGCCCTGGTCGCGGCCACCGTCGACGCCGGCAAGACCCCGGTGCCGCAGCTGATCGCCGGGCGGCCGACGACGGTCGAGGGCTCGGACGTCCCGGTCACGCCGATCTCGCCGAAGATGGTCGATGCGCTGCGGCCGATGATGCGGCTCGTGGTGACCAACGGGACCGCCAAGGAGATCGCCGGCTGCTGCGGCGAGGTCTACGGGAAGACCGGCGAGGCCGAGTTTCCGGGCGGATCGCACTCGTGGTTCGCCGGGTACCGCGGCGACCTGGCCTTCGCGGCGCTGATCGTCGGGGGCGGCAGCTCGGAATACGCGGTCCGGATGACCAAGGTGATGTTCGAGTCGCTGCCGCGGGATTACCTGGCCTAGAGCCCCCGCGCCCGCGCGGCGGTAAATTGCCAGCATGGGCGAAATATCCGGGGGAGACATGGTGGCTCCGATGTCACTGCGGGTCTCCGACGCCGACCGGAACGGCACCATGCGGCGGCTGCACAACGCCGTCGCGCTCGGGCTGATCGACATCGACGAGTTCGAGCAGCGCTCGTCGCAGGTGTCGTACGCGCGCACCCGGAGCGAGCTGGACAGTCTGGTCGGTGACCTGCCCGGGCCGGGCGCGATCGTCACGTCCGCGGCCGACCGGGTCGAACTGCGCGGCTGGGCCGGTTCGCTGAAGCGGCACGGCGAATGGACCGTGCCCACCAGGCTGGCGCTGGTGCGCCGGCTGGGCTCGGTCGAACTGGACCTGACCCGGGCCCGGTTCGCGGGGCCGGTGGTGGTCATCGAGCTCGACATGAGGTTCGGCTCGGTGGAGGTCCGGTTGCCCGACCGCGCCAGCGCCTCGATCGACGACGTCGAGGTCTACGTCGGCAGCGCCAGCGACCGCCGCAAGGACGCGCCGGGCGAGGGGACGCCGCACGTCGTGCTGACGGGCCGGGTGGTGTGCGGGTCGGTGACCGTCCGGGGGCCGCGGCGGTCGTTGCTGCGCCGCGGCAAGGCGTGATGTCGCGCTCGACGCCGCGCCCTCCCGGCCGACGCGATTAAGCTGGCCCCATGCCTGCTCGGACCGCGCTTTCCCCCGGAGTGATATCGCCGACTCTGCCGGTGCCCGGCCGCATCCCGCGCCCGGAATACGTCGGCAAGCCCACCGCGCAAGAGGGCAGCGAGCCGTGGGTGCAGACGCCGGAGGTCATCGAGAAGATGCGCGTCGCGGGCCGGATCGCGGCCGGCGCGCTGGCCGAGGCGGGCAAGGCGGTCGCGCCCGGTGTGACGACCGACGAACTGGACCGGATCGCCCACGAGTACATGATCGACAACGGGGCCTACCCGTCGACGCTGGGCTACAAGGGATTCCCGAAGTCGTGCTGCACCTCGCTGAACGAGGTGATCTGCCACGGCATCCCCGACTCGACGGTGATCGAAGACGGTGACATCGTCAACATCGATGTCACCGCCTACATCGACGGGGTGCACGGCGACACCAACGCCACCTTTCTGGCCGGCGATGTCTCCGAGGAGCACCGGCTGCTGGTGGAGCGCACCCGCGAGGCCACGATGCGTGCGATCAACGCCGTCAAACCGGGCCGCGCGCTGTCGGTCGTCGGCCGCGTCATCGAGTCTTACGCAAATCGGTTCGGGTACAACGTGGTTCGTGACTTCACCGGCCACGGCATCGGCACCACGTTTCACAACGGCCTGGTCGTGCTGCACTACGAGCAGCCCTCCGTGGCGACGATCATGCAGCCCGGCATGACGTTCACCATCGAGCCGATGATCAACCTCGGCGCACTGGAATACGAGATCTGGGACGACGGCTGGACGGTGGTCACCAGGGACCGCAGGTGGACCGCCCAGTTCGAGCACACCCTGCTGGTCACCGACACCGGCGTCGAGATCCTCACCTTGCCGTGACGCGCCGAGAAAGGTGAGCGGGGCCCTGCTGGTCGCCGGCACCAGTTCCGACGCCGGGAAATCGGTGGTGGTGGCGGGGCTGTGCCGGTTGCTGGCCCGCGGCGGGGTCCGGGTGGCGCCGTTCAAGGCGCAGAACATGTCCAACAACTCCGTGGTCACCGTCGAGGGCGGCGAAATCGGCTGCGCCCAGGCGCTCCAGGCGCGGGCGGCGGGGCTCGCGCCCAGCGTGCGATTCAACCCGATCCTGCTCAAACCGGGCAGTGACCGGACATCGCAGCTGGTGATCCGGGGTCAGGTCGCCGAGTCGGTCACCGCGGCCGGCTATGTGCACCATCGCGACCGGCTCGCAGGCATCGCCTTCGATGAATTGTCCTGCCTGCGCCGCGAATTCGATGCGGTGATCTGCGAGGGAGCCGGGTCGCCCGCCGAGATCAACCTGCGGGCCACGGATTTGGCGAACATGGGGCTGGCCCGGGCCGCGAACCTGCCGGTGCTCCTGGTCGGGGACATCGACCGTGGCGGCCTGCTCGCGCACCTGTTCGGGACGGTCGCGGTGCTCGAGCCCGACGACCAGGCGTTGATCGCCGGCTTTGTCGTCAACAAATTCCGCGGGGACCCCGCGCTGCTGGACCCCGGGCTGCAGCAGTTGCGCGCCCTGACCGGGCGCCCGACGTACGGCGTGTTGCCCTACGCCGACGAGCTCTGGCTGGACGCCGAGGACTCGCTGTCGGTGGTCGCGCAGCGCATCGTGGGCAGGCCGGCGCCGCCGCGCGGCGACCAGTGGCTGCGGGTGGCCGCGGTGCGGCTGCCCCGGATCTCCAACTCCACCGATGTCGAGGCGCTGGCGTGCGAGCCCGGCGTGTTGGTGCGCTGGGTCGCCGACCCGGTCGACCTGGCCGACGCCGACCTGATCGTGCTGCCGGGCAGCAAGGCCACCGTCGCCGACCTGTCCTGGCTGCGCGATCGCGGCCTGGCCGGCGCGATCGTCGACCACGCCCGGGCCGGCGGGCCGGTGCTGGGCATCTGCGGCGGGTTCCAGATGCTGTGCAAGCGCATCGAGGACACGGTGGAATCCGCGGCGGGGGAGGTCACCGGGCTGGGGTTGCTGGACGCCGACATCGCCTTCGCGACGGCCAAGGTCTTGCGCCGCTGGCAGCGGCCCCTGACCGGTTACGAAATCCATCACGGGCGCCTCGTCCGGTGCGCCGAGGACGCGTGGTTCTCCGTCGACTCGCAACTCCACGGCATCGCGCGCGGGGCGGTCTACGGAACCCACTGGCACGGGCTGCTCGACAACGACGACTTCCGTCGCGCGTGGCTCACCCGGGTCGCCGATGCGGCCGGGCGGAGCGGGTTCGTCCTCGCCGACACCAACGTCGCCGCGCGGCGCGATGCCCAGCTGGACGCGATCGCCGAGCTGCTGGCCGCCCATCTCGACGTCGACGCCGTCCTGGGCCTGCTGGACGGCCCGCCGCCGCGACGGCCGCAGCTCGCGACCCGGCTGCAGCCGTGAAACCTCGCGCGAGCTGGCCCATTGGCTGTAGCGTGCGTGGGTGCACTCGATGATGAACACGCTGGACGGATTTCCGGTCCCGGTGTCCGTCGCCGGCCCGGAAAAGGGCGTCGTCGTCGTCATCCTCGGCGACCAGGAGCGTGCGCCCGTCGCTTATGAGGCGGTATGCGAGCGCCTGCACACCGCTTCGCTGCGGACCGTCGTCATCGGCCTGGATCAACGGCTTACCGCCAAATCGGTGGTGGGCATACTCGACGCGCTGGGGATCCGCTGGGCCGTGGTCTTCGGCGACCGCGCCGGCGGTGAGCTGGCCTGGGAACTGGCGGCGACCCGGCTGGGCCGGTTCGTGGGTCTGATCGTCATCGACCGCGGGCATCCGCGGGTGCCCGACTCCACCGGGGTGGTCCTCGACGAGCACTGCCCGCCGGTCGAAATCGGCACCACGGTGCTGGTCAGCTCCGCGGCCGCCCGGGCGGCCGCCGCCGCGAGCCAGAGGTACGTCTACGCCGAATACCGCGTGGTGGACCTGGGCCGGCGCACCGTGCAGGAGTCGACGGCGCAGGTGGCCGCCGAGATCGTCTTGCGCACCAGCACCTGGTAGCCGCGGTGAGTGCCGCGAGCGGTCCGGGTTCCGCGATGTTGTCGCTTGCCGCGCTGGAACAGCTGGTGCAACGCGGCGTCGTGGACACCGTCATCGTGGCGTTCGCCGACATGCAGGGCAGGCTGGTCGGCAAGCGCGTGGCGGCCGGGCTCTTCGTCGACGAGGTGGCGGCGCACGGCGCCGAGTGCTGCAGCTACCTGCTCGCCGTCGACGTCGACATGAACACCGTGGCCGGGTATGCGATGTCGAGCTGGGAGACCGGCTACGGCGACATGGTGATGGCGCCGGACCTGTCCACCCTGCGGCTCATCCCGTGGCTCCACGGCACCGCGCTGGCGATCGCCGACCTCTGCTGGGCCGACGGCGCCGAGGTCGCCGTCGCGCCGCGGGCGATCCTGCGCCGCCAGCTCGACCGGCTGGGCGCCCGCGGGCTGATCGCCGACGTCGCCACCGAGCTGGAGTTCATCGTGTTCGACGAGTCGTACCGTCAGGCCTGGGCCGGCGGCTACCGCGCGCTGACCCCGGCCAGCGATTACAACATCGACTACGCGATGCTGGCGTCGTCGCGGATGGAGCCGCTGCTGCGCGACATCCGGCAGGGGATGCAGGGGGCGGGCCTGCGGTTCGAGGCGGTCAAGGGCGAATGCAACAGGGGCCAGCAGGAGATCGGCTTCCGCTACGACGAGGCGCTGGTCACCTGCGACAACCACGCCATCTACAAGAACGGCGCCAAGGAGATCGCCGACCAGCACGGCAAGAGCCTGACGTTCATGGCGAAATACGATGAGCGGGAAGGCAACAGCTGCCACATCCACCTGTCGCTGCGCGACCGGGACGGCGCTGCGGTGTTCGACGACGGCGGCCGCCCGCACGGCATGTCGGCCACGTTCGGCGGTTTCCTCGCCGGCCTGCTGGCCACCGTGCGCGAACTGACGCTGTTCTACGCGCCGAACATCAACTCCTACAAGCGGTTTGCCGAAGGCAGCTTTGCGCCCACGGCGGTGGCCTGGGGACTGGACAACCGCACCTGTGCCCTTCGGGTGGTGGGGCACGGGCGCAACATCCGCGTCGAATGCCGGGTTCCCGGCGCCGACGTCAACCCCTACCTCGCGGTGGCCGCGCTGATCGCCGGGGGGCTGTACGGTGTCGAACAAGGCCTCGAACCGCCCGCGCCTTACGCCGGGAACGCCTACGAGGCGACCGGACTCGAGCGGCTGCCCGCCACGCTGGCCGATGCGGCCGCGGCGTTGAAGGCGTCGGCGCTCGCGGGGGAGGCGTTCGGCGACGACGTCGTCGCGCATTACCTGAACAACGCTCGGGTGGAGCTGGCGGCCTTCAACGCGGCGGTCACCGACTGGGAGAGGATGCGTGGGTTTGAACGGCTGTAGGCGACCGGTAGTAGGCCTGACGGCATACCTCGAGCAGGTGCAGACCGGGATCTGGAATGTCGCCGCGGGGTATCTTCCGGCCGATTACTTCGAGGGCGTCGTCATGGCCGGCGGTATCGCGGTGCTGCTGCCGCCGCAACCGCTGGACGCCGACATCGCCGGCGCCCTGCTCGGCCGGCTGGACGCCCTGGTGATCACCGGGGGCTACGACCTCGATCCCGCCAGCTATGGCCAGCACCCGCACCCGGCCACCGACATGCCCCGCACCGAGCGCGACGACCTGGAATTCGCGCTGTTGCGCGGCGCGCTGGACCGAGGGCTTCCGGTGCTGGGCATCTGCCGCGGCGCCCAGGTGCTCAACGTCGCGTTCGGTGGCACGCTGCACCAGCACCTGCCCGACGTGCTCGGTCACGGCGGGCATCGGGCGGGCGACGGGGTTTTCACCAGGTTGCCGGTCCGCACCATGGCGGGCACCCGGCTCGCCGCGCTGCTCGGGGAATCCATCGACGCGCCCTGCTATCACCATCAGGCCATCGACACGGTCGGTGACGGCCTGGTGGTCAGCGCGACGGACGCCGACGGCGTCGTCGAGGCGGTGGAACTGCCCGGCGAGCCTTTCGTGCTTGCGGTGCAGTGGCATCCGGAGAAGTCGCTCGACGACCCGCGACTGTTCAAGGCGGTGGTGCAAGCCGCGCAATCGTATGCGGAAAGCCGATGAGCGTCACCCAACTGGTCAACCCGGCGACCGAGGAGGTGCTGACGTCGGTCGACCTCTGCGACGGCGCCGCGGTCGACGATGCCGTGGCGCGCGCCGCGGCGGCCCAGCGGCGCTGGGCGTGGTTGTCCCCGGCGCAACGCGCGGAAGGCCTGCGCGCCTTCGCCGCCGCCGTCGACGCCCACGCCGGCGAGCTGGCCGCGCTGGAGGTGGCCAACTCCGGGCATCCGATCGCGTCGGCCGAATGGGAGGCCGGCCACGTCCGCGACGTGCTGACGTTCTACGCTGGTAGCCCGGAACGCTTGTGCGGCAGGCAGATTCCGGTCGCCGGCGGGCTCGACGTGACCTTCAACGAACCGCTTGGCGTGGTCGGCGTGATCACGCCGTGGAACTTCCCGATGATGATCGCGTCCTGGGGCATCGCGCCCGCCCTTGCCGCGGGCAACGCCGTGTTGGTCAAGCCCGCCGAATGGACGCCGCTGACCACGATCCGGCTCGGAGAGCTGGCGGTGCAGGCCGGGCTGGACGCGGACCTGCTGCAGGTGCTGCCCGGCAGGGGCGCGGTGGTGGGGGAGCGGTTCGTCACTCATCCGGGAGTGCGCAAGATCGTGTTCACCGGCTCCACCGAGGTGGGCAAGCGCGTCATGGCCGGCGCGGCGTTGCACGTCAAGCGGGTGACGCTGGAACTGGGCGGCAAGAGCGCCAACATCGTCTTCGCCGACTGCGACCTGCAACGCGCGGCGGCGACGGCCCCCGCCGGGGTTTTCGACAACGCCGGGCAGGACTGCTGCGCCCGCAGCCGGATCCTGGTGCAGCGCAGCGTTTATGACCGATTCATGGAACTGCTCGAGCCCGCGGTGAAGGGTATCGGCGTCGGGGACCCCGCCCACCGCGACACCGAGATGGGCCCGTTGGTGTCCGGCGCGCACCGCGACAGGGTGGCCTCCTACGTGCCCGACGACGCCCCCGTCGCCTTTCGGGGCACCGCGCCGTCGGGACCCGGATTCTGGTTCCCGCCAACGGTTCTCACGCCGCAGCGCACCGACCGCAGCGTCACCGACGAGATCTTCGGCCCGGTCGTCACCGTGTTGCCGTTCGACGACGAGCACGACGCCGTCGCGCTGGCCAACGACACCGCCTACGGCCTGTCGGGATCGATCTGGACCGACGACCTGTCCCGCGCGCTGCGGGTGTCGCGGGCGATCGAGTCCGGAAACCTGTCGGTGAACTCGCACTCGTCGGTCCGGTATAACACGCCCTTCGGCGGTTTCAAGCAGTCCGGGCTGGGCCGCGAGCTCGGCCCGGACGCACCACTGCAATTCACCGAGACCAAGAACGTTTTCATCGCGATCAGAGAGGAGGGCCGGCGATGACGGTCGACCTCTCCCGGCGGCTGGCGGGCAGGGTGGCGGTGATCACCGGCGGTGGCGGCGGCATCGGCCTGGCCGCCGGGCGACGGATGCGCGCCGAAGGCGCGACCATCGTCGTCGGGGACGTCGACCGCGACGCCGGCGCCGCGGCCGCCGAGGAGCTGTCGGGTTTGTTCGTGCCGACCGACGTTTCGGACGAAGGCGCGGTCAACGCGCTGTTCGATGCGGCGGCCGAGGCCTACGGCTGGGTCGACGTCGCGTTCAACAACGCCGGCATCTCACCCCCCGAGGACGACCTGATCGAGAACACCGAACTTGCCGCTTGGCAACGGGTCCAGGACGTCAACCTCACATCGGTGTACCTGTGCTGCCGGGCCGCGCTGCGGCACATGGTGCCCGCCGGCAAGGGCTCGATCATCAACACGGCGTCGTTCGTCGCCGTGCTGGGATCGGCGACGTCGCAGATCTCCTATACCGCCTCCAAGGGCGGGGTGCTGGCGATGTCGCGGGAACTGGGCGTGCAGTTCGCCCGGCAGGGCATCCGCGTCAACGCCCTGTGCCCGGGGCCGGTCAACACGCCGTTGCTGCAAGAGCTTTTCGCCAAAGACCCCGAGCGGGCCGCGCGCCGACTGGTGCACGTGCCGGTGGGCCGCTTCGCCGAACCCGACGAAATCGCCGCCGCGGTGGCCTTTTTGGCCAGTGACGACGCGTCGTTCATCACCGCGTCGACGTTCCTGGTCGACGGCGGCATCAGCTCGGCCTACGTCACCCCGCTCTGACTATGCGACGGTGCCGCGGTAGACGGCAGCGGGTGCCGTGGCCGTCGCCCAGGCCTCCGGCGCCGACAGCGTCCCGATCGACGTGCCGCGACCGAGCCGGGCTGTGGACGCCGGGCGGCCCGGCTTTCTGAGCAGCGCGCACAGGGCCGCCTGCTTGTTGAGGGCATTCAGGTGCTTGATCGCGGAGTCCGACGGCGCCGACAGCGAACTAAGCCTCGACAGCGACGACGTCGCCGGCGCGAGCGACGCATCGAAGGACATCAGCGGTGACACCGAAAGCGCCTGCAGCGCTTCGGGAATCGCCGACATCACCCGAGCGCCGGCCGCTACGACGTCCGGCGCCGACTTCAGCGCCCAGGTGCCCGCGCCGTGGTTGCCCGGCGGCGAGGCGAACGGCGTCACCGCCGCCGCCTCGGCCGAGGCGCCGGCGTAGGCATACATGGCGGCGGCGTCGCGGGCCCACATCCGCTCGTACGCCGCGTCGGTGTCCGCGATCGCCGGGCTCGTCTGCCCCAGGCAGTTCTCGTCGGCCAGCGACCGCCGCCGCGCGCGGTTGGCGGTGATCGCCGGTGGGGGCACCATCGCCTCGCGCGCCGACTGATGGGCGCCGGCGGCCGCCGCGAGCCCGGTCGCCGCTTGGTGAGCCTGCGCGGCGACGGCGTCCAGCCAGTCGGTGTAGGGTGCCGTGTGGCATCCCGCCGCCGGCTTTGCGGTGACGGCGCGGTAGTCGGCCGCCGCCGTGCTCAGCCGGACGGCCAGCCGCTCCCAGGCCGTGGCGGCCCGGATCATCGGGTCCGCGCCGGGACCCGAATAGATCAGCCCGGAGTTGATTTCCGGTGCCAGCGTCGCGAAATCCATTACAACCTCTGCTTTGACATGGACTCTCCCCTGGAATAGACGCAGGGGTTACACGGCCGGTTCGCTGAGTGATCAGCGACGGGCGACGCAGAACCGGGTCAAGATATCGCGGTCGGGCCGGACGGCCGCGGGTGCGCGGGGAGAGGCGCCGCTGGGCTGAAACCCCAACCCGGAGAACGAGACCGGCAGCGGCGAACCGACCGATTGCGGTGACAAGCGGCTCCACGCCGGTGGCCGGTCCTTCGTCATCCAGATGCTGTGGAACGGCTTCCCGTTGGTCGGCGCGGAGTGCCGCGATGCGCGCAGCTGCAGCTGGCCGGCGGGCGCGCCGACGTCCGGGGATCCCTGAGACCAGGCCGCCGGCTCCGGCGGTGCCGCCGCGGCGAATGGGGGGCGCAACGCCGAACCCGCGACGAGGGCAACGAATGCCCCGAACGCGGCGACGATCGCGATGGCGGACTGCCATCGCCGAGTTCCACCGGCGCCTCGGACTGTCACAGTGGCCCGAATCTACAACGCGGAGCCGGATGAACGATCGGAGCGAGCTGTGAAAACGCTGCGGGGATCGATGAGCTCGTTGAAGTCGGCCACGCTGTAAACGCCCTCGACGTAGTCGAACGACCCCCGTTCGAGCACTTCCCGTGCGGCGCGAACCACGGCGGTCAGGGCGGCGCGGCAAAACGACGTGCCGATCGTCACCCTGCGCACGCCGAACTCCTCGAGTTCGGCGAGGGTGAAGCGGGCGGCCCCGATGCCGGCCACGTAGTTGACCGGTTTGGTGACGCTGCGGCAAACCAGACGGAGCGCCGGCTCATCGGGAAGACCGGGCGCGTACAGCACGTCGGCGCCGGCGGCTTCGTATGCCCGCAGCCTCGACAGCGTGTCATCGAGGTCGGGACGGCCGCGGATGAAGTTCTCCGCGCGGGCGGTCAGGGTGAAGGGATAGGGCAGCGCCCGCGCGGCTTCGACGGCCGCCCGCACTCGTTCGACCGCGAGCGCCGCGGGAAAGATCGGCTGGTCGGGCCGGTACGTCGCGTCCTCGATGGATGCTCCCGCCAGGCCGGCCTCGCCCGCGAGCCGCACGGTTTCCGCCACCGCGTCGGGCGAGTCGCCAAAGCCGTTCTCCAGGTCCGCGGTCACCGGCAGCGGTGTCGCGTCGACGATGGTGCGCACGTGTGCGAGCGTTTCGTCCCTGCTGACCGCGCCGTCGCCGTCGCGCCGGCCCAGCGAGAACGCCAGGCCGGCGCTCGTCGTCGCCAGTCCCTCGAATCCCAGGTTGGCGAACAGTCGCGCGGTCCCGATATCCCAGGGATTCGGCAGCACGAGCACCTCGTCGCCGGTGTGCAGACGCCGGAATTGTTCGCCGCAGCGGGCTCGATCTGCGTCGTCCATGGACTCAGGTCTAGCGCGGGCCACCGACAACTCAGGCACCGCTGACGCGGTGGAAAACGATGAAGGGGATGGCCATCTCGGCCGGGGTGGCCGCGCCGTGAAAGCCTATGAGGCGAGCCGTTTCCGGGGGCTCGTGGCCGGTCGCCAGCACGGCGGCGTCGCCGGTGCAGACGACGACGACGTCGCCGATCCGCGGCAGGTGCGCCGGGTTGACCGGCCCGAACATGCCGGTGGCCACCGCCTGCTCGCGGGTGTAGACCGCCGCCCGCCCGCCGAGCGCCTCGCTCCACGCGGACCGCACGTCCGCGGCGGCCCCCGGCTCGGTGTGCAGGTAGCGCACCCGGGCCTCGCCGGCGACCACCCGCACCCCCTCGCCCAGGCGGGGATCGGCGTCGAGGTCGACGCGGGCGTCCGGCGGGACGTTCAGCCCGCCGTGGTCGGCGGTCACCAGCAACGCCGCGTCGGGCGGCAGCGCCTCGACCAGCCTGGTGAGTAGGGCGTCCACGCGGGCCGCCGCCTCGCGCCACTGGTCGGAACCGATGCCGAACAGGTGGGCCGCGGTGTCCAGGTCGGCGGTGTACCCGTAGACCAGCCCCGGCGCCGCCTTCAGTTCCCCGGCCAGCGCCGCGGCGTAGTCGTCCGTCGGCCGTGTCGGGCGGAATTCGGCGCCGCCGTACGCGGCGTCGGTCAGGCCGCTGCCGATGAACGCCGCGGGCAGCACGGCGCGCGCGCCGATGCCGGCCTGCTCCAGCCGTTGGAACCAGGTGGGCAGCGGCTGCCATTGGGCGTGCGGCGGGTCGTCGCGCCACAGGATGTGGTTGAGCACCCGATCGGTGCCCGGCACGTTGAGCGTGAAACCCAGGATGCCGTGCTCGCCGGGCCGGGCGCCGGTGCCCAGGGACACCAGGCTGCTCGGCGTGGTCGACGGGAAGGTACAGCTGAGTTCGGTGAGCCGCCCGGTCTCGCCGGCGAGCACCGAGGCGAGCAACGGCGCCCTGAAAGTCAATGAGCCGGCCAACTGCGGCAGCAGGTGCCAGCCCAGCCCGTCCACCAGCACGACCGCGACGCGATCTTTCGCGCCGACCGACTCCGCCAGACCGAGGCGGTCGACCGCGCCGGGGGCACCGAGCAGCGCGGCCGCGGCGGGCAGCACGTCGCAGATCGAATCGGGCACGGGGGCAAGACTAGGCAAGACTAGACGTGCGCCAGCCGTTGGCTGGTCACCCGCAGCTGACGTTGGGTGCTGTCGGCGAGCGCGCGAACCTGCTGCGGCGACAGCCGGCCGCACAGCCGGCCCCAGTGCACCGCGACCCGGTCGCCGACGGCGACGTCGGGCACCGCGCTGTAGCCGTCGGCCCATACCTCGAGCGGGCGCGCGCAGGGTTCGGACAGCGTTAGCGCCCGGCCGTCCCACAGCAGGTTCCGGCATGACACCTCGACGTCGTCGCCGTCACGGGAAACCACTGTGCCCCAGGTGATTCGGCAGTTGTCGAGCACGCTGAGCGGACGCTCGTCCATGCTTCCGTTTTTAAGCCCCAGAAACCTCGTCCAGGGATACACGCCGAACACGTGGAAGCAGTGATTGCCGGCGGCCTCGTGCGCCAGGTCCGCCGACAGGTGTGACCAGTAGCGGCCGGCTTGTGGGCCGATGATCGCCAGCAAGGCGTCGAAGAAGTCTCGCGGGTCCAGGTCGGCGCCAACGCCGCCGCCGAGCCAATAGGATTCGACGAGCCGGAAATCCAGCGGGTCGGCGATGCCGGTCAGCCGGGACAGGACTTGCAGGTAGGGCCAGGCCCCGGAGAACGTGGTCGCCGCGCGGCGCATCTCGTCGACGGAACCGTCCCGCAGGGTGGCCCCGAGTGGGGGCCCGCAGTAGCCCAGGGCGTTCGGGGCGTACGCGTAGCGGGCGAACATCTCGGCACCCCGGGTATCGGTCAAGTGCGCCCCACGAGCTTCACCGCATCACGGTGCATGCGGCCGAAGTTGTAGTACGCCGCGCACGCCCCCTCGGGGGAGACCATGCACGTCCCGATCGGGGTCTCGGGCGTGCACGCGGTGCCGAAAACCTTGCACTCCCAGGGCTTGAGCACGCCCTTGAGCACCTCGCCGCACTGGCAGGCTTTGGGGTCGGCGACCCGCACGCCGGGCATCGCGAACCGCAGCTCGGCGTCGAACTCCGCGAAATCGTCGTGCAGGCGCAGCGCGCTCTGCGAGATGAATCCCAGCCCGCGCCATTCGAAGTGCGGGCGCAGCGCGAACACCTTGCCCATCAGCGCCAGGGCGGCCGGGTTGCCGTGCTCGGGCACCACCCGCTTGTACTGGTTCTCCACCTCGCAGCGGCCCTCGCGGATCTGGGTCAGCAGCATCGCGACCGCCGCCAGAATGTCCAGCGGCTCAAACCCCGCCACCACCAACGGCTTTCGGTACACCTCCGGCACGAACCGGTAGGGCCGATTGCCCACCACCGTCGACACGTGCCCGGGACCGATGAAACCCGACAGCCGCAGGTCCGGTGACTCCAGGATGGCCTTGATCGGCGGCACGATCGTGACGTGGTTGCAGAAGACGCTGAAATTGGGCATTCCCAGGTCGCGGGCCCGCACCAGCGTCACCGCGGTCGAGGGCGCGGTGGTCTCGAAACCGATGGCGAAGAACACCACCTGCTTGTCGGGGTTGTCGACCGCGATCTTCAGCGCGTCCAGCGGGGAGTAGACGAACCGCACGTCGGCGCCCCGCGCCTTGGCGTCCAGCAGGCTGCCGTGCGAGCCGGGCACCCGCATCATGTCGCCGAAACAGGTGAAGATCACGTCGGGTTGGCCGGCCAGCCACATCGCGTCGTCGATGCGGCCCATCGGGATCACGCAGACCGGGCAGCCCGGGCCGTGCACCAGCTCGACGTTGTCGGGCAGCAGGTGTTCGATGCCGTGCCGGTAGATGGTGTGGGTGTGGCCGCCGCACACCTCCATGAACTTGAACTGGTCCTGCCCGCTGCCGGCCAGATGCCCGATGGCGCCCAGCAGCTTGCGCGCGGCGGCCGGATCACGGAACTCGTCAACGAATTTCATTGTGCGCCTTCCTTAGACGATGGCCGATGAGTCGAAGGCTTCCATCTCGGTGGTATACGCCTCGCCGAGTTTCTTGATGGCGGCCAGGGTGAGCAACGCCTCCGTCTCGTCGATCTTGGCCATGGCGAACCCGACGTGCACCAGCACCCACTCGCCGGGCTCGGGCATGTCGTCTTCGAGCAGCCGCACGCTGATCGTGCGCTGGACGCCGCTGACGTCGATCTTCGCCAGATAGTTGGCGGGGTCGGTGATTTCGACGATCCGGCCCGGAATCCCAAGACACATCTCTCGCTACTCCTATACTCAGCAGATCCGTGGCAGCGGGTCGCCGACGAGCATGTCGACCATCCGGGTGCCGCCGAAGCCGGTGCGCAGCACCACGCTTTCGGCCGGTTCGGTGACGATTTCCCCCACCTCGGCCGCGTCGGCCCCCAGTGGGTGCGACCGCAACGCGGCCAGCCCGGCCTCGGCCTCCTCCGGCGCGACGACGGCGACGAACTTGCCCTCGTTGGCGACGTACAGGGGATCGATGCCGAGCAGCTCGCAGGCGCCATTCACCATGGGCCGCACGGGTAGCCGCTCCTCTTCCAGCAGCACCCCCAGGCCGCAGGCCTGGGCGAGTTCGTTGCACACCGTGCCGACCCCGCCGCGGGTCGCGTCGCGCATCCACCGGGTGGACGGGGCGGCCGCCAGCAGCAGTTCCACCAGCGGGCTGACCGACGCGGTGTCGGAGACGATGTCGGCCTCGATCGCCAGGTCGCCGCGGGCGAGCATGACGGCCATGCCGTGGTCGCCCATCGACCCCGACAACAGCACCTTGTCGCCGGTGCGCACCGACGAGGGCGCGAGCGTGCGGCCCACCGGGATGACACCGGCCCCGGTGGTGGTGACGAACAGCCCGTCGGCCGCGCCCTTGGGCACCACCTTGGTGTCACCGGTGACGATCTGCACACCCGCGGCCGCGGCCGCGGCGGCCATGTCGGCGACGATCTCCTTCAACTCGGCGATCGGCAAGCCCTCTTCGATCACGAACGCCGCCGAGATCCACGACGGCACGGCCCCGGCCATCGCGAGGTCGTTGCAGGTGCCGTGGACGGCCAGCTCACCGACCGACCCACCGGGAAAACGCCTGGGCTGCACCACAAACGAGTCCGTCGACATCGCCAGGCGCTCGCCACCGGGCAACGTCAACACCGCGCCGTCACCCAACGACTCCAACAACGGGTTGCGGAAGGCCTCCAGGAACACCGCGTCCACCAGCGCCGCCGAGGCCTTGCCGCCCGCGCCGTGGGCCAGGGTCACGTGGTCGTCGAGCAACCGGGGGCGGCGCCTGCGGAACGACTCGATCCGCTCGATCACCTCGCCCTCGGCGAACCGCGGCCCCGAGGAAAGATATTCGCCCGCTGACTTATTCATGCCGCCCCCAATCCTCGATCGCCGCCGAGATGTTGGTGCAGGCTCAACCACAGCTGGTAGCCCAGCAGCGCCTGCGATTCCTGAATGCGGTGCACGCTCTGCGAGCGAACGACGAAGCAGGCGTCCACGTCGGGGTTGTTGGCGAACGCGCCGCCGTCGTAGCCGGCGAAACCGACGGTGTACAGCCCGCGCCGGCGCGCCTCGGCGAGCGCCGCGAGCAGGTTGGGCGACCCGCCGCTCGTCGACATGGCGATGGCGATGTCACCGGCCTTCGCCCGGGCGATCAGCTGACGGGCGAACACCAGCTCGAACCCGACGTCGTTGCCCAGCGCGGTCATGACCGCCTGGTCGGCGGTCAACGGCCACGCGGGCAGCGGCTGCCCGAGCGGCGGCCGGGCGAACAGCCGCGCCAACGTGGTGGAATCGGTGCAGCTGCCGCCGTTTCCGAAGGTGAACAACCGCCCGCCCGCCGCGAAGCGGCGCGCCATCTCGGTGGCGGCCGCCTCCAGCAGGTCGGCGTTGGCCTCGAGGGTGGAGCGGCGCAACGCCAGGCTCTCGGCGGCTTTCGCCTGCGCGGAGGCCGCCAGGTCGGCCAGCAGCGACTCGGGGTCGTCCTCCTGCGCGTCGATGAACGGATACAGGAAGTTGGTGGGCTCGTCGGTCATCGGACGTCCTCCTCGTCGCCGACGCGGCTGATCGCCGTGCCCGCGTGCACCAGGACCAGGTCGCCGGCGGCGACCGGGTCGACGAGGGTGGTGATCACGTTCTCCATGCCCCGCGACGTGCGCACCGCCGCCTGCCCGTCGGCCGACGCCGTCACCACCTCGCCCAGGCGACCCTCGTCGCTGCACGTGACGCAAACCGATTCGGTGCACTCGTCTTTGAGCAACCCCGAGTGTTCGAAGCACACGTGGGTCAGCTCCCACAGCAGGTGATAGAACAGCACGAAGCCGCCCGTCGCGGGCACCCGCGGGTCGGGGTCGTCGAGCCACAGCACGTGGTCCGCCATCCCTGCTGCCGGCCGCTCGCCGCTGCCGATCCAGATCGTGGTGGCGCCCCAGGCCGGGCTGCGCCGCATCACGGAGCGGACCTGTGCGTCGTCGGCGCCGGAGACCGCGACCACGATGTCGCCGGGCCGCACCGACACCCGCGCCAGGTCCACCAGGTCGGGTCCGGTCAGCGCCACCGCGGGCAGGGCCCGCTTGCCCATGATCACCGGATGCACGAATTCGACCGCGATGTGCAGCGCATGCGGCTCCCACGACGGCGCGATCGACCACATCGTCGCGCCCGCGGCGAAGCGCTTCGCCAGCGTGAACGCGGTGGCGGCCAAATCCTCGGCCAATCCGGCGCCCAGCCCGCGGTCGATGGCGGTGGTTGTCATCGGTCCCCCTCTGCCCATCCCTCTTCAGTTCCCCTCAGCATCGAGATCGCGGCCTGGCCCAGCGCCAGCCCGCCGTCGTTCGGCGGAACAATGCGGTGGGTCAGCACCTCGAACCCGTTGCGCCGCAGCCGCTTCCGGCATGCGCGCAGCAACAGCACATTCTGGAAAACCCCGCCGGTCAGGCCGACGAGCCGGGTCTCGCCGGCCACCTGGGCGACCACCTTGGCGACGGCGTCCGCAACCGCCTCGTGGAACGAGGCGGCCAGCGGCGCGGGTGGGGTACCGGCGTACAGCGCGGCCACCATCGTCTGCACCATCGTGGTGGGATCGATCACCCCGTCGGTCCGCACCGTCAGCGGCAGCGACGGGCCTGTCCCCGGATCGTCGGGCACCGACTCGGCGAGCGCCTCGAGCTCGATGGCGGCCTGGCCCTCGTAGTCGATCCGGTGGCGCACTCCGAGCAGCGACGCGACCGCGTCGAACAGCCGGCCC
This sequence comes from Mycobacterium sp., assembly GCF_035506235.1. Taxonomy (GTDB): domain Bacteria; phylum Actinomycetota; class Actinomycetes; order Mycobacteriales; family Mycobacteriaceae; genus Mycobacterium. The sequence goes on from NZ_DATJPU010000001.1 coordinate 50,343, forward strand.
ATGCTCGAACACGGCACACACCCGGTGCCGCTCTCCAATTGCGAACGGGTGAGGCGCAATTCGTCCGGGGTCGCGGCGGCGACGGGTGCGAGGTCGGGGGTCCAGTCGATGTCGGCCGTCCACAATTGCGACAGCGCCATCCGCCACGGGTTGCGCACCGCGGCGTCACCGCCGGGCAGCGGGACCGGCAGCAGGTGGCCGACGCGAACGAATCGGTGGCTCTCGGTCCCGAGGGCGAGAATCTCGCCGCCCCAGATGGTTTGGTCGCAGCCGTAGCCGGTTCCGTCGAACGAGACCCCGATGACGGGCTCTCCGATGCGCCCGTGCTCGGCCAGCAGCGAGACCACGTGCGCGTGGTGGTGCTGGGCGAGGTCCAGCGGCCGGTCGCCCGCGTGGCGCTCGGCCCAGTTGCGGGTGTGGTAGCCGGGGTGCAGGTCGGCGGCCAGGCGCGCCGGCGTGCCGCGTATCCCGGTGAGCTGACCCACCGCGCGCTCGAACGCCCGCAGCGTCTCCCAGGTGGCCATGTCGCCGATGTGGCCGGACAGGTACGCGCGGGAGCCGTCGGTGAGGCAGAAGGTGTTCTTCAGTTCCCCGCCCACGGCGAGCACGGCCGGGCCCGCCTGCCCGAGATCGACCGGCAACGGCGCGAAGCCGCGGGACCGGCGGATCGGCAGCTCCCGGGCCCCTTTCTCGTCTCTGACGACGCGCACCACCGAGTCGTCGCACGGGACGTGGATCGGCCGGTCGTGGTCGAGTACCGCGTCGCACAGCGCCGGAAGCCGTTGGGCGGCATCGTCATCGGTGAAGCAGATGGGCTCGTCGGAACGGTTCGCGCTGGTGAGCACCAGGGCGTCGGGCACCGGCCCGGCGGCGCCGGGCACGGGCGCCAGCAGCAGGTGATGGACGGGGGAGTACGGCAGCATCAGGCCGAGCCGCGGGCTGCCGGGCGCGACGGCGTCGGCGACGGGCGCGCCCCGGCGCCGCCTCAGCAGCACGATCGGGCGGGCTGGGCCGGTCAGCACCGCGGCCTCGTCGGCGTCGAGGTGCGCGTAGCGGCGCGCGACGTCGAGGTCGCGGACCAGCATGGCGAAAGGCTTGGCGCCCCGCGACTTTCGCGCCCGCAGCACCGCGACCGCCGCCTCGTCGTCGACCGCGCAGGCCAGGTGGTAGCCGCCGATGCCCTTGACAGCGACCACCGCACCCACCGCCAGCGCGCGTTGGGTGGCCGCCAGCGCGGCGTCCGACCCGGCGACGGATCCGGCCGATGACGAAAACCGCAGCGACGGACCGCAATCGGGGCAGGCGATCGGCTGCGCGTGGAACCGGCGATCGGCCGGATCGTGGTATTCGGCGGCGCAGCGCTCGCACATGGCGAATGCCGACATCGTGGTGGCCGGCCGGTCGTACGGCAACTCGCGGATGATGGTGAACCGCGGCCCGCAGTTGGTGCACGTCACGAACGGGTGCCGGTAGCGCCGGTCGCGCGGGTCGAACAGCTCGCCGACGCAGTCGTGGCACACCGCGATGTCGGGCGGGATCGGGGTCTTGAAGGTGTGAGCGCCCGTGATCGTCCGGCTCTCCACGATCCGGAACCCCCGGTCCGTCGCGCCGGTCGCGACGTCGGTGACGCTGACGGTGCTGATCCGGGCCAGCGGCGGGGCCTCGGCGCGCAGCCGGCGGGCGAATTCGTCGACGCGGGCGCGCTCGCCCTGCACCTCGAGGAAGACGGCGCCGGAATCGTTGCCGACGAAGCCGGCCAGGCCCAGCTCGCTGGCGATGCGGTGCACGAAAGGACGGAAGCCGACCCCCTGGACAACACCGGTCACGGTGAAGCGCTGCCGGACGTCGTCCGATCGCAGCAGCAGGGGGGATTCGGTCATCTCAACCGCCCTCCGGGCTGACTGTCGGGTCGGCGCGGCCCCTGCCCATCAGCTCGAGGCCGGCCATCGCCTGCTCGGCGCCGGCGCGGTCTGTCTTTTCGACGGCGAAGCCCATGTGGATGATTATCCAGTCGCCGGGCGCGAACGTCTCCTCCGGCAACATGCCGACGTTGACCCTGCGCTGCTCGCCGGTGACATCGACCAGCGCGAGCTGGCCCTCGTAACCGTCCAGCATCCGGATCACCTGACCCGGTATCCCCAGGCACATCAGCGGTCCTCCCGCGCGGCCGTTTGCAGCGCCGCGACTATTTCCTCGACGGCCCGCGCGGCCCGCGGGACGGCCCTGGCCACGGGCTCGGTCAGGCCGATGCCCTCCTCGACACTGCCCGCCTCGCACCCGACGACGACCGTGTAGGGCGGACTGCCGCCCAGGGCCCGCAGGCTGGCGAACACCGCGGCGGGATCCATGCTGTGACCGTCGACACCGGCCGTGCCGGAGCCCGATTCATGGTCGGCCTGGAACACGTGCAACGTGCCGGGGTTGCCTCGGCTGGGTACGGCGTCGACGAGGACCAGGGTGTCCCAGTCCTCGAGCAGGTCGTAGGCCAGGTGCATGCCCCTGATGCCGTAGTCGGTGACGCGGACGCCCGAATCGCCCTGCGGGATCTCGGCGTTGCGAACCACTTCCGAGCCGAACCCGTCGTCCCCCAGGAAGATGTTGCCGATCCCGGCCACCAGGATGCGCGCTGTCATCGGGTCGCCCAGGCGGCTACATCCGCCTCAGTTTCAGGTAGCGGCGGGCGTCGGGAATCGACGCCAGCCCCAACACCAGTCCGATCCCGACCACCAACGCGATGATGGCGAGGAATATCCAACCCAAGACTTCCATTTCGAACTCCTTTCACGTCGCGGGTTGCGAGGCTTCGAGCGGCTCCACTTCGTCGGGGGAGAAGTAGAGATAGCGGCCGTACCAGTCGTGCAGCTCGGCGGCGGGGTCGTCGTCGACGACGACCGCGACGTGTTTGTTGCCCTCGACGTCCTCATGCACCGACGTGACGCGGGCGGTCTTGCCGGCGACGAAGAGGTCCTGGGCGTCGGCGTTGCGCCGCGGCCGCAACCGGACCCGGCTGCCGCGCGCGACCCGGACCCCGTTCACCAGCACCGCGTCGACCTCGGGACGAACCGCGTTGTCGGCCAGCGGATCCCACCAGTCGACCCCCTCGGGGATCTCGGGCACCAGACCCGGGATCGCGTGGGGGTCGCGCAACACACCGTGCAGGCGCGCCATCGACTCGGGCGACATCGCGTCGCACTGGTCGATGATGTGCGCGGCCCGCGGATCGGTGGCCCGCGCCTGCGCCTTCTCCTCCTCCGTCATCGTCATCACGCGCAGCGTGAGAATCTCGTCGATCTCCGTGCAGTCGTACAGGGCCGTGCCGCTCTGTTCGGCGACCTCCGGGTGGTCGTAGAGGATGATCGGCGAGATCAGCAGGATGTCCCGGGTGCCCTCGGGGCCCGCCAGCACGGGGAAGCAGCGGTGCCGGCCACACCGCGACACCGCGTCGGCGGCGCCCGGCGGCGGTTCGAGCAGCGAAACGAACTCGCCGCCAACGACTTCGGCGATGATGTGGGTGCCGATCATCGAGCGGGCAATCACGGAGTCTTTTCCGTCGGCTTTGTCGCCGACGGCCTCCCCGACGTTGCCGACCCGCACCGACACCCGGCGCAGGCCGCCGTCCGGCTCGCCGGAGACGGTCAGCAGTCCGAGCACCTCCTGGCGCCGGCGCACCAGGCGGCCGCCGTCGAGGTATTCGACCTCGGTTGCCGCGTCGGCCACGAACGGCAACGCGCACGGCAGGTCCTCGAATGCGAGCGGGCCGAACGACCGCTCGCATTCCACCGCCTCGTCCCAGGTCAGCCACGACCCGGCCGGGGTGGTCAGCTCGCCGACCGGCTCGAACTCGCCGTGGGCGAATTCCCGCTCGGCCCGGCGGTGCTGCAACTGCAGGAACCGCACCACCACGGTCAGCGCCCGGCCCCCGTCTACCAGGAACTCCGCCGCGAGGCTGTCGTCCTCGCCCAGGCCCGCGTCCGCGGCGCCGGGCGGGCCCAGAACGCCGAACTGCCAACGCGACTGATTCTTGCTCGACGTCCCCCGGTACGGGTAGAGCAGATAGCCCTCGTACAGCACCGCGTCGGCGACGGCGCGGGCCCGGTCCCAATTCGAGGTCACCGCGTCGTCTCCCGGTCGGTGTCCAACAGCGAGGTGACCGCGTGGTCGAGGTCGAGCAGCCCCTGCGCCGACTTGTAGGCGGCCAGGGCCACTACGGTTTCGTGGCTCAGCCGCACCCAGCCGGTGTTCGGGTAGTGCTGCGCGATCAGCTCCCGCCACACCGTGATCGGCATGTCGTAGCGATACTCGCAGTCCCACGGCACCTGCTGGACCGAGAACCCGCGTTCGGATTTGACGAAAATGGTTCCGCTGAAGAGGAATTGCAGGGGCAGCGCGCCATCGCGCAGCGCGTGCAGGTACTTGGCGGCGGCGACCTCGAAGTCGTAGGTGCAGTCCAGGGGCAGGGCGACCGTCGTGTTGCCGGCGAAGCCGGGCACCATCGCGGTGGCGTGCTGCCAGAGGAAGGTGCGCTGGGTGGTGGCCCAGCGTTCGCGCGGCCCGAACAAGTCGAGCAGGCCGGCCTCCTCCTCCTTTGAGTAGGAACGCCGCAGCGGTTCGATCCTGACCTGGCAGCGCAGCGAGATCGCGTGCACGGGGTCGTCCCCGCCGGCCGCGACGCTGACGCGCGCGGTCAGCACCGGGCTGACGGAAAACGGCTCGGGCGCCACGTCGAGCACCGCGAAGTTCACGTCCACGTGCTCCCCGGTCATGGCGGTGTCCCCGGCGTCCCCGGCGTCCCCGGTGTCTCGATGGCGCGGGCCTTGATGTCGGCAAAGAAGCGGTCGATGAAGGCCCGGGCCTCCTGGCCACCGTCGAACCCCCGCCACATCGTGCGCAGGCGCCCGACGAACTCGTAGCAGGCGTCGATCGGAACCAAATAGCTTTGCGGTTCGGCGTTCTCGTCTTCCGGGACCCGGACCAGCAGCGCCTCGACGTCATCGGCCAGGAGGCGCGCCCGCGGGTCGGCGCCGCCGACGGCGTTCCACGCGTCCAGGTCGAGCTCGGATTCGCACGCGCCGGCCGGGCCGGGGTAGAACGCGACCGTGCGCCCGAGCTCCGAGTTGGTGAAGAAGAAGGCGACGCCGACCGGGATCTGCAGCGCCTCCCACGCGCGCCGGTCCAGGGCGAAGCCCGGAAACGCCAGATAGCGGTCCGGCACCGCGCGATACCGCAGCTCGGCCTGCGAGTCGGTGAACAGCAGATAACAGGCCCGGCAGACGCACATCAGCTGCCGCGCAGCGACGTTCACCACGTGCTGGTGCTCGTCGGCGATCGCCTCCGCGCACATCTCGCACCGCTCGCCGGCCGGCTCAGGGGCCCGCCGATTGCTTCGAATCCGGCTCAGCACGTCAAAAGGAGTGCTCATGCCGGGGCCCCCATCGGTTCGGCCAGTGCTACCGATGGCACCCCGTCGCGAGGCAGCAGGGGCAGCGGCTCGAGGTGGGTGCCGTCGGGGCCAGCACCCGCGAGCACGATGTCGAACTGCGTGCCGCAGCGCGGGCAGCCCAGCAGCGTCTCGCGCAGTTGTGCGCCCGCTAACGAGTCATCACACACCGGACAATGGTCGCGGTAGGCCAGCGGCAGGTCGCCCACCCTGCACACCAGCAGCGGGGTGCCCGAAACCAGGAATCCGGCCACCTCGCCGGGAGCCAGGTCGGCCACCTCGGGCACCGGATGCCAGCAGGCGGCGTGTCCGTTCGACTTCACATGCGCCATCAGCGATTCCGCCGGGATCACGCCGGCGGCTTCCTCGAGCGGGGCGGTGACGACCTCGATCGAGGTGACCTCCGGCGCGGCCGCGCGGACCGCGTCCTCGACCGCCAGCTCCAGCGTCACCGCCGACGACGGGCAGCTCTTGCAACTCCCTTTAAAGGCGAGAAGCACGACAGCGCCTTCGGGCCCGTCGGCGATCTCCAGCAGGTCGACGTCGCCGCCGTGCGACCCGAGATAAGGCCGCACCCGGTCCAGCGCGTCGGACACCCGCCGGTGCACGTCGTGCGGGTGCAGCCCGTGGACGAGGAGCAGGCTGGCCACCAGGTCGTCGGTGGCCAGCCGCTCGGCTAATCCATTGTCGAAGGCCGGGTCCGCGGCCAACTGCATCATCCGTTCCAGCCCGGCCCCGTAGAGCCCGACTACCTCGCGGACCAACTGCTGCGCGCGCTCATACGCGGCGGCCCCACTTGCCGCGCAGGAATCCAGCAGTGTCTGGATCCGATCGCCCGCCGATCGCCACTGCGTTTCGTTGTCGGGAGTCTCCGGGCGATCCGCCATGCGTCACTCCTCGACGGGCGACTGCGTTGGCGTGTGCAGTCTGTCCAGGGTCTTGCCCTTGCCCAGGTACATGTGCACACCGCACGGCAGGCACGGGTCGAAGCTGCGCACCGTGCGCATGACGTCGATGCCCTTGAAGTTGTCCCGGCCGTTCTCCTCGAAGATCGGCTGGCCCTGCACCGCGTCCTCGTAGGGCCCCGGCGTGCCGTAGCTGTCGCGCGGGTTGGCGTTCCACGGGGTGGGCGGATACGGGTGGTAGTTGGCGATCTTGCCGTCCCGGATCACCATGTGGTGGCTGAGCACCCCGCGCACCGCCTCGGTGAAGCCGCAACCGATGGCCTCGTCGGGCACCTCGAAGCGCTCCCACGTCTTGGTGCGCCCGGCGCGGATCTCCGCGAGCGCCTTCTCGGCGAAGTACAGCCCGCACGCCGCCGCGTAGGCCTGGAAGTAGGTGCGCGCCCGGTCCCGCTCGATCGTGTTGCTGCCGTACCTGGGGACCTTCCACTCGAACTCCACCGGGCCCTTGAGCGCGGTCTTGGGGAGGTTGATCTTGACGCTGTTGCCGGTCGCCTTGACGTAGTCGATGTCGACCAGCCCGGCCAGCGCGGTCGCCCACAGCCGCGCCAAAGGGCCGCCGCCGGTGTCCAGCGCCAGGTGGTCCTTGCCGTCGAACCAGCGTGGCGACATCACCCAGCTGTACTTGCCGCCGTCCATGTCCCGCTTCTGCGGGTGCGGGTTGGTGTGCTGGTTCCACGGGTGCCGCCGGTCTACCGGGTTGCCGAGCGGATCGGTCTTGACGAACATCTCCTGATCGGTCCAGTCGTCGTAATACGAACTGCCCAACAGGATTCGGATGCCGAGGTTGATGTCCACCAGCGAGTGGGTGACCAGCTTGCCGTCGACCACCACGCCCGGGGTGACGAACATCGCGTTACCCCAGCGCTCCATGTCCTTGTAGGCGAAGTTGCACACCTCGGGGTCCTGGAACGAGCCCCAGCAGCCCAGCAGGGTGCGCCGCAGCCCGACCTTCTCGTAACCGGGCAGCGCCTCGTAGAAGAAGTCGAACAGGTCGTCGTGCATCGGCACGACCTTCTTCATGAACTCGACGTAGCGCATCAGCCGCGTCATATAGTCCGTCATGAGCTGGATCGTCGCGACGGTGCCGACGCCGCCGGGGTACAGCGTGGACGGGTGCACGTGGCGACCCTCCATGAGGCAGAACATCTCTCGGGTCCAGCGGCTGACCACCAGCGCCTCGCGGTAGAACTCGCCGCTGAACGGGTTGAGCGAGCGCATGATGTCGGCGATGGTCCGGTAGCCGTGCGCGCCGGCCTGCGGCGCCGGGGTCTTCTCGGCCAGGGCGAGCACGCTCGGGTTGGTCTCGGAGACCATCTTTTCGCAGAAGTCAACGCCCACCAGGTTCTCCTGGAAGATGTTGTGGTCGAACATGTATTCCGCGGCCTCGCCGAGGTTGACGATCCACTCACCGAGGTGCGGCGGTTTGACTCCGTACGCCATGTTCTGCGCGTAGCACGAACAGGTGGCGTGGTTGTCGCCGCAGATGCCGCAGATGCGGCTGGTGATGAAGTGGGCGTCGCGGGGGTCCTTGCCCTTCATGAAGATCGAGTAGCCGCGGAAGATCGACGAGGTGCTGTGGCACTCGACGACTTCC
>NZ_DATJPU010000002.1:0-12036 GCF_035506235.1 Mycobacterium sp.
CGAGCGCATCTCGTCGGACACCACGACCGACCCGGTGCTGGCGTGGCTGTACGTGCTCGACGCCTGGGAGGGGGGCCTGCCGTCGGCGCGCTACCTCGGCGTGATGGCCGACGCCGCCGAAATTGCCGGTGCTCCAGAGGATTACGTGCACGACCTGCGCAACCGGCCGGCCAGCAACATCGGCCCGGGGACCAGCACCTAAGTCCTCGTTCGCGCGGGAGAACAGTTAGAACAGGGCCGCCTGCTCGACAATGTTGACCATCACGCGCAGCCCGATCGCCAGGGCCCGCTCGTCGAGATCGAAAGTCGGCTGGTGCAGGTCCAGCTGGGGCCCCTCGCCCGACCACACGCCCAGTCGCGCCATCGCGCCGGGGATCTCCTCCAGATACCAGGAGAAGTCCTCGCCGCCGCCGGACTGCCGGGTGTCGGCCAGCGCATCGGGGCCGACTGCTTCGATGGCGTGGGTGAGGATGCGCGTCGAGACGTCCTCGTTGACCACCGGCGGCACCCCGCGCCGATATTGCAAGGTGTGTTCGATCGCCAGCGGGGACAGCAGCGCGGTCACGGTCTCGCGGATGATGTCCTGCAGGGCGACCCAGGTCTGGCGGCTCGCGGTGCGCACGGTGCCGGCCAACACGCCCGTCTGCGGGATCGCGTTGGGCGCCACGCCGGCGTTGACGGCGCCCCACACCAGCACCGTCCCGTTGCGGGGGTCGATGCGCCGGGACAGCACCCCGGGCAGCCCGGTGATCAGCGTGCCCAGCCCGTAGACCAGGTCGGCGGTCAGGTGCGGCCGCGAGGTGTGCCCGCCCGGCGAATACAGCGTGATCTCCAGCTGGTCGGCCGCCGAGGTGATCGGGCCCTGCCGGACCGCGATCTTGCCGACCTCCAGCCGGGGATCGCAGTGCAGCGCGAAAATCCGCGACACCCCGGACAGCGCCCCGGCGGCGATCGCGTCGATCGCCCCGCCCGGCATCAGCTCCTCGGCGGCCTGGAAGATCAACCGCGCCCCGACCGGCAGCTCCGGCACGGACGCCAGCGCCAGGGCCGTGCCCAGCAGGATGGCGGTGTGCGCGTCGTGCCCGCAGGCGTGGGCGACGTTCGGCATCGTCGAGGTGTACGGGGCGCCGGTCCGTTCGGCCATCGGCAGGGCGTCCATGTCGGCCCGCAGCGCGATCCTCGGCTCATGCTCGGGCCCCATGTCGCAGATCAGCCCGGTCCCGCCGGGCAGCACCTTCGGGTTCAGCCCCGCGTCGGCCAGTCGTTCGGCGACGAACTGGGTGGTCGCGTACTCCTGCCGGCCCAATTCCGGATAGCGGTGGATGTGCCGACGCCACGAGACCAGGTCGTCGTGGTGGGCGGCCAACCACGACTCGGCGCTGTCGACGAGGCTCATGCCCGCGCCCCGTTTCCTCGGAGCTCCTGCGCGGCCAGCACCCGGTCGCGTTCGCCGGGGGTCTGGGCGAGCTGAACGACGGTGCGCGCCAACATGATCGCGCCGTCGACCACAGCGCGGTCGGCGCTGGGACCGGCGGCGGCCGCGGCGAAGGCGCGTTGGTGCACCGTGGCACCGCCGGCGTCGATGCCGATCACCGGATGGATCCCGGGCAGCACCTGCGTCACGTTGCCCATGTCGGTGCTGCCCATCGGCAGCCCGGTCTCGAATTCGGCGGCCACCGGCTCGCGGCCGAGCCGGCGCATCTCTTCCCGAAAGACGTCGGCGAGCCAGGGATCGGGGTTGAGCTCCGCGTAGGGCGGCGCGGGGCTGTCGATCTCGTACTCGCAGCCCGCGGCCAGCGCGCCCGCGGCGAAGCACGCGTACATCCGGCCCTCCAGCTGTCGCAGCGATTCGGAGTCGAGCGCCCGCATCGCATACTGCAGCGTCGTGTGCCCGGGGATGACGTTGACGGCCTGCCCGCCGTTGGTGACGATCCCGTGCACCAGTTGCCCCGGGGCCAACTGCTGACGCAGCAGCCCGACGGCGACCTGCGCGACGGTCAGCGCGTCGGCGGCGTTGAGCCCGAGGAACGGCGCGACGGCGGCGTGCGACTCCTTGCCCCGGTAGTCCACGGTCACTTCCGACAACGCCAGCGAGCGGGCCGCGGCGATGTCGGTCGGCCCGGGATGGACCATCACCGCCACCGCGACGTCGTCGAACGTCCCGGCCTCGAGCAGCAGCGCCTTGCCGCCGCCGGCCTCCTCGGCGGGAGTGCCCAGCAGCGCCACCCGCAGGCCCAGGTCGTCGGCCACCTCGGCCAGCGCCAGCGCGGCGCCCACAGCCGACGCGGCGATGATGTTGTGGCCGCAGGCATGCCCGATCTCCGGCAGCGCGTCGTACTCCGCGCACACCCCGACGACCAGCGGTCCGCTGCCGAAGTCGGCGCGGAAGGCGGTGTCCAGGCCGCCCGCCCGTGCGGTGATCTCGAAACCGCGCTCGGCGACCAGGGCCTGGGCCTTGGCGCAGCTGCGATGTTCGGCGAACGCCAGCTCGGGCTCGGCGTGGATGGCGTGGGACAACTCGACGAGGTCGGCGCCACGTCGCCGCACGACATCCTCGACGCTGTCCAACGGGGCTGTGGGCACTCTCGCAGTATCCCACCGCCGAGATCCGGCCCTGTAACCCGAAGCCGTGCCCGTACGCCCAGCGCCAGGCCTGATTGCCCGGCTAGGCTCGCCCAGTGTGAGCGCGCCCGCGTCCGATCCCGACGACCTCGCGCGGCGGGCTGCGCGGGCCATCGCCGAGCGCACCGGGGTCGACGAGCACGACGTCGCCATCGTCCTCGGGTCGGGGTGGCGGCCGGCCGTGACGGCGCTGGGCTCCCCGACCGCCGCGCTGCCCCAGGCCGAGCTGCCGGGATTCGCGCCACCGACCGCCGTCGGGCACACCGGCGAGCTGTTGTCGATGCGCATAGGCGCGCACCGGGTGCTGGTGCTGGTCGGTCGCGTGCATGCCTACGAGGGGCTCGACCTGTGCCACGTCGTGCACCCGGTGCGGGCGGCCTGCGCGGCGGGCGTGCGCGTCGTCGTGCTGACCAACGCGGCCGGCGGGCTGCGCCCGGACATGGCGACCGGCCAGCCGGTGCTGATCAGCGACCACCTGAATCTGACGGGCCGCTCGCCGCTGGTCGGCCCCCGCTTCGTCGACCTGACCGATGCCTACGCACCGCGGCTGCGCGAGCTGGCCCGCCAGGCCGACCCGGCCCTGACCGAGGGCGTCTACGCCGGCCTGCCCGGACCGCACTACGAAACCCCCGCGGAGGTCCGGATGCTGCAGACGCTGGGCGCCGACCTGGTCGGCATGTCGACGGTGCACGAGACGATCGCGGCCCGGGAGGCCGGCGTCGAGGTGCTGGGGGTGTCGCTGGTGACCAACCTGGCCGCGGGGATCAGCGGTGAACCGCTCAGCCACGCCGAGGTGCTGGCCGCCGGGGCCGCGTCGGCGAGCCGGATGGGCGCCCTGCTGGCCGACGTCGTCGCGCGGTTGTAGCGACATGACACCGGCCCGCCCACTCAGGTTCGGCACCGCGGGGTTGCGCGGTCCGGTGCGCGACGGGCCCGACGCCATGAACGCCGCGGTGGTCTCGCGCGCGACGTGGGCGGTGGCGCGCGTGCTCACCGAACGTGGCCTGGCCGGCTCGCCGGTGATCGTCGGCCGCGACGCCCGGCACGGGTCGGCGCTGTTCGCCACGGTGACCGCCGAAGTGCTTGCCGCCCAGGGCTTTTCGGTGCTCCTCTTCCCCGGCCCGGTGCCCACCCCGGTGGTCGCGTTCGCGGTGCGCCACACCGGCGCCGCCGCCGGGGTGCAGATCACGGCGTCGCACAACCCGCCGGGCGACAACGGCTACAAGGTGTACTTCGAGGGCGGCGCACAGATCGTCTCCCCCACCGACCGCCAGATCGAAGCCGCGATGGCCGCCGCTCCCCCGGCCGACGAGATCGCCCGCGAGTCCGTCGCACCCGCGCACACCGACCTGGTCGAGCGTTACCTCGAACGTGCGGCCGCGGTGCGCCGCGGCGCCGGTTCGGTGCGGGTGGCGCTGACACCCCTGCACGGGGTCGGTGGCGCGGTGGCCGTGGAGACCCTGCGGCGCGCGGGATTCCACGAGGTGCACGTCGTCGGGGCGCAGTTCGCACCCGACCCCGACTTTCCGACCGTCGCCTTACCCAACCCCGAGGAGCCCGGCGCCAGCGACGCCCTGCTCACCCTGGCCGCCGAGACGACGGCCGACGTCGCGATCGCGCTGGATCCCGACGCCGACCGGTGCGCGGTCGGTATCCTCGCGACGCCGGGCTGGCGAATGCTGTCCGGCGACGAAACCGGTTGGCTGCTGGGCGATTACATCCTGTCTAGCGAAACCGATGCCGCAACCGCGGTCGTGGCCAGCACCGTGGTGTCGTCGCGGATGCTGGCGGCGATCGCCGCGCAGTACGGTGCGACGCACGTCGAGACCCTCACCGGCTTCAAGTGGCTGGCGCGCGCCGACGCGAACACGCCGGGCAAAACGCTGGTGTACGCCTACGAGGAGGCGATCGGCCACTGCGTGGACCCGGATGCCGTGCGCGACAAGGACGGCATCAGCGCCGCGGTGCTGGTGTGCGATCTGGTGGCCGCGCTGAAGGAGCAGGGTCGTTCGGTGCCCGACCTGCTCGACGACCTCGCTCGGCGCCACGGCGTGCACGACGACGCGGCGGTGTCGCGCAGCGTCGCCGACGCCGACGAGGCCGCCGAACTGATGCGGCGGCTGCGCGCGGCCCCGCCGGGCCGGGTGGCCGGCTTCCCCGTCACCGTCACCGACATCGCCGACGCGCTGATCTTCACCGGCGGCGACGGGGAGACGTCGGCCCGGGTGGTGGTGCGGCCGTCGGGCACCGAGCCGAAGCTGAAGTGCTACATCGAGATTCGCTGCGCGCCGGCCGACGACGTGGCATCGGCCCGGGGGCGGGCCCGGGCGCTGCGTGACGAGATCGCCTCGGACGTGCGCGGCTGGTGATTCAGCGGGGCCCGTACTGGCGGTCGCCCGCATCGCCGAGGCCGGGCACGATATAGGCGATCTCATTGAGCCCGTCGTCGACGGCCACGGTCAAAAGCCGCGCGTCCGGCGCCGATTTCTCAAGTGCCGCAATGCCTTCCGGCGCTGCCACCGCGCACAACACGGTGATGTCCGATGCGCCGCGGGGCTGCAGCAGCCCGATCGTGTGCGTCAGGGACCCGCCGGTGGCCAGCATCGGATCGAGGACCATCACCGGCAGGCCGGTCAAATCGTCCGGCAGCGACTCCATGTACCCGCTCGGCAGGTGGGTCTCCTCATCGCGGGCCACGCCGACGAATCCCACCCGGGCCTCGGGTAACAGCGCGAGCGCCTGCTCCACCATGCCCAGCCCGGCGCGCAACACGGGCACCAGCAGCGGCGGGCTGGCCAGCCTGACGCCGAGCGTCTCGGCCAGCGGTGTGTGGATCGGAAAGGTTTCGCGCGCGGCATCCCGCGTGGCCTCGTAAATCAACATGGCGGTCAGGTCGCGCAAGGCGGCGCGGAAGTGGGCGTTGTCGGTGCGTTTGTCGCGCAACGTGGTCAGCCGGGCCGCCGCCAGCGGGTGATCGACGACGCGCACCTCCATGGCGTTCGACCCTATATAACGATTGCGACCGGCAACGCAGACACGCTCGTGCCGGCACCGTCCGGCCGGATCCGCTCGTATACTCCCGTGGTGCGCCGTCGGAGAGGGTTGGTGGACAAGGCATATCGTGCGCTCCGGTTGGCCGGCGCGGCCGCGCTGACGGCCCTGGCCGTCATCCCCACGGCGCCCCGGGTGGGGCTCGCGGCGGGCGCGCTGCCGCAGCCCGCGCACGTGATCATCGTGGTGGAAGAGAACCGCTCGGCAACCCACATCATCGGCAACACGTCGGCGCCCTTCCTCAACGCGCTGGCCGCGGGCGGCGCCAACATGGCCCAGTCGTTCGCCGAGACGCACCCCAGCGAGCCGAACTACCTCGCCCTGTTCGCCGGCAGCACGCTCGGAGTCACCAACGACTCGTGCCCGGTCAACGGCGGCGCCGCCCCCAACCTGGCCTCCGAACTGCTGACGGCCGGCTACACCTTCGTCGGCTACGCCGAAGGCCTGCCCGCCCCGGGCTCGACGGTGTGCAGCGCGGGCAAGTACGCGCGCAAGCACGTTCCGTGGGCCAACTTCACCAACGTGCCGGCGGCCGGCTCGCTGCCGTTCTCGGCCTTCCCGATGGGCAACTACGCGAGCCTGCCGACGGTGTCGTTCGTCATTCCCAACAACGACGACAACATGCACGACGGCTCCATCGCGCAGGGCGACGCCTGGCTGAGCCGCGAGCTGTCGGGGTACGCCAACTGGGCGGTGGCCAACAACAGCCTCCTCATCGTGACGTGGGACGAGGACGACGGTGGCCCGCGCAACCAGATCCCGACGATCATCTACGGCGGGCACGTGCAGCCCGGCACCTACAACGAGCAGATCAACCACTACAGCGTGCTTTCCACGCTGGAGCAGATGTACGGGCTGCCCAAGATCGGTTACGCCGCCGGCGCCGCGCCGATCGCCACCATCTGGGCCGCCTGACCCGGGCGCCCTCGCCGCCCGTCGCTATTCTGTGCCGCATGGCTGCTGACCTCGTGCCCATCCGCCTGAGCCTGTCCGCCGGCGACCGCTACACCGTGTGGGCGCCGCGCTGGCGCGACGCCGGCGACGAGTGGGAGGCGTTTCTGGGCAAGGACGAGGACCTGTACGCGTTCGAGACCGTCGCCGACCTCGTCGCGTTCGTGCGCACCAACGACGACAACGACCTGGTGGACCACCCGGCGTGGAAGGACCTGACGTCGGCGCACGCGCACGGCTTCGAACCCGCCGACGACAAGCAGTTCGATCTGGTCGCCGTCGAGGAGCTGGTGTCGGAGAAGCCGAGCGAGGAGTCGGTGACGGCGCTGGCGGGCACGCTGGCGATCGTGTCGTCCATCGGATCGGTGTGCGAGCTGCCGGCGGTGGCGAAGTTCTTCAACGGCAACCCCACCCTGGGCACGGTGGCCGGCGGAATCGACACCTTCACCGGCAAGGCGGGTCAAAGGCGCTGGAATTCGATCGCCGAGGTCATCGCGCGCAGCTGGGACGACGTGCTCAGCGCGATCGACGAGATCGTCAGCACCCCCGAGGTCGACGACGAATATGCGGCCAAGGCCGCCGAGGAATTGGCCGAGCGGCCAGAAGAACCGGACGTCGAAGAGGCCGGCGAAGAGGCCGGCGAAGAGGCCACGGTGGAGGCGGCCGCCGACTCCGCGGAAGACGAAGACGAGGCCGAGGAGCCCGAAGACGAAGCCGACGAAGAGGACGAAGCCGACGAGGAGGAGAGCCGCGCCGCCGGCGACACCGTCGTGCTGGGCGGCGACAAGGACTTCTGGGTCCAGGTGGGCATCGACCCGATTCGCATCATCACCGGTTCCGGCACGTTCTACACGCTGCGCTGCTACCTGGACGACCGCCCGATCTTCCTCGGCCGCAACGGCCGGATCAGCGTGTTCAGCTCCGAGCGGGCGCTGGCGCGTTACCTCGCCGACGAACACGACCACGACCTGTCCGATCTGAGCACCTACGACGACATCCGCACCGCCGCGACCGACGGCTCGCTGTCGGTCGACGTCACCGACGACAACGTCTACGTGCTCAGCGGGCTGGCCGACGACTTCGCCGACGGGCCGGACGCGGTGGATCGCGACCAGCTCGACCTGGCCGTCGAGCTGCTGCGCGACGTCGGCGACTACTCGGAGGATCCCGCGGTGGACAAGGCGCTCGACACCGGCCGGCCCCTGGGCAAGCTGGTGGGCTCCGTGCTGGAGCCGGAATCGGTCGCCAAGCCCGCACCGCCGTACGCCGCGGCGGTCCGCGAGTGGGAGAAGCTGGAGCAATTCGTCGAGGGGCGGCTCAGGCGCGAATAGGGCGCGAATGGCCCGCCGCGTTTGACGGGCCACCGAGTGTCCTCTTTACTGGCGCAGGTGTCACTTCCCGGCATCGGCCCGCTGCCCCTGTACGGGTTCCAGCGTCCGGTCCTGCTGCTCTTCGCTCTGGTCCCACTGGCGCTGCTCGCCGTCTACGTCCTGGTGCAGGCCCGGCGCCGGCGCCGCCTGCGCCGGTTCACCGAGGCCGAGGTGCCCCAATCGTGGTGGCGGCACCTGCCGATCGCGGTGTCGCTGCTGTCCCTGCTGCTGTTGACCGTCGCCCTGGCCACGCCCACGCACGACATGCGCATCCCGCGCAACCGCGCCTGCGTCGTGCTGGTCATGGACGTATCGAACTCCATGCGGGCGACCGACGTCGAGCCCAACCGGCTCAAGGCCGCCGAGCAGGCGGCCGGTCAGTTCGCCGGCCAGCTGACGCCCGGCATCAATCTCGGGCTGGTCGCGTTTGCCGGGACGCCCTACCTGCTGGTGCCCCCGACCCCGCAGCACCAGGCGACCCTCGATGCGCTGACAAAGCTTCAGTTCGCCGACAGCACCGCGACCGGCGAGGCCATCTTCACCGCGCTGCACGCGGTCGGGGCCACGGCCGTCGCGGGCGGGGACACTCCACCGCCGGCCCGCATCGTGCTGCTGTCGGACGGCGGCGAGAACAAGCCGACCGATCCCAGCGACCCGCACGACGGCGCGTACACCGCCGCGCGGCTGGCCAAGGATCAGGGCGTGCCCATTTCGACGATCTCGTTCGGCACGAAAGGCGGCGAGATCGAGATGGACGGGCAACGCGTCGCCGTGCCGGTCTCGACGGACCAGATGAAAAAGATTGCCCAGCTATCGGGTGGGCAGTCTTACACCGCCAGCAACATCGCCGAGCTCAACAAGAGCTACAACGCCATCGAAAAGGACATCGGATATCGCACGGTGCCGGGTCCCGGGAGCGCGGGATGGCTGCGCCTGGGCGTCGTCGTCGCCCTGATCGCCACCGTGCTGGCCCTGCTGATCAACCGGCGATTGCCGACCTGATCGGTTAGGACGGACTCACGCGGGCAGCCTGCTGTTGAGGGCGAGACCGGCCAGGATGGCCCCGGCCAGGACCACCGCACCCAGCAGCATCCAGGCGAGGCTGGCGTCGCCCTTCACGGTCTCGTAGCCGATCTGGCGCTGCAGCGTGGAATACACCTGGTTGAGCGACTCCAGGCTGTCGGCGTGGAACGCCTGGCCGTCGGTGATCTTGCAGATTTCCTGCAGCGTCTGGTCGTCCACCGGCACCGGAATGGTGGCGCCCTGGTAGTCAACGGTGCCGTAGGGCGTGCCGAACGAGATGGTCGAGATCTGCACTCCCTGGTCCTTGGCGGCCCGGGCCGCGGTGAACGCGCCCTGCGGGGCGTTCGGATCCAGCGGCACGTTCTCGGCGCCGTCGGACTCCAGCACGATGCGCGCGGGTGGCGGCCCTTCCCCGCCCCCCATCACCGAGCCGACCGTGGCGATCGCCTGCAGCGCCGTCAAAATGCCCTCTCCCGTCGCGGTTTTCGGCATCGGCTTGAGGCTGTCGATCGCCGACTTCACGGCCTCGCGGTTCGTCGTCGGGGCGACCAGCAGCGACGCGTTGGCCGCGAACTCCACCAGCCCCAGGTTGATGGCCGGGGTCAGCTCGTCGGCGAACCTCTTGCCGGCGATCTGCGCCGCGGCGAGCCGGTTCGGAGCGACGTCGTCGGACGCCATGGATTCCGAGACGTCGATGACCAGCATGACCACCGCACGATTGAGCGGAATCCGGATGTCGGACGTCGGTCCGGCCATGGCGGTGGTCAGCAGCACCAGCGACGTGGCCAGCAGGATCGTCGGCACGTGCCGCCACCGGCCGGAGCGCAGGGGCGCTACGCGCTCCAGCACCTCCATGTTGGCGAACCGCAGCACCCGGCGCCGGCGCGCGTACTGCAGCGCGACATAGGCGCCCATCAGCAGCAGCACCGCCAGCAGCAAGAGGAAGAACCAGGCGTTCTGGAAGCCGGTCAGCGACACCGGACCCAGCAGCGGCAGCTTCATGTCCAGCCACACTATTCGTCAAACGTCGGCCCTGCATGCGGCCCGGCCGTCCCCGCTCAGCCGGCGACCAGATCCCGGCGCTGGGTGAACTTGATGTCCAGGCTGCGCAGGTGGGTCTGCACCGGGCGGGCCATCGGCATCGCGCCTTGACGCGGCCGGGCGCCGGTGGGACAACTGGCGGTGTGACCCGCATCGTCGACTCGGACCAGCACCTCTACGAGAGCCGTTCGCTCTGGGCCGACCACATCGACCCGGCGGCGCGCGACGACGCGCTGAGCCTGGTCGACGACGAACTCGGCTACACCTGGCTGAGCTGGCGCGGCGCCCCCCTCGCGCTGGCCGACGTCCACCTTCCCGGCAACACCGCGTCGTGCGGGGAGCACCGCAACCGCCGACGGGCCGGCGAGCCCGCCTCCTATCGGTACGACGAGGCACTGCCCGCCGCCTACTGGGAGCCCGCATCCCGGCTTCGCTGGCTCGACGAGGCGCGACTCGACGAGGCGGTCCTGTTCCCCAACTTCGGCCTGCTCTGGGAGCGCCGCCTGTCTCCGTCGGTTCCAGCGATGACCGCCAACATGACGGCGTGGAACCGCTGGTGCGCGGTCGTGCGGGCCGAAGGCGGCGGGCGACTGCACCCGGTGGCGCATGTGACGTTGCGCGACCCGGGATGGCTCGAGACCGAGCTGGATGCGCTGGCGGCCGCCGGCGTCACGCTGGCGATGATCGGCGCCGGGCCGGTGGACGGCCGGGCGCTGTCGCACCCCGAGCATGACCGGATCTGGTCCGCATTCGTCGACCGCGCCGTCACGCCGATGTTCCACGTCGCCGATCAGGTGCGGGTGTTCGACGATTGCTGGTATCAGGACGACCCGGTGGGCGATCTGGTGCCCGCCACCGAGGCGGTGTTCCTCTGGGTGCCGCCGGCCTTGGCGTTGTCCGACCTGATCCTGCACGGCGTCTTCGACCGCCATCCACGGCTGCGCTTCGGCGTGGTCGAGCTCAGCTCCGCCTGGGTGCCGCAGTTTCTGCTGATGCTGGACGGCGCGTCCGCCTTCACCGCCCAGCTCAACGGCAAGCCGGTGACCACGCTGTCGCGGCGACCGAGCGAGTACTTCCTCGACCGCGTCCGGGTGTCCTCCTTCTCGTATGAGAACCCCAAGCAGCTCGCCACGATGAGCGGCGACGTGTTCATGTTCTGCAGCGACTATCCCCACTCCGAGGGCACCGCGACGCCTCTGGACGACTATCGGCGGATGGGCTGTCAGGAGCGGGACATGCCGGGGCTCTTTCACGACAACGTCGACTCGTTGCTCAACCCGGCCTTCTAACGGGCCTCAGGGCCGGCTCTCATCCCGCTCCGAGCTACGCCTGCGACGGTGATTCGACCGGGGGCCGTAGATGAGGTCGTGACCATGAGGAACGTCGCCCTGCCCGCCGTGATCGGCGTTCTCGTCGCCGCCGGATCGGTGGTGGCCGCGCCCGCGGCGAGAGCCGACATCGACTTTTACTGCAGGCCGGGCTGCTGGGGCGCGATCGCGGCGTCGGACTCGACCGGAGAAGAAGCGATCCGGCTCAACTATCGGACCAGAAACCAGGCGGAGGACGCGGCCGTCCTGTGGTGCGACGTCATCGGCAAGACGAACGACTGCCAGGTGCTCACGTCGGGGCTGGGCTGTCTCTCGATCGCGGAGAGTAGCGACGGGAAGTCGTTTGCGGCACGAGTCGCGCCCTTCCTCGACGCGGCCGACGCGGCGGCCCTGGACGCCGCGGGACCGGGGTCGCAGATCGGCCTGCACGACTGCAACGGCTGACGCCGCCGCGACGCGCTCGCGCCGTCAGAGGCGACCTTGCGCCATGACCGCTCACACCGTGGAAGCCGGGGCGAGAGAGATTGTTTGGGGGCGCAAGGGGTTACAAGCCCGTCCGTTCAGGGAACCCCTGTCGAAGATGGCGCCCGCCCGGGCGCCGCGAAGACAGGAGCTACAAATGATCGGATCAATCATCCTCGCGATTATCG
>NZ_DATJPU010000003.1:0-70590 GCF_035506235.1 Mycobacterium sp.
CGCCCGTTGCCGTCGTTGACGGCGTTCTGCTCGGCGGTGTTGTAGACCTTCTCGAACACCCGCGGCACCGACACCACGACCGTCGGCTTGAACACCGCGAACATCGGCAGCAGGTTCTTGATGTCGCTGGTGAACCCGACCACCACCTTGTTCGCGAACGCCGACAGGGTCAGCGACCGGGCCAGCACGTGGGCCAGCGGCAGGAAGACCAGCAGCCGCTGGCCCGAGTCCAGCA
Organism: Mycobacterium sp.; assembly: GCF_035506235.1. Classification (GTDB taxonomy): domain Bacteria; phylum Actinomycetota; class Actinomycetes; order Mycobacteriales; family Mycobacteriaceae; genus Mycobacterium. Next base: position 236 of record NZ_DATJPU010000003.1, read on the forward strand.
GCGTCGGCAAGCATTCCTTGGCGCCGCGGGACTCGTAGAGCAGGTTGGAATGGGTGAGTTGGCAGCCCTTGGGCCGGCCGGTGGTGCCCGAGGTGTAGATCAGGGTCGCCGGGTCGTCGGCGCGCAGTGCCTCAAGGCGGGCGGTCAGCTCGGCCGGCTCCACCGAAACGCCGGCCTCGGCGAGCTGGTCGAGGGCCTTGGGGCCCGAACCGTCGATGTGCAGCACCCTGCGCAGCGCGGGCAGCTCGGTGGTGAGTTCGGTGACCATGGCGGCGTGCGCGTCGGTCTCGGCGAAGGCCACCACCGCTTCGGAGTCCTGCAGCACCCAGCGCACCTGCTCGGCCGACGACGTCTCGTAGATCGGCACGGTGACCGCGCCCACCGACAGGATCGCCAGGTCCAGGATCGGCCATTCGTAACGGGTGGCCGAAAAGATGGACACCCGGTCGCCGGCCTGCACCCCGAGCGAGATCAGGCCCAGCGCGGCGGAGCGCACGTGGTTGGCCACCTCGGCGCACGTGACGTCGGTCCACACGCCGTCGACCTGACGTTGAAAGATGACGAAGCCGGGGTCATCTCGCTCGTGGCCGAAGACCATGGCCGCGACGTTTTCGTGCTCGCCGACGGTAAAGCGGGCGGGGACACTGTACTCACGCACTCTGATGACCTCGATTGGCTCGTCATGTTGCCGGGTGCCGGCTTGCTGTGGCCCAGCCTAATCCGCGCATTCGCGCAGCACGGCCGAGGTCGCTGAGCCGTGGCCGCGATTGCGGCTCCGGGTCCCGCGGCCCCGACGCCTGGATACCGGTGATTCCGGTCGGTGTGTGAAGCTGGGTCGGTGAACAGCATCCAGATCGCCGACCAGACGTTCGTCGCCGCCGACGGCGCGCGGGTCGGCGCCGCGGTCGCCGATCCGTCGTGCTGGCAGCGGTGGTGGCCGGACCTGCGGCTGCAGGTCGTCGAGGATCGCGCCGAAAAGGGCATCCGGTGGACGGTCACCGGCGCGCTGACCGGCACCATGGAGATCTGGCTGGAACCCATGAAAGACGGGGTGGACGGCGTGGTGCTGCATTACTTCCTGCACGCCGAGCCCACCGGCGTGGCAGCCTGGCAGCTGGCCAAGCTGAACACGGCGAAGATGACGCACCGCCGTCGGGTGGCGGGCAAGAAAATGGCCTTCGAGGTCAAAAGGACGGCGGAACGGTCACGACCGGTCGGCGTTTCTCCGGTAGTTTAGCCGGATCAAGGTTCGGCGGTAGGAGTACCGTTTCGGCCCGGAGGCCGGGGTAGTCCGGCACATCGCGGGGCCTACCCGCTCGCGGGAGAGAGGGCAGCAGCCAGGTGGCGGAGAAGACGACGCAGACCATCCACATCGACGCCGATCCGGGCACGGTGCTGGAGGTGATCGCCGATATCGATTCCTACCCGGAATGGATCTCGGAATATAAGGAAGCCGAGGTGCAGGAGAGGGGCGCCGACGGCTATCCGAAGGTCGTGCGATTCGTGATGGACGCCGGCATCATCAAAGACACCATGGTGATGTCCTACCAGTGGCCGGCAGACCGCCGGTCGCTGAGCTGGACCCTGGTCTCCAGCTCGCTGCTGCGCTCGCTCGAAGGCTCGTACCGGTTGACGCCCAAGGGATCCGGCACCGACGTCACCTATGAACTCTCGGTTGATCTCTCCCTGCCCATGATCGGGATGCTCAAGCGCAAGGCCGAGCGCAGGCTGACCGACACGGCCTTGAAGGAACTGAAGAAACGAGTCGAGGCTGAGTGAGTCCAGTGAATTCCGGGCGCCGACCCCGGCCCGGATCAGTCTTTTCGTCGGGAAGGGCGGGGTAGGAAAGTCCACCCTGGCATCCGCTACCGCGGTCTGCGACGCGGGCGCGGGGCGGCGGGTGCTGATCGTGTCCACCGACCAGGCGCATTCGCTGGGTGACGTGCTGGGCGTCCCGGTCCCGCCGAGCGGCCACGGCGAACTGGTTCGGGTGCTCGCCGATGACGCGGAGGCCGGCGGTGGCTTCCTCGACGCGCTGGCGCTGGACACCCTGGCCCTGCTCGAGGCCCGGTGGCATGGCGTGGTCGACACCTTGGATCGGCGATTTCCCGATTCCGAGCTGAGTACCATTGCCCCCGAAGAACTTTCGGCGTTGCCGGGTGTTCAGGAGGTGCTGGGCCTGCATGCCGTCGGCGAGCTCGCCGCCGCCGGGCGATGGGATCGCATCGTCGTCGATTGCGCCTCGACCGCGGACGCGCTGCGAATGTTGACCCTGCCGGCCACCTTCGGGCTCTACGTGGAACGCGCGTGGCCACGCCATCGCAGGCTGTCCGTCGCCGGCGACGACGCCCGCTCGGCCGCGATGGTGGAACTGCTGGAGCGCATCAGCGCCAGCGTCGAGACGCTGAACGCGTTGCTGACCGACGGCGAGCTGGTCACCGCGCACCTGGTGCTGACCCCCGAGCGGGTGGTGGCGGCCGAGGCGGTGCGAACGCTGGGTTCGCTGTCGCTGATGGGCGTGCGGGTCGAGGAGCTGATCGTCAACCAGGTCCTGACCGAAGACGAGTCCTACGAGTACCGCAACCTGCCCGACCATCCGGCGTTCTACTGGTACGCCGAACGCATCGCCGAGCAACGCGTCGTTCTCGAGGAACTCGACACCACCATCGGCGACGTGGCGCTGGTGCTGACCCCGCACCTGCCCGGCGAGCCGATCGGTCCCAAGGCGCTGGGCGCGCTCCTCGACGCCGCCCGCCGGCGCGGCGGGGCGGCGCCGCCGGGTCCGCTGCGCCCCGTGGTGGACCTCGAATCCGGGTCGGGGCTTGGGTCGATATACCGTATGCGGCTAACGTTGCCCCAGCTCGATCCCGGAGGGCTGTCGCTGGGCCGAGTCGACGACGACCTGATCATCAGCGCCGGAGGGTTGCGGCGCAGGGTTCGGTTGGCGTCCGTGCTGCGGCGATGCACGGTGCTCGACGCCCAACTGCGGGGCACCGAGCTGACAGTTCGCTTTCGACCGGACCCGGAGGTGTGGCCAAAGTGAGTGGGTCTCACCCCGACATCGGTCCCGAGCTGCGCCGGCTTGCGCAGGCGATCCTGGACGGCATCGACCCCGCCGTGCGGACGGCGGCCGCGCTGACGGCGGGCGCGGGGGTCGGGACCGGCAAGTGCCAGCAGGTGTGGTGCCCGGTGTGCGCGCTCGCCGCGCTGGCGACCGGCGACCAGCACCCGTTGCTCACCGTCATCGCCGACCACAGCATCGCCCTGCTGGACGTGATCCGCGGGATCGTCGCCGACATCGACCGGTCGGCCAAACCGCCGCCCGACGGGCCGCCCGGCGGTGGCGGCGCCGAGCCCGGCTCCGGGGCACCCGCGGGCGATGCGACCGCCAAGGCGCGGTACCAACCCATCCCGGTCACCGTCGAGGAGTGACCCGCCCGCGCCGAAGGTGGTCCCTTCCGCCGCGGGTCGGTACAGTTGGCGCAGAACACTGCGGGTGCGGGCGAGAGGGAGGGCCATGTGGTACTGGCTATTCAAGTACGTCTTGCTGGGCCCGTTGCTTACCCTGCTTGGTCGACCGAAAGTCGAAGGGCTGGAACACGTTCCGACCTCCGGGCCGGCGATCCTGGCCAGTAACCACCTGGCCGTCATGGACAGCTTCTTCCTGCCGCTGGTCGTCCGGCGCCGGATCACCTTCCTCGCCAAGTCCGAATATTTCACCGGCACCGGGCTGAAAGGCTGGTTCAGCCGGTGGTTCTTCACCGCCGTCGGGCAGGTGCCGATCGACCGCACCGACGCCGACGCCGCCCAGGCCGCCCTCAACACCGCCGAGCAGGTGCTGGCCGACGGCAAGCTGCTGGGCATGTATCCCGAGGGCACCCGTTCGCCCGACGGCCGGTTGTACAAGGGCAAGACCGGGCTGGCGCGGCTGGCGCTGCACACCGGGGTTCCGGTGATCCCGGTCGCGATGATCGGCACCAACGTGGTCAACCCGCCGGGTACCACGATGCTCCGCCCCGGGCGGGTCACCGTCCGCTTCGGCAAGCCGATGGACTTCTCCCGATTCGAGGGCATGGCCGGCAACCGCTTCATCGAGCGGGCCGTCACCGACGAGGTCATCTACGAGCTGATGGGCCTCTCCGGGCAGGAGTACGTCGACATCTACGCCGCCAGCGTCAAGGAACGCGGCAACGACGCGGAATCGACGGGTGACGCCGCGCGTATCCCCGCGACCGCCGCCGGTTAGTCGCGATCGCGAGCGCGGTGTAGCCGAGCGCTGAGGGTACCCCCGCGGAGCTGGGGGACGGGTCGCGACCGTCGGGCCGGCCCGCCACCGATCAGCTGGCCGCCGATACCGGCGCCAGTGTCCGCGCGGCCGGATCCCGCGACGCCACCCGCGCGGTGACGGTCAGCCCGGCCACGACGATGACGGCCAGCGCCCACCACACGTAGGACGCCCCGACGAGTTGGCGCCACCAGTTCGCCGTGGTCTCGTGATGCTTGGGCAGCAGGTCGATCGGCGTCCACCGCATCAGCGCCACCCCGGCGGCGCTCAGCACGGCCAGCGCGAAATTTCGGCGCCGCCAAGCCAGCACCCCGGTCACGAGCACCGTCGGCAGCGCCCAGACCCAGTGGTGCGACCAGGACACCGGCGAAACGACCAACCCGAACAGGGCGACGCAAATCACCGCCAGGATGGGCTCACCGGCACGCAGCACCCGCCGCATCGCCCAGATCGTCACCGCGAGCACCAGCAGGCACGCGACGACCCACAGCGGGAAGCGTGCGTGCTCGTCGAGACCCAGCCGGGCCAGGGTGCCCGCGATGTTCTGGTCGGTGTTCAGCGCGGCCTCACCGATGCGGTCGGTGTGGTGGACGGTGTGGGTCCAGTATTCCCACGAGTCGCTCCACGCCAGCGCGAAGCCCAGCAGGGTCATCGCCGCGAACGACGCGAGCGCGGTGAGCGCCGCGCGGTTGTCGCGGCGCAGCAGGAAGTAGAGCAGGAACACCGCCGGGGTGAGCTTCAGCGCCATGCCGAGGCCCAGCAGCAGCCCGCGCGGCCACGGCAGGCGGCGCGGCACGCAGTCGGCGATCACCAGGGTCATCAGGACGACGTTGATCTGGCCGAAGGCGAAGTTCGACGCGACCGGTTCCAGCCAGATCGTCGCCGCGGCGGCGATCAGCACGGCCAACCACAGCCGGCGCAGCCACGCCGGACCGGGCACCACGGCCGACGTGTGCCACACGTCGAGGCCGGTCAGCAGGATCGCCGTCGAGGCGACCAGCAGCACCAGCGTCAACAGCGTGATCGCGACGCTTGCGGCAGGCATGTGCAGCCAGGAGAACGGGCAGAACACGATGGCCGCCAGCGGGGGATAGGTGAACGGCAGGTTCAGCCCGATGGGTGTGTGGAACAACACATCCCCGCGGTAGAGCGGACGCCCGTCCAGCCAGGCCTGGCCGCCCATCTGGTAGATGTCGATGTCGATGCGGTAGGGCGTGTGGCCGAACAGCCGCCCGGCCACGTAATACATCGCCGCGGCCGCCACCAGCCAAAGCAGGCACCACAGCAACACCCGCCCGGGTTGACTGCCCGCGCCGGGCGCCCGCCATCTACTCATGTCGCAGAACAGCGTAATCGGTACCTGCGCGGCTACCGCGTTGCCGGGACGCGCAGGCGTAGGTTTCAAGGGTGTTCCACTGGTTCGTGTACGGGGTTTCCCACTGGTTCGCCCATGACATCCACGAAGGCGGCCGGCTGCCCCTGCTGTGCTGCCTGGTGGCGTTCATCCTGACGTTTTTCGTCACCCGCAGTTTCGTGCGCGTGATCCGCCACCGCGCCAAGACCGGTCGGCAGGCGAAGTGGTGGCACCCGCGCAACGTTCATGTCGGGGGAGTGCACATCCACCACGTGACGTTCGGGGTGGTCCTGGTGCTGGTCTCCGGGCTGACGCTGGTGACCCTGTCCGTCGATGGAAATGAGCTCGAATTCGTCTTAGCTGCAACGCTTTTCGGTATCGGCGCCGCATTGGTGCTCGATGAGTACGCGTTGATCCTGCACCTGTCCGACGTCTACTGGGAAGAAGACGGCCGCACGTCGGTCGACGCGGTGTTCGCTGCGGTGGCGGTGGCCGGGCTGTTGATGATGGGCCTGCACCCGCTGATGTTCTTCCTGCCGATCTGGCATGGTGCCGATTCGGTGGCGCTGCGCGCCGGCGTGGCCGGCGCGATGGTGTTCGCGCTGCCGCTGGCGGTGGTGGTGGTGCTCAAGGGCAAGGTGTGGACCGGTTTGCTGGGGATGTTCGTCGTCGTGCTCCTGGTGATCGGCGCCATCCGGTTGTCGCGCCCGCACGCGCCGTGGGCGCGGTGGCGGTACACCACCCAGCCGGACAAGATGCGGCGCGCGCTGCAGCGGGAACGGCGGCTGCGCCGCCCGGTCGTGCGCGCCAAGCTGTGGGTGCAGTGCGCGATCGCGGGCACCCCGCGCCTGCCCGACGAGCGCACGGTCGACGCCACGCTCGACCAGGACGTGCATGCGGCGCCGGCGCCGACGGGGCCCATCCTGATCAGCAGATAGGCTGCTCTGTGCCTGATTCGCCGCCTCCTTGTTCGTGCCGAACCGGCACTCATCGTTGGCGGCCTAGTCTTTCAAGGTGCGGTACTTCTACGACACCGAGTTCATCGAGGACGGCCGCACCATCGAACTGATCTCGATCGGGGTCGTGGCCGAGGACGGCCGGGAGTACTACGCGGTGTCCACCGAATTCGATCCCGAGCGGGCCGGTAACTGGGTGCGCGCCAACGTGCTGCCCAAGCTGCCGCCGCCGTCGTCGCCCTTGTGGCGCTCGCGCAAGCAGATCCGGCTGGACCTGGAGGAGTTCCTGGGCGTGGACGGCGGCGAGCCGATCGAACTGTGGGCCTGGGTGGGAGCCTATGACCACGTCGCCTTGTGCCAGTTGTGGGGGGCGATGCCGGCGCTGCCGCAGCCGATACCGCGCTTCACCAGGGAATTGCGGCAGCTTTGGGAGGAGCGCGGGTCGCCCCGGATGCCCCCGCGGCCGCCCGACGCCCACGACGCCCTGGTCGACGCCCGCGATCAACTGCGCCGGTTCCGGCTGATCACGTCCGGCGACGAAGCGGCGCGCTGAGAAGCAGGACAACCAGATTCCGCCGCGGCGGGCGCAGGGGGCGTTCGCCCTGATCAGCCGTCGGCCGACCCCGGCTACCATGGACCGATGAACTGGACCGTCGACATACCGATCGACCAGCTGCCGCCGCTGCCGCCGCTGTCGGCCGAGTTGCGGGCGCGACTGGACGCCGCGCTGGCCAAGCCGGCCGCCCAGCAGCCGAGCTGGGACGCAGAACAGGCCGCGGCCATGCGCACGGTCCTCGAGAGCGTGCCGCCGGTGACCGTGCCGTCCGAGATCGTCCGACTGCAGGAACAGCTGGCCCAGGTCGCGCGCGGCGAGGCGTTCCTGCTGCAGGGGGGCGACTGCGCGGAGACGTTCGTCGACAACACCGAACCGCACATCCGCGGCAACGTCCGCGCCCTGTTGCAGATGGCCGTCGTGCTGACCTACGGCGCCAGCCTGCCGGTGGTCAAGGTGGCCCGGATCGCCGGCCAGTACGCCAAGCCCCGGTCGGCCGACGTCGACGCGCTGGGCCTGAAGTCCTACCGCGGCGACATGATCAACGGCTTCGCCCCCGACGCCGCGGTGCGCGAGCACGACCCGTCGCGGCTGGTGCGCGCCTACGCCAACGCCAGCGCCGCGATGAACCTGGTGCGGGCGCTGACCTCGTCGGGGCTGGCGTCGCTGCACCTGGTGCACGACTGGAACCGCGAATTCGTGCGGACCTCGCCGGCCGGCGCGCGGTACGAGGCGCTGGCCACCGAGATCGACCGGGGGTTGCGGTTCATGAGCGCCTGCGGGGTGGCCGACCGCAACCTGCAGACCGCCGAAATCTACGCCAGCCACGAGGCTTTGGTGCTCGACTACGAGCGGGCCATGCTGCGCCTGTCCGACGCCGAGGGCGGGGAGCCGCAGCTCTACGACCTGTCGGCGCACACGGTGTGGATCGGCGAGCGCACCCGCCAGCTCGACGGCGCGCACGTCGCGTTCGCGGAGGTGATCGCCAACCCGATCGGCGTCAAGATCGGCCCGACGATGACCCCGGAGCTGGCCGTCGAATACGTCGAGCGCCTCGACCCGCACAACAAGCCCGGGCGGCTGACGCTGGTGAGCAGGCTGGGCAACAACAAGGTTCGCGACCTGCTGCCGCCGATCGTCGAGAAGGTCCAGGCCGCCGGGCATCAGGTGATCTGGCAATGCGACCCGATGCACGGCAACACCCACGAGTCGTCCAACGGCTACAAGACCCGGCACTTCGACCGCGTCGTCGACGAGGTCCAGGGGTTCTTCGAGGTCCACCGCGCGCTGGGCACCCACCCCGGCGGCATCCACGTCGAGATCACCGGCGAGAACGTCACCGAGTGTCTGGGTGGGGCGCAAGACATTTCGGACACCGACCTCGCCGGCCGCTACGAGACGGCGTGTGACCCCCGGCTGAACACCCAGCAGTCGCTGGAGTTGGCCTTCCTGGTCGCCGAGATGCTGCGCGACTAGCTTCTTCCATCGGTGTTCGCCGGGCCCGGCCCGGCCACCAGACGCAAAAGCCCCGTTTTCATCGGCGTGTTGGGGGCTTCTGCGTCTGCTCGCCGTCAGAGCAGCCCGCTGAGGTTGCTGCCGATCGTCCAGGCCACGGTCGCGACCAGGCCGGTGAGCGCCAGCACGATCGCCACCCAGATCAGCACCATCCGCCGGGCCCGCTGACGCGCCCAGACGAACTCGCTCATCGCGATGCCGGCGAATTCGCCTGAGACCGGCTGGTCTTCGTAGTCGTCGGGTTCGGGCTCGCGGGTGGCCGGGCGTGCCGGCCCGGCCCAGTCGCCGGGTCCGCGGGTCAGCTGACGGGTGGGGTGGCGAACCGGGGCCGCGACGGGCGGACGGGAGGGTTGCGCGGCCGCCAGGCGCTCGCTCATCCGCAGGTGGTACAGCGCCGCCGAGCGGTGTTGGGCGGAGTTGCGGGGCGCCGGCACCCGGAAGTCCGGCAGGGCGAGTTCCTCGGCGATCGCGTCGAGGTCGGCACCCATCTCGACGGCGTCGGCGTACCGCTCGGCGGGGTCGCGGGCCGTCGCCCGCAGCACGAATTCGTCGAATTGTGGTGGCACACCGTCGATCGCCGCGCTAGGCGGCGGCACGTCGGCGTCCAACCGGCGGTAGGCGACCGACAACGCCGAGTCACCGGTGAATGGCGCGCGCCCCGTCAGCAGCTCGTAGGTGAGGATCCCGGCCGAGTAGACGTCGCTGCGCGGACTGGCGGTGCCGTCGCGCACCTGCTCGGGCGACAGGTAGGCGGCGGTGCCCAGGATGACGCTGGTGGAGGTGATTCCGGCGGCGGCGACGGCGCGGACCAACCCGAAATCGGCGATCTTGACGTCGCCGTCGTCGGAGATCAGGACGTTCTCGGGTTTGACGTCGCGATGCACCAGGCCGGCCCGGTGCGCGGCGGCCAGCCCGCCCAGCACCGGGCGAAGCACCGCCGCCACGGCATGGGGTGGCATCGGACCGCGCTCGGCCAGCAGCTCGCGCAGGGTTCCGCCCTCGACGAGCTCCATCACCAAAAACGGGTGCCGGGCGTCGAGGCCCTGGTCATAGACGGCGACCAGCCCGGGGTTCTTCAGTCTGGCGACCGTGCGTGCCTCGAGCTGGAATCGGGTCAGGAATTGGTCGTCGCCGGCGTAGCGAGCGTCCATGATCTTCACCGCGACCGGCCGGTCGAGGCGCACGTCCAGGCCCCGATACACCGTCGAGGTGCCGCCGCTGGCGATCCTGGACTCGACGCGGTAGCGGCCGTCCAGCAACGCGCCCTCCATCGGGTCCCCCGTCCCAGCTCCGGCCACGGGGCCATAGTAGGTGCGGGCGCGAGATCGGGCCCAGAACCGCCTCAGAACGTCCGTCCAACGCGTGAGGCTGGGCCTACACTGGCGCGATGAGCAGTGTTCCGGCCGGGGACGACGTTCTGGACCCCGACGAACCCATCTACGAGCTGCCCCGGGTCGCCGAGCTGCTCGGCGTGTCGGTCAGCAAGGTCCAGCAGCAGCTGCGGGAGGGGCACCTGGTCGCGGTGCGGCGTGGCGGCGGTGTGGTGGTGCCCCAGGTGTTTTTCACGAACTCCGGCGAGGTGGTCAAGAGCCTGCCGGGGCTGTTGACGATCCTGCACGACGGCGGTTACCGCGACACGGAAATTGTGCGCTGGCTGTTCACCCCCGACCCCTCGCTGACGATCACGCGCGACGGCACCCGGGATGCCATCAGCAACGCCCGGCCCGTCGACGCCCTGCACGCCCACCAGGCGCGGGAAGTCGTGCGGCGCGCGCAGGCTATGGCTTACTGACCGATTCGGCCACGTCGTCCGGTTGCTTCTCCGGCGCCCGGTGCAGCGCGTACCAGGCGGCCAGCGCGCACGCGGTTGCCAGCGAGAACTGCACCCACGAATACATGCCGTGCGAGCCGTCGGGCTTGAAGATCACCATGACCCAGGTCGACAGGCCGGCGATGGCCGCGACCGCGCGCCGGGACTGGGCCAACGGCGCCGCCACCGCCAGCGGCCAGGAGTAGTACCAGGGCAGGGCGGCCGGGACGAACAGCACCACGATCAGCATCGACCACGCGATCCCGGCCAGCGCGTCGCGGTCGTCGCGCCGAAATCGCCACCACAACAACGGCAACGACACCGCGATGATCGCGATGCCGATCAAGCGGGTGACTCGCAGCGTGGCGTAGAAGTCGACGGGGAAGAACCCGCTGAAGAGCGCGTGGATCACGTTGGCGACCGCAGTCGGCACCGTCAGCCAGTTGATGATCTTCACCGACCCGGCCAACGCGGTCAGCCACCCCAGGCCGACGCCGGCCGCGGCCGACAAGATGGCGAAAACCGCGGCGAAGATCAGCACGGAGATCGCCGTGGCCGCCAGGAAAGCCGGGCCGGCGCGATATCCCCGTCGGTCCCGCAGATGCCGCGTCCACACCCACACCATGAAGGGCAACGAGATCCCGGCGGTGGCTTTCACCGCGCTCGCCACCGTGATCGATACGATGCCCAGGACGTGGCGGCCCTGGAAGGTCAGCGCGATCCCGGCGGACATCAGGCCGACCATCAGCATTTCGTTGTGCACCCCGCCAATCAGGTGGATGAGCACCAGCGGGTTCAGGACGCAGATCCACAGCGCCAGTGCGCCGTTGGTGCCCAGATGGTGCGACAGCCGGGGGGTTGCCCAGATCAGCAGGGCTAATCCGGGCAGCATGCACAGCCGCAGCAGCATGGTCCCGGCGATCACGTGGTTGCCGGCCACGATCGTGACCAGCTTCGCGATCAGGATGAACGCCGGTCCGTAGGGCGCCGTGGTGATGGTCCAGATGGGACTTACGTTGTCCAGCAACACGTTTGGGTTGGCGACGGGACCGACCGCGTAGGGGTCGAAGCCATCGCGCAGTAGCGCGCCCTGCGCCAGGTAGGAGTAGGTGTCGCGGCTGAAGACGGGCACCGACAACAGCAACGGCGCCAACCAGAAGCCGGTGGTCGCCCGCATCGTGAACTCGGTTGCGTCGCCGGCGAGTGCGCGCCGGCCCAGCGCCACCCACGCGATCAGCATGAGACCCACGCCGGTCCACAACACGATCGACGACAGCACCAGCCCGTGGCCGAAGCGCAGCCAGGACAGGTGCAGCGATTCCAGCAGGGGGTCGTGCGGCTTGGTGCTGCCGGCGCCCAGCCCGCCCAGGGCGATCAGCACCGACCCCAGGAAGCCCAGCTTCGCCGGGCGCGCCTCCGGGGTGGCGGAAAACGCCGTCAGCCGTGACACGTACTGTGCCGCGGACCTCTTGGTCGCCGGCGAATCTGCCGGGGTGTGTATGGGGGTTGACGGGGTGGTCATCGGCTCAGGCGGACCGGTTCGTGGCCGTCCTGGCCAGCTCGGCCAGCCCCGCTTTGGCCGCCGCGTTGATGGGCGCGGCCGCGAGGGTGGCGAGCGCGCGTTCGGTCAGCGCGGCGATGCGCTGCTCGGCGGCGGCCAGCGCGCCCACCGACTCGATGACCTCGCGCAGCCGGGCCACCTGCGCGTCGGTCAACCGCGCGCCGATCGAGGTGCGTAACAGATTGGCCGCCAAGGGATCCGACTCGTCCGCCAGCTCCACCGCCTCGGCCAGCAGCACGGTGCGCTTGCCGGATCTCAAGTCGTCGCCCGACGGCTTGCCGGTCACCGCCGGGTCCCCGAACACGCCCAGCACGTCGTCGCGCAGCTGGAACGCCACGCCGAGGTCCCTGCCGAACTCCGAAAAGGCGGCCTGCGCGTCGGGCCTGTCCGCGGCGGCGGCCACACCGAGCTGCAGCGGTCGCGCCACGGTGTAGCAGGCGGTCTTGAAGGTGTCGACGTTCATCGCCGATGCGATCGACTCGGCGGCGCTGGCCTCGGCGACGATGTCGAGGTACTGGCCGCCCAGCACCTCGGTGCGGATGTCGGCCCACACGGCTCGCACCCGCCGCCGGGCGTCGGGCGGCAGCTCGAGCCCGGAGACGATGTCGTCGGCCCAGGCCAGGGCCAGGTCGCCGAGGAGGATGGCCGCCGACGTCCCGAACCGCTCCGCCGAGCCGCGCCAGCTCCGGTCGCGGTGCAGCGCGGCGAAGCGGACGTGGGTCGTCGGCTTGCCGCGGCGGGTGGAGGAGTCATCGATCACGTCGTCGTGCAGCAGCGCGCAGGCGTGCAGCAGCTCCAGCGCGGAAAACAGCAGCAACACTTCGGGATCGGGATCCGCGGTCGCCACGGCCCGCCAGCCCCAGTAGGCGAAGGCGGGGCGCAGCCGCTTGCCGCCGCCCAGCACGAAGTCTTCGAGGGTCGCGATCAGGACGTCGAAGTCGCCGCCCTCGGAGCTGATGTAGCCGCTCTGGGTGCGCCGGTCGTGCAGATACCGCCGAAGTTGCTCGGTGATGGCGCCGGTCAATTCGACGGTTGCCGCTGCTGCTGGGGCTTTCGGGCTCAGCGCTGCGCCCCTTTCTGCTCGGCGTGGCGTGTATTGGTTCTAGGGCCGACAGTTTATGTCGCTTCGGCGCCTAGTTGCTTCGACTGCCTCACTATCCCGCCCCTATGCTGGCGAGGGTGTCCGGGCGCTGCGTGGCGCAGCGCGGCCCGGCGAAGGAGAGGAGCCGCGTGAGCCTCAACACCATCGCGCTCGAGTTGGTGCCCCCCAACGTCGAAGACGGCAAGGAGCGGGCGCTCGACGACGCGACGAAAGTGGTGCGGTACACGGCAGAATTCGGCCTCGAGGGCCGGATCCGGCACGTGATGATCCCGGGGATGATCGCCGAGGACGACGATCGTCCCGTCGCGATGAAGCCGAAGCTGGACGTGCTGGACTTCTGGTCGATCATCAAACCGGAGTTGCCCGGCTTCCACGGCCTGTGCACGCAGGTCACCGCTTTCATGGATGAGGCGTCGCTGCGCCAACGGCTCACCGCCCTGTGCGACGCCGGGATGGAGGGCGTCGTCTTCGTCGGCGTGCCGCGCACGATGAACGACGGTGAAGGCTCCGGTGTCGCACCGACCGACGCCTTGTCGATCTATCGCGAGCTGGTGAGCAACCGCGGCGTGATCGTGATCCCCACCCGGGAAGGCGAACAAGGCCGGCTGAACTTCAAGTGCAACCAGGGCGCGACGTACGGCATGACGCAGCTGCTGTATTCCGACGCGATCGTGGGCTTTTTGACCGACTTCGCCAATAACACGGATCACCGGCCCGAAATCCTGCTGTCCTTCGGCTTCGTGCCGAAGGTGGAGTGCCGCGTCGGCCTGATCAACTGGCTGATCCAGGACCCGGGCAACGCCGCCGTGGCCGGCGAGCAGGAGTTCGTCAAGAGGCTGGCCGCCAGCGAACCGGACAAGAAGCGCCAGCTCATGGTCGACCTGTACAAGCGGGTGATCGACGGCGTCGCCGGGCTCGGCTTCCCGTTGAGCATCCATTTCGAGGCGACCTACGGAGTGTCGGGGCCCGCTTTCCAGACCTTCGCGGAGATGCTGGCCTACTGGTCGCCCTAGGTGTCCGCGGGCGACCCGTCCCCCAGCTTCGCGGGGGTACCCCCAGCGCCCGGCGAATTTTCGCCGCGCTTGCGGTCGTCCTAGCTGGGCGGTTGGTCGCGTGGCGCGGTGAGCCGCGGCGAGCGGTCGCGGCTCATCCAGGCCAGCAGCGCCACCACGCCGGCCGCCGCGAAGGACGCGATGCCCAGCCACACGCCCGCCCCGGTGAAGTTGCGGGTGTTGGGGTCGGTGTAGCGGGCGTTGGCGGTCATGGTGCTCACCACGCCCGGCTTGAGCTTCCAGGACACTACGTCGGGCTCGACGCGGTCACCGTTGGTCGAGGTCACCACGCCGGGGAAGGCGACGGTCAGCTCGACGTCGGCGTCGTTGTCGTTCACCGACGTCAGGTCCGCGCGGCCCTCCAGGATCACCAGGTTGCCGCTTCGGCGCAGCGACAGGTTCACGCCCTGGGCATCGGAGTTCATGTTCGCCAGCTGCGGCAGCTCGGCGAAGGTCAGGTCGGAGAACACCGCCTGCGACCCCACGTAGCCGTCGCTGTCGTAGTTGGACACCGCCACCTTCTGGCCGAACGGCAGGTTGTTGGTGTCCAGCTGGGGACCGGAGTCCTTGGGCGTCTTCGGCTTGGCCGCGGCGATGATCTCCCCGGAAACCAGATCGTCGGGCGAGATGGTGAGCGACGCCCGGACCCGCAGGCATCCGCTGGCCAGGGGCACGACGAGCAGCAGCATCGCGATGGCCAGCAGGCGGCGCCGCCGAGACGTGAAACCGCGGGCTCGAGGCGGGGAGGGGCTGGCGTGCACGAGGTCATCGTGCCAGATGCGCGCCACTACCCGGCGCTATAGGGGCAGCGCGCGGCCCAGGATGGCGAATGCGCGGGGGTCCCCGGCGAAGTGATAGCCGCGGATGACGTCGGTGAAGCCCAGTCGCCGGTACAACCGCCAGGCGCGGTTGGGCTCGCCGTTGTTTTCCGGGGTGGAAAGCAGGACGTTCTTCTCCGAGCGCCCGGCGAGCAGCCGGCGGGCCAGCGCCTCGCCGAGCCCGCGGCCCTGCACGCGCGGATGAATGTGCAACTCCGTCAGCTCGAAGTAGCTGTTCATCAGCCGGCCGATCTCGGCGGGCGGCAAGCCGCCGCGCTGCAGGCCCAGGACCACCTGCTGCTGCCACCACTGCCCGGGCGCCCCAGGGTAGCCGTAGGCCACGCCGAGCAACGGGGCATCGCTCAGTTCGGGCGCC
This sequence comes from Mycobacterium sp., assembly GCF_035506235.1. Lineage (GTDB taxonomy): Bacteria > Actinomycetota > Actinomycetes > Mycobacteriales > Mycobacteriaceae > Mycobacterium. The sequence goes on from NZ_DATJPU010000003.1 coordinate 15,618, forward strand.
TCGGCGGCCTCGGCCTCGACAACAGCCACGCCCTGCCATCCCCGTCGCCGAATGTGCTCCAGCCACATGGCGGCGCGCTGGTTCTCGGTGCCCCGCGGATATCGCATCGCTTCGACATAGACCCCCAGGGCGTCACCGAGGCGGCGCTCCATATCGTTCGGCGGCAGATCGATGAGGAATATCGCCAACTCGCGGTGCCCTCCTCATCCGGTGGCCGCATCTACGGGTTCGGCCCGTGCCGCTGCCGCCATTATCCGACGCGGTTCTCCCCGGGGCGCCGCGCGGTCGCGGCTGGGCGGCGGGGGGCGACCGGCGGGCCGCTTGCGCGGCGCGGTTACCGCGCACCGTCGCCCCGGGCCGCGCCGGTGTGCGGATGCGGCCGGGATAGAATCGCTGCCGAACCAGTGGTACAGCGCAGATTGACCTCGTATCATCTGTGTTAGTTGCCTTTACAACGGGCATCCGCGTGCTATCGATAGTTACGTGCCAAACTGTCGGCAAGGAGGGACGAATGCCACTCTCCGATCATGAACAGCGGATGCTCGATCAGATCGAGAGCGCACTCTACGCGGAAGACCCCAAGTTCGCGTCGAGCGTCCGTGGCGGAGGGTTCCGCGCGCCGACCGCGCGGCGGCGCCTGCAGGGCGCGGCATTGTTCGTCATCGGCCTGGCGATGCTGGTGTCCGGGGTGGCGTTCAAAGCCACGATGATCGGAAGCTTCCCGATTCTGAGCGTCTTCGGTTTCATCGTGATGTTCGGCGGCGTGGTCTACGCGATCACCGGACCCCGGCTGGCCGGCAGGCCGGACCGTTCCGGGTCGGCGCCCGGGTCGGCCCGCCAGCGTCGCAACAAGAGTGGCGGCTCGTTCACCAGTCGCATGGAGGACCGGTTCCGCCGGCGCTTCGACGAGTAGCGAACGCCACACAACACGGGGTAGCCGCCGAGGCTGCCCCGTTTCTTGTGCTCGAGCCTGTCAGTGAGCCCAAGCGTGGGCCACGCACCGGGGGTCTGTCGTCGGGCGCGCGGGCGTCGAGTCCCGTCTGACGCCCAATCGAGGCCCAATCGAGTCCCGGGCGTGTGCTGACGCCCCACCGGGCCCCACCGAGCAGCCCCCACCGCGCCCCACTCGGCCATTTCACGCCGCTGACGTGCGATTTTCGGACGCCACGGTCACCTGGCCGCCGGCCCTCGCCGGCTATCGGACGGCCCGGGGACGCCCGTCGGTGGCGAATGACCGGGAAAAGTCGGCGACGACACCACAACAATGGGGCGAAGTGGGGGATCGTGGGGTATGGTGGCTGAAGTGTTTGGGTGACCGGTGCGGGAGGTGAGCTGGTGTTTCTCGGCACCTACACGCCCAAACTCGACGACAAGGGGCGGCTGACGTTGCCCGCCAAGTTCCGCGACACGTTGGCAGGGGGGTTGATGGTCACCAAGAGCCAAGACCACAGCCTGGCCGTCTACCCGCGGGCGGAATTCGAGCAGCTGGCGCGGCGGGCGAGCAAGACGTCGCGCAGCAACCCCGAGGCGCGAGCCTTCCTGCGCAACCTCGCCGCCGGCACCGACGAGCAGCATCCCGACGCGCAGGGGCGGATCACGCTGTCGGCCGACCACCGCCGCTACGCGAACCTGTCGAAGGACTGCGTGGTGATCGGAGCGGTCGATTACCTCGAGATCTGGGATGCGCAGGCCTGGCAGGACTACCAGCAGACCCACGAAGAGAACTTCTCCGCGGCCAGCGATGAAGCACTCGGCGACATTATCTGAGGCGCATGCCCGTGCATCGTGGCCTCTGCCCGAACCGACCCTGGCGTACTTCCCCAACGCCAGGTTCGCGCCTTCGGACAGGGACCCGGGTGCAGGGGCCGCCCGCGGAGTCCGGGGAGGCGTTGCGGTGCCCGATGTCTCAGACGATTTCGGCCATGTGCCCGTCCTATTGGAACGCTGCGTCGAGCTGCTCACCCCCGCCCTGACGCGCGACAACCCGGACGGCTCGGGGGCGGTCCTCGTCGACGCCACACTCGGCGCGGGTGGGCACGCGGAGCGGTTTCTCACCGACTTGCCCGGCCTGCGGCTGATCGGGCTCGACCGCGATCCCAGCGCGCTGGACATCGCGCGGGAGCGGCTGGCCCCGTTCGCCGACCGGGTCATGCTGGTGCACACCCGGTATGACGGCCTGGCCGGCGCCCTGGCCGAATCCGGTTATCCCGCAGCCGAATCCGTCGACGCCGTGCTGTTCGACCTGGGCGTTTCCTCCATGCAGTTGGACCGCGCCGAACGGGGTTTCGCGTACGCCCAGGACGCGCCGCTGGACATGCGAATGGACCCCGCGTCACCGCTGACCGCGGCCGACATCGTCAACACCTACGACGAGGCGGCGCTGGCCGACATCCTGCACCGCTACGGCGAGGAGCGGTTCGCGCGGCGCATCGCCGCGCAGGTCGTCCGCCGGCGCGCCCACGCCCCGTTCACCTCGACCGCGGAGTTGGTAGCCCTGCTCTATCAAGCGATTCCGGCGCCCGCCCGCCGCACCGGCGGGCATCCGGCCAAGCGCACCTTCCAGGCGCTGCGGATCGCCGTCAACGACGAACTGAACTCGCTGCGCGACGCCCTGCCCGCCGCCCTGGACGCGCTGACCGTGGGCGGACGCATCGCGGTGCTGGCCTACCAATCGCTGGAAGACCGGATCGTCAAACGGGTGTTCGCCGACGCGGTCGCCTCGCGGACGCCGGTGGACCTTCCTATCGAGCTTCCCGGCCACGAGCCGCGATTCCGGTCGCTGACGCGCGGCGCCGAACGCGCGGACGCGGCCGAGATCGAACGCAACCCTCGCAGCGCCGCCGTGCGATTACGGGCCTTGCAACGGCTGGGGCAGCGGGTGCAATCACAGCAGGCTAGCCGGAAAGGCGACTGATGAAGGTAAAGCGCGAGACGCCGAAGCGCCGCGGCGGCGGCGACCGTCGGGGCGGACGCGACGGTTCGGCCCGCAAGGGCAGGCGCGCCACCGCCGACTCGGCGTCGCCGCGGCGCACGCGGCCGGCCTCGGCGAACACCCGCGAGGCCGGTGCCCACAAGTCCGGGCCGCAAACCAGCCCGATCGCCCGGCCCGTCGACCGGCCGGGCCGACCCAAGAGCGCCAGCCAGGCCAAGGCGCGCGCCAAAGCGCGGAAAGCCAAGGCGCCCAAGGTTGTCCGGCCCCGGCTGTCGGAGCGGTTGGCCACCCGGCTGGCGTCGATCGACCTGCGGCCGCGGACGCTGGCCGCCAAGGTTCCGTTCGTCGTGTTGATCATCGGCGCGCTCGGCCTCGGGCTGGGCCTGACGCTGTGGTTGTCCACCGCCTCCGCCGAGCGTTCCTACCAGCTGAGCCACGCACGCGAGAAGAACCGGATGCTGCAGGAGCAGAAGGAGTCGCTGGAACGCGACGTGCGCGAGGCGGAGTCCGCGCCCGCGCTCGCCGAGGCGGCCCGCAAACAGGGCATGATCCCGACGAGGGACACCGCGCATCTGGTCCAGGACCCGTCCGGTAACTGGGTGGTCGTGGGCACCCCGAAGCCGGCCGACGGGGTTCCGCCGCCGCCGCTGAACACCAAGATTTCCGATGCGCCACCGCCCCCACCGCCGCCGCCGGCGCTCCCGCCGGAGGTTCCGGTCCGGGTGCAACCGGCGCCCGGGGGCCCGGCCCAGCCGGCCAGGCCGGGACCGGAGGCGCTGTTGCGTGCCCCGGACGGGTCGTCGACGGTGGGCGGCCAGCACCTGCCTTCGCAGCCGGTCGCGCCGCTGCCGGGGATGCCCGGCGGGCCGGCCACCGGGCAGTTCCAGGGTGTGATGCCTTTACCGGGGCTGCCGGGCCCTGCGGCACCGGCGACCGCTCCGGTGCCTGCCGAGGTGCCGATCCCGTTGGGCGGCCTGCCCATTCCGCCTCCTGCCCCGGCGCACGCGCCGCCACCCGCGGAGGTGCCGGTTCCGGTGCAGCCGGGGATATCCGGCCCTCAAGCGCCGGGCGTGCCGCAGGGTGTGGCCCCGGCCGTCCCCGGGGGCCCGGCGCCGGCGCCGGGTGTGCCGGCTAACGGCGGACAGTTCGGGCCCCTGACCGCCGCGGCGCCGGGCGCCGCCCGGTGAGCCGCGGCGAGGCCGGGCGGGCGCGCCGGTCGCAGTCGGCGCGGCCGAGCCGCGGTCCGCGTAAACCGCAGGAGCCCAAGGGCGTTCGGCAACCGAAGCCGCCCCGCAAGCCCAAGCAGGCCCCGCAAGCCTCGGACGCGCGGGGGCCGAAGAGGTTCCGGAAAGCCAAGCGGGCCAAGCAAACCCGCGCCGCGGGGCGACCCGACGCGATGGGCACCGGTCATTCCGCACGCGAGCGGCGCACCCGCCAGATCGTCGAAGTGGGGTCGCGCGGCGCGTCGTTCGTCTTCCGGCACCGGGCTGGCAACGCGGTCATCGGAGTGCTGATGATCGTGGCGGCGGCCCAGCTGTTCATGCTGCAGGTCAAGGACGCCCCCAAGCTGCGGGCCCAGGCGGCCGGGCAGCTCAAGGTCACCGACGTCGAGAAGGCGGTCCGCGGCAGCATCGTCGACCGCAACAACCAACAGCTGGCGTTCACCATCGAGTCGCGCGCGTTGACGTTCCAGCCCAAGCGGATTCGCCAGCAGCTCGACGAGGCGAAGAAAAAGAATTCAGCCGCCCCCGACCCGCAGGAGCGGCTGCGGGACATCGCCAAGGAGGTCTCCACCCGGCTGAACGACAAGCCGGACTTTCAGACCGTGCTGAAGAAGCTGCAGGGCAACGACAACTTCGTCTACCTGGCGCGCGCCGTCGACCCGGCCGTGGCCAGCGCGATCTCGGACAAGTATCCCGAGGTCGGCTCCGAGCGGCAGGATCTGCGCCAGTACCCGGGCGGATCGCTGGCGGCCAACATCGTCGGCGGCATCGACTGGGACGGCCACGGGCTGCTGGGGCTGGAGGATTCCCTGGACTCCGTGCTCTCCGGAACGGACGGCTCGGTCACCTATGACCGCGGCTCCGACGGCGTCGTCATCCCCGGCAGTTACCGCAACCGGCACCGGGCGGTCAACGGGTCGACCGTCCAGCTGACCCTCGACGACGACATCCAGTTCTATGTGCAGCAGCAGGTCCAGCAGGCCAAGAACCTGTCCGGGGCGCACAATGTTTCGGCCGTGGTGCTCGACTCCAAGACCGGCGAGGTGCTGGCGATGGCCAACGACAACACCTTCGACCCCTCCCAGGACATCGGCCGCCAGGGCGACCGGCAGCTGGGCAACCTGGCGGTGTCCTCGCCCTTCGAGCCGGGCTCGGTGAACAAGGTGATCACCGCGTCCTCGGTCATCGAATACGGGCTGTCCAACCCCGACGAGGTGCTGCATGTGCCCGGCTCGATAAACATGGGCGGCGTCAACGTGCACGACGCCTGGGACCACGGCGTGATGCCCTACACCACCACCGGCGTGTTCGGAAAGTCGTCGAACGTGGGCACCCTGATGCTGGCGCAGCGCGTCGGCCCGGAACGCTTCTACGACATGGTCCGCAAGTTCGGGCTGGGCCAGCGCACCAACGTCGGGCTGCCCGGTGAGAGCGCGGGCCTGGTGCCGCCGATCGACCAGTGGTCGGGCAGCACCTTCTCCAACCTGCCCATCGGCCAAGGTCTTTCGATGACCCTGCTGCAGATGACCGACATGTACCAGACCATCGCCAACGACGGGCTGCGGATACCGCCCCGGATCATCAAGGCCACCATCGCGCCCGACGGCACCCGGACCGAGGAACCGCGGCCCGACGGTATCCGGGTGGTGTCGCCGCAGACCGCTCAGACCGTGCGGGGCATGCTGCGCGCCGTCGTGCAGCACGACCCGATGGGCTACCAGCAGGGCACCGGGCCGGCGGCCGCGGTGTCCGGGTATCAGATGGCCGGCAAGACGGGCACCGCCCAGCAGATCAACCCCGGGTGCGGCTGCTACTTCGACGACGTCTACTGGATCACCTTCGCCGGCATGGCCACCGTCGACAATCCCCGCTACGTCATCGGCATCATGATGGACAACCCGCAGCGCAACGCCGACGGCTCGCCCGGGCATTCGGCGGCCCCGCTGTTCCACAACATCGCCGGCTGGCTGATGCAGCGGGAGAACGTGCCGCTGTCACCCGATCCGGGGCCGCCGCTGACCTTGCAGGCCACCTGACGGCTGCGTCCGATGGCCTGATATCGCCGAGATCGACGTTAGCGTGCGGTCTACTCGCACATTTTCGCGTTAGCGTCGATCTCGGCGTAGCGCCCCTGCTAATGCGCGGGCCCCTCCTGCGGGGAACGCCTCGCGGCCGGTGCGGCTAGGTAGGGTGTCATGGCTGATCATGCGACGGGGTGACATCGGAGGGAGGTGCGGCTGTGGTCTCGGTGCCCGCTGTACAGCGCCCGACCGCCCTCCCGGGTGTGCGGTTGCCGGCGCTGGCGGCCCAGGTCGGCGCGGTCATGGCCGACGGGGTGGCCGTTCCCGACGTGACCGTCACCGGTGTGACGCTGCGCGCCCAGGACGTGCGCCCCGGCGATCTGTTCGCGGCGCTGCCGGGCTCGACCACGCACGGCGCCCGCTATGCCGGCGAGGCCATCGAACGCGGTGCCGTCGCGGTGCTCACCGACGCCGCCGGAGTCGCCGAGCTGGGCTCCCGAGCCGGCGTCGTGCCGACCCTGGTGCACCCGTCGCCCCGCCGCGTGCTCGGCGGCCTGGCCGCCGCGGTGTACCGAAACCCATCGGAGAAGGTCACGGTCATTGGGATCACCGGGACGTCGGGCAAGACCACCACGACCTATCTGGTGGAGTCCGGGCTGCGGGCCGGCGGGCGCACGGCCGGCCTGATCGGCACCATCGGCATCCGCATCGACGGCGCCGACATCCCCAGCGCGCTGACCACCCCGGAGGCCCCCGACCTGCAGGCGATGCTCGCGGCGATGGCCGAACGCGGGGTGGACACCGTGGTCATGGAGGCCTCCAGCCACGCGCTGACGCTGGGCCGGGTGGACGGCACCAGGTTGGCGGTGGGCGCCTTCACCAACCTGTCCCGCGACCACCTCGACTTCCACCCCACCATGGCCGACTACTTCGAGGCCAAGGCCGTGCTGTTCGACCCCGCCTCGCCGCTGCGCGCCCGCACGGCCGTGGTGTGCATCGACGACGACGCCGGGCGGGCGATGGCCGCCCGGGCCGGCGACGCGATCACCGTCAGCGCTGCCGGCCATCCCGCCGACTGGCGCGCCATGGACCTGGCGCCGATGGGTGCCGGGGGGCAAGAGTTCACCGTCGTGGACCCTGCCGGCGTGCACCACCGCGTCGGCGTCCGGCTGCCGGGCCACTACAACGTCGCCAACTGCCTTGTGGCGCTGGCGATCCTCGACGCGGTGGGGATCTCGCCGGAGCAGGCGGCGCCGGGATTGCTGCACACCCGTGTCCCCGGGCGCCTCGAGGAGATCGACCGCGGGCAGGCCTTCCTCGCCCTGGTCGACTACGCCCACAAGCCCGGCGCGTTGCGCGCGGTGCTGACCGCGCTGGCGCGGCCGGATCGCCGGCTGGCGGTGGTGTTCGGCGCGGGTGGCGAGCGCGACCCGGGCAAGCGGGCGCCGATGGGAGAGATCGCCGCCGAGCTGGCCGATCTGGTGGTCGTCACCGACGACAACCCGCGCGGTGAGGACCCCGCGGCGATCCGCCGCGAGATCCTGGCCGGGGCCGCGGGCGGCAAGGCGGAGCTCGTCGAGATCGCCGACCGCCGCGCGGCGATCGACCGCGCGGTGGCCTGGGCCGGCCCCGGCGACGTGGTGCTGGTCGCGGGCAAGGGCCACGAAACGGGGCAGCGGGCGGCGGGGGAGACGCGCCCGTTCGACGACCGGGTGGAGCTCGCTCGCGCCCTGGAGGCGCTGAGGACTCCGCGGTGATCGACCTGACCGTCGCCCGCATCGCCGAAATCGTCGGCGGCACACTGGCCGACGTCTCGCCCGAGGCCGCCGCGGACCTGCACGTCACCGGGACCGTCGAATTCGACTCGCGGGCCGTCGGCCCGGGCGGGCTGTTCCTGGCGCTGCCCGGTGCCCGCTCCGACGGGCATGACCACGCGGCCTCGGCGGTGGCGGCCGGCGCGGTCGCCGTGCTGGCGGCCCGGCCGGTCGGGGTGCCCGCCATCGTGGTCGAACCCCGGCCCCGCCCCACCGGGGCCGGGCTGGCCGGGGTGCTCGAGCACGACGCCGACGGCTCCGGCGCGGCGGTGCTGGCCGCGCTGGCCGCGCTGGCCAAGGCGGTGGCCGCCGAACTGGTGGCGGGCGGGCTGAGGATCATCGGGATCACCGGCTCGTCGGGAAAAACTTCGACCAAGGACCTGGTGGCCGCCGTGCTCGAGCCGCTGGGCGAGGTGATCGCCCCGCCCGGGTCGTTCAACAACGAGCTCGGCCATCCCTGGACGGTGTTGCGCGCGACCCGCAGCACCGACTACCTGGTTCTCGAGATGTCGGCGCGGCATCCCGGCAACATCGCTGCGCTGGCCGAGATCGCGCCCCCGTCGATCGGGGTCGTCCTCAACGTCGGCACCGCCCACCTGGGCGAGTTCGGCTCCCGGGAGGCCATCGCGCGCACCAAAGCCGAACTGCCCCAAGCCGTTCCGTCATCCGGCGCCGTCATCCTCAACGTCGACGACCCGGCCGTGGCAGCGATGGCCGGCGTCACCGCGGCCCGGGTGGTCCGGGTCAGCCGTTCCGACCACACCGATTCGGGGCCCAGCGACGTGTGGGCCGAGGGAGTGTCGCTCGACGAATTGGCCCGGCCGCGCTTTACCCTGCACGCGATGGACGGCGCAGTCGACGTGCGACTCAGCGTGTTCGGCGACCATCAGGTCACCAACGCGCTGTGTGCCGCCGCGGTCGCGCTGGACTGCGGCGCCGGCGTCGCGCAGGTGGCGGCCGCCCTGGAGGGGGCGGGCCCGGTGTCACGGCACCGCATGCAGGTGACCACCCGCGCCGACGGTGTCACCGTGATCGACGACGCGTACAACGCCAACCCCGACTCGATGCGGGCCGGCCTGCAGGCGCTGGCCTGGATCGCCCACGGCCCTCAACAAGGCCAAGGCGCCGGCGCCGACAGGCGCAGGAGCTGGGCCGTGCTCGGTGAAATGGCCGAGCTCGGTGAGGACGCGATCGCCGAGCACGATCGCATCGGCCGGCTCGCGGTGCGCTTAGATGTGTCTCGACTCGTTGTCGTGGGAACCGGGAGGTCGATGAGCGCCATGCACGGCGGCGCGGTCTTGGAAGGAGCATGGGGCTCGTGGGGGGCTTCCGGCGACCGGGGCGCGGTCGCGGTGCCCGACGGCGATGCCGCCCTGGCGTTGTTGCGGGCCGAGCTGCGGCCCGGCGACGTGATCCTGGTCAAGGCCTCCAACGCCGCCGGCCTCGGCGCGCTGGCGGAAGCGCTGGCCGCAGACGGCGGGGCCGGTCCGTGAGACAGATCCTCGTCGCCGTCGCCATCGCGCTGACCGTGTCCATCCTGCTGACGCCGGTGCTGATCCGGCTGTTCACCAAGCAGGGGTTCGGCCACCAGATCCGCGAGGACGGCCCGCCGAGCCACCACACCAAACGCGGCACGCCGTCGATGGGCGGCGTGGCGATCCTGGCCGGCATCTGGGCGGGTTACCTGGGCACGCATCTGGTGGGGCTGGCGTTCGACGGCGAAGGCATCACCGCGTCGGGTCTGCTGGTGCTGGGCCTGGCCACCGCGCTGGGCGGCGTCGGGTTCGTCGACGACCTGATCAAGATCCGCCGGTCGCGCAACCTCGGGCTGAACAAGACGGCCAAGACGGTCGGGCAGATCCTCGCCGCGGTGTTGTTCGGCGTGCTGGTCCTGCAGTTCCGCAACGCCAACGGCCTCACCCCGGCCAGCGCGAACCTGTCCTACGTGCGCGAAATCGCCACCGTCACACTGGCTCCCGGGCTGTTCGTGCTGTTCTGCGTGGTGATCGTCAGCGCCTGGTCCAACGCGGTCAACTTCACCGACGGCCTGGACGGGCTGGCCGCGGGCTGCATGGCGATGGTCAGCGCCGCCTACGTGCTGATCACCTTCTGGCAGTACCGCAACGCGTGCGTCACCGCGCCGGGGCTGGGCTGCTACAACGTGCGCGATCCGCTCGACCTGGCGCTCATCGCGGCCGCCACCGCCGGCGCCTGCATCGGCTTTTTGTGGTGGAACGCCGCGCCCGCCAAGATCTTCATGGGCGACACCGGCTCCCTGGCGCTGGGCGGGATCATCGCCGGCCTGTCGGTCACCAGCCGCACCGAGATCCTCGCCGTCGTTCTGGGTTCGCTGTTCGTCGCGGAAGTCACCTCCGTCGTGCTGCAGATCCTGGCCTTCCGCACCACCGGGCGCCGGGTGTTCCGGATGGCGCCCTTCCACCACCATTTCGAATTGGCCGGCTGGGCCGAAACGACGGTGATCATCCGGTTCTGGCTGCTCACCGCGATCGCCTGCGGCCTGGGCGTGGCCCTCTTCTATGGTGAATGGCTGGCCGCGATCGGTGCGTGATGAGCGGTCTTGACCCCTTGAGACCGGGCGCGCCCGTGCTGGTGGCCGGCGGCGGCGTGACCGGCAGGGCGGTGCTGGCCGCCCTGACCCGGTTCGGCGCCGCGCCGACCCTGTGCGACGACGACCCGGCCACGCTGCGCCGGTACGCCGAAAACGGCGCGGCCACCGTGCCGACGTCGATCGCGACGCAGCAGATCTCGCGATACGCCCTGGTGGTGACCAGCCCCGGCTTCTCCCCGGCCACGCCGCTGCTGGCCGCCGCGGCGACGGCGGGCGTGCCCATCTGGGGCGACGTGGAACTGGCGTGGCGGCTGGACGCCGCGGGCCGGTACGGGCGGCCGCGCCGCTGGCTGGCGGTGACCGGGACCAACGGCAAGACCACGACGACGTCGATGCTGCACGCCATGCTGACCGCCGGCGGTAGGAGCAGCGTACTGTGCGGCAACATCGGCAGCCCGGTGCTCGACGTCCTGAACGAACCCGCCGACCTGCTCGCCGTCGAGCTGTCCAGCTTCCAGCTGCACTGGGCGCCCTCGCTGCGGCCCGAGGCCGGCGTGGTCCTCAACATCGCCGAGGACCACCTCGACTGGCATTCCACGATGGCCGAATACGCCGCGGCGAAGGCCCGGGTGCTCGACGGCCGGGTGGCGGTGGTCGGGCTGGACGACGCCCGGGCCGCCGCGCTGCTGGGCACCGCCGCCGCGCCGGTCCGGGTCGGCTTCCGGCTCGGGGAGCCCGGCGCGGGCGAGCTCGGCGTGCGCGGCGGCCGGCTGGTCGACCGGGCCTTCGCCGACGACCTGGCGCTGTTGCCGGCCGACGCGATACCGGTGCCGGGCCCGGTCGGCGTGCTCGACGCCCTGGCCGCGGCGGCCCTGGCCCGCAGCGTCGGCGTTCCCCCGGAGGCCATCGAGGCGGCCATCGCGTCGTTCCGGGTGGGCCGGCACAGGGCCGAGGTCGTCGCCGTCGCCGACGGGATCACCTACGTCGACGACTCCAAGGCCACCAACCCGCACGCCGCCGAGGCGTCGGTGCTGGCCTACCCGCGCGTGGTGTGGGTGGCCGGGGGTTTGCTGAAGGGCGCATCGGTCGACGCCGAGGTCGCCAGGGTGGCGCCCCGGCTGGTCGGCGCGGTGCTCATCGGCCGAGATCGCGCGGAGGTTGCAGAGGCGTTATCGCGACACGCGCCGGATGTCCCCGTCGTCCAGGTTGTGACAGGCGAGGATGCTGATATGAATGCGACTTCTGTGGTTCCTGGTGTAGATGTGACAGAAGTGAGACCTTCGGATGGGGACCTCGGCGCTCGCGTGATGACCGCGGCCGTCGCCGCCGCCCGGGAGCTCGCGAAGCCGGGCGACACGGTGCTGCTGGCACCGGCCGGCGCGTCGTTCGACCAGTTCGCCGGCTACGCAGCCCGGGGTGACGCCTTCGCGGCCGCCGTGCGCGCGGCGACCCGGTAGGTGGGCGTGGCAAACGCGCTGACCAGGCGGCTGCGCCGGGGTCAGGGAAGCAAGGCCGTCGCGCCGGAGCCGGGCGAGGCGAGCGCCCCGGACCTCGACGCCCCGACGGACGTCATCGACACCGGCGCCGAGCCGGCGGACGCCAAGCCCCCGGCCGCCGCCAGGGCCAGGCTCGCCGCCGTGCCGGGCGGTCTGCGCACCCGGTTCGGGGCCTGGCTGGGCCGGCCGATGACCTCGTTTCACCTGATCATCGCGGTCACCGGGTTGCTGACGACGCTCGGTCTGATCATGGTGCTGTCCGCCTCAGGCGTGCGCTCCTACGACGCCGACGGGTCGGCCTGGGTGATCTTCGCCAAGCAGGTGTTGTGGACGGTCATCGGGCTGATCGCGGCCTACGTCGCGATGCGGGTGTCGGTGCAGTTCATCCGGCGCGTCGCCTTCACCGGCTACCTCGTCACCATCATCCTGCTGGTCCTCGTGCTGGTTCCCGGGATCGGCAACCTGGCCAACGGCTCCCGCAAATGGTTCGTGATCGCCGGCTTCTCGATGCAGCCCTCCGAGCTTGCGAAGATCGCCTTCGCCATCTGGGGCGCGCACCTGCTGGCGGCCCGGCGCATGGAGCGGGCCTCGCTGCGCGAGATGCTGATCCCGCTGGTCCCGGCCGCGGTCATCGCGCTGGCGCTGATCGTTGCCCAGCCCGACCTCGGCCAGACGGTGTCGCTGGGCATCATCCTGCTGGCCCTGCTCTGGTATGCCGGGCTGCCGCTGCGCGTCTTCGTCACGTCGCTGTTGGCCGTCTTCATGGCCGGCGCGGTCCTGGCGATGTCGGCCGGATACCGCTCGGACCGGGTGCGGTCCTGGATCAACCCCGAGAACGACCCGCAGGACACCGGCTACCAGGCCAGGCAGGCCAAGTTCGCCCTGGCCCACGGCGGCATCTTCGGCGATGGCCTCGGCCAGGGCGTGGCCAAGTGGAACTACCTGCCCAACGCCCACAACGACTTCATCTTCGCCATCATCGGCGAGGAGCTGGGCTTCGTCGGCGCGTTCGGGCTGCTGGCCCTCTTCGGGCTGTTCGCCTACACCGGGATGCGGATCGCGCGCCGGTCGGCCGACCCCTTCCTGCGGTTGGTGACCGCCACCACGACCATGTGGATCCTCGGCCAGGCGTTCATCAACATCGGCTACGTGATCGGCGTGCTTCCGGTCACCGGCCTGCAGCTGCCACTCATCTCCGCAGGCGGAACATCAACGGCCGCAACGCTATTCATGATCGGCATCATGGCCAACGCGGCCCGGCACGAACCCGAGGCGGTGGCCGCGCTGCGGGCGGGGCGTGACGACAAGGTGAACCAGCTGCTGCGGCTGCCGCTGCCGCGGCCGTATGTGCCGAGCCGCATCGAGGTGTTCCGCGACCGCAAGCAGGTGGGCGCACCGGCGCCCCGGAACGGCCCCAAGGTGCCGGCCCGGAAGGCGTCGCGCAACCCCGACAAGCCGCTGCGGCCGGCGGCGCGCCAGTCTGGGGGCGCCGCGCGGGTGCGGGGAGGGCATCATGGATCTGGCCGGCGGTACGGCGGTCAGCGTCCGACACGGCGGGCACGCGCATTGGAAGGTCAGCGTTACGGGTGAACGGCACGATCAAACAGCCGGCCGGCGGGCTGGGGGGAAACCCCTCGCCCGCCGGTGCTGCATCATCGGTAAATTCCACCTCGTCGCGTGATTCCCTGTCCGTCGTGCTCGCCGGCGGCGGCACGGCCGGTCACGTCGAGCCCGCGATGGCCGTCGCCGACGCGCTCAGCGCGCTGGATCCCCGGGTCCGGATCACCGCGCTGGGCACCCGGCGCGGGCTGGAGACCCGGTTGGTTCCCGAGCGGGGCTATCACCTCGAGCTGATCACGCCGGTGCCGCTGCCCCGCAAGCCCAACGGTGACCTGGCGCGGCTCCCGCCCAGGGTGTGGCGGGCCGTCCGAGAGGCCCGCGCGGTGCTCGACGCCGTCGACGCCGACGTGGTGATCGGCTTCGGCGGGTACGTGGCGGTGCCGGCCTACCTGGCCGCGGGCGGCGCGCTCGCGCTCCCACGTTCAAGGCGTCGCGTCCCCGTGGTGATCCACGAGGCCAACGCCCGTGCCGGGCTGGCCAACCGCGTCGGCGCCCGCGGCGCCGACCGGGTGCTCTCGGCGGTGCCGGGCTGCGGCCTGCCGCGCGCCGAGGTGGTCGGCGTGCCGATCCGGGCGACCCTCACGGCGCTCGACCGCGCGGCGTTGCGCGCCGAAGCGCGCCGGCACTTCGGCTTCGCCGACGACGCCCGGGTGCTGCTGGTGTTCGGCGGCTCGCAGGGCGCCGTCTCGCTCAACCGGGCCGTGTCCGGGGCGGCCGCCGACCTGGCCGCGGCGGGCGTGAGCGTGCTGCACGCGCACGGGCCCAAGAACACCCTCGACCTGCGTGAGCCGGCACCCGGCGACCCGCCCTACGTCGCGGTGCCCTACCTCGACCGGATGGACCTGGCCTACGCCGCCGCCGACCTGGCGATCTGCCGGTCCGGGGCGATGACGGTCGCCGAGGTCTCGGCCGTCGGCCTGCCGGCCATCTACGTGCCGCTGCCGATCGGCAACGGCGAGCAGCGGCTCAACGCGTTGCCGGTGGTCAACGCCGGCGGCGGCATGCTCGTCGCCGACGCCGCCCTGACGCCGGCCCTGGTCGCCCGCGAGGTGGCCGGCCTGCTCACCGACCCGCCGCGGCTGGCGGCGATGACGGCGGCCGCCGCGCGCGTGGGACACCCCGACGCGGCGCGCCGGGTGGCCCAGGCGGCGCTGGACATCGCGCGACAGGCCCGGTTCGGCCGCGCGGCGCCCGGGAGAAACCCGTGAACGCCGAGCAGTCGCCGCCCGAGCTGCCCCCTGAGTTACAGAGGGTGCACATGGTCGGCATCGGCGGAGCCGGGATGTCGGGCATTGCCCGCATCCTGCTGGACCGGGGCGGGCTGGTGTCCGGGTCCGACGCCAAGGAGTCGCGCGGTCTGCACGCGCTGCGGGCCCGGGGCGCGCAGATCCGGGTCGGCCACGACGCGTCGTCGCTGGATCAGTTGCCCGGCGGCGTCACTGCGGTCATCACCACCCACGCCGCCATCCCGAAGACCAACCCCGAGCTGGTCGAGGCGCGGCGGCGCGGCATCCCGGTGCTCTTGCGACCGGCCGTCCTGGCCAAGCTGATGGCCGGGCGCACCACGCTGATGGTCACCGGCACGCATGGCAAGACGACGACGACGTCGATGCTGATCGTCGCCCTGCAGCACTGCGGGCGGGACCCGTCGTTCGCGGTCGGCGGCGACCTGGGGGAGGCCGGCACCAACGCCCACCACGGCAGCGGCGACTGCTTCGTGGCCGAGGCCGACGAAAGCGACGGCTCGCTGCTGGAGTACACGCCCAACGTCGCGGTGGTCACCAACATCGAGACCGATCACCTGGACTTCTACGGCAGCGCCGACGCCTACGTCGAGGTGTTCGACTCCTTCGTGGAGCGGCTCGCCCCCGGCGGGGCGCTCGTCGTGTGCACCGACGACCCGGGGGCGGCGGCGCTGGCCGAACGCACCGCCGAGCTGGGCATCCGGGTGCTGCGCTACGGCTCGGCGGACCGGCCGGGTGCCCCGTTGGCCGCCACCCTGTTGTCGTGGGACCAACAGGGCACCGAGGCGGTCGCCCACATCCAACTTGCCGCAGAACCCCGTCCGCGGGTGATGCGGCTGTCGGTGCCCGGCCGGCACATGGCGCTCAACGCGCTGGGCGCGCTGCTGGGGGCGATCGAGATCGGCGCGTCGGCCGATCAGGTGCTCGACGGGCTGGCCGGATTCGAGGGGGTGCGCCGCCGATTCGAACTGGTCGGAACGTCGGGAACGGTGCGGGTGTTCGACGACTACGCCCACCACCCCACCGAGATCAGCGCCACCCTGGCGGCGGTTCGCGCGGCTCTCGAGCAGAGCGGCAGCGGTCTCGGCGGTCGTTGCATCGTGGTATTTCAGCCCCACTTGTATTCGCGCACAAAGACTTTCGCTGCCGAGTTCGGCCGCGCGCTGGATGCCGCCGACGAGGTGTTCGTCCTCGACGTCTACGGCGCCCGCGAACAACCGCTCACCGGTGTCAGCGGGGCCAGCGTCGCCGAGCACGTCAGCGTGCCGGTGCGTTACCTCCCGGACTTCTCGGCGGTCGCCGAGCAGGTCGCCGCGGCCGCGGGCCCCGGGGACGTCGTCGTCACGATGGGCGCGGGCGACGTGACCCTGCTGGGTCCCGAGATCGTGACCGCGCTGCGGGTGCGGGCCAACCGCAGCGCCCCGGGCAGCCCGGGGATCCCGCGATGACCGGGCCGAAGGAGCCCACGCCGGGCGACCCCGAGCCCGCCGACGGCGTGATCACCGAACCGATCGCGACGGGGGCGCCCGACGAAGAGCCGCAGGCTGACCAGGCCGAATTCGAAGGGCCGCGCCGGCGGGCCCGCCGCGAGCGAGCCGAGCGCCGCGCCGCGCAGGCCCGCGCCCGGGCCATCGAGGAAGCTCGCCGCGAGGCCAAGCGCCGGGCCAGCGGTCGCATCGTCAACCAGCCCAAACCGGTCGCACGCGGCGTCGTGCGGGGCCTGAAGATGCTGCTGGCCAGCGTGATAGTGGCCATCGTCGGCGTCGGCCTCGGGCTCATCCTCTATTTCACGCCGGCGATGTCGGCACGCAACATCGTCGTCACCGGGATCGGAACGGTGACGCGCGAGGAGGTGCTCGACGCCGCGCGGGTGCGGCCCGGGACGCCGCTGCTGCAGATCAACACCAACCAGGTCGCCGAGCGCGTGGCGGCGATCCGGCGGGTGGCCAGCGCCCGGGTGCAGCGCCAGTACCCGTCGGCCCTGCGCATCACCATCGTCGAGCGAGTCCCGTTGGCGGTGAAGGACTTTCCGGACGGGCCGCACCTGTTCGACCGCGACGGCGTGGACTTCGCGACCGCGCCGCCGCCACCGGCGCTGCCCTACATCGATGTGGCCAATCCCGGACCGAACGACCCGGCGACCAAGGCCGCGCTGCAGGTGCTGACCGCGCTGCGCCCCGAGGTCGCCGGCCAGGTGAGCCGGATCGCGGCCCCGTCGGTGGCCTCGATCACCCTGACGCTGGGCGACGGGCGGGTGGTGATCTGGGGGACCACCGACCGCACCGAGGAGAAGGCCGAAAAGCTGGCCGGGCTGTTGACGCAGCCCGGCAAGACCTACGACGTGTCGAGCCCCGATCTGCCGACCGTCAAGTAGGTTTCGGGCCCGCCCCACTCCGTCGAGGGTCAGGCTGGCGTGACGCTCGACGGCGAACGTCACGCCGGCGTGACGCTCGCGACGGAAAAATTTGCGTGCCGCGCCTCGGCGCGCCTGCGGGATAAGCGCGCGGACTACCCATACCGTTCTGTTTGCGCGGAACAACTTGACATAACTCTAACTCTATGGTTGAGGTTGAGGGTTTGCCAGGCCGACACACCGAGTCCCACCAGGGAGGAAGACGAATGATGACCCCCCCGCACAACTACTTGGCCGTCATCAAGGTTGTGGGTATCGGTGGCGGCGGCGTCAACGCCGTCAACCGGATGATCGAACAGGGCCTCAAGGGGGTGGAGTTCATCGCGATCAACACCGACGCCCAGGCGCTGTTGATGAGCGACGCCGACGTCAAGCTCGACGTCGGCCGCGACTCCACCCGCGGGTTGGGCGCCGGAGCGGACCCGGAGGTCGGGCGTAAGGCCGCCGAGGACGCCAAGGACGAGATCGAAGAGCTGCTGCGCGGGGCGGACATGGTGTTCGTCACCGCCGGCGAGGGGGGCGGCACCGGCACCGGCGGGGCGCCCGTCGTCGCCAGCATCGCCCGCAAGCTGGGCGCGCTGACCGTCGGCGTGGTCACCCGGCCGTTCTCCTTCGAGGGCAAGCGGCGGGGCAATCAGGCCGAAAGCGGCATCGCCGCGCTGCGCGAGAGCTGCGACACCCTCATCGTGATCCCCAACGACCGGCTGCTGCAGATGGGCGACGCCGCGGTGTCGCTGATGGACGCGTTCCGCAGCGCCGACGAGGTGCTGCTCAACGGCGTGCAGGGCATCACCGACCTGATCACCACCCCGGGCCTGATCAACGTCGACTTCGCCGACGTCAAGGGCATCATGTCCGGCGCCGGCACCGCGTTGATGGGCATCGGCGCGGCGCGCGGCGAGGGCCGGTCGCTCAAGGCCGCCGAGATCGCCATCAACTCGCCGCTGCTGGAGGCGTCGATGGAGGGCGCGCGGGGCGTGCTGATGTCGATCGCCGGCGGCAGCGACCTGGGCCTGTTCGAGATCAACGAGGCGGCTTCGCTGGTGCAGGACGCCGCCCATCAGGACGCCAACATCATCTTCGGCACCGTGATCGACGACTCGCTGGGCGACGAGGTGCGGGTCACCGTCATCGCGGCGGGCTTCGACGCCACGGGACCGGGTCGCAAGCCGGTCATCGGGGGCGGCGCCGACGAAAAGGGCGGCGCGCACCGCATCGAGTCGGCCAAGGCCGGCAAGCTCAGCTCGACGCTGTTCGAGCCCGTCGACGCCGTCAGTGTCCCGATTCACACCAACGGTTCGACGCTGAACATCGGCGGCGACGACGATGACGTCGACGTGCCGCCGTTCATGCGCCGCTAAGGGTCTCGATTTGCTTGCCAGTGCGCGACAAACCGGCCGCGTCCGGGTGGCGTTGCCCTCTGGCAGGCGGTGCGCTCCGGATACTGGTCACGTGAGCGTTCGCATTCGGCGGGTGACCACCACTCGCGCGGGAGGTGTCTCGGCGCCGCCGTTCGACACCTTCAACCTCGGCGACCACGTCGGCGACGACCCGGCGGCGGTGGCCGCCAACCGGAAGCGGCTGGCCGCCGCGATCGGGCTGGGCGCCGACCGGGTGGTGTGGATGAACCAGGTCCACGGTGACCGGGTCGAGGCGGTCGACGGCCCGCAGAGTGCCGCCGTCGGCGGCGAGGCAGGCACCGACGCGTTGGTCACCGGCACACCGCGGCTGGCGCTGGCGGTGGTGACCGCCGACTGCGTGCCGGTGTTGCTGGCCGACGCGCGCGCCGGCGTGATCGCCGCCGTGCACGCCGGCCGCGTCGGCGCGCAGCGCGGGGTGGTGGCGCGCGCGGTGGAGGCGATGCTGGCGCGGGGCGCGCACGCCGGCGACGTCTCGGCCCTGCTCGGCCCGGCGGTCAGCGGCCGCAACTACGAGGTGCCCGCCGCGATGGCCGACGAGGTCGAGGCGACGTTGCCGGGCAGCCGCACCACCACCGCGGCCGGCACGCCCGGACTCGACCTTCGCGCCGGAATCGCTTGCCAGCTCCGCGATTTGGGCGTCACGGCGATCGACACGGATCCGCGCTGCACGGTGGACGACCCGGCTCTGTTCAGTCATCGCCGGGGCGCGCCGACCGGGCGGCTGGCGTCGCTGATCTGGATGGAGTGACGGCATGGCGGAAGACATGCCGGCCCACGAGCATGGCGACCGCGAATCGGAATTGACGCATGCGTTGGCCGGAGTGCGATCGCGACTTGCGGGGGCCGCGGAAGCGGCGGGTCGCAATGTCAGCGAAATTGAACTTCTCCCTATTACCAAATTCTTTCCGGCAACCGATGTCGCGATTTTGTCTCGATTGGGTTGTCGGTGCGTTGGCGAATCCCGCGACCAGGAAGCGACGGCGAAGGTCGCCGAAGTCGCCCGGTTGGCCGCCAGTTCCGGGCGTGCCGACTTGCGAACTATGCACTGGCACATGGTGGGCCGGATTCAACGAAACAAGGCGCGGTCGCTGGCGCAGTGGGCGCACACCGCCCACTCGATCGACAGCACCCGTCTGGTCGCCGCGCTCGACCGGGCGGTAGCGGCGGCCCTGGCCGACGGGCGCCGGCAGGAGCCGCTGCGCGTCTACGTCGAGATCAGCCTCGACGGCGATGTGTCGCGCGGCGGCGTCGACATCACCGCGCCCGGCGCGGTCGATGAGGTCTGCGCGCAGGTCGCGCAGTCCCGAAGCCTGGAACTGCTTGGCCTGATGGGCATCCCGCCGCTGGACTGGGACCCCGCGCGCGCCTTCGACCTGCTGCGATCCGAGCACCACAGGGTGCTGGAATCGCACCCGAACGCGGTGGGACTGTCCGCCGGCATGTCCAACGACTTCGAAATAGCCGTCAAACATGGTTCGACGTGTGTGCGTGTCGGTACCGCGCTATTGGGTCCGAGGCGGCTACCGTCACCGTGAGTAGTCACTGTAGTCACACCTTCATCACAGACACCAATACTCCCAGGGGCTAGAAGGGTTTACGCGATGAGCACACTGCACAAAGTCAAGGCCTACTTCGGTATGGCTCCGATGGAGGACTACGACGACGAGTACTACGACGACCGGGCGGCGCCCTCCCGCGGCTTCCCGCGTCCCCGGTTCGACGACGGGTACGGCCGCTACGAAGGCCGGTTTGAGGGCCGCGACTACGACGACCCGCGCGGCGAGCCGGCCGACTACCCGCCCACCGGCGGGTACCGCGGCGGCTACGCCGAGGAGGGGCGCTACGGTCCCGTTCATCCGCGCGAGTTCGAACGGCCCGAGATGAGCCGCCCCCGCCTCGGTTCGTGGTTGCGGAACTCCACGCGCGGTGCGCTGGCGATGGACCCGCGCCGGATGGCGATGCTGTTCGAGGAAGGCAGCCCGCTGTCGAAGATCACCACGCTGCGGCCCAAGGACTACAGCGAGGCGCGCACCGTCGGCGAGCGTTTCCGCGACGGCACCCCGGTGATCATGGACCTGGTGTCGATGGACAACGCCGACGCGAAGCGGCTGGTCGACTTCGCGGCCGGCCTGGCCTTCGCGTTGCGCGGGTCGTTCGACAAGGTCGCGACCAAGGTGTTCCTGCTGTCGCCCGCCGACGTCGACGTGTCGCCGGAGGAGCGTCGCCGGATCGCCGAAACCGGCTTCTACGCCTACCAGTAGACACACCCGTCCCGCCGCAGGCGGGATCAGGCCCCGACGTGGCCCACCTGACATGTGTGTCCGCAGCTGAAGAGTCGGTACGCTGGCTTTTGCCGCCCGAAGGCGGCGGCTGACATTCGGGTCATCTCATGGTTAAGGTCGGGGCTTCCAGTTGGTGCTGTTCTTTCAGATCCTCGGGTTTGCGCTGTTCATCTTCTGGCTGCTGCTCATCGCCCGGGTCGTCGTCGAGTTCATCCGCTCGTTCAGCCGCGACTGGCATCCCACCGGCATCACCGTGGTGATCCTCGAGATCATCATGTCGATCACCGACCCCCCGGTGAAACTGCTGCGGCGGCTGATTCCGCAGCTCACCATCGGGGCGGTGCGCTTCGACCTGTCGATCATGGTGCTGCTGCTGGTCGCGTTCATCGGCATGCAACTGGCGTTCGGCGCCGCGGCGTGAGCCGTGCCGCGCAGCCCCCGGCCGGGGCCCGGAGACGGTTCGGACACGTTTTAGCGTCGGTTGGGCCGCCGCAATTTAAAAATTTTAAGGGTTTGGATTTTATTGGTCTTAGTGTGTGAAATAGGTTCTTATTTATTGGGCTAATCGGCTATCGCCGAGTCTGGTGTGACAGGATGGACGGCAGTTGCACGACGGCAACCACTCCGTTCTACACTTTCCAGATCGTTTGACAGGAACTCGAGGGGACGAACAATGCCGCTTACACCAGCCGACGTCCACAATGTGGCGTTCAGTAAGCCGCCGATCGGCAAGCGCGGTTACAACGAAGACGAGGTCGACGCCTTTCTCGACCTGGTGGAAAACGAGCTGACGCGGCTCATCGAGGAGAACTCCGATCTGCGTCAACGGATAGAGGAACTGGACCGCGAGCTGGCCGCCGCCGGGGGCGGCGGCGCCGCTCAGCCCACCCAGGCGATCCCGACCTTCGAGCCCGAAACCGAGCCGGTCAAGCCGGCGCCGGTCGCGGCGGCGGCCCAGGGAACCAACGAGGAACAGGCCCTGAAGGCCGCCCGGGTTCTGACCCTGGCCCAGGACACCGCCGACCGGCTGACCAACACCGCCAAGGCAGAGTCGGAAAAGATGCTGGCAGACGCCCGCGCCAACGCCGACCAGATTCTCACCGAGGCCCGTCAGACCGCCGAGACGACGGTCGCCGATGCCCGGCAACGCGCCGACACGATGCTGGCCGACGCCCAGAGCCGCTCGGAGACCCAGTTGCGCCAGGCGCAGGAGAAGGCCGACGCCCTGCAGGCCGACGCCGAACGCAAGCACTCCGAGATCATGGGAACCATCAACCAGCAGCGCACCGTGCTGGAAGGCCGCCTCGAGCAGCTACGCACCTTCGAACGCGAATACCGCACCCGGCTCAAGACCTACCTGGAATCCCAGCTGGAGGAGCTCGGCCAGCGTGGATCGGCGGCGCCCGTCGACTCCAGCGCCGACGCCGGTGGGTTCGACCAATTCAATCGGGGTAATAACTAGCCGGGCGATCGTGCCGGGGCGCTCGCCAGGGTTCAAGCTCGGCACACTAGCCTGCACTAGACCTGGCAGTCCCCCTCGTCGGCTGGAGGATGACCGATGCTGATCATTGCGCTGGTACTCGCCCTGATCGGGCTTGTCGCGTTGGTGTTCGCGGTGGTCACCAGCAACGAGCTCGTCGCATGGGTGTGCATCGGCGCCAGCGTCCTGGGCGTGGTGTTGCTGATCGTCGACGCGTTGCGGGAACGCCAGCGTCGTGATGCCGTCGGCGATGCACATGACGTGGAAGAAGCCGGGCACGAGGAGGAAGCCCCGGTCGATTACCCCGAAGAGGTCCCGGACGAGGGGCGGCAGCACCCGAGGGACGCGGTCGACGAGTCATCGCAGGGGCTGGAAACCAGCCCCAAAACCAGCGAAGAGTCGGCGGTACCCGCCGACGGCCGCGGGGACGACCGGGCCAAGTAGCCCGCGGATCGGTCCTCAGCGGGTCGGCGTTTTCAGCAGTTCGCGGACCTCATCGTCGCTGACCTGGCGAAAGTCGGCGTAGACCTGCCCGACGGCTTCGAATCCGGGCGGCGTCGTCGCACACACCACGTCGTCGGCTTCCTGTCCGATTTCGCGGCAGATCGACGCGGGCCCGACCGGGACCGCCACGACGATCGATTGCGGTCCCGCGGTCCGCAGCGCGCGGACGGCGGCCAGCATGCTGGCGCCGGTGGCGATGCCGTCGTCGACCAAGATCACGACCTTGCCCCTAGGATCGGCGATGGCTCGCCCGCCCCGGTAGGCCCGCTCGCGCCGGTTGAGTTCGGCCGTCTCGCTGGCGATCACCTCGCGCACCTGGTCGTCGGTGACATGCAGGCTGGAAACCACATTGTCGTTCATCACGACCCCGCCCCCGCTGGCCAGCGCGCCCATCGCGAGCTCCGACCAGCGCGGAACCCCGAGCTTGCGCACCAGAAACACGTCCAGCGGGGCGTGCAGTGCCGAGGCGATTTCCCAGGCCACCGGGACGCCGCCGCGCGCCAGCCCGAAGACCAGGACGTCGTCCCTGTCCCGATAGGACGCCAACTCCTCGGCCAGCACGCGACCCGCTTCACGACGGTCGCGGTACGTGCGCACCGTCGCGCGCCGGAGGAAGCCGCTCGGTGGGTTCATTGGTGCACTCCAGGCTAACGCCGCCCCACGAGATTGCCGCATCCCGAGGGGCCGCCGGCGATTGCCCTAGTACGTCGTACGTACTAACTTGGCGGGCGTGGCAAGGCCGAACGATCCCGGGGTGCTGATCCTGACGAGCCTGGCGTCCGGGCCCAAGCACGGGTACGCGCTGGCGCGCGACATCGAGGCGTTCTCCGGCGCGGCGCTGGGTCCGGGAACGCTCTACGGGGCGATCACCCGCTTGGAGGAGCGAGGCCTCATCGAGCCTCTGCAACAGGACGAGCGGCGGCGGCCGTATCGGTTGACGGCGGCCGGGCGTGCGGAGCTCGCCGCGGCCGTGCGCGAGTTGGGCGTGATCGCCAGCGAGGGCGCTCGACGGTTGGGCATGCCGTTGCGCGCCCCGCGGCCGGGCTGGTCGGTATGACCGCCGACGACGCGCGGCGGGCGCTGCGCTGGTATCCACGGGCCTGGCGCAGCCGCTACGGCGACGAGCTGGTGGCCTTGCTGCAGGACATGTTCGGCGACGAGCCGCTGTCCCTGCACTGCCGGATATCGCTTTTTTGGTCAGGCACGATCGAGAGGATCCACGAGATGAGTCGACGCTTTCGCAGAACATACGCGGGCTACAGCATTGGCTGCGCGATCGTGTGGGCCGTCATCTTGGCCGCGGTGTCATCGATGGCAGGCAGCACCACCCGGCACACGCTCATGCTGGTGTTCGGGGGATGGTGGATCGGGTGGCTGTCCGCGACGATCGCCCGGGCCGTCTACCCGCCGCCGAAACGGCGCGTCGGGTCCTAGAAAGTGGTGTCCGAGGGGGGACTTGAACCCCCACGCCCATTAGTAGGGCACTAGCACCTCAAGCTAGCGCGTCTGCCATTCCGCCACTCGGACAAGACCAAACGAGAGTTGGCAGCTAAGGCTATCGGATCGGCCCGCGCAGACCCAACCCAGCTCGCCGCCCGCCGCGAGCCCACGCCCAGCGGGCCCCGCAGTGGTAGGAAAGGTGGTTGTGACCTTTGAGACTGGGGCCATCGACCAAACCAATCCCGGCGACGACGTGGTCCAGGTGGTCAGCCGGTTGATCCGGTTCGATACCACCAATACCGGCGAACCCGAGACCACGCAAGGAGAGGCCGCGTGCGCACAGTGGGTCGCCGAGCAGCTCCAAGAGGTCGGCTACTTGCCGCAATACGTCGAATCCGGCGCGCCGGGCCGGGGCAACGTGATCGCGCGCCTCAGCGGCGCGGACAGCTCGCGCGGCGCCCTGCTGATCCACGGGCATCTCGACGTGGTGCCGGCCGAGCCGGCCGAATGGACCGTGCACCCGTTTTCGGGCGCGATCCGGGACGGCTTCGTCTGGGGCCGCGGTGCGGTCGACATGAAGGATATGGTCGGCATGATGATCGTGGTCGCCCGGCGGCTGAAGCGGGCCGGCATCGTGCCGCCCCGCGATCTGGTGTTCGCGTTCGTCGCCGACGAGGAGCACGGCGGTCACTTCGGGGCCCAATGGCTGGTCGCCAACCGGCCGGAGCTGTTCGCCGGTGTCACCGAGGCGATCGGGGAAGTGGGCGGCTTCTCGCTGACCGTGCCACGCCGTGACGGGGGTGAACGCCGGCTCTATCTGATCGAGACGGCCGAGAAGGGGCTGTCGTGGATGCGGCTGACCGCGCGGGGCCCGGCCGGCCACGGTTCGATGGTGCACGACCGGAACGCCGTCACGGCCGTGGCCGAGGCGGTCGCCCGGCTGGGCCGCCACCAGTTTCCGCTCGTGGTGACCGACACCGTCGCGCAATTCCTGGCTGCGGTGAGCGAGGACACCGGGCTGACGTTCGACATCGAGTCGGGTGATCTGGCGGGCACGGTCGAAAAGCTTGGCCCGGCGGCCCGCATGCTCAAGGCCGTGCTGCACGATACCGCCAACCCCACCATGCTCAAGGCCGGGTACAAGGCCAACGTCATCCCCGGCACGGCGGAGGCGGTGGTGGACTGCCGCATCCTTCCGGGCCGGAAGGCGGCGTTCGAGGCCGAGGTCGACGAGCTGATCGGCCCCAACGTGACCCGGGAATGGATCCGGGACTTGCCGTCGTATGAGACCGGCTTCGACGGGGACCTGGTCGACGCCATGAACGCCGCCGTGCTGGCGCTCGACCCGGACGGGCGCACGGTGCCCTACATGCTTTCCGGTGGGACCGACGCGAAAGCCTTCGCGCGCTTGGGTATTCGCTGTTTTGGCTTCAGCCCGTTGCGGTTACCGCCGGATCTGGATTTCAGTGCGCTGTTCCACGGCGTCGACGAACGGGTACCCGTCGACGCGCTGAGGTTCGGCGCCGATGTGCTGGCGCACTTCCTGACACACTGCTAGTCGGAAAAACTAGTCGGAAAAGAAGGCTAGTTGGACAACACACGAGAGGACCGCCCATGAGCCTGCCGCGCGACCCGTACGACGCGCTGCCCAAGCTGCCGTTGTTCAGCCTGGAGTCGAACTCGATCACCAACGGTCAGCCATTGGCGACCCCGCAGATCAGCGGCATCATGGGTGCGGGGGGAGAGGATGTCAGCCCGCAGCTGAGCTGGTCGGGATTTCCGGAGGAGACCCGCAGCTTCGCGGTCACCGTCTATGACCCCGACGCGCCGACGCTGTCCGGGTTCTGGCACTGGGCGGTGGCCAACCTGCCCGCCGACGTCACCGAGCTGCCCGAAAACGCCGGCGACGGCAGCGAGCTGCCTGGTGGCGCGCTGACCCTGGTCAACGATGCCGGAATGCGCCGCTACGTCGGCGCCGCGCCGCCTCCCGGCCACGGCCCGCATCGTTACTACGTCGCCGTGCACGCCGTCGACGTGGACAAACTCGACCTGCTCGAGGACGCGAGCCCCGCTTTCCTGGGATTCAACCTGTTCCAGCACGCGATCGCGCGGGCCTACATCTACGGCACCTACGAACAGACGTAGCTCGCTGGTTCGCGAACGACCGGCGGGTTCACTCGGTAAACGCGTCGGCAGTTGCACCCTCGCGACGGAGCCGCGTTAGCGCGGTGCGCTGACCCCGCAGCGCCGCTGCACGTGTGCGGCCACCTGAGGCAACCAACGCCGGCCCTTCATCTGAGCAGCCGTTCGCACGACGTTCATGCTTACCTACGGTGCGATAGCCTCGGCGATCTGCCGTGGCATGAAGTTCACCAATTCGGGGACCAGGCCGCCGAATTCCGTTCCGCCCAAGGTGACGTTGACGACCTGAACGGGCTGGCCAACACCTTCGGAGACGTCCAGCGTCGCCGAGACCGGTTGCGGCGGAGTGAGAATCCCGCAGAAGGGCACGTGCACCACGATCGGTGTGTTGGCGGGGACGATGGTGATGCCCGGAAGGAGGGGCGGGATGGCGCCGATAGTCACCGTCTCGGTCACCGGGATTGTCAGGTCGATGACGGTTTGGCCGTTGAGGAAGCCGTTCAGGGCGTAGGCGGGCATGTCGACGAGCGCGCCGATCGCCGCTACTCCGTTTCCGGTCTGAAGTGCCGCCCCGAACACCGTGGCGCCCGTTGCGAGCCCGTCCAGGGTGGCGATCGGCGGACCGATGATCGCGAAGCCCAACGGCAGGGTGGTCGTATTGAATGCATTGACGAAGTTCTGCGCCATCTGTGCGGGGATCGAGCCCGGCGGTAGCAAGTTGACGAGGGACTGTTGCTGTTCGGCCGAGATGGAGGCTAGGGGAAGAAGGTCTCCCGCCGGGCCCTCGACCGTGTACGAAGGCGCGCTGAGCAGCGACGGGTTGCTGGGGTCGACTCCGATGACCTTGATGTCGATTCCGCTGAGGAACAGATCCAGGAACGCGCGCGGGACCGCCTCAACGGCGCCGTGGTAGTCGCCCGTCATCACCGAATCGCCGGCCATGCCCATGTCGCGTTCGAACGCGGGGAAGGTTTTCTGCAGGTCCGCGCCGAACTTCTGTAAGGCCGCGTTGGTCGCCTGGTTGTAGCTGTTCTGCTGGTTGATGAACGACTGCATCGCGGGCACAAAGGTCGATGTCCCCTGGATGCTGATCTGGATGTTCGCCGGGATGTTGGCCAACGTGGTGGGGAAGTTCTGTAGCTGGTTGGCCACCACCGTCCCGACAGTGTGCGCGTACCCGTTCTGGTTGCTGATGACCTGCCGCAGGGCGGGGAACGGGTCGGACATCCAGTCGTTGAATATGGTCTGCAGGTTTGCACCGGTATTGGCAAAGAGCGCTTGCCAGGGGTCGCCGGCGGCAGAAATGGTCGCGCTGTCCGCGAATAACGCTGGCAGCAGCCTGATCTCGAACCCGTCCCACCGAGCGGTCAAAAAGGAACCGATCTGCTGGCTGACTCCGCTGAAGATCGAGCCCACGGGATTTCCGCCGAGCAGGCCGCCCAGAACACCGCCGCCGCCACCACCGCCGAGGATCGGGCCCAGGCCACCGAGAATCGGATCCGTGGCCGCGGCACCGGCCGCGTTGGCCATCTCGGTGTCGAGATACGCCGTCGCTCCGCCCTTCAGCAGGCTCAAAAATTCGCTGTGAAACGCCGCCGCCTGGGCGCTCACAGCGTGAAATTGCTGACCGTACAAGCCGAATAGGCGCGAGATCGCGGTCGACACCTCGTCGGCGGCCGCGGCAGTGATGCTAGTTGTGGAGCCCGCCGCGGCCGAGGTGGCCTCGTTCAGGGCCGAGCCGATCCCGGCCACATTCCCGGCCGCCGCCGTCAGCATTTCCGGCGTGGCGACTAGAAAGGGCATACCTTCCCCCTCGGCTTACGCCTCCCGCGTGCGTGGTACGTG
Organism: Mycobacterium sp.; assembly: GCF_035506235.1. Lineage (GTDB taxonomy): Bacteria > Actinomycetota > Actinomycetes > Mycobacteriales > Mycobacteriaceae > Mycobacterium. Next base: position 44,064 of record NZ_DATJPU010000003.1, read on the forward strand.
ACCATGTTCGCAAATGCGGCGGCTATAGGTACCCGGAATGCCGAGTTTTGACACCTATCTGAGCAGTCCAGTTAGCCGGTGGGTGTGATTGCCGCGGCTATTGCTTCCGGAATGGTGTTCAGCAGCGTCGGGAAGAGGCCTCCGAATTCCGTGCCACCGAGGGTTTGGTTTATGGGGATCTCGATGCCGAGAAGGTTCAATGGAATTGTGACCGAAAGCGGTTCCGGCGGAGTAAGAAGCCCGTCGAACGGCACGTGGGCTGTGGCCGGCAGGGTGATGAGTCCCACCCCCGGCTCCATGACGGTCACCGGCAGCGGCAGATCCACCAACAATTGGCCGTTGAGGAAGCCGTTCATCGCGTAGGCTGGCATATCGCCGATCGCGTTCAGCATTCCCAGGACGTCGTGGGTCTGCGCCGCCGCGGCGAATGCCGTTGCCCCCTGGGCGATTCCGTTCGCCATGGCGAACGGTGGGCCCAGTATCGCGAAGCCGAGCTGCAATGGCAACCCGAATACGGCCTGGCCCGCCAGCGTGCCGCCCAGAGGCAAAGCCGCCAGGGTTACCGTGAAGTCCGCTGTGACATTTGCGTTGGTGAGGGTGTTGATCGCGTTGGCGAGGTTGCCCAACATCATTCCGGGGATGGACCCATGCGAGGCCAGGCTGGCCACGCCGACCGGCTGCTGTCCGATGGCAGTCAGGATGGGGAGCAGGTCGACGACCGGGCCTTTCAAACCGACTGGACCCGCGATGGAGATCGTGGCGCTGAGGCTTGGTATGGAACCGTTGACGGTGGTCGTCAAGTGCTTGGTGTCGAATCCGGTGATGAAGAGATCGATAGGGGCGTGTGCCGCGTCCTGCACCGCGCCGTAGTAATCGCCCATCTGTATCGCTTGGCCGGCCATCGCCATGTCGTTGCTGGCGGTGGGAATCGTCTGCTGGAGGTCCGAGCCCATCTTGGTCAGCGAGGAGTCGACGGTCCCCCAGAAGCCGGTCGTCCCGTTGACGAAGTCCTGTCCGATGGCCGCCGGGTTGAAGGTCGAAGCGCCCTGCACGGCGATCTGGATGTTCGCCGGCACGTTCGCCGGGAAACCCTGCAGGTCTGTCGTGATCCCACTCCCGACGAGCTGCGCGTAGTGATTCTGGTTGATGACAATCTGACTCAGGACCGGGAACGGGTGGGCTGCGAACTGCGAGCCCATCAGGTTCAGATTCATCGCCGTAGTCTCGAAGAGGACGGTGTACGGGTTGGGGTAGGGAGCCGGGCTGCCGGATGGCACCGGCGCGAAAAGCCCTGGTAGCAACGAATTCAGCAGAGGTTGGAGTCCCTGGAGCAGCGGCACGTCCTGGAAGAGCCCGGTGCCAAAGCCCAGAAGGTTGGACAGGGTTATGCCGTTGACCAGCTCGTTGGACACGAAGTTGCCCAGGTCCAGTCCGACGCCATTGAGGGTCGGCCCCAGCAGGGCGCCGAGGGGCCCCGAGGTGAGGCTCAGGCCCGGGGTTAAGTTGCCGAGGTTTATCGGCCCGATGAGGTCGCTCAGGGTCGGGAAGGCACTGAGAATCGCCGGGTTGAAGAGGGAGCCCAAGCCGTTGGCGAATTGGGTGCCGACGCTGTTGAAGCCGCCGAGGAGCTGGTTCAACCCGCCGCCTGAACCGCTGCCGACTAAGCCGCCTAGCAGCCCGCCGCCGCCCGAATCGCCGCCGAGCAGCCCGCCGCCCAAAAGACCGCCGAGAAGGGGGTCGGTCGCGGCGGCCGCGCCGCCCGCGGCCATGGCCTGCTGGGTGTTGGCGATCTCGGCGCCGAGATAGGCCGCAGCCCCGCCGTTCAGGAGGCTCACAAATTCGTTGTGGAACGCCGCCGCTTCAGCGCTCAACGCCTGGAATTGCTGGCCGTAGGTGCCGAACAACTCGGAGAGGGCTAGCGACACGTCGTCGGCGGCCGCCGCCGTGATGGCGGTCGTCTGGCCCGCTGCCGCCGAAGTGGCCTCCCGCAGTGTCGACCCGATACCCGCCAAGTTCGTGGCGGCGGCCGAGACCGCCTCCGGCGCGGTAACCACAAATGACATCGCCGTCTCCCCTCGAAGACTCATCCCCATTTGCCGACTGCGTGACAACAATCACATTGTCGGCCATACTGTGACGCGCTAAACGCTCGTCCGTGTGCTGTTTTTAACAGCTCGTTATGGAAATGCACAAGCCCCGTATTGGTCACACGTTTAAACTGTATTAATTGACATGTGCACAATAAGTTTGTTTGCTCGCTCTTTCGGCGCTGGTGCGGTCTACCCCGTCGGTCTGCCTGGATCGATGGCCGCCGACCCGACCGCGTCGCTGAGCGAGGCGAACCCGCCGTCGTGCAACCGGCGTGCAATGCCCTCGTGAATGTGCTTGGGCCACAGGCCTCCTCCGTAGATGAAGCCCGTGTAGCCCTGCAGCAGTGACGCGCCCGCGGTGATCCGCTCCCACGCGTCGTCGGCGGTCTCGATGCCCCCGACGCTGATCAAGACCAAGCGGTCGCCGACCCGGCCGTAGAGCCGGCGCAGCACCTCGACGGCGCGGCGCGCCAACGGCGGCCCGGAGATGCCGCCGGCGCCCAGCTCCTCGACGCCGGGCGTGGTCAGGCCCTCGCGCGACACGGTGGTGTTGGTCGCGACGATGCCGGCCAGGCCCAGTTCGACCGCGAGGTCCGCGATGTCGTCGACGTCGGAATCCGAGATGTCGGGCGCGATCTTGACCAGGACCGGCGTCGAGGTTTCTGCGGCTTCGGCGAGGACGCCCGACAGGATGGGCCGCAGCGACTCGACCGCCTGCAGGTCGCGCAGCCCCGGCGTGTTCGGTGAGCTGACGTTGACCACCAGGTACGACGCCAGCGGGGCGAGGAGCCGGGCGCTTGCCCGGTAGTCGCTGACGGCGTCGGCGGCCGGGGTCGTCTTCGTCTTGCCGATGTTGACCCCGATCGGCACCTCCGGCCGATGGCGGGCGAGCCGGATCGCCAGCGCGGCGGCACCGCGATTGTTGAACCCCATCCGGTTCAGCAGCGCCCGGTCGGCGGGCAACCGGAACAGGCGGGGGGCGGGGTTGCCGGGCTGTGGCCGCGCCGTGACCGTGCCGGCCTCGGCATACCCGAAACCCAGCGCGCCCCAGGCGAGCAGCCCCATGCCGTCCTTGTCGAAGCCAGCGGCCAGCCCCAGCGGTGCGGGAAAGCGCACCCCGAACACCGTGCTGGCCAGCACCGGATCGGTCGGGCCGAGCAGGCGGTGCAGCATTCGCCGGCCCACGGCCACGCTCGTGACGGCGCGCAGGATCGCGAAGACCAGCGTGTGGATGCGCTCGGGCGGGACCAGGAACAACAGCCGGCGGATCAGCCGGTACATCACAGACCCGGCTGCTCGGGCCGTCGGCTTTCGAGACGAGACTTCTTGCGGCGCAACAAAACCCGTCGGCTGCCGTCGGTGTAGAGGCGCACCCGCGTCAGCTCCCAACCGCGATACTCGGCCTCGATGGCCAGCCGGATCGACGCGCTGAGCCGCGTCACTTCCGGTGGCAGGCGCAGCGGGATCCACTCGTAGTCGTCCGACATCTCCGCAGCCCAGCCCTCCGGCAGGCGGGTCCACCGCGGCGCGGTCACGGCGGAACCGCCGCGTGCTCGATGATCTGGACGCCCGCACCCGAACCCGACACCACGTACAAGGTGTCCGACGCTTCGTCAAAAGCCAGCGAGTTCGGTTGCTGCACGGTTGGGTATCGCACCCTTTCGACGGGGATTCCGGTTGACAGATCGTAACCAATGACGACGTTCGAAGCGGTCTGGGACACCCAGGCGAGCCCGCGCGAACCGGCCAGCCCGTACGGGGACTGCCGCACGGGGTAGGCCTGACGCAAGATCAGCGGGTCGACGCCGTACACCAGCAGTTGCCCGCCGCGGGTGTCGGCTACGAGGACCCGGCCCAGCGGGTCGGCGGCCAGGGTGGTCGCGCCCTCCCCGGCCCGCAGCGCCTGCTCGACACGCCCGTCGGTGCCGATCGTCGTCACCGAGGTCTGGCCGCGGTCCAGAACTACCGTCGTATTCCCTTGTGCCGCAAGCGCATCCACGCGTGCAAAGATCTTGTTCCGGCTACCGATGGTCGCGCTCTTAGCCGCGGCCGGTGCGGGGGAGGTGAGGGTGTACACGGCCCCGTCGGCGCTGCCCAGCACCAGCTTGCCGTCGGCGCGCCGGGCGATCGCGGTGAAGTCGGCCTGCTGTGCCGGTGCGACGGGCACTTGTGTTGCGCGGGCCGCGGACAGGTCGACTGCGAGGTAGCCGCCCCGCGTGGCCAGGTAGGCGGTGCCGCGGCCGTCGCCGGTCAGCGCGCTCGCCGGGCCCGGGAGGTCGATCACCCGCGGCGCGACGCGCGGATCGCCGAACTCGGTGAGGGTGGCGGGCGCCGCCGGGTCGGCACCGGGGGCCAGGACGGCCAATTGCCGGGTGCCGGCGTCGAAGATCGCCGCCGCGGCGTGACCGCCGAGAGGGCGCACGGTGCCGGCCGGGTTTCCGGACGCCGGCGGTGATACCGCCGGCCGGGCGGGTTCGATGGTGGGCGGCGCGCTGTTGAACGGATTCGCTCCACAACCCGCGACCAGTGCCAGCAAAAACGGCAGGCCGGCCACGCGGAGTTGAATTGCGCGCCTTTCGCTTCTGTGCCGTGGCAGCAATTATTTTCCTTCGCGTCATCTACATGAACGTCAAATTTTAAGGAACGGTTTCGCATCCAATATGGCCATGTTGCCTACATCGGGTCGGACTGGAGAGGTATGGTCGCGTCATGGCCGTCATTGTGGACCGGCATACCGCGAGCAAAGAGTTTGCTGTCGAGGACATCTCGACGGGCATCTTCGCCAGCGGGTACGGGCAAGTCGGTGATGGGCGCAGTTTTTCCTTTCACATTGAGCACCGATCCCTCGTCATCGAAATTTACCGGCCGCGCCTGGCCGGCCCCGTTCCGCAGGCCGAAGACGTGGTGGCCAGGGCGGTACGCGGACTGGTCGACATCGACCTCACCGACGAGCGCAGCCTGACGGCCGCGGTGCGCGACTCCGTCGCCCACGCGGTGCCGGTTTCGCGCTAGGGGCGCGGCGGGTCGCCGCCCATCCGCCTGATCGCGGGCCCGTCGCGGGCGCCCCGCACCCTGTACGGTCGTCGTCGTGACCGTCATCCTGTTGCGGCACGGCCGTTCGACCTCCAACACCGCGGGTGTCCTGGCCGGCCGCTCCGAGGGCGTCGACCTGGACGACAAGGGCCGCGAGCAGGCCGCCGGGCTGATCGACCGCATCGGCGACCTGCCGATCCGGGCGGTGGTCAGCTCGCCGTTGCTGCGTTGCCTGCGCACCATCGAGCCGCTCGCCGAAGCCCTGTGCCTCGAGCCGCTGATCGACGACCAGCTCGCCGAGGTGGACTACGGCGACTGGACCGGCCGCAAGATCGGCGAGCTGACCAACGAGCCGCTGTGGCGCGTCGTCCAGGCCCACCCCAGCGCGGCGGTGTTTCCCGGCGGCGAGGGTTTGGCGCAAGTGCAGGCGCGCGCCGTCGCGGCCGTCCGCGGGCACGACCGTCGGCTGGCCCTGGAACACGGCGGAGAAAGCGGCGACGCGCTCTGGGTCGCGTGCACCCATGGCGACGTCATCAAGTCCGTCGTCGCCGACGCCTATGGCATGCACCTGGACGGGTTCCAGCGTGTCACCGCCGACCCGGGGTCGGTGACCGTGATCCGGTACACCCCGCTGCGCCCGTTCGTGTTGCACGTCAACCACACTGGCGCGCGCCTGTCCGCCGCGTTGCGGGCCGGGCCCCCACCCAAGGACGAATCCAAAGGTGATGAGGCTCACGGTGAATCGAAGGGCGAGGCGCGAACTGAGCCCAACGGGGCCGTGCCGTCGAGCGACGCGGTGGTCGGCGGCTCCCCGGACTGATCGCGCTTAATTCCGCTTGAAAACAGGTGGAGCGGGGCAATCGAATCGCACGGCAGCGGCAACAGCCGGTATTTTGGAGGTGCCATGGCCCGCGCAATTCACGTCTTCCGCACGCCCGACCGCTTCGTGGCCGGGACCGTCGGTCAGCCCGGAAACCGCACTTTTTACATCCAGGCGGTGGGCGATTCCCGGGTGGTATCGGTGGTTTTGGAGAAGCAACAGGTCGCGGTGCTCGCCGAACGCATCGGGGCGCTGCTACTCGAGGTGAATCGCCGGTTCGGCACGCCCGTACCCCCGGAGCCCGCCGAGATCGACGACCTCAACCCGTTGATCACACCGGTCGACGCGGAGTTTCGGGTCGGGACGATGGGCCTCGGCTGGGATTCGGAGGCGCAGACCGTCGTGGTCGAGTTGCTGGCCGTCACCGACGCCGAGTTCGACGCCTCGGTGGTGCTCGACGACACCGAGGAGGGTCCCGACGCGGTGCGGGTGTTCCTGACGCCGGAGTCGGCGCGCCAATTCGCCACCCGCTCGACTCGGGTGATCTCGGCCGGGCGTCCGCCGTGCCCGCTGTGCGACGAACCGCTGGACCCCGAGGGCCACATCTGTGCGCGCACCAACGGCTACAAGCGCAGCGCGCTGCTCGGGCCCGACGATGACGCCGAGGAATAACGAGCACGACGAGCGTGAGGTGCTGCGGGACGGCGAGCTGACGGTCCTCGGACGCATCCGCTCAGCCAGCAACGCCACCTTCCTGTGCGAATCGACGCTCGGCGAATCCAGCGTGCACTGCGTCTACAAGCCGGTCTCCGGCGAGGCGCCGCTGTGGGACTTCCCGGACGGAACCCTGGCCGGCCGCGAACTGGGCGCATACCTGGTGTCGACGCAGCTGGGGTGGAACATCGTGCCCTACACCGTGATTCGCGACGGCCCGGCGGGTCCGGGGATGCTGCAGCTGTGGGTGCGGCAGCCCGGCGACGCGGCCGACTCCGACCCGCCGCCGGGCCCGGACCTGGTCGACCTGTTCCCCGCCAACAAGGTGCGGCCGGGCTACCTGCCGGTGCTGCGCGCCTACGACTACGCCGGCGACGAGGTCATCCTGGTGCACGCCGACAACGCGCAGCTGCGGCGGATGGCGGTGTTCGACGTGCTGATCAACAACGCCGACCGCAAGGGCGGCCACATCCTGTGCGGCCTCGACGGCCGGGTGTACGGCGTCGACCACGGCGTGTGCCTGCACGTGGAGAACAAGCTGCGCACGGTGTTGTGGGGCTGGGCGGGCAAGCCGATCGACGACGACACGTGCGAGGCGGTCGCCGGGCTCGCCGAGGCGCTCACCGCCTCGCTGTGCGACGAACTGGCCGGCCACATCACGCGGGCGGAAATCGCGGCCCTGCGCAGGCGCGCGCTCGCGCTGCTGGGCAATCCGGTGATGCCCGGACCCAACCGGCATCGCCCCATCCCGTGGCCGGCTTTCTAGCGGCGATACTGAACCGGTGACCAACGGCGCGGAGGGCCTGTCCGATCTCACGGATGCCGCGCTGGCCGCCGAACTCGCCGCGGACGCGGGGGAGCTGCTGCTGAGGGTGCGCGATGAGGTCGGTTTCGGCCACCCCTGGGCGCTCGGGGACGCGGGCGACAGCCTGGCGAACGCGCTGATCCTGCGCCGGCTGCGGGCCGAGCGGCCGAACGACGCGGTGCTCAGCGAGGAAGCCTACGACGATCTGTCCCGGGTCAATCACGACCGGGTGTGGATCGTCGACCCGCTGGACGGCACCCGCGAGTTCTCCACGCCGGGTCGCGACGACTGGGCGGTCCACATCGCGCTGTGGCAGCGCCCCACCGACGGGCAGCGCGAGATCACCGATGCGGCCGTCGCGTTGCCCGCCCGCGGGAACACGGTGTACCGCAGCGACACCGTGACCGCCGACGGCGCGCGCGTCGGCATCCCGGGAACCATCCGCATCGCGGTCAGCGCCACCCGGCCGCCCGCCGTCCTGTACCGCATGCGCCAGACGCTGCACATCCAACCGGTCGCGATCGGCTCGGCGGGCGCGAAGGCGATGGCCGTCATCGACGGCGACGTCGACGCCTACGTGCACGCGGGCGGCCAGTGGGAATGGGACTCGGCGGCCCCCGCCGGGGTGCTGATGGCCGCCGGCATGCACGCCTCGCGGCTCGACGGCTCGCCGCTGCGCTACAACCAGCTCGACCCGTACCTGCCCGACTTCGTCATGTGCCGCGCGGAGCTGGCGCCGATCCTGCTCGGCGCGATCCGCCAGGAATTTCGCTGATCTGGCGCGCGTTTAGAGTCGACGTTATGCAGGCGTGGTCTTCCGCACAGGTCCCGGTGGTGCCGGGCCGCGGCCCTGAGCTGCGGCTGTACGACACCTCCGACCGGCAGGTGCGCCCGGTGGCGGCCGGGTCGAAGGCCACCATGTACGTCTGCGGGATCACCCCCTACGACGCGACTCACCTGGGTCACGCGGCCACCTACCTGGCCTTCGACCTCGTGCACCGGCAATGGCTGGACCTCGGCCACGACGTGCACTACGTGCAGAACGTCACCGACATCGACGACCCCCTGCTGGAGCGCGCCGAGCGCGACGGCGTCGACTGGCGCGCCCTGGGTGATCGCGAGGTCGCGCTGTTCCGCGAGGACATGACGGCGCTGCGAATACTGCCGCCGCGGGAGTACGTCGGGGCGACCGAGGCGATCGCCGAGGTGGTCGAACTCGTCGAGAAGATGCTGGCGTCGGGCGCCGCGTACGTCCTCGACGGCGAATACCCGGACGTCTACTACCGGGCGGACGCCACGCCGCAGTTCGGCTACGAGTCGGGCTATGACCGCGACACCATGCTGCAGCTGTTCGCCGAGCGCGGCGGTGACCCGCGCCGCCCCGGCAAGACCGACGAGCTCGACGCCCTGCTGTGGCGCGCCGCGCGGCCGGGCGAGCCCAGCTGGCCCTCGCCGTTTGGTGCCGGCCGGCCCGGCTGGCACGTCGAGTGCGCCGCGATCGCGCTCAGCCGCATCGGCAGCGGCCTGGACATCCAGGGCGGGGGCAGCGACCTGATCTTCCCGCACCACGAATTCACCGCCGCCCACGCCGAATGCGTGCGCGGCGAGCGGCGATTCGCCCGGCACTACGTGCACGCGGGGATGATCGGCTGGGAGGGGCACAAGATGTCCAAGAGCCGCGGCAACCTGGTGCTGGTGTCGAACCTGCGCGCGAAAGGCACTGAGCCGGCGGCCATCCGGCTGGGCCTGCTGGCCGGGCACTACCGCGCCGACCGGTTCTGGAGCCAACAGGTGCTCGACGAGGCCAACGCCCGGCTGCTGCGCTGGCGTGCGGCGACCGCGCTGCCCGCCGCCCCGGACGCCACCGACGTCGTCGGCCGCGTTCGCCGGTATCTGGCCGACGACCTCGATACGCCGAAAGCCCTTGCCGCACTGGATGGCTGGTCCACCGACGCGCTGGAGTACGGCGGCCACGACGCCGCTTCGCCGAGGCTGGTGGCGACCGCGGTCGACGCGCTGCTGGGAGTGCGGCTGTAAAAGCCGGCGCGCAGAAGGTGATTCGCGCCTTTGCCTCGCCAAAGTCACCAAACGGCAACGCCTGAGCGTCGATTCGCACAACAATCTGGGTAGGCGGCGTGTCATCGGCCACCATCGACGGAGCAACGCGCACGCAGCGCGTCAATCACAGAGGTGATTGCCTGATGTTCAGTCGTTTTCGCCGTGTGGCCGGGGCATTCGGCGCGGCCGGCCTGCTGGTCGTTTCGATGAACACGGTTCCCGCGTCGGCCGGCCCCATTCAGGGTCCGAACTTGCTGGTGAACCCGGGCGCCGAGGCGGGCGATCCGTCGTTGTCGGGCTACAGCTCGGTGTCGGTGCCGGGCTGGACGGTGGCCGGCACGCCGACCGTGGTCAAATATGGCACCGTCACGCGTTGGCCGATCGGGTTGTCCATTCCGCCGCCGCCTTTTCCGACGATCCTGCAATTTCCCCGGCCCGGTGAGGGACCCCCGGACGGCGGGCAGTTCTTCGGCGGCGGAAACGTGGCCGATGCCACTCTGAGCCAAACCGTCGACCTCAGCGGCGCGGCGGCCCAGATCGATACCGGCACCGTGCCGTACACCCTGAGCGGATGGCTCGGAGGCTTCCTGGAGGACCCCTCCGAGGCCTCGGTGACCGTCAACTTCCTTGCGGCCGACCAGTCGCAGCTGGGCACCGGCAAGATCGGTCCGGTCGGTGTGGTAGAACGCCGATTCAAAACCGCGCTGCTGCAACGGGTCACCACGGGGACGGTTCCGGTGGGCGCCCGCAGCGCCGTTGTGGTCGTGAATTTCAAGGATTGCAACCCGTCGCCCAGCCGCTACAACAACGCCTACGCCGACAACTTGTCCTTCACCGTCGGCGCCGCGCTGCCCGCGCCGCCGCCGCCCGCACCACCGGCGTCGAAAGTCGGGCCCCTCGATCACGTGTTCATGATCTATCTGGAAAACCACGGCGTGAAAGACATTGTGGGCAGCCGCAATGCGGACTACATCAACGCCTTGATCAACCAATACGGTTACGGCGCAAACTACTTCGCCCTGACTCACCCCAGCAGCCCCAATTACTATCCGATCCTGGGAGGGTCCGACTTCGGCGTGAACTGGAACTGCCCCATGGACTGCTTCGACCAACCCAACCTGGCCGACAGCGTCGAGCATGCGGGCAAGACGTGGGCCGCCTATGAGCAGTCCATGCCCAGCCCGTGCTTCACCGGGACCGCGGGTCCCTACAGCCCCGGCGAACTGCCGTTCCTCGCCTTCCACGACATCATCGCCAACGGGCCCCGCTGCCAGGCGCACGTGCTCCCGCTGACGCAGATGGCCACCGACCTCGCCTCTACGGCGACCACCCCGAACTACGTGTGGTTCGAGCCGGACGAATGTCATAACCAGGAGGGGTGCAACGACGTGCGCTTCGCCGCCAGCCAGCTGGCGTTTCATCAGTACGACATCCGCTCCGGCGACCAGTTCCTCGCGGCGACGCTGCCCACGATCTTGAACTCACCCGCATTCCAGACGCAGCGCTCCGCCGTCTTCATCACCTGGGACGAGGACTACAACAACCTGTATCTGGGCAACGGCAACGAGGGCAACCACATCCCCATGATCGTGATCCCGTCGCCGAACTCCGGCATGCGCCAAGGCCACTTCGTGGCCGTCAACTACAACAATCACTACAGCTTGCTGCGCACCATCGAAAACTCGTTGGGACTGCCGCCGTTGACCAACAACGACAAATTCGCCCAACCGATGAACGAATACTGGCCGTAGCCGTCTCCGGTCATCCGGAAGGTAATCTCGACCAGGCCGAACTGACGGCGCTCTGGGGCGAGCTCGGCGAGGATCGCCACTCACCGTCGATAAGCGCGCGGACGCGTTCGTCAGGCATCGAGGCACGTGCCGACCGCATCTACTGCCCACGCTTAGCCGGCCTGTTCCGATCGCTCAAGCCCGTGCTGTCCACCCCGGCCGGCGAACTTCCCATCCGCAAGATCACCGCCGAGCTGTTGCCCAGGATCGGCGCCGAGGTCGCCGCGCTGGGCCGGTCCATGTCCGCGTCCAACGCGGAGTTGTTGCACGAAAACCGTCAGGGTCTTGCGCCCAACTAGCTCGATGGTGGCGACCCGTTTCGCCCGGCTACGCCGCGCTCACGATCACCACTGTCGACGCCCGGCGGACTATTTGCGTCTGCGGCGCAGGTAGCGCTCGAACTCCGCGGCCAGCGCGTCGCCGTCGATCTTGCCCAGGGCCTCGTTCATGTCCACCTCGGCGTCGCCCCGCTGCTCCAGCGACGCCACGTATTCGGCCAGGTCCTCGTCCTCGGCGGCCATCTCGGTGATCGCCTGCTCCCACTCTTCGGCCTGGGCCGGCAGGTCACCCAGCGGGACCTCGATGTCCAGCACGTCCTCGACCCGGCGCAGCAGCGCCACCGTCGCCTTCGGGTTCGGCGGATTGGACACGTAATGCGGGACCGCGGCCCAGAACGTCACCGCGGGGATCCCGGCGGCCACGCAGGCGTCCTGGAAAACCCCGGCGATGCCGGTCGGGCCCTCATAGCGGGTTTCCTCGAGGCCGAAGCGTTTCGCCGACTCGGGGGAGTAGGCCGCGCCCGAGACCGGGACCGGTCGGGTGTGCGGGGTGTCGGCGAGCAGGGCCCCGAGGATGACGACGGTGTCGACGTTGAGCTTGTCGGCGATGGCCAGCAACTCGGCGCAGAACGTGCGCCAGCGCATGTTGGGCTCCACGCCGTGCATCAACACGACGTCGCGGTCGCTGCCCGGGGGCCGGCAGTGGGTGATCCGCATCGCCGGCCACACCAGCTCCCGGGTCACCCCGTCGATCTGCCGGATGACCGGGCGATTCACCTGGTAGTCGTAGTACGCCTCGTCGTCGATCTCGACAATGGGGTCGGCCTCCCAGATGGCGTCGAGGTGCTCGAGCGCGTCGCTGGCCGCGTCGCCGGCGTCGTTCCAGCCCTCGAACGCCGCCACGACGACGGTGTTGTGCAGTTCGGGCAGCGCAGAGGCTTCCTGGCCACGATCCGGCAATGTCACAGAATCAGCGTACGGCCTGTCGCAAACCGCCTGCGCCGTTCCGCGCGGCTTGCCTGGCAGAGACCTGTCAACCACTGGGCGTATTTCATAGGACGACTATCCTTGTGGCGTGACTGCCGCCGACGAATACGACTACGACAGCGACATCCTGGACACGTTGTCCCAGCGCGTGGTGGTCGGCGACGGCGCGATGGGCACCCAGTTGCAGGCCGCGGACCTCACCCTGGACGACGTCAACAAGCGGCGTCGACGTGGTCAAGACGAAATACGTTCGACTGCAAACTGGTTAACACCGGTAACTACGACATTGCCGACAAGATCCGCGAACTGGCGCTCAGGGGCACCGCGATCGCCGAGCGGGTCCGGTCGAGCTGGGCGTCCAGACGTTGGGTGACGACGTAGACTTTTCTGGTCGAGAGGCGTTGCAACGGATCCGGTTCCCTGCCGGTATCCGCCACGCTCGGCAGAGTCAAGGACGCCTTCCGTAACGGAAGGAATGCGCGTGAGCTCCCTTGAGCCGAATACCTTTGAGCCGAACATCCGCCCCGACTGCACCGACGAACTGACGGCAGCTCTGCGCCAGCGGATCATGGTGATCGACGGCGCGATGGGCACGGCGATCCAGCGGGACCGGCCGGACGAGGCCGGCTACCGCGGCGACCGGTTCACGGAGTGGCCGACCGCTCTGCAGGGCAACAACGACCTGCTCAACCTGACGCAGCCGCAGATCGTCGAGGGGATCCACCGCGAGTACCTCGAGGCGGGCGCCGACATCCTGGAGACCAACACGTTCAACGCGAACGCGATCTCGCTCTCCGACTACGACATGGCGGACCTGGCCTACGAGCTGAACTACGCCGGCGCCGCCCTGGCCCGCCAGGCAGCCGACGAGTTCAGCACCCCGGAGAAGCCCCGCTACGTCGCCGGCGCGATCGGGCCGACGACGCGGACCGCGTCGATCTCGCCGGACGTCAACGACCCCGGAGCCCGCAACGTCTCGTACGACCAGCTGGTCGCCGCCTACCTCGAAGCCGCCAACGGCCTGGTGGACGGCGGTGCTGACCTCCTCATCATCGAGACGATCTTCGACTCGCTGAACGCCAAGGCGGCGGTGTTCGCCGTCGAGACGCTGTTCGAGGACCGCGGACGCCGCTGGCCGGTGATCATCTCGGGCACCATCACCGATGCTTCCGGGCGGACGTTGTCCGGTCAGGTCACCGAAGCGTTCTGGAACGCGGTCAGGCACGCGAGGCCGATCGCGGTGGGTCTCAACTGCGCCCTGGGTGCGCCGGAGATGAGGCCCTACATCGCCGAGATGTCGCGGATCGCGGACACCTTCGTCTCCTGCTACCCCAACGCCGGCCTGCCCAACGCCTTCGGCGAATACGACGAGTCCCCCGAGCGCCAGGCGAGCTACATCGCCGATTTCGCCGAGGCCGGTCTGGTCAACCTGGTCGGTGGCTGCTGCGGGACGGCGCCGCCGCACATCGCCGAGATCGCCAAGGTCGTCGAGGGCAAGCCGCCGCGTGAGCTGCCGCAGATCCCGGTGGCCACCCGGCTCTCGGGCCTCGAACCGCTCAACATCACCGATGATTCCCTGTTCGTGAACATCGGTGAGCGCACCAACATCACCGGCTCCGCCCGGTTCCGCAACCTGATCAAGGCCGAGGACTACGACAGCGCGCTGTCGGTCGCCCTGCAGCAGGTCGAGGTCGGCGCGCAGGTCATCGACATCAACATGGACGAGGGCATGATCGACGGCGTCGCCGCGATGGACCGGTTCACCAAGCTGATCGCGGCCGAGCCGGACATCAGCCGCGTCCCGGTGATGATCGACTCCTCCAAGTGGGAGGTCATCGAGGCGGGCCTGAAGAACGTGCAGGGCAAGCCGATCGTCAACTCGATCTCCATGAAGGAGGGCGAGGAGAAGTTCATCCGCGAGGCGAAGCTGTGCCGCAAGTACGGCGCCGCCGTCGTCGTGATGGCCTTCGACGAGCAGGGCCAGGCCGACAACCTGGAGCGCCGCAAACAGATCTGCGGGCGCGCCTACCGGATCCTGACCGAAGAGGTCGGCTTCCCAGCCGAGGACATCATCTTCGACCCGAACTGCTTCGCGCTGGCGACCGGTATCGAGGAGCACGCGACCTACGGGATCGACTTCATCGAGGCCTGCGCCTGGATCAAGGACAACCTTCCCGGGGTGCACCTCTCCGGCGGCATCTCGAACGTGTCGTTCTCGTTCCGCGGCAACAACCCCGTCCGCGAGGCGATCCACTCGGTGTTCCTTTACCACGCCATCAAGGCCGGCCTGGACATGGGCATCGTCAATGCGGGTGCGCTGGTGCCCTACGACTCGATCGACCCCGAGCTGCGGGACCGGATCGAGGACGTCGTGCTGAACCGTCGCGAGGATGCGGCCGAGCGGCTGCTGGAGATCGCGGAGCGGTTCAACAAGTCCGAGCAGCCCGAGGACAAGGCGGCAGCCGAATGGCGCAGCCTCCCGGTCCGCGAGCGGATCACGCACGCTTTGGTCAAGGGCATCGACGCACACGTCGATGCCGACACCGAGGAATTGCGGGCCGAGATCGCCGCCGCCGGCGGTCGCCCGATCGAGGTGATCGAGGGCCCGCTGATGGACGGCATGAACGTGGTCGGTGACCTCTTCGGCTCGGGCAAGATGTTCCTGCCCCAGGTCGTGAAGTCGGCCCGGGTGATGAAGAAGGCCGTTGCGTACCTGCTGCCGTTCATCGAGGCGGAGAAGGAAGAGTCCGGCGTTGCTGGTGTTTCTGGGGGGAAGGACACCAACGGCACGATCGTGATGGCGACCGTGAAGGGTGACGTCCACGACATCGGCAAGAACATCGTCGGGGTCGTCCTGCAGTGCAACAACTTTGAGGTGATCGACCTCGGCGTAATGGTGCCCGCCGAGAAGATCCTGGCCGCGGCGAAGGAGCACGACGCCGACATCATCGGGCTGTCCGGCCTGATCACCCCGTCGCTGGACGAGATGGTCAACTTCGCCGCCGAGATGGAACGCGGGGGGCTGGAGATCCCGCTGCTGATCGGTGGCGCGACCACCTCGCGCGCGCACACGGCCGTGAAGGTGGCGCCGCGCCGCAGCGGTCCGGTGGTCTGGGTCAAGGACGCTTCCCGCTCGGTGCCGGTCGCTGCTGCGCTGCTCGACGACAAGCAGCGTCCAGCGCTGCTGGAGGCCACCGACAAGGACTACGCAGCCCTGCGCGAACGGCACGCCCAGAAGAACGAGCGGCCGATGCTGACGCTGGAGAAGGCCCGCGCGAACCGGACGCCGATCGAGTGGGACGGCTACACGCCGCCGGCGCCGGCGCAGGGTGTGGGAGTACGTGAATTTCATGACTACGACCTCGCCGAGTTGCGCGAATACATCGACTGGCAGCCGTTCTTCAACGCCTGGGAGATGAAGGGAAGGTTCCCCGACATCCTCAACAACCCGGTCTCGGGCGAGGCTGCCCGCAAGCTGTACGACGACGCCCAGGAGATGCTCGACACCCTGATCAAGGAGAAGTGGCTGACTGCCAACGGGGTGATCGGCTTCTTCCCGGCAAACGCGGTCGGCTCGGGTATCGAAGACATCGAGGTCTACACCGATGAGACCCGTACCGAGGTGCTGACCACGTTGCACAACCTGCGCCAGCAGGGCGAGCACCGCGACGGCATCCCGAACCGGTCGCTGGGCGACTACATCGCGCCCAGGGACACCGGTCTGGCCGACTACGTCGGCGCCTTTGCCGTCACCGCGGGGCTCGGCGGCCAGGACAAGATCGCGGAGTTCAAGGCAGCCAATGACGACTACAGCGCGATCCTGCTGGAGTCGATCGCCGACCGGCTGGCAGAGGCTTTCGCCGAACGGATGCACCAACGGGTCCGCAAGGAGTTCTGGGGATTCCAGCCGGACGAGCAGCTGGACAACGACGCGCTCATCAATGAGAAGTACGTGGGAATCCGCCCTGCCCCCGGCTACCCGGCCTGCCCGGAGCACACCGAGAAGGTGACGCTGTGGGAGTTGATGGACGTCGAGGAGCGGACCGGCATCGAGCTGACCGAGTCGATGGCGATGTGGCCCGGTGCTGCCGTCAGCGGCTGGTACTTCTCACACCCGCAATCGCAGTACTTCGTGGTCGGTCGGATGGCCCAGGACCAGGTCGCCGACTACGCGAAGCGCAAAGGCTGGACCCTGGCCGAAGCCGAGCGCTGGCTCGCCCCCAACCTCGGCTACAACCCAGAGGACTGAGCCCCACGCCGGTTGAGTTCGCACCGGCCGCTTGCTAATTCGCGAACGTGCGTTTGTACGGTGACACGCCGCTGAGCTTGGCAATCTGCGCACGCTCGCGCCCCACGGAAACCCCCGTGACTTTGCTCGTCGCCGCGTGAAACAATCGCTGGCCGTGAAGACCTTCGAGGATCTGTTCGCCGAACTCGGCGAGCGTGCCCGCACCCGGCCGGCCGGCAGCGGCACGGTCGCCGCGCTGGACGGCGGCATACACGGGCTGGGCAAGAAGATCCTGGAGGAGGCCGGCGAGGTGTGGCTGGCCGCCGAACACGAGACCGACGACGCGCTGGCCGACGAGATCAGCCAGTTGCTGTACTGGACGCAGGTGCTGATGATCGCGCGCGGGCTGTCCCTCGACGACGTCTACCGAAAACTGTGAGCATGCTGCGGGTTGCGGTTCCCAACAAGGGCACGCTCAGCGAGCCGGCCACCGAGATCCTGGCGGAGGCGGGCTACCGGCGCCGCACCGACTCCAAGGACCTCACCGTCGTCGACCCGGTCAACCAGGTCGAGTTCTTCTTCTTGCGGCCCAAGGACATTGCCATCTACGTGGGTTCGGGAGAACTGGATTTCGGCATCACCGGACGGGACCTGGTCCGAGACTCGGACGCGCCGGTGCGCGAACGCCTGGCGCTGGGTTTCGGGTCGTCGAGCTTTCGGTACGCCGGCCCGGCCGGACGGGACTGGACGACGGCCGACCTGGCCGGCAAGCGGATCGCGACCGCCTACCCGAACCTGGTCCGGAAAGACTTGGCCGAGAGGCGGATTGAGGCCACGGTCATCAGGCTCGACGGCGCCGTGGAGATCTCGGTGCAGCTCGGCGTGGCCGACGCCATCGCCGACGTGGTGGGGTCCGGGCGCACGCTGAGCCTGCACGACCTGGTGGCCTTCGGGGAGCCGCTGTGCGATTCGGAGGCGGTGCTGATCGAGCGCTCCGACCACGACGGCCACGGCGCGGCGAAGGCCGCACGCGATCAACTCGTCGCGAGGATCCAGGGTGTGGTGTTTGGCCAGCAATACCTGATGCTCGATTACGACTGCCCGCGTTCGGTCCTGGACAAGGCCACGTCGATCACCCCGGGACTGGAGTCGCCGACCATCGCCCCGCTCGCCGATCCGGACTGGGTGGCGATCCGCGCCCTGGTGCCGCGTCGGGGCGTCAACGAGATCATGGACGAGCTCGCCGCCATCGGGGCCAAGGCGATCCTGGCGTCCGACATCAGGTTCTGCCGGTTCTGATCGGCTGCCGTGGTCGCGGCTGTGTTAGCGTCCGCCTGGGGCTGCTGAAAAACTGACGCCCGCGTTATCCCTGGGCCGTCATCCCCTACCGTTGCCGGGCTGCCTAGTCCCCCAGGAGGGTCTTCGTGACACACGCGCTAATTCTGCTGCTGGCTTTACTGATCGGTGTCGTCGCCGGGTTGCGTTCGCTGACGGCCCCCGCCGTGGTCGCGTGGGGCGGCTATCTCGGCTGGATCGACCTGCACGGCACCTGGGCGTCGTGGATGGCCAACATCATCACGGTCGTTGTTTTCACCGTGCTGGCCGTCGCCGAACTGGTCAACGACAAGCTGCCCAAGACGCCGGCCCGCACGGCGCCACCGATCTTCGCCGCCCGGATCATCACGGGCGGGTTGGCGGGCGCGGTGCTGGGCGCGTGGCCGCACTGGACCTTTTCGGCGCTCGGCGCGGGCGTCATCGGCGCGGTGCTCGGCACCCTCGGCGGCTACCAGGCGCGTAAGCGTCTGGCCGCGGTGGCAGGCAGGGACCTGCCCATCGCGCTGCTCGAGGATGCGGTCGCGATCCTGGGCGGGTTCGCCATCGTCGCAACGACGGGCCATGTGCTGACCGAGTATCTGCTGACGGCCGTTAAGTGACAACGCATTTCGACGCGATCATCGTCGGTGCCGGGCAGGCCGGCCCTCCGCTGGCCGGGCGGCTGACCGCGGCCGGGCAGCGCGTCGCGATCATCGAGCGCAAACTCGTCGGCGGCACCTGCGTCAACACCGGATGCATCCCCACCAAGACCCTGGTGGCCAGCGCGCACGCCGCCCACCTGGCCCGGCGTGGAGCCGAATACGGCGTGAGTATCGGCCCGATCAGCGTGGACATGGCCAAAGTCAAGGCGCGCAAAGACGACATCATGCTGGCCGACCGCAAGGGCGTCGAAAGCTGGTTGGACGGCATGGACGGCTGCACCGTCGTTCGCGGTCACGCCCGTTTCGACGACCCGCACACCATCAGCGTGAACGGCGACTTGCTGCGCGCCGACCGAATCTTCCTCAACGTCGGTGGCCGCGCGGTGGTGCCCGACGTCCCGGGACTGTCCGGCGTCGAGTACCTCACCAACGTGTCGATCCTCGAACTCGACAGCCTGCCAGACCATCTCGTGATCCTCGGGGGCAGCTACATCGCGCTGGAGTTCTCGCAGATGTACCGGCGGTTCGGGGCCCGGGTGACGGTGGTCGAGCGGGGGCCGCGGCTGGCGTCCCGCGAGGATGAGGACGTCTCGGCCAGCGTCAAAGAGATCCTGGAGGCCGAGGGCATCGACATCGTCGTCGGCGCCGATGACGTTCGAATCACCAAGACCGGCAAGGGGTTTGAACTCACTCCCCGTAACGGTGCCGCCCCCATCGCCGGAAGCCATCTGCTGGTGGCGGTGGGCCGGCGGCCCAACACCGACGACCTCGGCCTGGAGGCGGCCGGAGTGCAGACCGACGCCCGCGGCTACGTCGTGGTCGACGACCAGCTCAAGACCAACGTCGACCACATCTGGGCGATGGGCGACTGCAACGGCAAGGGCGCCTTCACCCACACCTCGTACAACGATTTCGAGATCGTGGCCGCCAACCTGCTCGAAGGTGATCTCTATGCGACCCCCCGCCGGGTGAGCGACCGCATCACCGCCTATGCGCTCTACATCGACCCACCGCTGGGGCGCGCCGGGATGAGCGTCAGCCAAGTCCGCGCGTCGGGCCGCAAGGCGTTGGTCGGCAAGCGGCCGATGACCAGGGTGGGCAGGGCGGTGGAAAAGGGTGAGACGCAAGGCTTTATGAAGGTGGTCGTGGACGCCGACACCGACCAGATTTTGGGCGCGGCCATCCTGGGCGTCGGCGGCGACGAGGCGATTCACGCCATCCTGGACGTCATGTCGGCCAAAGCGCCGTACACCACGCTGTCGCGCACGATGCACATCCACCCCACCGTCAGCGAGCTCATTCCTACGATGCTGCAGGAGATGTCGCCGCTCTCGGGCTAGCGGCGCTGGATCAGCAGCGTCTGCGCCGACGTCCCGACGAACCCGTCTCGGTCGAAAACCTCGGCCGTGGTCACGCCGACGCCGTCCGGTCCGATCGACGCGCGGGCCCGCAGTCCGAAATCGTTGCCGGCGGGAAGCCGGTGCAGGTGGACGACGGTGTCGGTGTTCATGAAGACGAACTGGTCCGGATCGAGGATCTTCCCGACGCCGTTGGCGCAATCGACGACGGCGGCGAGCCGCTGCAGCGCCGAGGCGGGTTCGGTGTCGACGATGTGGGCCAGCGGGCTGATCCAGGACACCGCGGCGGATCGTCCCTCGGTTTTCTGCGGGCGCCAATCGATCGCGTCGAAATAGCCGCCGGCTCCGGCGAACGGAGCCGAAAGCGGTTCGGCGCTCCCTTCCACCAACGGCGGGTGCCGGTCCGATGCGGCGTCCGCGGTGTCGGTGACCGCCAGCAGCCACGCCGTCACCCGGGCCACGGCGCGCGGGGGTGCTCCTTCGCGAGCGGCAAACAGTTCGGCGACCGCCATGCAGATCCGCGAACCCGGGCGCTCCACCCACGCCCGGGCGCGAAGCGGCCGCACCGGAATCGCCCCGAGGATGTCCAGGCTGAGCCGGCCGATCCGAAGACCGGCGCCCGCCGGCAGCTCCTCGATGAGCTTCGTCAGCAGCGCCAACGGGGGCGAGCCGTGCTGCAGTTCGGGGCCCCAGTTGCTGCGCGTGAAGTCGGTCGAGTCGAACACCGCATCGTCGCCTTCGGCGGGGAGGCGACGGTAGAAGCAGCCGATCATGCCGCCGGTTCGGTCGGGTGCGGAATCGCTTGCGCGCCCGCGGGGTCCGGCCACCCGGGGTAGGGCGGTGGCGTTCCGCCGAACGTCGGGCAGTGTTGCCGGTGGGCGCACCACTCGCACAACCGCGACGGGCTGGGGCGAAAATCGCCCGTCGGCGCCGCGGATCGGATGGCGCGCCAGATCGCCATCAGCGTCTTCTCGAAGCGCAGCAGCTCGTCATGGTCGGGCGCGTAGTCCAACACCTGGCCGTCGGCCAGGTAGATGATCCGCAGCCGGGTGGGCAGCACACCGCGGGAGCGCAGCAGCGCCACCGCGTAGAACTTCATCTGAAACATCGCCTTGAACTCGGCCAGCGCCCGCGCGGCCGGCGGCGCCTTGCCGGTCTTGTAGTCGACCACCCGCACCTCCCCGGTGGCCGCGACGTCGATGCGGTCGATGAAGCCACGCAGCAGGGTGCCGTCGGCGAGCTCGACCTCGACGCGCTCCTCGCAGGAGTGCGGGTCGAACCGGGTCGGGTCTTCCAGCCGGTAGTAGCCGGCGAGCAGGGCGCGGGCCTCCGCCAGCAACTGGGCTCGCTGCTCGGGGCCCACGTCGGCGGCCAGGTCGGGTTCGGCGGCGATCACCCGGTCCCAGGCGGGCTCCACCAGCGAGCCCGCGGTGTCGGGGCCGCGCATCCCGGCGGGCAGGCCGTAAAGCTGTTCCAGGGCGGCGTGCACCACCGAGCCGCGCAGCTGCGCGGTCGACGGTGCCTCGGGCAGCCGGTCGATCGCCCGGAACCGGTACAGCAGCGGGCACTGCTTGAAGTCCGCCGCCCGCGACGGCGACAGGGCCGGTTTCGAGGCCGGGCGCGTGCGTCCCTCCGGCTGGTCCGTCATTCCCGCAGCCTAGGACCGGGCGCCGACAACCCCCAAGCACCCGTTGCCGCGAGTCGGCTGGCACGCTGGACGGCGTGTCCGCAACCGGCCCGTTCACCGCTGGCGAGCGGGTCCAACTCACCGACGCCAAGGGCCGGCACTACACGATGTGCCTCACTCCGGGCGCCGAGTTTCACACCCACCGCGGATCGATCGCACACGACGCGGTGATCGGGCTCGAGCAGGGCAGCGTCGTCAGATCCAGCAACGGCGCGAATTTCCTGGTGCTGCGCCCCCTGCTGGTCGACTACGTGATGTCGATGCCGCGCGGCCCGCAGGTGATCTACCCCAAGGACGCCGCCCAGATCGTGCACGAGGGCGACATCTTCCCGGGCGCGCGGGTGCTGGAGGCCGGCGCCGGATCCGGGGCGCTGACCTGCTCGCTGCTGCGCGCCGTCGGGCCCGAAGGGCGGGTCGTCTCCTACGAGCAGCGCGCCGACCACGCCGAGCACGCCCGTCGCAACGTCGCCAACTTCTTCGGCGTTGACGGCGGCTCCCCCGACAACTGGGAGCTGCTCGTCAGCGACCTCGCGGACTCCGACCTGCCCGACGGCTCCTTCGACCGGGCCGTGCTCGACATGCTCGCGCCGTGGGAGGTGCTCGATGCCGCGGCGCGGCTGCTGGTCGCCGGCGGTGTGCTGATCATCTACGTGGCCACCGTCACCCAGCTGTCACGGACCGTCGAGGCCCTGCGGGCCCAGCAGTGCTGGACCGAGCCCCGGTCGTGGGAGACGCTGCAACGGGGCTGGAACGTCGTCGGTCTGGCCGTTCGCCCGCAGCATTCGATGCGCGGGCACACCGCCTTCTTGATATTCGCGCGGCGGCTCGCGCCGGGCGCCGTCGCGCCGGCGCCGCTGGGCCGCAAACGCGAGGGCCGCGACGGTTAAACGGTTAGTCGTCGCTGTGGTGCAGGCCCCGCCGCACCGACAGCAGTTCGAATTCGGGATGCGCCGCCACCAGCCGTTCGGCCGCGTCGAGCACGTCGACGGTGTGGCCGCGGTCGCCGGATACCACGCCCACGCCGATCCCGGCCCGCCGATACAGGTCCTGCCTCCCGGTTTCGGCGGCCGACACGCTGAACTTGCGCCGCAACTCGGCCACGACGGGACGAACCACCGACCGCTTCTGTTTGAGTGACCGCACGTCGCCCAGCAACACGTCGAACTCGAGCCAGCCGATCCACATCGGAATCAGCCGGGGGGAGTCGGCGACGGAGCCGGGGCCGGTGCGGGGGCGGGTTCGGGTGCCGGCGCAGGGGGCGGGGTGGGGTTGGCGGGTGGGGGTGGCCCGGTGGCCGAGTTACCGAGGGCCAGCAGCATTTCGGCGGTTCGGCGGGATAGCTGCCAACCCCCTTGGAAGGCCGTGAACTCCATCGGGAAGGTGAATTTGCCGTTGTTCGCCTGGGCGGTGTTGACGGTGACTGTGGCCCGCACGTGGGACGGATTCTTGTCCGACCAGGCGACGTCATTCGCCGTGAACGTCATAGGGAGGTAGCCGTTGTCCCGCAGCGCGTTGGTGAACCTGTCCAGAGTGGCCGCGCTCTCGGGGGTCGCGCCCTCGACGAAGCTCACCTTGTTGGCGCCCGGCACGTTCGGGTCGGCGAGCCGGTTGAGCACGTCGACGAGGGCGTCGGGCGGCGGCAGCGGAGCGGTCGGGGGAGCCGCCACGACGAGCGGAGCCGAGGTGGCCGGGACGCTCGACGACGGGGACGACACGACCCTGGGTCCGGTGTGCGAGCACCCGGCGAGCCCGATCGCCGCCACCGCGGCGGCGGCGCTCAGCGCGAAGGACAGGCCTCGGTGCATACAGTTCGTTCTGTTAGGCGCCCGCGTCCGCCGTCGGGCCAACGGGTGCAATGGATGTCACAGCGGGGGCCGCCGCGCCGGGCAAGACGGCGCCGGCGGAGCCCGTGGCAAGGGCTTTTGGTGCCACGGCCGTCCTTTCGCTCGGCGCGATTCGTGGCAGAGATTACCAGTGGAACCAAAGTCTTAACTTTTCGTGAGCATTTGACAGCGCACATCAATCGGCAATCGCCGGTAGCGTTGAAGGACCACCACGAATTTCGGGGCGGGAAGGGAGCGCAACATGGGTGACTCAGAGCGTTCTGAAGCATTCGGTGACACCGGTGACACCGGCATGTCCAGCGGCGACGCGGCCGAATTGGAACAGTTACGCCGTGAGGCAGCGGTGCTGCGCGAACAATTGGAGCACGCGGTCGGGACGCCCGGCGGCACCCGCTCCGCCCGCGATGTGCATCAACTCGAAGCTCGCATCGACTCCCTCGCCGCGCGGAATTCCAAGTTGATGGAGACCCTCAAAGAGGCCCGCCAGCAACTGTTGGCGCTGCGGGAAGAGGTCGACCGGCTCGGACAGCCGCCCAGCGGCTACGGCGTCCTGCTTGCGGCCCACGAGGACGACACGGTCGACGTGTTCACCTCGGGCCGCAAGATGCGCCTGACCTGCTCGCCCAACATCGAGGTCCCCTCGCTCCGCAAGGGCCAGACGGTCCGGCTCAACGAGGCCCTGACCGTCGTCGAGGCCGGCACGTTCGAATCGGTCGGCGAAATCTCGACGCTGCGCGAGGTGCTGAACGACGGGCACCGGGCGCTCGTCGTCGGCCACGCCGACGAGGAACGCATCGTGTGGCTGGCCGAGCCGCTGGTCGCCGAGGATCTGCCGGACGGCGTTCCCGATGCCCTCAACGACGACACCAAGCCGCGCAAGCTGCGTCCGGGCGACTCGCTTCTGGTCGACACCAAGGCCGGCTACGCCTTCGAGCGCATCCCCAAGGCCGAGGTCGAAGACCTGGTGCTCGAGGAGGTGCCCGACGTCTCCTACCAGGACATCGGTGGGCTGACCCGTCAGATCGAGCAGATCCGCGACGCCGTCGAGCTGCCGTTCCTGCACAAGGAGCTCTACCGCGAATACGCGCTGCGCCCGCCCAAGGGCGTGTTGCTCTACGGCCCGCCCGGCTGCGGTAAGACCCTGATCGCCAAAGCGGTCGCGAACTCGCTGGCCAAGAAGATGGCCGAGGTGCGCGGCGACGACGCCCGCGAGGCGAAGTCGTACTTCCTGAACATCAAAGGCCCGGAGCTGCTGAACAAGTTCGTCGGCGAGACCGAGCGGCACATCCGCCTGATCTTCCAGCGGGCCCGCGAGAAGGCGTCGGAGGGCACGCCGGTGATCGTGTTCTTCGACGAGATGGACTCGATCTTCCGCACCCGCGGCACCGGGGTGTCCTCGGACGTCGAGACGACGGTGGTCCCGCAGCTGCTCAGCGAGATCGACGGCGTCGAGGGACTGGAGAACGTCATCGTCATCGGCGCGTCCAACCGCGAGGACATGATCGACCCCGCGATCCTGCGGCCGGGGCGCCTCGACGTGAAGATCAAGATCGAGCGCCCGGACGCGGAGGCGGCTCAGGACATCTTCTCGAAGTACCTGACCGAGTCGCTGCCGCTGCACGCCGACGACCTCGCCGAGTTCGGCGACGACCGCACCACCTGCATCAAGGCGATGATCGAGAAGGTCGTCGAGCGGATGTACGCCGAGATCGACGACAACCGGTTCCTGGAGGTCACCTACGCCAACGGTGACAAGGAGGTCATGTACTTCAAGGACTTCAACTCCGGGGCGATGATCCAGAACGTCGTCGACCGGGCGAAGAAGAACGCGATCAAGTCGGTGCTGGAGACCGGTCAGCCCGGTCTGCGCATCCAGCACCTGCTCGACTCGATCGTCGACGAGTTCGCCGAGAACGAGGACCTGCCCAACACCACCAACCCCGATGACTGGGCGCGGATTTCGGGCAAGAAGGGCGAGCGGATCGTCTACATCCGCACCCTGGTCACGGGCAAGTCGTCGAGCGCGTCGCGGGCCATCGACACCGAATCCAACCTCGGTCAGTACTTGTAGGCCGGGCTCCCTACTCGCGACACTGAAACTACGCACACCCCGCGGCGGTTGCGCGTAGTTTCAGTGTCGGCGGCTCTGTCAGCCGTCAGGCCGTCACCAGCGAATAGCTGTTGGTCAGGTCGTCCTGGGTGACCTGGGCAGCGCGGGAGGTCGTGTCGATGCGCAACTCTTCAGTGAGCACGCGCGGCTGGTAGGACCATCCGTCCGGCAGCTTGAGCCGCTCGCCCAGCTTCGGCAGATCGGCACGCGACAGGTTGGGGTCGACGACCTGGCTCCAGGTTTGCATGACCCAGCGGTGCCCTTGGGGATCCTGGAGCTCGTAGACCTCTTCGCCGGCGTTGAACACGAACACCGTGTGGCGGGTCACCGTGTTGACGCTGTAGGGCGCGGGATTCATCGAAGACAGCAGGACGGTGGCCTGCTGGATCATCTCGATCCCCCCGAAGGTCTTCTTGATCTGCGGGCCCTGCTGCTGCTTTTCGATGGCGTTCATGAGCCAGTAGCGGGGACCGTTGAGAAGCGCTGCGGCCGCACCGTTTTCGGCGGCGATGGCCTGCGCTTCCAGCGCCGACCACAGTTCGGCTGGACAGTCGTTGAGCGGGAAGCTGTTGTAAACCGTGGCCTGCGGACCCGCCTCGCCGGGGGTCACGAGAAGCACTTCGCCGTAACGCTTTCCAGCCAGATCGGTCACCCGTGTGAAATTAATCACCGCCGCTGGTGGCGTCAACCGTACACGCCGTGACCGCCACGGCGCCGCGGTAGCGGTTGCGCGCGATCAGCGTCGCGTG
>NZ_DATJPU010000004.1:0-60719 GCF_035506235.1 Mycobacterium sp.
TGCGGGTATTGGTGCCGCTGAGCTTCGTGTTCGCCATCGTGCTGCTCGCCGCGGGCGTGATCGACAACTTCCATGCCACACGGGTGGTCGCGAAGATCTCCGGCGCCCAACAAAGCATCCCCGGTGGTCCGGTGGCGAGCATGGTGCCGATCGAGATGATCGGCGACAACGGCGGCGGTTACTTCGGCGCCAACATGGCCCACCCGTTCGAGAATCCCAACCCCGGGGTCAACGTGCTCACCATCTGGCTGGCCGCGTCGATACCGTTCGCGTTCCCGTGGGCATACGGCCGACTTGTTGGATCCATGCGCCAGGCGACGGTGCTCATCGTCGCCATGGCCACCCTGTATGCGGCGTCGGTGGTGGTGGTGGCCGCTCTGGAAGCCCACGGCAACTCTCACGTTCCGCAGTTCGGCATCGCCCAATACCCCACCGGCACCAATCCGGGCGGCAACCTGGAGGGCAAGGATTTGCGGCTCGGAGCGACCGGATCGGCATTGAACGCCGTCACCATGACCGCCACTTCCACCGGCGGCGTGAACTCGGCCATGGAGAGCTATACCCCGCTGGGCGGCGGCCTGCCGCTGTCGGACATGATGCTGGGCGAGGTCATTCCGGGCGGCACCGGCACCGGCCTGTACGGGATGCTGATCTTCGTGCTGATCACGGCGTTCATCGCCGGGCTCATGGTCGGGCGCACCCCGATGTACCTCGGTAAACGCTTGCTGGCCGGGGACATGACGCTGGCGGCGATCTACATCCTGGTCCTGCCGGTCACGCTGTTGAGCTTCGCCGGGGTCTCGCTCCTGCTGCCGTCGGCGGCCCACCAAATCTCCACGACCGGGCCCCACGCGGTGACCGAGGCCGTTTACGCGTTCACCTCCGCCGCGCACAACAACGGGTCGGCATTCGCCGGGCTGGCAGGCAACACCCTCTGGTACAACTCGACGCTGGGGCTGGCCATGTGGATAGGGCGGTTCTTCGAGATCATTCCCGCGCTGGCGCTGGCCGGCTCGCTGGCACGCAAACGCACCTACACGGTCACCGCCGGGACCTTGCGCACCGACACGCCGCTGTTCACCGCGCTGCTCGCCGCGATCGTCGTGATCTTGGTGGGGCTCACCTATTTCCCGGTGCTGGCCCTTGGGCCGATGGCCGAGCACTTTTCCGGGCACTTCGGAGTCTGAGGGGGTCTGATGACGACGCAGACCGCTGCCCCGCCCGGTCGGCACCTGGGCCGCGAAACGCGACGACTGCGCGAGTTGTCGATCCTCGATCCCCGGATCGTCCGCAGAGCCATGATCGATTCGCTGCTCAAACTCGATCCCCGGCTGATGGTGCACAAGCCGGTGATGTTCGTCGTCTATGTCGGCAGCATCTGGACGACGCTGCTGTTTATCCGCGACGCACCCAAATCCACTGCGAACGACAACCTGTTCACCGGCCTGGTGGTGCTGTTCTTGTGGTTCACGGTGCTTTTCGGCAACTTCGCCGATGCGATGGCCGAGGGCCGCGGCAAGGCGCACGCCGACGCGTTGCGCCGGGCGCGGCAGGAAGCCGTCGCCCACGTTCTGCAGCCCGACGGGAGCACGAAAGACACGCCGTCGCGGGAGCTGAAAGTCGGCGACCGGTGCGTCGTCGAGGCCGGGCAGGCGATTCCCGGCGACGGTGAGGTCGTCGAAGGCATGGCGATGGTCGACGAATCGGCCATCACCGGCGAGTCCGCCCCGGTGGTGCGGGAATCGGGCGGTGATCTGTCGGCGGTCACAGGCGGCACGGTGGTGCTGTCCGACCGCATCGTCGTATCGATTGCGTCCCCGCCCGGGCAATCCTTCCTGGATCGCATGATCGGGTTGGTTGAGGGTGCCAACCGGCAGCGGACACAGAACGAGCTGGCCCTGACAGTGGTGCTGGTCAGCCTGACGTTCATCTTTCTGGTCGCCGTCAGTACCTTCCAGTTGGTCGCGATCTTTTCGGGAGTCAAGCAGCCGATCGTGTTGTTGGTCGCCCTGCTGGTGTTGCTGTCGCCGACCACCATCGGCGCGTTGATTTCGGCCATCGGCATCGCCGGAATGGACCGCATGATCCGCCACAACGTGCTGGCCATGTCGGGACGCGCGGTGGAAGCCGCCGGCGATGTGACCACGCTATTGCTGGACAAGACCGGCACCATCACGTTCGGCAACCGGATGGCCACCGAATTCATCCCCGTCGGTGCCACGGACGAACACACCCTGGCCGAGGCGGCGCACCTGTCGTCGCTGGCCGACGAAACTCCGGAGGGCCGTTCGATCGTCGAGTTCGCTCAGCACCGCTACGGCTGCCAACCGCGCGACATCGCCGGCGCGAACTTGGTCAAGTTCACCGCCAAGACGAAGATGTCCGGCATCGACCTGCCGGACCGCAAAATCCGCAAGGGCGCCGTGGCGGCGGTCAGCGACTGGGTCCTGGCCAACGGGGGCACCGTGCCAGCGGATACGGACGGCGTCGTGGAACGCATCGCCAACAGCGGCGGCACCCCACTCGCCGTTGCCGACGAGCACACTCTGTTGGGCATCATTCACCTCAAAGACACTGTGAAACCCGGTATTTCGCAGCGCCTGGCCGCCATGCATCCGTTTGGGATCCGCACCGTGATGGTGACCGGTGACAATCCGGTTACCGCCGCTGCCATCGCCGACGAGGCCGGTGTCGACGAATTCATCGCCGAGGCGACCCCGGAAAACAAAATGGACCGGATTCGCGCCGAACAGGCAGGCGGCGACCTCGTCGCCATGACCGGTGACGGCACCAACGACGCACCGGCGCTGGCGCTGGCCGACGTCGGGGTGGCCATGAACAGCGGCACCCAGGCCGCGAAGGAGGCCGGCAACCTGGTCGACCTGGACAGCGACCCGACCAAGCTCATGGAGATCGTCAGGGTAGGCAAACAGCTACTGATCACCCGCGGCTCGCTCACGACGTTCTCCGTCTGCAACGACGTGGCCAAGTACTTCATCGCGATCCCGGCGATGGTCCATGGCGTCTTTCCCGAGTTGGCGGCGATCGACATCCTCAACCTGCACAACCCGCACACCGCGATCCTGTCCGCGGTGATCTTCAACGCGATCATCATCGTGCTGATGATCCCGCTGGCATTGCGGGGTGTTCGCGTCAAGGCGATGGGCGCCACCGCGATGCTGCGCCGCAACGTGCTCATCTACGGCGTCGGCGGACTGATCACCCCGTTCGTACTCATCAAGCTGATCGACATCGCCATCGTCGCGCCGATGGGAATCCGCTGATGCTGCGCCATCAACTTGTTCCGGCGGTCGTGCTCACGATTCTGGCCAGCGTCGTGCTGGGGGTGGCCTACCCGCTCGCCACCTACGGCATTGGGCAATTGGCTTTCCGGCACCACGCCGAAGGCTCGCTGATCAGCCGCGGCAACCAGATCATCGGCTCAAGCCTGCTCGGTCAATCGTTCACCGACGCCGGCGGCAGCCCACTGCCGCAGTACTTCCAGCCGCGGCCGTCGGCCGCGGGCAGCGGCTACGATGCCACCGCCAGCGGGGCCAGCAACCTAGGCCCCAGCGATCCCCGGCTGCTCAACGCCATCCGCGACAGGGCCGCCGCCTACCGCGCCTTCAACCACCTGCCCGCCGACGCGGCGGTGCCAATCGACGCGGTGACCGCCTCGGGGTCAGGTCTCGACCCCGACATCTCGGTGGCCAACGCCGCCCTGCAGTCGCCGCGGGTTGCCGCCACTCGGCACCTGCCGCCCGCAACCGTGGCGGCGTTGATACGCGATCACACCACCGGGCGCGCGCTGGGCTTCCTGGGAGAAACCGTGGTCAATGTCGTCGAACTCAACCTTGCACTCGATCAGCAGCAGCCGCCGGGACGCTGACGACCACGGTTGCGGCGCCGTCCGGACCCGTTTCCATGCGGAGCGATCCGTCGACGGCCTCGAGCAGGTCGCGCGCGGCCTCGACGGTGAAGTGGTCACCGCCACCATCGGCCGGCCCATGCTCGGAATGGCTTGTCTGAAACCGTATTTCGACCCGGTCACCGCACAGAGTCGCAGTGATCGTCGGTGTGCCACCCGGTGAGCTGAGCCGAATTGCGTTGGCGGTCAAGGCCGTTACCACCCGCGTGAGCACCGCGGCGTCGGAAAGCACATTAGGCAAGTCGTCGGGCAACACGACGTTCACCGCTTGATGCCCGGGACCGAGTTCGTCGAGCGCGGCGGCCACCACCTCGGCGACATCCACCTGCCGTATGCGCACATCGAGCGCACCGGCCCGGGCCTTGGCCACATCGTCCAGTTCGCTCGCCAGTACCCCGATCCGGTCGACCGCGCTCTCGAGCGTGTCGATGGGCTCGCCGTCCCGGGCGGCAGCCGGTAAGGCACGCAGCGCCGCGACAGCCCGCTTGGCGGAGTCGACGCCCTCCGTAAGGGCACGACCGGCCGCGGCAGTCAACGCCGTTCGCCTGAGCTCGCTCTCGGCCTGCCGTTCGGCGCCGGCGGCGCGTCGGCTGAGCCTGCGCTGGCGCAGGTTCTGGGCGATCTGGGCAGCGCACGCGGTGAAGATCTCCATGTCGGCCGCCGACAACACCGGGCCCCGGCCGGCCAGCATCGAGGAGGGATCCAGCTCGGCCTGCACCGTCGCCTCCTCGATCCCCTCCGGGGGCCGGTCCCCGCTGCTGGCGGTGACCACCCAAGCAGCCGACGGCTGCGTGGTCGGGCGTTCCAGAACGCTCAACCCCTCCAGCCCGAAGGTCTCGCGCATCACCTCCAGCAGCTGTGGAAGCTCACCCTCCCCGCGCAGTTGCGCCTCCGCCATCGATGTCAGGACCGCGGCCTCCGCGCTTGACCGGGCGGCAAGCCGGCGTCGCCGGGCACTGACTTCCACTGTCCAGCTCACCAGCAGCGCCACCGCCAGATACACCACAAGTGCCACAACGTCGTTGAACAGCGCGACCCGGAGCGAATACAGCGGCCGGGTCAGGAAGAAGTCGGCCGTCACCGCGGACATGATCGCGGCGATCAGCGCCGGATACCACCCTCCCACCACGGCGATCAGGACGACCACCGCCAGATACACCAGCAGGTCAATGGACAGGCTCAGCCGGGTGCGCAGCAGGGCCAACACAACGGTCACGGCCGGTATCAATACCGCTGTCAGGACGAGCGCCTGCAGGCGCCGGCGTCCACTGACACCGCGCAGCTGCGGAAGCCGCACCGCAAACCGTGACGGCGACTCATCGCTCACCACATGCACGTCAAGGCCCGGGCTCAACCGAGACAGCCGACGGGCCACCACCTCCCGCCCGGTCAACAGCCGCCACCAGGCTCTTGGACGGCTTTCGCCGATGATCACCTGGGTGGCGTTCTCGCGCTGCGCGAACTGTGCCAGCGCGCTGCTCACTTCGGCGCCGACCACCTGGTGCCAACTGCCGTCCAAATCCTCGACCAAGGTGCGCAGGCCGGCCAGGGTGGCCGCGTCCGCCCCGGGCAGCCCGTCGCTACGCGACACGTGCACGGCCATCAGGTCGCTGCCCGGTGTGCGCGCCGCCAGCCGCGCCGCCCGCCGGATGAGCGCCTTGCTTTCCGGGCCACCCGACACGCCCACCACGATGCGCTCCCGGGCCTCCCAGCCCGTGCTGATCCCGTGCTCGCTCCGGTAACGCCGCAAGCCCTCATCGACCCGGCCGGCCATCCACAGCAACGCCAGCTCACGCAACGCGGTCAGATTCCCCGGCCGGAAATAGTGAGACAAAGCCGCATCGATTCGATCCGGCGGATAGATGTCCCCGGCAACCATGCGCCGCCGCAACGCCTCGGTCGACAGATCCACCAATTCCAGCTCGTCCGCCTCCCGCACCACCACGTCGGGCACCGTTTCGCGCTGCCGCACACCGGTAATGTCGGTCACCACGTCGCCCAGCGACTCGAGGTGCTGAATGTTGAGCGTCGTGATCACGTCGACGCCGGCATCTAGCAGCTCCTCCACGTCCTCCCAGCGTTTGGCATTGCGCGAACCGGGGACGTTGGTGTGGGCCAGTTCGTCGATCAGCGCCAGCTGTGGACGGCGGCGCAAAACCGCGTCCACGTCCATCTCCGAAAGCACCCCGCCCCGATACCGGACTTGACGCCGGGGAACCACCTCCAAGCCCTCCACCAGCGCCTGGGTCGCCCGCCGACCGTGCGGTTCGATGTACCCGATCACGCAGTCGACGCCTTGCCCGCACTGGCGGTGGCCCTCGAGCAGCATCTCGTAGGTCTTGCCGACCCCGGGAGCAGCTCCCAGGTACACACGGAGCTTCCCCCGTGCCATCAGCAGCCGATTTCTACGACAGTGCCGGCGCGGCCGTCCACGCGCATCAGCGTAAACCGATTCGCTACTGCGCCGAAGGATCCCGGGCAGCAAGCGTTGGTGCCGGGGCACCCAAGGCCGGTTGGCGCACTGTCGGAGTCAGGTGTTGCGCCCGCCGTTGACGCCCAGTATCTGCCCGGTGATGTAGCCGGCCTCCTCGGACACGAAGAACGCGCACGCCGCGGCGATGTCCTCGGGTCTGCCCACCCGGCGCACCGGGGTGCGTGCGATGTGGTCTTCGACGGTGCCGCCGAGCAACTGCCGCCGCTCGGCGCTGCGCAACATCGGCGTGTCGATGAACCCCGGCGGAATCGCGTTGACGGTGATCCCGCTCGGCCCGTATTCGAGGGCCAGCGATTTGGTGAGCCCGTTCACCGCGGACTTGGCAGCGACATAGTGAGCCATGAACGGCTGCCCGGAGTGAGTGCTGGACGACGAGATGTTGACGATGCGCCCCCATCCCGCCTCGACCATGTCGGGCAGCGCGGCCTGGATCGTGTGGAACACCCCGTTCAGGTTGACGTCGATCACCTTGGACCATTGCTCGAAGGACATGTCCAAGAATTTCTTGAATCCTTCCACGCCGGCCGCGTTGACCAGCACCAGGATCGGGCCGAGCGCATCGCGGATCGCGGAAATCGCGGCGTCGACCTGTGCGCGATCGGTGACGTCCGCGACGTAGCCGAATCCGTCGTCGGTGGGCGACAGGTCGATGACGGCCACCCGAAACCCGTCGCTGCGCAATCTCTCCGCGATCGCCCGGCCAATCCCGGACGCACCGCCGGTCACCACCGCAGTCTTCACGCGCACGCACCTTCCTGAGCGACCGCCCAGCACGGGCGCCTGACATTGCCTATCACCGCCGTGTTACGGGGGTCAAGCGGCGCCGAATCCGTCGCGACAGGCGGTTGATTTTTGGCGATCGCCCAATCTAGGGTCCGGTGATGGCAAGGGACTCCACCACTCGGGACATGCTGATCGAGGCGACGAGTCGAATCATGGTCGAGGAGGGGTACGCCGCCGCCACGTCGCGGCGCGTGGCCGCCGAGGCCGGCGTCAAACCGGCGTTGGTGCACTACTACTTCCCGACGATGGACGAGCTGTATCTGGACGTGTTCCGCCGCGGCGCCGCCGCCTATCTGGAACGGCAGCGGGAAGCGCTGGCCTCCGACCGGCCCCTGCACGCCTTCTGGGAGACGCTCGTCGAACCCAAGGACGCCCGGTTGCTGCTGGAGTTCATGGGGCTTGCCAACCACCGCAAGGAGATCCGGGCGGAGATCTCCGCGTGGCAGGAGCGGTGGCGCGAGATGCAGATCACCGCGCTGAACTTCATCGTCCGCGAACACGGCCTCGACACAAACGAATTCCCGCCCGCGGGCATCGCGGTCGTCATCGCCGCGATCGGGCGCACCCTGATCCTCGAGCAGACGCTGGGCACCAAGGGCGGCCACGAGGAGGCCGTCGCGCTGGTCGACCGGTTCCTGGACCGCTTCGAGATGCCTACCCCGAAGCAGCGGCGCGATTGACCCGAATTAGGGCAGCACGACCCGCAGGCGCTCCCAGCCCCGGACGGTCGAGGTCGACGCCAATTGCGCCGTGTCGTAATCGATGTCCCACTCCGGCCAGCGGTTGAGCATCTCGTCCAGCGCCACGCGGCCCTCCAACCGCGCCAGGTTCGCCCCGAGGCAGTAATGCACTCCCTTCCCGAAGGTGATGTGCGAAATGTTGTCCCGGCGAATGTTGAACGTGTCCGGATCGGCGTAGCGGCGGAGGTCGCGGTTGGCGGCTCCGAACAGCAGCAGCATGGCGCTGCCGGCCGGAATCGTCCTGCCGTAACACTCGAAATCCTTTGCCATCCAACGGGCGACGTGGGGACCGGTGGGTTCGAACCGCAGCGTTTCGTCGACGGTGCGGGTCAACAGTGACCGGTCCCGGTAGACCTCGCGGCGCTGATCGGGGTGCTCGGCGAGCACCTTGGCCAGCCAGCCGATCAGCCGGCCGGTGGTCTCGTTTCCGGCGCCCGCGACCACCTGGGTGTAATGCAGCACCTCCTTGCGCGTCAGCTTGCGGTGCACGCCGTGCTCGTCGTCGAACTCCACATTGAGCAGCGTCGTCATCAGGTCGCCCGACGGGTTCTTGGATCGCCATTCGACGTAGTCGGCGTAGATGCGGCCGTCGGCGATGGAGTCGGCGTCGGCGACCTTCATCGGGGTGCCCGGCTTGGTGCGCAGGTTCGCGTCGTTGGCGTCGCGGACCGAAACCTGTTCGGATTCAGGGATTCCCAGCAGCATCCCGATCACCCGCATCGGCATCATCGACGCGAGTTCGGCGATGATGTCGAAGCCTGAGGACCCGACGAGCGGATCCAGACACCGCACGCAGTACCGCCGGATCTGGTCTTCGAGCTCGGCCATCCGGCGCGGCGTGAACACCCGCGACATCAGGCCGCGCAGCCTGGTGTGCTCGGGCGGATCCTGGAACATCATGACGCCGCCGGGCATGTCGAATTTCGACTGGATCAGCTCGAGGATGTCGCTGCGGCGGTTGGAGAACACCTCCCAGTTGGTCAAGGCGCGTTCGACGTCGGAATGCCTTGATATCGCCCAGAAGTCGAACTTTTCGTTGTAGTAGATCGGCGCTTCTTCCCGCAGCCGCGCGTAGGTCGGGTACGGGTCGGCGATGATGCTGGTGTCGTAGGGGTCGTAGTAGACGTCGGTGTCGTTGGTGACGGTCATCGATGCTTTCCTTACTTCAGGCAGCTGCTGGCGTCGATGGGCAGTGCGACGCCGGTGATGTAGCGCGCTTCGTCGGAGGCCAGAAACAGCACCGCGTTGGTGATGTCTTCGGGGGTCACCCAGGGGATCGGCAGGTAGTGGAAGCTCTGGCACACCGGCGCGAGGTCGTCGGGTCCGGGGTTCTCCAGCTCCGGACGAAACGCGCGGTAGGTTGCCTCGTTCATCAGCAGCGGCGAGTTCACGTGCGTCGGGAGGACGGCGTTGACCCTGATCATCCGCTGCCCCAATTCGACTGCGAACGAACGCATCAGCCCGATCACGCCGTGCTTGGCCG
The DNA here is from genome assembly GCF_035506235.1 of Mycobacterium sp. Taxonomy (GTDB): domain Bacteria; phylum Actinomycetota; class Actinomycetes; order Mycobacteriales; family Mycobacteriaceae; genus Mycobacterium. The sequence goes on from NZ_DATJPU010000004.1 coordinate 9,429, forward strand.
CGACGTAGTGGCCCATGTGTGGATAGGCCTTGAAACCGGCCACCGAGGAGGTCAGGACGATCGATCCGCCGCGGCCGCCGTCCAGGATGTGCGGAACGCCGGCCTTCACCGTCTTCCATACGCCGCTGAGGTTGACGTCGATCATCTCCTGCCACAGCGCCTCGTCGGTCTTGTGCAGCATTCCGGCCGTCGTCCCGATGCCGGCGTTGGCGACGATGACGTCGAGGCGCCCCAGCTGTTCGATGCCGCCGTCGACGGCGGCGCGCAGCGCGTCGAAATCGCGGACGTCGACCTCGGCGGTGACGACGCGGCCGCCGGCGTTCTTGACCAGTCCCGCGGTCTCGTCGAGGTCTTCGGGTGTCGCGCCCGGCGCCGGCGAGGCCTCGAACTTCCGGCAGATGTCGACGGCGATGATGTCGGCGCCCTCCTGCGCGAGCCTGACCGCGTGACTCCTGCCCTGCCCGCGCGCCGCGCCGGTCACGAACGCGACCTTGCCGTCCATCCGGCCCGCCATAGCCACCTCGATTCCCCGATTTTTGGGCGATCGCCCAAATTTCCCGCGCACGCCATGTGTAGCAGCATCGAGAGCAGCTAGTCAAGCACTCAACGCGGTTCGTGGTTCAGACGGTGGGGATGCCCAAAATCAATGCGAGGCCGCGCTCGATCTGCTGCATCGTTTCGGGTGCCAGAGTTCCCAGTCGCTCCAGCAGCCGCGTGCGAGCGACGGCGCGTACGCCACGACAAACCGCGACGCTTTCGGCGTCCACGCCTTCGGCAGGCGAGATGCGCGGCCGCAATGGGCTATCGGAGAGGGAACTCGACACCGGTACCATCACGACGAGTTCGTCGTCGATGCCGACGAGTATGTCGTCGACGGAGACGACGACGGCGGGCCGGTGCTTGCCGGGTTCACCGGGGCGGGCGGCGCCGAGGGCGACCAGCCACAGCTCACCGCGTCGGAGTTCAGGCAAGACCGTCGCTGACCGTGACGTCCCAGTCGCTGTTCTCGGCGCGTGCAGCTTGCAGCGCCGCCTCGGCGCGGCTGGCGTCGCGTTCGGCGCGGAAGATCGCCTCGTGATCGGCACGGGCGGCCAGCTCCGCGAGCAGGGCAGCGATAGAGATTCCCCGCGCGCGCGCCTGGGTCGCCAGCAGGTCGCGCGTCTGGATCGGGACCCTGATCGTAGTCGTCTGTGTAGACATATTCCGTAGTCTATTCGGTAGATATGGATAGCGCAGATGAGGCAAAGGCGTCACGCGTGCCTGGCTGCCTCCTGAGCCAGCTGCACGCGCGAGGACAAGCCGAGCTTGCCGTAGACGTGCGTGAGGTGGGATTGCACCGTGCGCGCGGACACGAACAGGCGGCTGGCGATGTCGTCGTTGCCGAGCCCTTCGCTGACCAGCCGTACGACGTCAAGTTCGGCCGGCGTGAGTGATCCCCAACCGCTGGCGGGCCGTTTCCGTTGGCCTCGGCCGCGTTGTGCGTAGGCGATCGCCTCCTCGGTGGACATCGAAGCGCCTTCGGCCCACGCCGAGTCAAAGTCTTTATCGCCCATGGTATCTCGCAACGCCGCTATCACGGATCCGTAGCCGGCGTCCCAGACCTTGAAACGGACCAAGTTCATGCGCTGCCGGATCGCGTGCGCCGCCCCGAGAAACCGGACCGCCTCACGGTGCCGCTCTGCCTCGAGGGCCAAGGTGCCGAGGCACTCCAGAATGTCCGGGACCCTCAGATGCGACTCGACGAGAACGACACGGGTCAGCGCCTCGTGTGCGTCACGTTCGGCTTGCTCCGGCTCACCCTGCGCGATCGCCACCAGGGCCCGCCCGGTGAGCGCACTCGAGTCGCTCGCCAGTGCGACGGCGTCATCGGCCCAGCGGCGGGCCGCGATGAGATCCCCGGCCGCCAGGGCGGCTTGCGAGGCGAGCTCACGCTGCATCGCCGCCATCGCGGGCACGACACTCAAGTGTGGCCACGCAGCCCGTGTCGCCTCCGACGCGGCCCCAGGATCGCCGACGGCCAGCGCGACGATAGCCGACCCAAGATACGCGATACCGGTGGCAAGGCCGCCAACCTCGGAACTGGCCTCGATGGCCGCCTCAACGGCCGCCCGGGCCGCCACTATTTCCCCCTGCCATGCGCGCATGGCCCCCAGGCACGCGAGACCGTACGCCTCAAAAAAGCCGTCGTGGGCCCGCCGCGCCTCGTCGGCCACCGCGTCGAATTGCGCTGCGGCTCCGGTCAAATCACCCTGAGCGGCCTGCGCCATCCCCAGGCACCAGCGGCACTGGCGGGCGCCGAAGCGGTCACCGATCGCGTCGGCGAGAACGGATCCTTCCTCGGCGGCCACCCGAGCCGCGACCGGGTCTCCCGTGAAGACCGCTCCGCGGGCCTGCCGGGCAAGGATCTGACTGAGCCTCCAGCGGTCGCCCAACGCGCGGGCGAGGGCGAGCGCCTCGGCGAAGTACGTCGCCGCCCCGGCTCTTTGGGCGTTGGCCGTGTAGCCGCAGGCGGTCAGCGCGCGGACCAGTAGGGCCGGGTCATCGGCGTCGCGCGCGATGGCCAGGGCCTGCTGCGCCTGATGCACGCCGTCGGAGGCGCCTGTCCAGGTGGCGAGCACGGCTCGGTCGGCGAGCGCCCGCGCCCGTACCGCGGCCGCAACCCCGGGATCCTTCGCCTCGTCGTGCGGCAGGGCGGCGTCGAACCAAGTCAGCCCCTCCCGGATGCGGGCACGCGCTTGCCACAGCGGCTGCAGCGACGACGCCAGCGCCAACGCCAGCTCGATGTCCGAGTTTTCGCAGCTCCACTGAAACGCCGCGCCAAGGTTGTCGATCTCCATTTCGGCCCGCTCGACCAGCCGCTCGTAATCGTCGGTCCCGGGCGCGTCGACCGCAGCGGCCAGCGCCGTGTAGTAATCGCGGTGACGCGCGCGGACGGCATTGGCTTCCCCGGCCTCGCCGAGCTTTTCCTGCGCGTACTGGCGCACCGTTTCCAGCAGCCGGTACCGGCTTCGACCGCCACTGTCGTCGGCCACCACCAGCGATTTGTCGACGAGCAGGGTGAGTTGATCCAGCACCTGGTAGCGCTCGACGTCGCCGCCTCCCGCGATCGCTTGGGCCGAGTCCAGATCGAATCCGCCCACAAAGACGGCCAGCCGCCGGAACAGGATTCGTTCGGGCGCGGTCAGCAGGGCGTGCGACCAGTCCACCGAGGCGCGCAACGTCTGCTGGCGACGCACCGCGGTGCGCGCGCCGCCGGTCAGCAGTCGGAAGCGGTCGTGCAGGCTGTCGAGGATCTCGGCCGGCGACAACGCGCGCATGCGGGCCGCGGCCAACTCGATGGCCAGCGGCATTCCGTCGAGGCGCCGGCAGATCTCGGCGAGGACCGCGGAGTTGTCGTCAGTGACAGCGAACTCGGGCCGAGCATGGCGTGCCCGGTCGGTGAACAGCTCGACCGCGTCGTCCGCGAGCGACAGCGAGGGCACCCGCCAGCTGAGCTCGCCGGCGACGCCGATCGGCTCGCGGCTGGTCGCCAACAACGTCACCTCCGGGGCGGCGCCGAGCAGCGCGACGACGAGCGCCGCGCTGGCGTCAAGCATGTGCTCGCAGTTGTCCAGCACCACCAGCATCTGGCGGTCGGCGACGAACCGGGTGAGCGTGTCCATCGTGGAGCGGCCCGGTTGATCGGGTAGCCCGAACGCGCGGGCCACCGCGATCGGCACCAGGTCGGGATTCGTAATCGGCGCCAGGTCGACATACCGCGCACCGTCGGCGAACCGGGCCGCGGCCTCGGCCGCAACTTCAACCGCCAGGCGGGTCTTGCCGACCCCGCCGGCACCGGTCAACGTCACCAATCGGTGCTGGCCCAGCAGCCGGCGCACCTCGGTCATCTGTCCTGCGCGGCCCACAAAGCTGGTCAGCTGCGCCGGAAGGTTATGTGCAGCAGTGCTTTTGAGCGTGCGCAGGGGCGGGAAGTCGTTACGCAGGTCCGGGTGGCAGAGTTGCACCACCCGCTCGGGGCGGGGCAAATCGCGCAGCGGGTGCGCGCCAAGGTCAGTCAGCCAGACGTCGGGCGGGAGCTGATCGATGACCAATGGCTCGGTCGCACCCGACATGACGGTCTGGCCGCCGTGGGCCAGGTCGCGCAGCCGCGCCGTCCGGTTGATCGTCGGACCCGCGTAGTTGCCCTCGTCGCGCAGCTGCACTTCGCCGGTGTGTGCACCCCGATGCGCAGCCGGATGGGGGCCAGCGGGGCGCGCTGCAATTCCAGGGCGGCCGCCACCGCTTCGGAGGCCCGGGCGAACGCCGCTACGAAGCTGTCACCCTCACCCTGTTCGACCGGGCGCACCCCGTGATGCGCGGCGATGGTGTCGGACACGACCTGATTCAGGCGGGCGATCGCGACGGTCATCTCCGCGGGCTGGGTTTCCCACAGCCGCGTCGAGCCCTCGACGTCGGCCAACAGCAACGTCACGGTGCCCGTCGGCAAGAGTCCGATCACGCCAACTTCGCTCCAGTCCACCAGCGGCGTTTCCGCGCGTGGATTGATCTCGCTCATGCTAGCCAGCATGCGGCGGCCACGCGTAGCAAAACATCGGCCAAAACGCGGAGATTGCGCGGCAGCAATGCGGACGATGCGGGCCGCCGTACCGAATCTGTGAAGATTAATCACACGGGTGTGAAAGCTTCGTTAAGAACGCGGCGGACCCCGCCTTCCGCCTGCACCGTGGATGTATGACGCTGTTCGAGCTGCTTTCATCGCCGCGGCACGAGGTGGATGCGCACCTCGACCGGGCGATCTGGCCGCTGAGCAGTTTCGTCGACGAGCTGGGCCGGTTGTGCGTCGGCGGGGTCGCCGCCACCGACCTGGCTGCCGAATTCGGCACCCCGGCCTACGTCGTCGACGAGGAAGATTTCCGGGGCCGCCTCCGCGGCTATCGGGCGGCGCTTCCCGGTGCCGAGGTGATTTACGCCGGTCGGGCGCTGCTGAGCGCGGCCGTGGCCGGGTGGGCCGCCGACGAAGGCGCGGGCGTGGACGTCTGCTCCGGCGGCGAACTGGCCACCGCCCTCACCGGCGAGGTGCCGCCGTCGAAGATCATCCTCAACGGCAACGCCAAGACCGCGGGCGAACTGGACGACGCGGTCGCCGCCGGGGTGGGACGAATCGTGATCGACACGCCGAACGAGATCGCGCTGCTGGCCGGGCGGGTGCGCCGTCGCCAGCGCGTGCTGATCCGGGTGATCGCCGACCTCGACGCCGGCGCGCTGAGCGCCGGGGTGCTCGACCAGAAATTCGGCTTCGCGTTGGCGGGTGGTCAGGCGGCCGGTGCGGTCAAGCGCGTCCTGGGTCAGCCGTGGCTCGACCTGACTGGCTTGCACTGCCAGTTGGGGTCGCAGCTCACCGATGTCGGGCTGTACGGCGAGGCGATCCGGCAACTGATGGCCTTGATGGCCGATGTTCGGGACCGCCACGGGGTCGTGCTGAGCGAGCTCAACCTCGGGGGCGGACACGCGGTCCCCTATCGGTCCGGCGATCCCGAACTCAACCCCCGGGCACTGGGAGCGGTCATCGAGGCCGCGGTCCGGTCCGCTTGCGCCGAACACGGTTATCCCCGACCGCGCGTCGTGATCCAGCCCGGCCGGGCAATCGCGGCCCGTGCCGGGATCACGCTGTACCGGGTGGTCGCCGTCAAACGCCAATCCGACGGACGCACCTTCGTCGCGGTGGACGGCGGCATGAGCGACAATCCGCGTATCGCGGGCGCTGACGCGAAATACACTGTGGCACTGGCCAATCGGCAGGAGCCGGCCGTCGCGGCACCGGTCACGGTGGTGGGCCGGCACTGCGAGTCCGGTGACGAGATCGCCCGCGACGTCAAATTGCCCGCCGACATCCATCCCGGTGATCTGCTCGCGGTGGCCTGCACCGGCGCCTATCACTACTCGATGGGCTCCAGCTGCAGCCTGGTGGGCCGCCCACCGCTGGTCGCCGTCGCCGGGGGCAAGGCCCGCGAACTGGTGCGCCGCGAGACCATCGCAGACCTGCTGGCCCGCGACCGTGGCTGGTCGGGTCACGCGGATAGGGGCGAATAACGATGGCCGCAAGCGTTGTTCGCGACAGGGCCGGGCGGTGGGCCGCGCGGACGTTGTCCGCCGCGGCATCGGTACGCATCACGGCGGCCTACGCGGTCCTCCTGGCCGCGATCTCGCTCGCGTTGACCACGCTCGGTCCGCACGCGCGCGAGGTTGCGGTGAGTCGCATGAGCACCAACCTGCACAATCTGGCGCACGGCCGCCTGAGCACGTTGGTCGGCAGCGCGTTCGTCGACGACGGCGGCGATGTCTACCTGTGGCTACCCTGGCTGGTGTGCCTGCTGGCCTTGGGCGAATTGATCTGGCGCGGTGGTGGTTTGGTCATCGCGTTCGCGGTCGGCCATATCGGTGCCACGCTGCTCGTCGCCGTCGGGCTGGTCGTCGCGCTCAAGGCCGGGTGGCTACCGGTCTCCGTTGCGCGCGCGAGCGACGTGGGAGTCAGTTACGGCGCGGTGTGCGTCCTGGGCGCGCTGACGACATCCATACCGGCGCGCCGGCGCCACCTTTGGGTCGGATGGTGGCTTGGCATCGCGCTGATGGCCGCCGCTGGCGCGGATTTCACCGCCGTCGGACATGTCCTGGCGCTGCTGATCGGCATCGGTCTGTCGTATCGGTTACCGTCAACCGCCGACTGGACAGCCCCGCGCGTCGCCTTGCTCATCGGCGGTGCCGGTTTCGGTTACTTCGTGCTGTCGGGTTCGTCGGAGGTGGCGACGGTCGGCGGGTTGGCGGGCGCGCTCATCGCGCTCCTCGCCGGCCAGGTATCGCGTTCGCGCAACAACATCTCGCAACCCGAGTTCATCCCGCAGCCCGCATAGTTGCCGTTATGCCTGGCGCGCCGCCTCCTGGGCCAGTTGCACCCGCGAGGTGAGGCCGAGTTTGGCGTAGACGTGAGTGAGGTGGGACTGCACGGTGCGCGGCGAGACGAATAGCCTTGTGGCGATGTCGTTGTTGCCGAGCCCCTCGCTTACCAGTCGGACGACGTCGCGCTCGGTGGGGGTCAGCGACGCCCACCCGCTGGCGGGTCGTTTGCGTTCACCGCGGCCACGCTGGGCGTAGGCGATCGCCTCCTCGGTGGACATTGAAGCGCCCTCGGCCCATGCGGAGTCAAAGTCCTTCTCGCCCATGGCGTCGCGAAGCGTCGCCACCGAGGGTTCGCAGCCGGCGTCGTAAACCTTCAAGCGGACCAAGCCCATGCGCTGCCGCATGGCGTGCGCCACGCCGAAGAGGCGAGCGGCTTCGCGGTGACTGCTCGCCTTACCGGCCAGAACGGCGAGGCATTCCAAGAGGTCGGGCATGAGCAGGCACGCGTTGCTTCCGGCGGCGATCGCTAGCGCGTCGTGTGCGTCGCGTTCGGCCTGTTCCGGCTCGCCCTGCGCGATCGCGACTTGGGCGCGTGTGGTCAGCGTTATCGCCAAATAGAAGCCTGTCGAGGTCGTAACACCTTCGTCGGCCCAGCGGCGAGCCGCGACAAGATCCCCGTCCACAAGCGCGGTCTGGGCGTTGTAAGCGCGCCCCGCCGCCGCCGTTAGGGGCAGGGCACTCACGCGTGCCCAGGCCGCCTCGGCCGCATCCCTCGCCGTCGCGGCATCGCCGGCTGCTAGGGCCGCGGTAGCCAACGCATGATAGGCGGCACCCGCTTTAATTCCGCCAAGCTCGGCAGATGCCTCGACGGCCGCGTCAGCGGCAGCCCGGGCCGCAGGAATGTGACCCTGAAACGCCGACGCGATGCTCAGGAATGCGAGGCTATCCGTCCGCCAGATCTCATCGTGAGCGGCCGCGGCCTCGTCGGCCACCGCGGCGAATCGTGCTACCGCTCCGGCCAGATCACCCGTGAATACCTGTATCACGCCGAGACTCCAGCGGCACCGCCGCGCGTTGAACCGGTCGCCGATCGCGTCTGCGAGATCGACCCCTTCTTGACCGGCTGCACGCAAGGCGATGGGGTCACCCGCGGCGAACGCCAGGACCGCCTGGCAAGTGAGGATGTGGCTGAGCCGCCACGGGTCGCCCAATTCGCGAGCCAGACCGATCGCTTCGCTTAAGTACGCTCGGGCCGCCTCTGCGTTGAAGTAGCTGGCGATATAGCCGCGGGCGGTAAGCGCCCGCGCCAGCAGGGCCGGGTCATCGGCCTCGCGGGCAATCGCCAGGGCTTGCTGAGCCTGATCCGGGCTGTCGGCGGCGCCTGCCCACAGACCGAGCACGGCGCGGTCGGCGAGCGCCCGCGCCCGCACCACACCCGCCACCTCGGGATGCTGCGCATAATCGTCGGCGAGTGCTGTGTCGAACCAGGTCAGCCCTTCCAGGAGGCGGCCCCGCGCGAGCCACAGCGGCTGCAACGATGACGCCAGCGCCAACGCCAACGCGATGTCGTTGTTCTCCCTGCTCCAGGCGAACGCGGCGCGCAGATTGTCGATCTCGGTTTCGGCCTGTTCGAGGCGCTGCTCATGATTACCGCCTGCTGGCGCGTCGAGCAAAGCGGCCAGCGCGGTGTAGTAATCGCGGTGACGCGATCGCACAGCATCGGCCTCCCCGGACTCCCCGAGTTTTTCCAAGGCATACTGGCGCACCGTCTCCAGCAGCCGATACCGCGTTCGACCCCTTAGGTTTTCAGCGACGATTAATGATTTGTCGACGAGCAGGGTGAGCTGATCGAGGACCTGGTGGCGCTCAAGCCCGTCGGCGCCCGCGACCGTCTGGGCCGCGTCGAGATCGAAGCCGCCCAAGAAGGCGGCCAGCCGGCGGAACAGCAGGCGTTCGGTGTCGGTGAGCAGGGCGTGTGACCAGTCCACCGAGGCGCGCAGCGTTTGTTGGCGGCGCACCGCGGTACGCGCCCCGCCGGTCAACAGCCGGAAGCGGTCATGCAGGCTGTCGAGGATCTCGGTCAGCGACAACGCCCGCACCCGCGCGGCCGCCAACTCGATTGCCAGCGGCATGCCGTCCAGGCGTCGGCAGATCTCGGCCACGGTCGCGACGCTGTCGTGGGTGATGGTGAAGTCGGGCTGAGCCAGCCGGGCCCGATCGGCGAACAACTCGACGGCTTCATCAGACACCGATAAAGACGGCACCCGCCACGTCACCTCGCCGGGCACACCGATTGGCTCACGACTGGTCGTCAAGAACGTCAAACCCGGCGCCGAACCCAGCAGGGCGACGATCAACTCAGCGCACGCGTCGAGCAGATGCTCGCAGTTGTCGAGCACCACCAGCAGCTGACGGTCGCGGACAAACCGCAGCAGCGTGTCCATTGTGGAGCGGCCGGGCTGGTCGGGCAGCCCCAGCGCGCGGGCCACCACCACCGGCATAACGGCGGGATCGGTGATCGGCGCCAAGTCCACATACCAGACACCATCGGCGTATTCCGCCGCCACGTGGCTTGCGACTTCGACCGCGAGACGCGTTTTTCCTACCCCGCCCGCTCCGGTCAGGGTGACGATCCGATTCTCCGCCAACAGCTTCCGCACCTCCGCGATCTGCGGGCCGCGGCCCACAAATTTGGTGAACCGAGGCGGAAGATTTTGCACAGCAACACTTTTCGGCGTACGCAAGGGCGGAAAGTCGTTGCGTAGATCGGGATGGCACAGCTGCACCACCCGTTCCGGGCGGAGAACACCACGCAGCTCGTGCCTGCCCAGATCGGTCAGCCACACATCGGCCGGCAACGCGTCGGAAACCAATGCCTCGGTGACCCCCGACAGCACCGTCTGCCCGCCATGGGCCAGATCGCGCAGCCGCGCCGTCCGATTGATGGTGGGGCCGATGTAATTGCCCTCGTCGCGTAGCTGCACCTCGCCGGTGTGCACACCGATCCGCAAGCTAATCGGGGCTAAAGGCGCCCGCTGCAGCCCCAGAGCACACGCGACCGCGTCGCTGGCCCGCGCGAACGCCACCACAAAGCTGTCGCCCTCACCCTGCTCGACCGGCCGCACCCCGCCACAAGCGGCGACCAGATCCAATAATTCGCGATCCAGCCGGGCGAATGCGGCGGTCATCCCGTCGGAGTCGGTCTCCCACAGGCGCGTCGAGCCCTCCACATCGGCCAACAGCAGCGTCACGGTGCCAGTCGGCAAAAGCCCGCTCACGCCAAGATCGCTCCAGTTCAACAGCGGCATATCCGCGCGCGGATCAACCTCGCTCATGCTAGCCAGCATGCGGCCCCGCGACGAGCAAAACATCAGCGCAAACGCGTACTGTCGCCGCTTTTCAGTGCGGATTTTGCCCAGCTCAAACTGCCGCTACCAAGGACCCCGCTCGTTGACAGCATGGCATCGATACCAATGACGCTATGCTGTCAGTATGCGGACCACGGTGACACTGGATGACGACACGCTCGTGGTCATCAGGCGCCTGATGCGTGAACGCCAAATATCGTTCAAGCAGGCGCTCAATGATGCCATCCGGCAGGGTGCGCAACGGCGGCCGGCTCCCGAGGTTTTCGAAACGCGCACAGCTGATTTGGGTGTGCCGTCGGTGAACCTGGACCGAGCCCTGCAGATCGCGGGCGAACTCGAGGACGAAGAACTGATCCGGCGTCAGCGCCGCGGCGCATGAGGATCGTTGACGCCAACGTTCTGCTGTATGCCGTCAACACCGCCGCGGACCACCACGAGACTTCACGCCGCTGGCTCGACGGTGCGCTGTCCGGCGGCGACACCGTCGGCCTGGCCTGGGTGCCGCTGCTCGCATTCGTGCGATTGACGACTCGGCATGGGCTTTTCCCTTCGCCACTGACGACCGACGCGGCAATGGCGCAAGTACTCGACTGGTGCAATGCGCCAGCCTCCGTCATCGTGACGCCTACTCCGCGCCACGGCGACGTGCTGACCGGGCTGCTTTCGCAGGTCGGCGCGGGCGGCAATCTCGTCAACGACGCCCACCTGGCCGCTTTGGCGATCGAGCACCGTGCACGAATAGTCAGTTACGACAGCGATTTCGGACGATTCGACGGCGTGCGGTGGGAATCACCCGAGTCATTATTGAACTGACGGGACCTCGCTCGGCCGCAGCCGCTTCGGCTTCTTGGGGGAGTCACCGTGCTGGTCGCCACGCTCAACTTCATTTATCCAGCCTGCGGGCATCGGCCATGCGGCTTACTGTCGGGCGAATTATCACCGGTTCTCGGATAGACGTGCTTCGTCCCTCGCCTTTATCCCGGCGTTTCAGGGCTGGCGGGCCGCCTCTTGAGCTAGTTGCACCCGCGTGGTGAGGCCGAGTTTGGCGTAGACGTGGGTGAGGTGGGACTGCACGGTGCGCGGTGAAACGAACAGCCGTGTGGCGATGTCGTTGTTGCCCAGGCCTTCGGTGACGAGTCGGACGACGTCACGCTCGGCCGGGGTGAGCGAGGCCCAGCCGCTGCTGGGTCGTTTGCGTGCACCGCGGCCGCGCTGCGCGTAGGCGATCGCCTCTTCGGTGGATAGGGCCGCGCCCTCGGCCCATGCGGCGTCAAAGTCCTTCTCGTCCATGGCGTCTCGCAGGGCCGCCACCGAGGCCTCGTACGCGGCGTCGTAGACCTTGAACCGGACCGAGCCGATGCGCTTGCGAATGGCGTCTGCCGCGCCGAGAAGCCGGGCGGCTTCACGGTGACTGCCAGCATCGGCGGCCAGAGCGGCGAGGCACTCCAGGGTGTCGGAAATGCCCAGGAAGGCCTGCACTTCGGCGGCGCCCGCGAGCGCGTCGTGGGCGTCGTGTTCGGCCTGATCCGCCTCACCCTGCGCGATCGCCACGCGAGCGCGTGTGGTCAGCGCCCACATCAGGTGCCAGCCGGTCGTCGTCGCGACGGCGTCGTCGGCCCAGCGACGGGCCGCGAGCAGATCCCCGCCCGCCAGTGCGGCTTGCGCACCGTAGGCGCGCATTATCGCGGCGACCGCGGGCAGGCCACTGGGGTGCTGGTGAGCCGTCGCGGTCGCATTGAGCACCGTGTCAGCCTCACCGGCGGCCAGGGCCGCAACAGCCAACGCGGTGTTGGCGGCGCCCGCGGTAACCCCACCCAGCTCAGACGCGGCTTCGAAGGCCGCGTCGGCGGCGGCACGGGCCGCGCTGATGTCACCCTGCCACGCGAGTGCGAGGCCCTGATATGCGACGCTGTGCACCCTCCGGATGTCATCGTGAGCTGCATCGGCCTCGGACACCAGTTCGGCGAATTGCTTGACGGCTGCGGCCGGATCGCCCTGATACAGCTGCGCCGTCCCAAGGCAGAAGCGGCACTGGCGCGACGTCCACCCATCGCCGATCGAGTCGGCGAGGTCGCGTCCTTCTTGGGCGGCCGTGCGCGCCAGTATCGGAGTACCCGCCACGACCGCCGCCCCGAGTGCCTGCCAGCCGAGAAGCCGGCTGAGTCTCCACCGGTCGTCCAACTCCCGGGCCAGGCCGATCGCCTCGGCGAAGTACGACCGGGCCACCTCAGGACTGTTCCAGATGGCGATTGAACAGCAGGCGGCCAGCGCCCGGGCCAGTAGGGCCGGGTCGTCGATGCCGCGCGCAATCGCTAGCGCCTGTTGGGCCTGATCCAGGGCGGCGGCGGCGTTGACCCAGGTGTCGAGCAGGGCCTGGTCGGCGAGCGCCCGGGCCCGCACCCTGGCCGGCACCTCTATGTGCAGTGCGTCAATGTCCGCGAGCACGGCATCGAACCAGGCCAGCCCTTCCCGGACGCGTCCCCGCGCCTGCCACAGCGGCTGCCACGACGACGCCAGCGCCAACGCCAGCTCGACGTCGGAGCTTTCGCGGCTCCACCCGAACGCGGCGCGCAGGTTGTCGATCTCGATCTCGGCCTGCTCAAGGCGCTGCTCATAATCACTGCCTGCCGGCGCGTCGAGCAGGGCCGCCAGCGCCGCGTAGTAATCCCGGTGACGCGAGCGGATGGCATCGGCTTCGCCGGACTCGCCGAGTTTCTCCAACGCATACTGGCGCACCGTTTCGAGCAACCGGTAACGCGTTGCGCCGCTGCTGTTTTCCGCGAAGACCAATGATTTGTCGACCAGCAGGCTGAGCTGATCGAGGACTTGGTAGCGCTCCAGGCCGTCGGCGCCTGCGACAGCCAGCACCGCGTCGAGGTCGAATCCGCCGAGAAATGCCGCCAGTCGACGAAACAGGACACGTTCGCTTTCGGTAAGCAGGGCGTGTGACCAGTCCACCGAGGCGCGCAAAGTCTGCTGGCGGCGCACCGCGGTGCGCGAACCACCGGTTAGCAGGCGGAACCGGTCATGCAGGCTGTCGAGGATCTCGACCAACGACAACGCGCGCACCCGTGCGGCCGCCAACTCGATCGCCAGCGGCATCCCGTCGAGGCGCTGGCAGATCTCGGCCACCACGGCGGCGTTCTCGTCGGTCACGGCGAAACCGGCCTGGGCCAACCGGGCGCGGTCGGCGAACAACTCGACGGCCTCATCGGCCACCGACAGCGACGGCACCCGCCACGTCGCCTCACCGGACACGCCGATCGGCTCGCGACTGGTCGCCAAGAGCGTCAGCCCGGGGGCCGCACCCAGCAGGGCGACGGTCAGCTCGGCGCACACGTACAGCAGATGCTCGCAGTTGTCCAACACCACCAACATCTGCCGATCGCGGACAAACCGCAGCAACGTATCCATCATCGATCGGCCGGGCTGGTCGGGCAGGCCCAACGCCCGCGCTGCCGCGACCGGCACCAGGTCAGGATCGGTGATCGGCGCCAGGTCCACATACCACACGCCATCGGAGTAATTGTTCGCTAACTGGCCCGCCAGCTCTACCGCCAAGCGGGTCTTCCCCACCCCACCGGCACCGGTCAGGGTGACGATTCGGTTCTCCGCCAACAGCTTCCGTACCTCCGTCAGCTGCAGGACACGGCCGACAAAGCTGGTAAATTGCGGCGGAAGCTTGTGCACCGCAACACTTTTCGTAGTGCGCAAGGGCGGAAAGTCGTTCCGCAGATCGGGATGACACAGCTGCATAACCCGTTCGGGGCGGGGAACACCCCGCAGCTCGTGAGTCCCCAGATCGGTCAGCCACGCGTCGGCCGGCAACGTGTCGAGTACCAGTGCCTCGGTGATGCCCGACAGCACCGTCTGCCCGCCATGGGCCAAATCGCGCAGCCGCGCCGTCCGATTAATGGTTGGGCCGATGTAATTCCCCTCATCGCGCAGCTGCACCTCACCGGTGTGCACGCCAATTCGCAAGCTGATCGGGGCCAGCGGCGCACGCTGCAACTCCAGCGCACAGGCCACCGCATCCGAGGCGCGGGCGAACGCCGCCACAAAGCTGTCGCCCTCACCCTGTTCCACCGGCCGCACCCCGCCATGAGCGGCCAGCAGATCCGACAGCGTCCGATCCAGCCAGGCGAACGCCGCCGTCATCTGCTCGGGCCGCGACTCCCACAACCCGGTGGAATCCTCCACGTCGGCCAACAAAAGCGTCACCGTGCCCGTCGGCAAAAGCCCACTCACGCCCAGATCGCTCCAGTCCACCCCCGACAGGTCCACACGTGGATCAATGTCGCTCATGCTAGCCAGCATGCGGCCACCACGCGCCATAAAACATCAGCGCAAACGCGCACATTTGCCGAACGCGCACGCCGAATACATTGCCGCCGAAGATCGACTCGACGCGAATCTGTTTACTTCCCGACTTGCGTTCGAACGCAAGAAGTCGGGTTTCGGCGCTGACGCGGACCGCGTGCTTAGCGTTCCCGTGCGGCCGGAAGCGATGCCGTGTCGCTGTCGTGATCGTCGTAGTCCGGGTCGCCTGATTGACGGGCGGAGTCGCTGTGCGCGCCCTCGAGGTCGTCACGAATCGCCTTCTGCGCCTTCGGGGGCAGTGTGTGCAGCATCTCGCGCACTCGCGCTCTCCGGCGCTCCACAGCCTTACGCTCCGGCATACCCGGTGTGGCGACGACCTGCGGCGGCACTCCCTCGATGTCTTCGACACCACCGGCGTGCTGACCGGCGTCGACCATGGCCTGCTCTTCAGCCATCGTCGTCTCGTCCTTCTCCTCCGACATGCCGATCGGGCCGATGCGCCGCCCGTTGAGGAACTGCCCTACGACCGGCTCGTCGCTCGTCAGCAGCACTTCGCGCGGGCCGAACATCACGAGTCTGCGGCGGAACAGCATGCCGATGTTGTCCGGCACGGTACGGGCGACGTTGATGTTGTGCGTCACGATCAGGATGGTGGCGTCGGTCTGCGCATTGATGTCGATGAGCAGCTGACACAGATAGGCGGTACGCACCGGGTCCAGGCCGGAGTCCGGCTCGTCGCACAGGATGATCTGCGGGTCGAGCACCAGCGAGCGGGCCAGGCCTGCGCGCTTCTTCATACCCCCCGAGATTTCGCCCGGCATTTTCTGCTCGTCACCGCCCAGGCCCACCAACGCGAGCTTCTCCATCACAATGTCACGGATCTCGCTCTCCTTCTTCTTGGTGTGCTCGCGCAGGGGGAACGCGGTGTTGTCGTACAAGTTCATCGAGCCGAACAGCGCGCCGTCCTGGAACATCACCCCGAAAAGCCTGCGAATGTCGTACAGCTCCTTGGCGGTGCTCTTGATGATGTCCTGGCCGTCGATGACGATGGAGCCGCGCTCCGGTTCGAGCAGTCCGATCAGGGACTTCAAAAACACCGACTTGCCGGTCCCGGACGGGCCTATCAACCCGCTGACCTCACCCGGGGGGATGTCCATCGTGACGTCTTCCCATACTCGGGAAGGCCCGAACGACTTGCTCAGCCCCGCGACCGAAATTCCGATACCCATGTGGTTCTCCCCGCGAATTACCCGGCCAGCGCTCGTTGGCCATATGACCGGGATAACCGTTTCGGCGGCGCGCAACCACGCTGAGCTGACAATTCGCGGACTGACACCGCAATGCGAGGCGTGCCCTTCACATCTGATCGGCTAACGCGACAAGAGCCCGCTGCGCAGATATCGCTGTTACTTCTTTCCCTTCAGATCCGAATCACGGCTCGGCTGAACGCGTTTCGGCTCCCCTGGCATCTTCGGGGTGCCAAGCAGTTGACCGCTGTGCCGAGCACGACGGTGCGGAGTTCGACAACCCGATCGTGTTCGTCGACGAGCTGATTGACGGGACATCCACCGAGCGTCTCTCGATCAAGGCCGCGCAGGTGCCCGCACTCTTGCCCAGGCGCTCCCCGAGGCCGCCGACCAGATCGACGGGTGGACGCGATGAGTACGACATCAACCGAAGAGCGGGGGGACTCTCGGCCGCCGGAGGGCGAAGGCAGGGTTGCCATCGCAACACCGAGCGGTTGCGCCGGCGGCTTCGGACCCGGCCGGTGTTGGTCGATGATCAGCAAGGCTAATGCGGCTGCCGGTGCTGCGAAAACGCGCGTCGGCTACGCGACAAAGGCATTGATGATGGCGTCGAGCACGGCCTCGACGGCGAACACGCTGACAGCGGTGATCGGATATGTGATCGGCCATAGGAGAAGGACCAGCGCATCATCCGCGGCACGGCCCAACTGGTCCCACGCGAGGTTGGGGAAGGAGCCAAACGAGTGGACGAAATTGCCTGTCGAGGTATTGAAATCGCTCAGGCCGGCCTGGAAGAAATCGGAGAGGCTGGGGAATGTAGGCGTAAGCGTCGCGGCGATCCCGGACTCGGCGCTGACATACGACGCAGCGCCGCCGGTCAAGTTCTGCACAAACTGCTGATGAAACGCCGCAGCCTGCCCGGCCAGGGCCTGATAATCCTGGGCGTGCGCGGAAAACAGGTGGGCGATACTTGCCGACACCTCATCGGCGGCTGCGGGTATCACCGCGAGGGTCGGGGCCGCTGCCACCAGGTGGGCTGCGCTGACGTTCGAGCCGATGGTTGCCAAATCCGAAGCCGCCGAGGTCATCATCTGCGGGACTGCGATCACACAGGACATGTTGGTCCACCTACTAACAAGCCCCCGGGGTTGTCTGACGCGTGCAGCATAAGCCGGAGGTCCAGGGCGAAGCATGAGTAATCGACTACCTGTCGATTACTCATTCCTGGTCCGCACGCCAGAGTCGACAGCCCTACCGGCGTGCGTGGGCCAAGCGTGAACCACATGGCCTAGTTAAGTTAGGGCGACTGGGCCCCTTCGTCGTTTACGCCCGGGATCCTGGTGGCGAGTGCCTCCCTGGTGAAAGTTGAACTTCATTCCCTGCCGTCAGGGAGGTGCGACGTCAGGGTCCATTCGGGGGATTCGCCGCCCCCTTATGTGTGCTAGTCGGCGCACCGCTTATCTCGACCTGTTCTTCCCCTTCAGATCCGTATCCCGGCTCGGCTGAACGCGTTTCGGCTCCCCCGGCATCTTCGGATAGTTCGGCGGATACGGCATGTCGCCAAGCCCGCGCGCTTCGTCGGCGGCGGCCATCTCCAGCAACGGCGCGATCGACTGGGCCACGTCGTCCATCCCGGCCCACGGATCGTCCCGGCGCTTCACCAACCCGGGCACGGTCGCCATGGTGTAGTCGTCGGGATCGGCGCCGGCCAGCTCGTCCCACGTCAGCGGCGTCGAAACCGTCGCGATCGGCGTGCGCCGCACCGAATACGCCGACGCCATGGTGCGGTCCCGGGCGTTCTGGTTGAAGTCGATGAAGATGCGCTCGCCGCGCTCTTCCTTCCACCACGACGTGGTCACCGCGTCGGGCGCGCGGCGTTCCACCTCGCGGGCCAGCGCGATGCCGGCCCGGCGCACCTCGACGAAGTCGAAGTCGGCGGCGATGCGCAGGAAAACGTGCACCCCGCGGCCCCCGGAGGTCTTCGGGTAGCCGACCAACCCGAGTTCGTCCAGCAGCGGCCGCAGCACATCCACGGCCACCGAGCGCGCCTGCTGAAAACCGGTACCGGGCTGCGGATCCAGGTCGATGCGCAACTCGTCGGGATGGTCGGTGGCCGGGCAGCGCACCTGCCAGGGATGCAGCGTCACCGTGCCCATCTGCGCCGCCCACACGATGGCCGACGGGTGGGTCACCCTCAGCGCGTCGGCGGTGCGTCCCGACGGAAACGTCACCCGGCAGGTCTCCAGGTAGTCCGGACGGTGTTGCGGCACCCGCTTCTGGTAGATCTCCTCGCCGTCGATGCCGTCGGGGAAGCGCTGCAGATGGGTGGGCCGGTCGCGCAGCGCGGTCATCATCGGCCCGGGAGCCACGGCCAGGTAGTACTCGACCAGCCGGCGCTTGGTGCCCTGTGACCCCAACGCGGGGAAATACACCTTGTCGGGGTTGGTCACCCGCACGGAGATGCCGTCGACGTCCATTTCCTCCGCTGCAACCGCCACATGTTGATTCCAGCACAATGAATCAATGGACTTACCCGTCATGCCGCCGGTGTCGCCGATGCTCGCCAAGCCGGTGCGGTCGATCCCGCCAGATGCGTCGTATGAACCCAAATGGGACGGGTTCAGGTCCATCTGCTTCCGCGACGGCGACGAGGTCGAGCTCGGCAGCCGAAACGAGCGCCCGATGACCCGCTACTTCCCCGAACTGGTCGCGGCGGTGCGAGCCGAGCTGCCGCAGCGCTGCGTGATCGACGGCGAGATCGTCGTCGCCACCGAGCACGGCCTGGACTTCGAGGCGCTGCAGCAGCGGATCCACCCGGCCGATTCGCGGGTGCGGATGCTGGCCGAGAAGACGCCGGCTTCCTTCATCGCGTTCGACCTGCTCGCCCTCGGGGGCGACGACTACACCCGGCGCCCGTTCTCCGAGCGGCGGGCAGCCCTCGTCGGCGCATTGAAAACCTCCGGGCCCTCGATCCATGTCACCCCGGCGACCACCGATCTGGACACCGCGCAACGATGGTTCGAGGAGTTCGAGGGCGCCGGCCTCGACGGCGTCATCGCCAAGCCGCTGACCATCACCTATCAGCCGGACAGGCGCGTCATGTTCAAGATCAAGCACGAGCGGACCGCCGACTGCGTGGTCGCGGGCTATCGGGTCCACAAGTCGGGCGGTGACGCGATCGGCTCGCTGCTGCTCGGGCTATACACCGATGACGGGCAGCTCGCGTCGGTCGGCGTGATCGGCGCCTTGCCGATGGCCGAACGGCGGCGGCTGTTCGCCGAATTGCAGCCGCTGGTAACCAGTTTCGAGGCCCACCCGTGGAACTGGGCCGCGCACGAGGCCGGCGAACGCACGCCGCGCAAGAACGAATTCTCGCGCTGGAACGCCGGCAAGGACCTCTCGTTCGTGCCGCTACGACCCGAGCGGGTGGTCGAGGTCCGCTACGACCACATGGAAGGCGCTCGGTTCCGCCACACCGCTCAGTTCAGCCGGTGGCGCCCCGACCGCGACCCACGCTCGTGCACCTACGCCCAACTCGAGCAGCCGGTCACCTTCAGCCTCGGCGACATCGTGCCCGGCCTCGGGCCGGCCTCGGGTCACGCGTGAGGGCAAAAGATCCCGAGGATCTGCTGGCAGTTGTCCCTGTTGATGAGGCCCGGCCGCGCCGGCGGGGGCGGCGGTGGTGGGGCATCCCCCTCGAAGATCATGCTGGCAACGTTGCCCTGCCCCGGGTACACGTACCAGTACGTGTGGCAGACATTCGCGTCCCAACGCACCGGGTCCGTACGAAGATTGCCGGTCTGCACCGGGGGGTCGCTCGGGCACCAGTGGCAGGGGCCGCTCGGGTGATCGTTCGGGCAGCCGGGCCACGCGCCGCCGGGACTGGCCCCGACGGTACCCACGGTCAGGCCTAAACCGGCCACACCGACACCTCCGGCCACCAACGCAGTCGTTGCTGCCCGCGCGATTCGTCGCGTCATGGATCGAAAGTTGTTCACGATTGCCCTTTTCCGGTGGTGGGGCCCTGGTGGGCCGCGTTAGTGTGCAATTCGACATCGCCCGCGTTGCTACCGGTCCCAACTTCAGTACGCCGAGTGCGGGCCTCCAGGTATAGAAACCGCCCCTGGAATTCGTCCATAAGCCCGACGCTCGTCACTTCAGGACTACATCGCGGCGGCGGGCGCTACTACGGACACATGAATGCGATGGGTGGGCACCCTCGAGGCGTGATCGCTTCCGGCGGTGGATTGTCTCCGTCCCAAATTGACATGGGTCGGCCTTGGCTGGTCACGTTCCCCATCCCGTAGTTGGTGGGGTACCAGGTGTGGCAGATATTCCAATCCCAGTCGATCATGCTGTTCGGCACGTAGGGCATGTTCTTGGGATTCCCTGGGCACCAGTGGTGTGGACCGTCGGCGTGGGCGGTACCTGCGCCCAGCCCGATTCCGGCCACAGTCAGGCCGCCTGAAAGCAGCGCACCGGCAAGGATCGATTTCAGGCTGCGGATGCGGTCCATGGAATTTCCTTTCTGTTGCCCGGCCGTAGGTTATTGTCGGACACTTGCGAAATTCTTGCGGCGCTTCGCTACCGATTCTTCTCCGGCGCACGATTAAGCTGTCCTAATGCTGAATGTCGCGGCACTGTTTGTGGCGGGCACCGCCGCGCTCGACGACAGCGGCGCAATCTATGCCACCGAAATACCCACGACGTGGTTCCAAGTCGACAAATTCCCTTTGATGGCAAGGGTCCCCGTCGTTCTCGTCGTGCACGCCAAGGCCGGTGGGGACTACGACCCCGAACTTCATGTCGTCTGCAAAGACCCCGACGGCGTCCCGCGCGGGAGCCTTCAAGGTAGCTGGCATTGGCCGGACGAGGAAAACAGACCATCCAAGTACCGGTGCTTTACCCAAGACCTCGCGTTCTCGGTCGAGGCCGAGGGCGAGTACACCATCGGCGCCTATTTCGACGCGCAGGGCCACATCGAGATGTCCACACCCATCCCGATTTCGATTGCGTTGACCGCGGCCGGTCCGGCCGGCGATGACGGGGACAGCACGAGCGTTGAAGGTTGAACGCGAGTCCATTCACGCGTTTACCCCCCGCGGGAAGCGGGCACGCGAAAAGGATGTCAGTAACAGCGTTCAAGGACCTGCCGTTGGCCGATCGCGACCGCAAGTGGGACGGCAACGCCGCCGAGAAGCGCGTTCGCAAATGGGCCGGCGCACAGGACAAACCGAACCAGAAATACCGGGATGCCCACATCTGGTACGACAGCGGCAAGAAGGACAACTTCACCGCCTACAAGCTGCTGTTCGCCGACGTCGTCGGCGGCGAACTCAAAGCGGTGCCGCGGGGAATCATGATTGCCGGCGCGATCAGGGACGGCGCTCGCGGCGGCATCGAGTTGCCCAAGGCCGAAGTCGGCCGTGTCAAAAGCCACTTGGCGAAGTACTACGAAAAGATGGACGAGAGCGCGCCGTGGGAGCGCGGCTAGGTCTTGCCGGCGCCGGTGCGTGGCCCGCGAGGGTCCGCACTTGTACGCGAAACCCTGCGTGTCGTTGTACCGACACGCGCGCTCGCGCCCCAGCTAAACGGCGACCGTCAACTCCGCCAAACCGCGCAGCGTGACGTTCGCCTTGTAATGTGGTTCACCGGTCAGCCGCGCGTCCGGGAAGCGCGCGGTCACCGCCGACAGGGCGACACCGGCTTCCAGGCGCGCCAGCGGCGCGCCCAGGCAATAGTGAATTCCGCGGCCAAACCCCAAGTGCCGCAGGGTCCCCCGATCCGGGTCGAAGGTGTCGGGCCGGTCGAACTCTGCGGGATCACGCTGCGCCGCGGCGAGCAGGACCATCATGATGTCGCCCGCCGGCACGTCGACGTCTCCGATCGTCACGTCCGCGGCGGCGACCCGCCCGGCCAATTGCACGGGTGGGTCGTAACGCAGGGTCTCCTCCACGATCGCCGGTGCCCGAGCCGGGTCGGCGCCCAGGGCCGCCCAGTGAATGGGGTTCCGCAGCATGGCCAGGATGGCGTTCCCGATCAGGTTGACCGTGGTCTCGTGCCCGGCGATCAGCAGGAGATTGCAGGTGGAGACGATTTCGTCCTCGGTCAGTTGATCGCCGGACTCCTCCACCGCGATCAAGCCCGACAACAGGTCTTCGCCCGGCTCTGACCGGCGCCGCTCGATCAACTGGTGGAGGTAGCCGCGCAGCCTCCTCACCGCCTGCGTCCGCTCATTCACAACGTCCGGTGGCACACCGGTGATCGTCGAGAATGGGTCCAGCGCCTGCGCCAGCACCGCCGACGCCTGGCTGAACTGCGGCTCATCGTCGAGCGGCACACCCAGCAGCCGGCAGATCACCGCCACGGGCAGCGGATAGGCGAAATCCTTGACGACGTCGAACTCGCCCTTCTCGGCGATCCGATCAAGCAGTCGGTCCACCAGCGCGGTGATTTCGGGCTCCAGCGCATTCACCACTTTTGGCGAGAACGCCTTAGCGGCCAGCTTGCGCAGCCGGGTGTGGTCGGGTGGATCGAGGAACAAAAATCCCGGCGGGAACGGCCGCGGCTGCAACAAACCCGCCTCGAGCTGGCGCTTCGCGACCGTCGAGTTCATGTTGCTGCTGCTCGACGACGGGTGCCGCAACACCTCGTCGCAGTCTCGGTACGCCGAGAAAACGGTGAGGTTCGTCTGCGGCAGTTGCAGCGGTCCGAGGTCGCGACACTGCGCAAACAGCCGATACGGGTCGGCGCGGTTGGCCGGGTCGAGCAGCTGCAGCAGCAACCCCTGCGATTCGGCTCGGGCGACGGTCGTCATGCTCACATTCTGCCCGCACCGCCGGCCGGCTCAGCGCCGCAGAAACTCGGCGATGTGGTTGGCCAGTTCCTCGCCGGCGTCCTCCTGCAGGAAGTGCCCGGCGCCGCGGATCGTCGGGTGATCGATGCCCTGCGCGCCGCGCATCTCGCGTTGGAAGATCTCGGCCATCGGCCCGGTGATGGGGTCGCTGTCGCTGAAGGCGACCAGCATGGGCGTCGGGCTGACGGCCAGCTTGGCCCACGCCGCCTTGTTGGCCGCCGCGGCGGGGTCGTCCGGTGAGGTCGGCACCAGCCCGGGCATGGCGCGCGGCCCGGCGCAGTACTCATCAGACGGGAACGGCGCGTCGTAGCCTGCGCGCACCTCGTCGCTGAGCTGCTGGCGACAACCGCCCTGCACGAACCAGCCGATGTTCAGTTCCGGTGCCGTCGTAATGGCCTCACGGAAGCGCCACCAGACGTCGGGCATCGGCTGCTCGCCGTTCGGCAGACCGGTGTTGGCGACGACCAGCCGGGCGAACCGCTCGGGATGCTCGGCCGCCAGCCGCAAACCGATCAGCCCGCCCCAGTCCTGGCCCACCAGGGTCACGTCGCGCAGGTCGAGGACATCGAAGGCGACGGTCCGCATCCATTCGACCTGGCGCGCATAGCTGTGATCTTCGCGGCGGGTCGGCTTGTCGGAGCGACCGAACCCGACCAGGTCGGGGCAGATGACGCGATGCCCGGCGGAAACCAGTATCGGGATCATCTTGCGGTACAGGTACGACCAGGACGGCTCGCCGTGCAGCATGAGAACCGGGTCGGCATCCTCCGGCCCGTCCTGCACCCAGGCGACCCGCAGCGCACCGCCCTCGCCGTCCGATATTTCGCAATACCTTGGCGCATAAGGGAAGTCGGGTACGTCGTCGAATCGCTCGTCGGGAGTGCGCAGCGTTTGCATGTCATGTCCCTTCGTCTAGTCCCGCCACAGCCGGATGGGCCAGCAATCGATCGAGGAATGGGCGCTGGCCCTTGAGCAGCTTCTCGCGTGCCCGCGCAACCGTAAACCAGCCAACCCGGTCGATCTCGGGGAACGACCGCATCCGGCCCGATCCCTTCGGCCACTCCATCTCGAAAGTGTTGCTGTGCGCGTCGGTGACGTCGACGTCGGCCCCGACGGCGAAGGCGGTGATCATCTTGCCGCTGGGTTGTTTCAGCGCGCCGAGCTCGATGCGCTGCCCCGCCGGCACCGGCAACCCGAGCTCCTCGTGGAACTCGCGCCGCGCGACCGCCCAGGGGTCCTCCCCGTCGGTGTACTCGCCCTTCGGGATCGACCATGCGCCATCGTCTTTGCGGGCCCAGAACGGGCCGCCCGGATGCGCGATCAGGACTTCGGCGACGCCGTCAACGGTTCGGTACAACAACACGCCCGCGCTGAGCTTGGGCTTTGCCGTCATCAAGGCTGTCAGACCCCGACGGCGCGTTCCAGATCCTTGAGCGACGACTCCAGATGCGCGAGCAGGCGCTGCAGGTGCGGAACGCTGCGACGGCATCCGACCAGGCCGAAATCGAGGTTGCCGGCGTTGCTGATCAGGGTGATGTTCAGCGCCTGCCCGTCCAGGACGGCGGACAGCGGGTAGTTGCCGTCGAGCCGCGCGCCCCCGCAATACAGCTGCTCCTGGGGCCCCGGGACATTCGAGATGACCAGGTTGAACGGCGGCGATGTGGAATTCACCCAACCCGGAACCGCCGCCAGGGCCAGCGCGCTCATGTTCATCGCCGAGAGCGCCAGCGCCTGGACTCGGGGCAACTCGGAAAACACCTTCTTGTTGCTGCGCATCGACTCGCTGACAGTCTGCAGTCGCTCCGCGGGGTCGTCGGCGTCGGTGGCCAGGTTGCACAGGATCGCGCCGACGAGGTTGCCGCCGGCGTCGGCCTCGTCCTCTCTGCGCAGGCTCACCGGGACCATCGCGACCAGGGGCGTGTCCGGCAGTGCGCTCTGCTCGAGCAGGTAGTAGCGCAGCGCGCCCGAGCACATGGCCAGGACAACGTCGTTGAGGGTCACCCCGGCGGCCCGCTTGACGCTCTTGACGCGCTCCACCGACCAGGACTGGGCGGCGCACCGGCGGGCGCCGCCGATCTTGACGTTCAACATGGTGCGCGGTGCGCCGAAGGGCAGCGTCAGCTGCTGTTCCAGCAGCGCGGCGCGGGCCAGCGACACCGTCGAAGGGCCAAGCGCCGCAACCGATCCCGCCGTCCTGAGGAGCGACCCCAAGCGGGAGGTGGGACTGGACTTGTGCTTGCGTTTCGGCAGGCTCCACAGCGCGCGGATCTCGCGGTCGTCGGGGTCGTTGGACAACGAGCGCTGCACCAGCTTCTGCGCGGAAACGCCGTCGATCAGCGCGTGATGCATTTTGCAGTACATGGCAAACCGGCCGTCCTTCAGCCCCTCCACCACATACAGCTCCCACAGCGGCCGGTGGCGATCGAGGAGGCTGGTGTGCAGCCGGGAGGTCAGCTCCAGCAGTTCGCGGACCCGGCCCGGTGACGCCAGCGCCGAGCGCCGGACGTGGTAGTCGACGTCGACCTCGTCGTCATAGGTCCATGCCAAAGGGGCTATCCCGCCCAGGATCGTCGCTGGGTGCTTGCGGAACGTGGGCTGGAAGTCGTCGCAGGCAACCAGCGCGTCGGTGAACTCCCGGACGAAGTCGGGACCGGCGTCCGGTGGTGGCTCGTACAACTGCAAGGCCCCGACGTGCATGGGGTGTTCGCGCGATTCCCCCAGTAGGAAGACCGCATCGGTGGGCATCATCAGTTCCATCCACCAATTAGACCGCGAACTGGGGAGGACGCGAAGCGCTCTCAGAACATCGCCGCCGAGCCGACTTCGGGATGGCTGCGCATGTACTCCACGAGCCGATCGACGTAGCTGCGGAACGGGGGTGCCGCGATACCGCTGCCGGCGAGGTCGGCACGGCAGTGGTCGGTCGCATAGGTGGTGGGATGCGCGAAGTAGTCCACCGCTTCGGGAGGGATCCGCATCAAGCGGTAGAGCCCAGGAACGTGCGCCAGGGACGCCTTGGCCAGCCTGCGCGGCAATGGAACCTTGATGAGCTGCCGGCCCGTCGCCGCGGCGAGGGTCTCCGCCATCTCCTCGACCGTGAGCGGGTGCGGATCGGCCAACTGATAGGTCCGGCCCGTGGAGGCGGGAAGGCCGCTCAGATATCCGACCGCTTCAACGATGAAGTCGCGCGGGACCACGTTCACCCGTGTCGCCGTCGGGTCGCCCACCACCGGCAGGATCGCACGCCGGGGCTGTCGCAACAGCCACTGCATGATGAAGTAGGGCCCGTCGAACTTCTGTGTCTCGCCGGTGCGACTGTCGCCGACGACGATCGAAGGGCGATAGATCGTGGTCGGCATGCCCATGGCCAGGCGCCAGCGGACCTCCGACTCGGCGAGGTTCTTGGTCTCCTCGTAATAGTTGTTGAACGGCGCGCCGACCTCGAGGTCGTCCTCGGTGAACGTGCCCGGATAGCGGCCGCTGACATAGCAGGTGCTGAAGTAGTGCAGGCGGGTCAGCATGGGGCAGCGCTCAAGCGCGTCCAGCACGTTCCGGGTGCCGTCGACGTTGACCCGAACCGCCACGTCACGGGCAACGGCCAGGTCGTACGCGGCGGCGAGGTGCCACGCCTCGGTGACCCCGGCGAGGGCGTCCGCCGCGAGCCCCAGCCCCGGTTGGGTGATGTCCCCCTCGACGACCTGGATCCGGTCCTCCAGGAACGGATCGGCGGCGCTCAGTTCGGCCACCCGCCGCTCCGCGAGCGCGGCGAACTTGGGCTGCACCAGGCAGATTGCGGAACTGTCAACTCGTTTGAGGATGCCCGGCAGTAACGCGCTGCCGAGAAAGCCGGGGAATCCCGTCATCATTACGGTCATCGCTGCACCTCTCTAGTCGGGTCTGTGCGGTGTCACCGGCTTTCCCAGTGGTTCCGGTGAACGAACTCCGCAACGTCGCGACGCACCCGCAGGTAGGGCAGCGACACCACGGGGTGACCGAGCCGGACGGCAAAGGCGACCTTCAGCTCGCCGGGAACGGCGAGTAGTTGTTTGACCGCCTCTTCGACCGTGGGATTGCTCAGGACCGAAAGGACCTGAAAGCCGAGTCCGAGCGATTGCGCCATCAGCCACATGTTCTGCAGCACACAGCCCAGGCTCATCATCCCCAGCACGTCCCCCTCGGAGGCGGGGGCCCGCCTCGTGGTGTCGTACAGCACGATCAACAGGACCGGGCAATCGGGCATCAACCGATGCAAGGGGATCGCCTCGCCCCCCTTTCCCATGCGCGCCAGGTCACCCATCCACGCCGGGAGCGCGCCGGCGAAAAGACCAACCTCCTTGCGGCGCAACTCTTCTTCGGAGAAAGAGAGCAGTTGCAGGTGCTCGCGCAGGAATTCCTCGGAGAGCTGAACCGGTATCGCGCCGATCTCGTCAAGCACCTTCTGGTCGTCCACGACGACGATCTCGAAGTTCTGCATGTTGTGAGCAGTGGGACTCCACCGCGCGGCTTCCAGGACCTGCAGCAGGTCGCGTGCGGAGATCGGGCGGCCGCCGTCGAACGGGACCCGCAGGGATTGTCTTTTCTCGATGAGGTTGAGCAAGTCGTTCATCTGCCCTCTCCTGGGCCACCAGGTGTGAACTCGTCGCCCGACTGACGTTATCGATGGAGGGGCGTTGTTGAGATGGGTCTTTTGACCCGCCATGGCCGCCATTAGTCCTCGGCTCACACCGATAGGCGTAAGGCCTGCGTGGTGGGAACATGGGTCTGTGACTGCGACGTCGCTGGCCTGGGATGTGGTGTCCATTGCCATGCCGGACAAGCCGGAGGGTGTCAACGTCGTCATCGGCCAGGCACACTTCGTCAAAACGGTCGAAGACCTGCACGAGGCCCTGGTGGGGGTGAGCGCGTCGCTGCGGTTCGGGCTGGCCTTCTGTGAGGCCTCCGGGCCGCGACTGGTTCGCCGCACCGGCAACGACACCGAGTTGATCGAACTCGCGACTCGCGCCGCGCTGACCATCGCCGCCGGGCACAGTTTCGTGATCTTCCTGCGCGACGGGTTTCCCGTCAACGTCCTCAACCCGGTGAAGGCGGTTCCCGAAGTCTGCGGAATCTACTGCGCCACAGCCAATCCGGTCGATGTCGTCGTCGCGGTGACTCCGCGCGGTCGCGGCATCATCGGGGTGATCGACGGACAGACTCCCCTCGGAGTGGAGACCGACAGCGACGTGGCGCAGCGACACGAGCTACTGCGCGCGATCGGCTACAAGCTATGACGGGCGGCCTCCGGGATCACTGCGTGCCATAAATCGCCTCGATGTCGTTGGCGAACCGCGACGCCACCACGTCGCGCTTCACCTTCAGCGTCGGGGTCAACTCGCCGGTGAGCACGGTGAAGTCGACCGGCAGGATGCGGAATTTGCGGATCGATTCCGCATGCGACACAGCCTGATTGGCCCGCTTGACTGCCTGATCGATCTCGGCGACCAGGTCCGGATCGTCGATCAGGTCCGCGACGGAGGCGGTGGCCTCCTTGCCGTGGTGCTGCTTCCACACCTCGAAGCCTTCGGGGTCTATCGCGATCAGTGCGCCCACGAACGGCCTGTTATCTCCGACCGCCATCGCCTGACTGATCAGCGGGTGGGCGCGCAGCTGATCCTCCAGCCCGGCCGGAGCGACGTTCTTGCCGGCCGCGGTCACGATGATCTCCTTCTTGCGGCCGATGATCGACAAGAATCCGTCGTCGTCCACCGATCCGAGGTCACCGCTGTGGAACCAGCCGTTGACGATCGCCTCCTGTGTGGCGGTGTCGTTATGCCAGTAGCCGTTGAACACCACACCGCCGCGCAGCAGCACCTCGCCGTCGTTGGCGATCGCCATGCTGTTGCCCGGCAACAGCCTTCCCACCGTGCCGACCCGCTCCTCACCGACGCGGTTGACCGTGATCGCGGAGCTCGTCTCGGTCAGGCCGTAGCCTTCGTAGACCGTGAGTCCGGCGCCCCGGTAGAAGTGGCACAGCCGCTGGCCCAGCGGGGCTCCCCCGGAGACTGCCGCATGGCAGTTGCCGCCCAACGCAGCGCGGAGCTTGCGGTACACCAGCCCGTCGAACAGGGCATGCCGGACCTGTAGCAGCCGGCCGGGGCCTCCGGTGTCCAGAGCCGTGCTCCACTCGATGGCCGTACGGGCGGCGAGCTCGAAAATCGGGCCGCGGTGACTATCTCGGGCACTCAACTCCGCTGCGTTGTACACCTTTTCGAATACCCGGGGCACCGACACCACCACCGTGGGCTTGAAGACGGCGAGCGTGGGCACCAGGTTCTTGATGTCACTCGTGTAGCCAATCGTGACCTTGTTGGCGAACGCCGACATCGACAGCGAACGCGCCAGCACATGGGCGAGCGGCAGGAAGACCAGCAACCGTTCGCCCTCGCGCAACAGCGTCGGGAAGCACGCTGCGGCGCCGCGCGTCTCGTACAGCAGGTTGGAGTGCGTCAGTTGGCAGCCCTTCGGACGGCCGGTGGTGCCCGACGTGTAGATCAGCGTGGCGGGATCGGCGGGCCGCAGCCCCGCAAGCCGCTCGTCGAGCCGGCCGACGTCCACCGCCTTGCCCGCCTCGGCCAGCTCGTCGAGCGCAGCCGGGCCGTTTGACTCGAGATGCAAGATCCTGCGCAGATTCGGCAGCTCGGCGCTGAGTTCCTTGACCAGTTGGCCGTGCGCGTCGGTCTCGGTGATCACCACGACAGCGCCGGAGTCCTCCAGCACCCAGCGCACCTGCTCGGGCGATGACGTGTCGTAGATCGGGACGGTGAGTGCGCCGACGGACAGGATCGCGTAATCGAGGATGACCCACTCGTAGCGGGTGGCCGACAGGATCGCGACCCGGTCACCGGCCTGCACACCCTCCGCGATCAGGCCGAGCGCGGTGGCACGGATCTGCTGGGCGGCCTCCGCGCAGGTCACGTCGGTCCACATACCGTCGACGAGGCGCTGAAAGATCACATGATCGGGGTTGTCCCGTTCATGGGAGTACACACTGCTGACGATGCTGTCGTGGTCTCCGACGGTGAAGCTTGCCGCGACGCTGAATTCACGCATGATCTTAAGACGCTAACCGCCTTGACGGTGGGCTTCCTAGTGGTCGAAAGTCCCGGCCTCGAGAGTCCATTGGCGGCTGATCACACCGCGAGCGACCATGTCGACGTCGCGATCAGGTCGCCCCGCTCCAGCGCGTCGGCGCGATGCTCGTGGACCTGCGCGTACTCGGGTGTCATCACCATGTCGATGAAAGCCTGCGGGGTCGGGTACTCGACGATGAGAATCGCGTCCCACCAGGGCCGCTCCCCTTCGCCGATCACGACGGCGGGCGCGGTGCCGGCGTAGCGGACCGTGGCGCCGACGCGTTCGAGGTGCGGCGCGACTTCCCGCCCGTACCGCTGGTAGGACTCCAGACCGCCTGACGTTTTGAACTTCAGCAGGTTGACCATCAGCACCGGCGTGTCCGCCGGGCGTGCGGTGAGCGCGGCGAACTGTTCCGCGGTGGGCCCCAACGTTGTGCTCACGTGAATCTCCTTGTTAATTGCTACTTCTGGACGGCCGTGCCCACCCGCTTGCGCAGGAACGGGACGACGAACCCGGCAACCCGGTCGGGTTGCTCGAGCCACGCCCAGTGACCGACACCGGGCAACGTTTCCACTTGCGCGCGCGGGAACACGCGACGCTGACGCTCGGCCTGCTCGACCGGGATATAGACGTCCGCGGCGCCGAACACCACCAGCGTGTCGGGGTCGAGGTCGCGTAGGGGTGCGACGAGCGCGTTCATGTCGTCTGGCCGCGTGGAGCGGTACAGCCGCAGCACGGCGCGCTTCGTCCCGGCCGGGAGAAGATGTTCGACGATCCGGTTCGCCCATTGCGCGGGCAGGCCCGGGTTGTCGTGCCGGATCACCAGGCGCGCCACGCGGCGGGAGGTGGCGCGCATGAACAACTCGCCGGCAACGGGAGTACGCCAGACCCGGGCCATCCGGTGCCACTTGTAGTCGAGCAGCACCCCGGTGTTGATCAAGGTGACGCTGGCGACCTTTTCGGGATGGGCCGCGGCCCAGGTCAGCGCGATGGGTCCGCCGAAGTCGTGGGCGACCAGGTGCACCCTCTCGAGGCCCAGCCGGTCGATGACCCCACCGACATGCGCGGCGTAAGCGGCGAGGGTGTATTCCTGGTCCGGGTCTTTATCCGCCGCGCCGAACCCGGGCAGATCCGGTGCGACGACGGGGGCGAACTCCGCGATGAGCTTCATCAGCGGTTCCCAGTCACTGCCGGCGTCCGGGTTGCCGTGTACGAAGACGACGGCCTCTTCGGCCCGGCCGGTGCCGCCGATCAGCACCGGTGACCGGACGCCGTTGACCACGACCTGTCGCACCTCGAATCCGGTCACCTCTGTATCTCCGTTACCTCGGCGTCCATACGCCGCCGGTAGGCGTCACGAGTGCCCATGTCAGCTTCGGCCATGATGTTGTCCGCCCGCAGCGCCCGCTTGATCCGGTCGGCGATGGCCGGCGGGCTTCCGGCGACCAGGCGGGCGATCGGCCCGATTTCCCGCGGGACGAACACCTCCTCGCGTCCATGGCGGAGGGCCTCGACGATCGCGTCGGCGACCGCTTCGGGGCCGACGATCCTTGTGCCCCTGGCCTTTCCGAAGCCACTGATCATGTCGGTGCGGATCAGGCCGGGCATCACGATAGTGGTGCGAAGCCCCGTGCCGCGGGTCTCGGCCCGAATCGCCCGGGTGAACCCGACGACGGCATGTTTGGTGCCCGCGTACGTGGCACCGCCGGCGGTCGCGATCTGCCCTGCCGACGACGCCAAATTCACGATGTGGCCGTGGCCTCGGGGGACGAACCGCCGCAGTGCCAACCGGGTTCCGGTGAGCACGCCGCCGATGTTGATCTCCACCATCCGTTGAGTGTCGCGGGGATCTTCATCGATGAACAGACCGATCGGGGCGACGCCGGCGTTGTTGACGAGCGCGTCAAGGGGTCCGCTGCGTTGTTCCGCCTCAGCAAGGAACGCTTCGAAGCTCTGCGGGTCTCGCACGTCGAGCGGCAGGCCATCGGCCCCCTCACCCAACTCGTCGGCGACCGCTGCCACCAAGGCGCCGTCGATGTCACCGATGACTACCGCCATGCCCGCGCGCAGGCAGGCCTCGGCGGTGGCGCGGCCGATGCCGCGGGCCCCGCCGGTGATGGCGACGCGGAAAGCCATGTGCTTTCTCCTTATCCAAAGTCGCTGTTGTTCACGATGACTCCAACGATCCATCACTGGCCGGCCCGACGTCTTGACACTTCGCGACAGGCTTTTGACACTTCAAGACACGACCACCGGCCCTTGACATGGTGTCGCCATCCGCTGAAGGGTCAACCACATGTCCGTGGTTCGCGGGACCGCGCTCTCCAACTACCCAAGCCTGGTCGCCGAGCTGGGCGGCGACCCCGCGATCCTGCTGCGTGCGGCGGGCATCCGGCAGCAGGATGCCGGCAACTACGACGCGTTCATTCCCTACCTTGCGGCGATACGCGCGATCGAGTCGGCCGCCCAGACCACGGACACGCCGGACTTCGGGCGACGCCTGGCACAACGGCAGGGCATCGAGATCCTGGGTCCGGTCGGAGTGGCGGCCCGCACCGCCGCCACAGTGGCGGACGCCCTGGGTATCTTCGGCACCTACATGGCGGCCTACAGTCCGGTGATCGCTATCCGCGTCACGCCACTGACCGACCCGCGCCTGTCCTTCCTGACCGTCGAGTTCCTCCTGGACAGCGCGCCGCCACACCCGCAGACGACGGAACTCTCACTGGGCGTTTCGCTACGGGTGTTTCGCCTGCTCATGGGCGCCGACTACACCCCGCTGAAGGTGCACCTGCCCCACGAACCGCTCACGCCGAGAGCCGATTACGTGCGGTATTTCGGATGCACGCCCGAGTTCGCGGCGCGGGCAGCGGGCTTCACGGTACGCACCGCCGACCTGAGCCGCCCATTGCACCGCGATGACGTCGCCCACAAGGCCGTCGTCGACTATCTGAACGGCATCACCCCGCACGACGCCGGGATCGTCGAGTCGGTGCGGATTATCGTTCGTCAGTTGCTACCCACCGGGGCGGCGACACTCGACGTCGTCGCCGGTCAGTTCAATGTGCACCCGAAAACACTGCAGCGCAGGCTCGCCGAGGAGGACACCACGTTCGCCGCCTTGGTCGATCAAGTCCGTAGGGACGCCGCCGAGCGCTACCTGCGCAGCACCGCCATCAGCCTCACCCACCTGGCCCGGGAACTGGGTTACGCGGAGCAAAGCGTGCTGACTCGCTCGTGCAAACGCTGGTTCGGAACGGGCCCGGCCGCATACCGCAACAGAACTCGCGCGCCGGCAATGGCGCGGGCCTGAG
The DNA here is from genome assembly GCF_035506235.1 of Mycobacterium sp. Classification (GTDB taxonomy): domain Bacteria; phylum Actinomycetota; class Actinomycetes; order Mycobacteriales; family Mycobacteriaceae; genus Mycobacterium. Next base: position 42,541 of record NZ_DATJPU010000004.1, read on the forward strand.
GGCCCACGAGCGACCGCCTATAGACCGACCGCCCGCTCCAGATCCTTCAGCGACGTTTCCAGATGCCCGAGCACCCGCTGTAGGTGCGGCACGCTCCGGCGGCATCCGACGAGACCGAAGTCGAGGCTGTCGGCGCCACTAGTCAAGGTGATGTTGAGCGCCTGCCCGTTGAGCGCGATCGACATCGGGTAATTGCCGTCCAGCCGGGCACCGTTGCAATACAAGGGCTCCCGCGCGCCGGGCACGTTCGAGATGCAGACATTGAACGGAGGCGGGGTGGCCTCCGTGACGCCGGGCAGGCTGTTGACCACGGCGGGGCTCAGCAGCAGCATCGACAACGCCATAGCCTGAGCGCGGGGAAGCTGTGACATCACCTTTTTGTTCTGCCGCATCGAGGATCCAATGGCCTGCAGACGCTGCGCGGGGTCATCGAGGTGCGTCCCCAGGGTGCACAACACCGCTCCAACCATGTTGCCGCCCACGGAGTCGCCGTCGTTGCGCAAACTCACCGGGACCATCGCGACCAGGGGCCTGTCCGGGAGCGCGTCGTAATCGTCGAGATACGCGCGCAGCGCCCCAGAGCACATCGCGAGAACCACGTCGTTGACGCTCACCCCGGCCGCGCTCTTGACCGCCTTGATCCGGTCCAGCGGCCACGACTGCGCAGCGCACCTCCGCGCTCCCCCAATCGGCACGTTCAACATGGTGCGCGGCGCCCCGAACGGCAGCGTGAGTTGCTGTTCCATCAGCGCCAGGCGCGCCAATCGTAGGGCCGACGGGGCCGCTTCCCCAACGGATCCCAGCAGTCCGGTCATGCTTTGCAGCAACCCGCGGCGGGGACGATCCGGGCCCTCGACCGCCGGCGCCGGCGACCAGGGCGCACGGAAGCTCGCATCGCTGGGGTCCGTGGTCAATGACTGCTGCAGAAGCGCAAGCCCGGATACACCGTCGACGAGCGCGTGGTGCATCTTGGTGTAAACCGCGAAGCGTCCGTCCTTGAGGCCCTCGATCACGTGTGTTTCCCACAGCGGACGGTGTCGATCCAGGAGATTGCCGTGCAGCCGTGAGGTCAGCTCCAACAGCTCGCGGACCCGTCCCGGCGCCGGCAGGGCAGATCGACGCACGTGGTAGCCGAGGTCGACGTCGTCGCCCGACGACCACGCGACGTTCGCGAGGCCACCCCGAAAAGCCTTGGGACGCTTACGGAATATCGACGCCACGTCATCGCACCGCAGCATCGCCTCGTGGATGTCCCGTGCGAAAGTGGGTCCCGCGTCGGCGGGCGGAGTGAACAGCTGTAGCGCGCCAACGTGCAGCGGGTGCTCGCGCTTCTCGGCGGACAAGAATAGCGAGTCCAAAGGTGCCATCAGTTCCATGAGCTTGTCCTTCGTAATCCGTTGGGGCAGTCACGCGGTCAGAGCGGGCTCGAGCGCGTCGGCGGGCGACGAGGCTGCGAAGAAGAGGTTCTCGTCTTCGACAGGACCCTCGCGCAGCGTCTTGTAGTCGGCGCGGTAGTCCATGCAGGTGCGCCACGGGCCTTCGGCCCCCTGACGGGGGAACTGGTCGGCCGATCGCTTGACGTAGCCCGCGGCGACTTCCAGCAACGGCCGGGTCGGCATGGATCCCGGCAGCCGCGGGTAGCAGATGGTGTGGCCGTGCGCGTCCATGTGGGCCAACAGCCGGCAGAAGTGCTCGCATATCAGCCCGACCTTGAGCGTCCAGGAAGAGTTGGTGTAGCCGAACACGTAGGCGAAGTTGGGGACGTCGCTCAGCAGGAAGCCCTTGAACGCCACCTTTTCGGGCAGGTCGACGGGCACGCCGTCCACCGAGAGGCTGATGCCGCCGAAGGCAAGCAGGTTCAGGCCCGTCGCGGTGACGATGATGTCGGCTTCCAGTTCACGCCCGGACCGCAGCCGGATCCCCCGCTCGGTGAACGTGTCGATCCGGTCGGTGACAACCGAGGCCCGGCCGTCGCGGATGGCCTTGAACATGTCGGCGTCGGGCACCGCGCACAGCCGCTGGTCCCACGGGTTGTAGGCCGGCTTGAAGTGCTCGTCGACCGGATACCCGGCCGGAAGTTGCCTGGCGTTGAGGTGGCGGATCAGCCGCCGGGCGGCACGCGGGTACTGCTGGCACAGCCGCCAGACCAACCGTTGCTTGGCGACGTTCTTCCGCCGGGTGATGGCGTACGCGCGGTCCCGCCCGACCAGTTTGGGCAGGGTGTTGGCGATGCGGTCCTCCGACGGCACCGGCACGATGTAGGTCGGCGAGCGCTGCAGCATCGTCACGTGCCCGGCCGTCTCGGCCATCGCCGGCACCAGCGTGACGGCGGTCGCGCCACTGCCGATGATGACCACCGTCTTGCCGCGGTAGTCCAGGTCGTCCGGCCAGTGCTGCGGGTGGACGATTTGACCCGTGAACCGCTCCCTCCCCGGAAATTCCGGGGTGAACCCCTCGTCGTAGCGGTAGTAGCCACTGGCGCAGAAGAACCACCCGCAGCTCATGGTGACGTGTTCGCCGGTGTCTTGCCCAGGATTAAAGCGTTCGACCTCGACGAGCCAGCGGGCATCCCTGGTGGACCAGGCCGCGCCGATCACCTTGTGCTGGAACCGGATCGACTGGCGAATGCCGTTCTCGGCCACCGTCTCGCGCAGGTAGGCCATGATGGAGCCCGCGCTGGCGATGGCCTTGTCGTCCTCCCAGGCCTTGAATTCGTAGCTGAAGGTGTGCAGGTCCGAGTCCGATCGAATTCCCGGGTAGCGGAACAGGTCCCACGTCCCGCCGATCTCGTCGCGGGCCTCCAGGATCGCGAACGTCTTGCCCGGCTGCATCGTCCGCAGGTAGTAGGCGGCACCGATGCCCGAGATGCCGGCCCCGACGATCAACACGTCGACGTGCTCGATGCTGCTGGTGTTCATGGCCGTTTCCTTCTGCTGTCGGAGGCGGTGGCTTACCGCTGCACCCACTGTGCGGCAGCGCGGGGGTCTGAGTATTGACACCAGAGGACAGCTTTTTGACAATCGAGGACGGCTTGGCGCGGGCGTCACACCGGCCACATCAGTTTCGGTCCGGAAGCACTAGTCCTTGTGCCCGCCTTGCCGCGACAACCTCAGGGCACACCTTCCCACCGGCGCGACTCGTGGGGCGCACGTGACCATGCGCCGTGCTGGCGGCGGCGCGCCTACAGCAGGTCCGTGATGGCCTTGAGGCCAGCGTCGTAGAGCACGCCAGGCAGCATCCCGCCGTCGTGTTCGATGGTGGTGCCGTTGATGAAGTCGGCGTCTCCGCTCGCGAGGAAGACGCAGACGCGGCCCACCTCCGCCGGCTTCCCCGCTCGGCGCAACGGGACGGCGGCGAAGTACTTTTCGCCGGTCGGATCGTCCTTCGGCAGGACAAACGACCGGAAGTTCTCGGTCATCGTCGGGCCCAGTGCGATGCAGTTGACCCGCACCTTCGGCCCCCACTCCTCGGCCAGCGACCGGGTCAGCTGGTTGAGCCCGCTCTTGGCCGCACCGTAGGAGACCAGCGTCGGCGACCCCGCGGGGTGCCCCGCGCCGCTGGAGATGTTGATGACGCAGCCCGCGCCGTCCTGCGTGCGCATCTGCCGGTACGTGCGGATCGCGAACCAGAGCGGGCTGATGAGGTTCATCTGCACCGCGTACGCGTGGAACAGCGCCGTGCGCTCATAGTCGTCGTCACTCGGCGGCGCACCCTGAATGCGTTGCACGAGTTCGGGAATGCTTTCGGCGTGTGGTGCCGGCACCGTGCCGCCGGCGTTGTTCACCAGGATGTCGATGCGCCCGTGGGCGGCCACGACGTCGGCGACGAACGAGTCGATCGAGCGGTAATCGCCTTGGTCGCAAACCTTTTGGTGGGCGCGCGCGGCCCAGTCGCCGTCGACCCCCGGGATGGCGTCCAGCGGCGAACGGGAACAACCGATGACCGTGGCGCCCGCGCGCAGCAATTCGTGGGCGATGCCGACGCCCACACCGCGGCTGGTTCCCGTCACGATCGCGATCTTGCCGTCGAGGGCGCCCATCGTCAGGCCTTCCTATGCGTCGTTGACAGTGACTGTCAGCGGGTCATACTGTGCCATTTCAGCCGGTGGTGTGTAAAGCGTGCGCTTGGGAGGCCAGATGAACATTCGTGTCATCCAATGGGCGACAGGAGGTGTCGGCAAGGCCGCCATCGAATGCGTGCTGAATCATCCGCAGCTCGAGCTCGCCGGATGCTGGGTGCACAGCGCGAGCAAGGACGGCGCCGACGTGGGTGACATCATCGGAGCTTCCCCGCTCGGCGTCGCGGCCACCGCCAACGCCGACGAGGTGCTGGCCCTCGACGCGGACTGCGTCGTGTACAGCCCGCTGGTCCCCAACGACGAAGAGGTCATCGCGATCTTGCGGTCCGGCAAGAACGTGGTCACCCCGGTCGGCTGGGTGTACCCGGACCCCGGCAACCCGCGCCACAAGGCCGTCGCCGATGCGGCACTCGAGGGCGGGGTGACGCTGCACGGTTCGGGAATCCACCCCGGCGGCATCACCGAGCGATTCCCGCTGATGCTGTCGTCGCTGTCGTCGGCGGTCACGCACTTGCGCGCCGAGGAGTTCTCCGACATCCGCACCTACAACGCCCCGGACGTCGTGCGCCACATCATGGGATTCGGCGGCGCCCCCCAGGACGCCATGCAAGGTCCCATGGCCGGCCTGCTCGAGGCGGGCTTCAAGCAGTCGGTGCGAATGATCGCCGACCACATGGGATTTCGCATCGAGCCGAATATCAGGACCGTCCAGGACGTCGCGGTGGCGACCTCCGACATCGACTACGCACCGTTCCCCATCACCAGCGGAACCGTCGCCGCGCGCAGGTTCCGCTGGCAGGCCCTCGTCGACGGCGAACCGGTCATCACCGCGGCGGTCAACTGGCTGATGGGCGAGGAAAACCTCGAGCCGGCCTGGAATTTCGGTGGGCGCGGCGAACGCTTCGAAGTGGAGATCACCGGCGACCCCACCGTGAGCCTCACCTTCAAGGGTCTGCAACCCGAGACGATCGCCGAAGGGCTGGTGAAGAATCCCGGCGTGGTCGCCACGGCCAACCACTGCGTCAACGCCATTCCCGATGTCTGCGCCGCCGAACCGGGCATCAAGACCTATCTGGACCTGCCGTTGTTCGCGGGTCGCCCGGCCCCCGATCTTGCGGTGGCGACACCATGACCGTCCTGGGCGACGTGTCGTTCTGCCACCTCGTCATCGGCGTGACCGACATGGATCCCGCGCTGGCGTTCTACCGCGGCGTGCTGGGCATGGACGTCGTGTTCGACACCCTGATCTCCGGAGAGCCTTTCGACGCGGCGCTGCACACGAAGAGAAAGCAGGAAGGCCGGGTGGTGGGCGGCCTGCTCGGCGGGCTGATGGTCGAGTTGCTCTCACTGGGAGGTCCACCCACAGCGGACCAACCGGCGCGGCGCGGCATCACCGGCATCCACAACATGTCGCTCAGGGTCCCCGATCTCGATGACACCCACCACCGCATCACCGTCGCCGGCTACACGCCCGACCAGGCGCCCTTCGAAATCGGCGGGGTGCGAATGTTTTTCGTCAAGGACCCCGACGGGACGCCGGTCGAGTTCATCGAGCTACCGGACGGTGCGCGCAGCACCTACGAGATGCACCGCGGGGTTCCGCTGCAGATGGGGCCGGTCACATGACCTACTCCCATTCCAGTTCGATGCGCGGCCACGTCGCGATCGTCACCGGCGCCGCCCAGGGCGTCGGAAAGGGTGTGGCCGCCGCGCTGCTCGAACGGGGCGCCGAGGTGCTGCTGGTCGACATCCAGGCCGAGGTCCTCAACGCGACCACCGCCGAGCTCAAGGGAATGGGGCGAGTCGAACAGCTGGTCGCCGATCTGCGCGACCCGGCCTGCGCGCAGCGGATCGTGGCGGCCGCGGTGGACGCCTTCGGCGCGGTGCACGGCCTGGTCAACAATGCCATCGCCACCAACGAGCCGAAGCCATTCGTCGACGTCACCACCGAGGACCTGGCGCTCGGCTATGACGTCGGCCCCCGCGCGACCTTCCTGCTTATGCAGGCCGTGTACCCGCTCATGGTCGAGGCCGGCGGCGGATCGATCGTCAACTTCGGCTCGGGGACGGGCACCGGTGGCGAACCCAGATGGGGCGGCTACGCCGCCGCCAAGGAGGCCATCCGCGGGCTGTCCAAGGTCGCCGCGCTGGAGTGGGGGCGCGACAACATCCGCGTCAACGTCATCTGCCCGTTCGCCGAATCCGACGGCGTCAAGCTGTGGAAGCAGTTCGCGCCCAACGATTATGCCAAGGCGGTGGGACGCGTTCCGATGAAGCGCATCGGGGACGTCCGCACCGATGTCGGAGCGCTGGTGGCATTCCTGCTCGGCACCGACGCGACATTCATCACCGGGCAGACCATCCACGTCGACGGTGGAATCGGCTGCTTCCGATGATTGCCGGGTCCCTGCGAGATCGGCAGCGCGCGCAGATCCGCGCCGAGATCCGGCGCGCGGCGTTTCGGCTGTTCATCGAGCGCGGCTACGACACCGTCACGACGGACGAAATCGCCACGGCCGCGGGTGTTTCCCCGCGCACCTTCTTCCGCCACGTGCCGACGAAGGAGGACCTGCTGCTGGCCCCCGTTCGCCACGGCGGTGCTGCGATCGTCAACCTGCTCGAGCAGCGGCCGCCCAGGGAGTCGCCGGACGTCGCGCTCGTCAACGCCATCGTCGCGCGGATCCGCTCGTTCGACCAAGCCGACGTCGAGGAGTGGCGAGAGGCCCTGCTGATTGCCCCCGGCCTGCTCGACAAGGCCACCATCCACACGCCCGCCGACAAGGAGCGCGCCGCCCAGCTGGTCGGCGAACGCATGGGCGCCAACCCCGGGGACGACATGCGCCCCGGCCTGCTGGTCCAACTCGCTTTCGCAGCAGCCGATTTCGCGTTCCAGCGCTGGGTGCGCCAATCCACGGCCCGGCGGCCGCTGGATCTCTACGTCACCGAAGCCCTCGAAGCGGTCAAGGGAAGCCACTGGAAAAGGAAGCCGAAATCGTGAAAGACGCATACAAAGTCCCGGTCTGGGCCACCGGCGGCGTCGGGAAGTAGGCGACCCCTCAGAAGCCGTCGTTGCCCCCGCCGGAGTCGAACCCGCCGCCGAAGTCCGACCCGCCGGAGTCAAACCCGCCGCCGAAGTCCGACCCGCCGAAGTCGAAGCCGCCGCCGGAGTCATAGCCGCCGCCCGAGTCGTTGCCGCCTCCGAAATCGGTGTCGCCGCCGCCTGAGTACTGGTAGCCGCCGTCGAATCCGGCATCACCCTGCTGGCTGTCGTACCCGGCGCTCGGGGCGCTGTCAAAGCCCTGATTCGCCATTGCCGAATCCCATCCGGCGTCGAAGCCCCGGTCGTAATTGCCGCCCCAGTGGTCGTCCAGCATGGCGTCGATCAACAGGACATCGGCGAGGGCCCAACCCCAGCCCGGCCCCCAGAACGCGTACGGGTAGTAACCGGGGTAGAAAAACATCCCGTTGTACATGCCGCCGGGGTAGTAGTTCGCGTAGCCGGGCTGCGGGGTGGTGCTGTAGTTGTTGTTGTTGATCGTCACGTATTGCCCGGTGTCCGGGTTCTTCGCCCGCACGGTGGCCTGCTTGCGGTCCTCCTCCGGCACCGATGTCACGGCGGAAACGTTAGGCCCTGGGTTCAGCTTGCGGTTCGCTTTGTTCACGGTGGACTGCACGGCGCGGAGGTGCGCCCGGGCCGCGGTGTAATCGCCCGCCTGGTAAGCCTTTCGGGCGTCGTTAAGACCCGAGTTCGCCTTCAGCGACTCCGCGCTGACGTCAGTATCGGCGTTGGCGATCACCGCGTTGTCGAGATCCGCGACCTCGGATTCGGCGGCGATCAGCTGTCCCTTGACCCACTCTCGCGCCTCGTAGTCCTTGCGGCGCTTACGGCTTCGGCCCACGGCGTACCAGATCAGCCCGGCGACCGCCAGGACGACGCCGATGACGATGAGCGCCGTCCACAGCGGAGCCCAGCTGCTGTGCTTGGCGCTCCCGACAGGAGAGGTCGTCACCGGCCCACCGGGCGAGGCGCCCACACCGGACAGCTTGCTGACGAAGTCACTGGTCGCGCCGTACGGGTCATTGGGGTGCTCCCTGGCCGACTGTCCCAGGAACGGGTCCACGCTGTCGGCGATCACCCTCGGCACGTTGTAGGCGCGCACGTGATAGCCCTTGGCGTCGATTACCAGGATGACTCCGCTGAACCCCGGATCGCGGCCCACGATGACGTTGTGGATGGCGTCCGGCGTCGTCACGCCGGTCTGGGGGGGCGCCACAGCTGCCACCCAGACCGGCGGTGCGGGGCTCCACGCCCACCGGCTGGTGAGGATCTGCTGGTTCAGTTTGTCGGGGTTCTGCAGCGGCGGTCTGGCCGCCGGGTCGGCCACCACATGGGTCTGCGCGCCGAACCTGTCCACCACCTGGTCGGTGTAGCTGTCGGCCCAGGCCGACGGCGCGAGCAGCATTGCCAGCGCCGAGATGACCGGAACCGCGAAGATCCCGCCGAATCGTCGTGTCACTTTTCTCCCTGCCGTCGTTGTTCGCCGTCGCTCGTGCTGATCGAACCACACGGTGAAGCCCCGCCGGCCAGCCGTCGGGCCGCCGCGGCCGTGCGGCGCCTAGGTGGTCGGCCCGACCTGACCGGACTGGTTCCGCGGCGGCGCGGTTTGAGTATTTTCGTAGGGTGTCGATGGCCGCGGTCCCAGTGGAAGTTCCAGCGCAATACTTGTTGTCACCCCAAGCGCCGAGCCCGCGCACCCTGATTGACATCATCTATGAAACCGCAGGCCGCTATCCGGATGCGACAGCGATTGACGACGGCACCGTGCAGCTCACCTACACCGAGCTGATCGACGACATCGAGTCGAGTGTGGACTGGCTGGCCGCCCGGGGAATCGGCCGCGCGGACCGGATCGGCATCCGGATGCCGTCGGGCAGCTATGCCCTGTATGTGACGATCCTGGCAGCACTGGCCGCCGGCGCGGCCTACGTGCCGGTCGACGCCGACGACCCCGACGAGCGCGCCGAATTGGTGTTCGGTGAAGCTAACGTCGTTGCCGTCATCACCGAAGAGGGCCTGCTACGAGGCCCCGGCTCGTCGCGTGGCTGGCGGGCCGCGCCCCCGCTGACCCGAGACGACGCGTGGATCATCTTCACGTCCGGATCGACCGGCACCCCGAAGGGCGTGGCCGTCACGCACCGCAGCGCCGCCGCGTTCGTCGATGCCGAGGCCCAGATGTTCTTGCGGGACAACCCGATTGGGCCGGGCGACCGGGTACTGGCCGGATTGTCGGTGGCTTTCGACGCCTCGTGCGAGGAGATGTGGCTGGCGTGGCGGCACGGCGCCTGCCTAGTTCCCGCGCCTCGGTCCCTGGTGCGCAGCGGGATGGACCTCGGCCCATGGCTGGTCACCCGCGACGTGACCGTGGTGTCCACGGTGCCGTCACTGGCCGCGCTTTGGCCCGCCGAGGCACTGGAAGCGGTGCGACTGTTGATCTTTGGCGGAGAGGCATGTCCTCCTGAGCTGGCCGAGCGACTGGCCGTCGACGGCCGGGAGGTGTGGAACACGTACGGCCCGACCGAGGCCACGGTGGTCGCATGCGCGGCCAGGCTCGACCGTGCCGGGCCGATCAGCATCGGGCTGCCGCTACCCGGCTGGGACTTGGCCGTCGTCGACGCGGATGGCCGGCCGGTCAGCTATGGCGAGGTGGGCGAGCTGGTGATCGGCGGCGTCGGTCTGGCCCGCTACCTGGACACGGATAAGGACGCCGAGAAGTTTGCCCCGATGCCGACGCTGGACTGGCTGCGCGCGTATCGCAGCGGTGACCTGGTACGGCTGGAACCCGACGGTCTGTATTTCTGCGGCCGAAGGGATGACCAGGTGAAGGTCGGGGGACGCCGCATCGAGCTGGGCGAGGTCGACGCTGCGCTGGTCCATTTGCCCGGGGTCAGCGGTGGCGCGGCCGCGGTTCGCCGCACCGCCACCGGCACTCCGGTGCTGGTCGGGTATGTGGTCAGCGCCGATCCGTCGTTCGACCTCGGCGTGGCACGCAAGCAGCTCGCAAAGCGGCTCCCCGCCGCGCTGGTACCCCGGCTTGTCCGGGTCGAGGAGTTGCCTACCCGCACGTCGGGCAAGGTCGACCGCGACGCGCTGCCGTGGCCACCCCCCGGCGCTGACACAGAGGAAGCCGCCAACCTGGGTGGCACGACGGGCAAGCTGGCGGGGATGTGGCGGGACCTGCTCGGCGCCGCGGTGGACAGCCCGGAGGCCGACTTCTTCGCGCTGGGCGGTGGCTCGCTGGCCGCCGCGCAACTAGTTGCCGCGCTGCGGCATCACTATCCGCAAGTCACGGTCGCCGACCTGTACGACCACCCACGGCTCGGCTCGCTCGCCGGGTTCCTGGATGAGCTGGAACCCCCGCCACAGGTCGCCGCGCGTGTGGTGCGACCCACCCCCAGACTGGCCCAAGCTGTCCAGACTCTGCTTTCGGTGCCGTTGGCGACGCTGGAGGCGCTGCAATGGGTGACATGGCTTGCGCTAGGCAATGACGTCTTCCGCGCCCTGCACGTGGTGCCGTGGACCGTGGCGGTGAGTTGGTGGGTGGTTGCGGTGGCGTTCGTTTTGTTCGTCACGCCGCTGGGCCGCATGGGCATCGCGGTGCTGTTCGCGCGCATGTTGTTGTCGAGCGTGAATCCGGGGACCTACCCGCGCGGCGGGTCGGTGCACCTGCGGGTGTGGTTCGCCGAACGGCTGGCCGAGGCCAGCGGCGCCGAAAACCTCGCCGGAGCGCCGTGGCTGGTGTACTACGCCCGCGCACTGGGCGCCGACGTCGGCAAGGGCGTCGACCTGCACTCGATGCCGCCGGTCACCGGGTTGCTGACGCTTGGGCATCGCAGCGCGGTCGAACCCGAAGTGGACCTGTGCGGGCACTGGATCGACGGGGACAAGTTTCAGGTGGGCAGGATCACGATCGGCGACGACGCGGCGATCGGCGCCCGGACGACGTTGCTGCCCGGCGCGGTGGTGGGCAAGAACGCCGACGTCGCACCCGGCTCAGGCGTCCTCGACAAGATCAAGAACAACCAGTACTGGAAGGGCTCGCCCGCGGTGAAGTCGGGCAAGGCACACCACCCGTGGCCCGACGAACGACCGGCACGCAGATCCCAATGGGTCGCGGTGTATGGCCTGGCGTCCCCACTGCTGGGCGGTTTGCCGCTGGTGGCCGTGGCGGTGGCCCTTGCGGTGATTGGAGCGGCCGTCCACCGCGCCCCCAGCTTGTCGCAGGCGGCGCTTCCGGCGCTATTGTGGACACCGGTCGCAGCGCTGGCCGCGCTCACGGCGTACGCGCTGCTGACGCTGGTCGGGGTGCGGGTGTTATCGATAGGGCTGCGCGAGGGCTACCACCCGGTGCGTAGCCTCGCCGGCTGGCAGCTGTGGGCGACCGAGCGGCTGATGGACGCCGCGCGTAACCACCTGTTCCCGCTGTACGCAAGCCTGCTGACACCTGTCTGGCTGCGGCTGCTCGGCGCCAAGGTCGGCCGCGGCACGGAGATCTCCACGGTGTTGCTGATCCCCAAGTTCACCGTGATCGAGGACGGCGCGTTTCTGGCTGACGACACGATGGTCGCGTCGTACGAGCTCGGCGGTGGGTGGATCTACGCGGCGAAGACGACGGTCGGCAGGCGCGCGTTCCTCGGCAACTCGGGCATCACGCAGCCGGGGCGTCGCCTCCCCGACGACGGACTGGTCGCGGTGCTATCGGCCACGCCTCCCAAAGCCAAGCGCGGTTCGTCCTGGTTGGGCAGCCCGCCGATGCGGCTGCGCCGGCGCCCCGCCGAGGCCGACGAGGCGACCACGTATCGGCCGCCGTTGCGGTTGAAGATCATGCGGGCGATGGTGGAGACGTGTCGGCTGCTACCCGTCTTCGTCACGGTCGCGATCGGGCTGGCGGTGCTGGGCACACTGCAGACATTGGCAAGGACTTTCGGCATCTGGTATGCGGCACTGTCCGGCGGGCTGGTGCTCCTGGCGGCGGGTGCGATCGCGGGCGTTATCACGGTCGTCGCGAAATGGCTTCTGGTCGGCCGGATCAGGGCCGGAGAGTTTCCGCTGTGGTCGTCGTTCGTGTGGCGCAACGAGGTCGCGGACACGTTCGTCGAAACCGTTGCGGCGCCGTGGTTCGCCCGGGCCGCCAGCGGGACGCCGGGCATGAACCTGTGGCTGCGCGCGCTGGGCGCCCGCATTGGGAGCGGGGCTTGGTGCGAAACCTATTGGCTTCCTGAGGCCGATCTCGTCACGTTGGGCGACGCCTCAACCGTCAACCGGGGCTGCGTGGTGCAGACGCACCTGTTCCACGACCGGATCATGAGAATGGACAGTGTCGTGCTGGAACCCGGCGCGACCCTCGGTCCGCATTGCGTCGCACTGCCCGCGGCCCGGCTGGGTGCCGGTGCGACCGTGGGGCCCGCTTCTCTGGTGGTGCGCGGTGATGAGGTGCCGGGATCGACGCGCTGGCAGGGCAATCCGATCAGGCCCTGGAACCTCGCCAAAAAGAAGGGAGGCCGAAAGAACCCACCCGAGCCCGGCATCCGGGGCACCGCAGCGTGAAAGCTTCTGCTAAGGCCGCCAAGAAGGCACCGAATAAGCCGGTACCGGCGGTGCTCGACGACTACCTTCCGAAAAATGGCGATTGCGGCTACCGGGTGTCGCGCTACGAGCTGGATCTGGACTACCAGGTCGCGATCAACCGGCTCTCGGGGTCGGCGACCATCACCGCGGTGACGCTTACGGAACTGCAGCAGCTCTCGCTCGACCTATCCGGTGCGCTGACGGTGTCGAAGGTCTGGGTGAACGGCAAACGTGCGGCCCACTTCTCTTGTAGCGGCGGCAAATTGCACATCCGATTAGCGTCCACGGTTGCGACCGGGGCGGCGTTGTCAATCGTTGTGCGCTACGGCGGTTCCCCGAAACCGCTGCGGTCACTATGGGGTGACGTCGGTTTCGAGGAATTGAGCGACGGCGTGCTCGTTGCTGGGCAACCCAACGGCGCCGCGTCGTGGTTCCCCTGCAATGACCACCCCGGCGCCAAGGCCGCGTTCCGCATCCAAGTCAGCTGCGAAAGCCGGTACCGGGTGGTCGCCAACGGCAAGCTGGTGTCGCGGCGAGCCCGGGCGTCACAGATCGTGTGGACTTACGAACAACCCGAACCCACCTCGACCTACCTCGTCACCCTGCAGATCGGCGTGTACGAGATGGTGCGGCAGGCAACGACGCCCGTGTCCATTCAGGCGACGTTGCCCGCGCGGCTGCGCCGGAACTTTGACCGGGACTTCGCGCGCCAACCCGAGATGATGCGGCTGTTCATCGAGCTCTTCGGCCCCTATCCGCTGGCGAGCGGATACACGGTCGTCGTCACCGATGACCCGCTGGAAATACCGCTTGAAGCCCAAGGGGTTTCGATCTTCGGCGCCAACCATTGCGACGGCACGCGGGCCAGTGAGCGGCTCATCGCCCACGAACTGGCGCACGAGTGGTTCGGCAACTCGGTGACCGCCCGGTGGTGGCGTGACATCTGGCTGCATGAGGGGTTTGCCTCCTATGCGGAATGGTTATGGTCGGAATACAGCGGCGGTCCCAGCGCCGACAAATTGGCCCGCCAGCACCATGAGCAGCTGCGGGAGCAGCCGCAGGATCTGTTGCTGGCCGATCCGGGACCCCGCGACATGTTCGACGACCGCGTGTACAAGCGCGGCGCGTTGACGCTGCACGCGTTGCGCGCACGGTTAGGCGACGAGAAATTCTTTGCGCTGCTCAAGGATTGGACGACCCGGTATCGCCATGACACCGTCGTCACGGCCGATTTCACCGGCCTGGCCGCCAACTACTCCCACGAGCCGCTGCGTCCGCTCTGGGACGCGTGGCTGTACTCGACGGAAGTGCCTTGAGGCACTGAGGCCTACCCGCCGCCCCCGCCCGCACCCCCTCCGCCGGCGCCGCCCCCACCGGGAGTGGAGTTACCGGCCATCGGTGTACGGCATCTGCGGCCCGGGCTGTGGCGGTGGCGCCGGGCTGGATGACGTCGGCGCCGGCGGTGCCGCCGGCGCGTCGGACGCCGAAATGTCTGCGGCAGCCACACCGCAGCCGACCGCCACACTCACCACGACGGCACCACCGAACAGCGTGATTGCCCTGCGAGTCGCAGATTTCATCGAATCCCCCAGTTGTTGACTTCCACTACGCTCAGACTCATCCCGCTATCCGCGGGTGCAATCAGGTGTCAGCCGAGGGCGGGCAGCACTTTGCCGGTGAGCAACTGGACCGACTTCCACGCTTCGTCGACCGGCATCCCGCCGACCAGCGGGTGCATGACGAGCGGCCCGTACTGCTCGGAATCTTGCACTTCGGCGACGAGCTGGTCGGGCGTCAGGAACCGGTACCGTCCCGATGCCTTCACCTCGTCCAGCGTCTGAACCCCGGGCAGGTGCATGAGCGAACGCTCCTCGGCCGACCATCCGCCGTACGTGACCGCCTCCCAGAGGATGTGATCGCCGAGTTCCGCCCAGGCCCGGTCCGGGTCCTCGTGCAGGTAGATCATCCCGCGATTGATCGGCCCGGGCATGAGGATGAGGGGTTTGATGCCGGCCTCCGAACACAGCGCGCGATAGTAGGCGGCGATCTCGGGCAGGTGGTCGGCGAGGCTGAGCGGCAGCCGGAAACGCGCCGCGCGCCGCGCGGTGGCGCGTGACCCTCCGCCGACGTACAGCGGCGGGTGCGGGCGCGTCCAGGTCCCGGTGCAGACTCCCGCATCGGGGTCGGCGCCGGACCACACGGAGAGCATCCGCTCGACCAGGGCGTCCATCAGTTTGCCCCGCCGGCCGAAATCGATCCCGAGCGAGTCGTATTCGACCGTGCGGTAGCCCAGGCCCACGGTGGTGTGCAGTCGACCGCGGCTCATGTTGTCGAGAAGCGCGATGTCCTCGGCCAGCCGGACGGGATTCCACAGCGGCCCCAGCGCGCAGTCCACGCTGGCAATCAGCGTCGTGGTCCGCGCCAGGAACATCGACGCGGCCATGATCGGGTTGCAGCTCCATCCGTGCCCGGTCGCGTGATGCTCGTCGACACTGATCGAGGTGACGCCATGCGACTCGCCCCACTGCGCCAGTTCGAGCGCCGCGGCCAGCAGCGCGCTCTGCGTGCGCGGATCGCCCTGCGGGGAGGCGAAATTGAAGCGCAGCACGGTCAATAGCACGTCAAACCTCCGGTGGGGCCGCCATCGACTGCAGGAATGCGGGAAAGTCGGGAAACAGCGCGCGGTCCACGATCTCGATGCGGGCGCCGAAAGCGTCTGTGTAATAGGCGAACAGCGCAAGGTCGGAACCGGGCACGTCGGCGGTCATCTCGAGGGTGAAGCCGTTGGCCTCGAGCGCCTGCGCGCTCTCGGCCAGGTTGTCGCTGAAGTAGCCGAGGTGATGGACGGCGTTGCCCGGCGCGGCCGTCCACGCACTCCCGGGAACCTCCTGCACGAGTTCGACGTGCGGGCTCTGCAAGGAGTAGACGATCGTCGAGGTCAACTCGCGGACGCCGGAGGCGGTGCGAAACGGCAGCGTGTAACTCATTGGTGTGATCCACCGGTAGCCCGCCAGCGCGCTCAGTTTGGCCATCGCCGCGGCGAGGTCGGGCACGATGACGCCGGTGTGGTAGAAGTCCTCGGGCCGCAAGGCGAATGCCATGGTGAAAGCCTCCTTTCAGACGCAGTCCGACGCGCCGTCGACGACGAAAAGCGCGCCACTGGTGTAGCTGCTCTGCTCGGTGCACAGAAACGCTATCGTGGGCGCGATCTCCCCCACGGATCCGAAGCGGTGCAACGGAATGTGCGCCAACTCGGAATCCACCAGTTCGGCCGCGCCGTGCATGGGCGCGGTCATCGGGGTATCGATCGTCCCTGGGGCGACCGCGTTAACGCGGATTCCCTTGCGCGCCCACTTGACGGCCAGATTCCTTGTGATGCAGACGATCCCGGCCTTCGCGGCGCCGTAGCCGGGGACTAGCGGTACCGCCCGCAGCGCGGACATGGAGGCCAGGTTGACCACGCTGGCGCCGCCCGCCGCGGTCGACGACTTCAACGCCCGGTACAGCGCGACCGTGAGCCGGTAGGGACCGGCCAGGTTGAGCGCGACCGACGCGTCGAACCCGTCGGGCTTCGACTCATCAAGGCCGCCGGGGAAATTCGCGCCCGCGTTGTTGACCAGCACGTCGAGGCGGGTGAACTTCTGGGCGAGTGCGTCGATCGACTTGTCGTCGGTGATCTGCAACTGGTGATAGGCCATGCCGGACAGGTCGGTCTCGTAGTCGGCCGTGGTCGGTTTGGTTCCGGTGATGGCGACCTCGGCTCCGGCCTCCCGGAACAGCGTCGCCGTGGCGTGCCCGATGCCGCTGGTGCCGCCCGTGATCAGCACCGCGGTCCCGGTGAAGTCGAAGGTGACTCGCGCCGTCATGAGTTCCTCGCTAATTGGTTTGCCAGCCAGGCACTTTCCCAAAAGTTGGTGCTGCCTGCCAGCAGCGTTTCATGCGCCCTGTTCAAGACTTCGCGCACCCCCGGGTGCTCCGCGGGCACGAGCTCGGCGAGGTGAATGGCGTGCAGCGCCCTGCCCTCGTCGAGGTGTGCCCGCGCCCTTTCCACCAGTGCGTCGGCGCCGGCCAGCGCCACCACGTCGGGGGCGACGGCGTCGAAGCCGACGGGGTAGAGCTCGGTGGTCGACCGGTGATGGAACCAGCCCGAGTAGTTCTCCCAGATGGCGCGCACATCCCAGGCGACCTTCCCGTAGCCCTGGCCCACTTCGTATTCCGGCGGCAAGTCGATCTCGCGCATCAGGGTTTGGACGTCCTTGCCCGCGTTCATCCCGGCGACGGTCTGGTCGTGGATGTATTGGATCGCGTCCCGCAGCCGGGTCAATTCGTCGTTGATGCGCTGCTGCCCGGCGATCGGGTCGAAGTGGCCGGTCACCAGGAGTTCGGGCTGCAGCTCGCGCACCCGCTCGACGGATTCGACCGCGGTCAGGGCGTCACGGTACCGGTCGCCACGGATTGTGACGAGGTTGGGAATGTGCCCAAACAAGGGCCCGAAGGTGTTCCCGCACAGGCAGATCCGCTCGTCCGGCAGCCACACCACCAGCGAGTCGGTGGTCTCACCGCCGGGCACTGAGATCAGCTCCACCCGCCGGCCGCCGACCTCCAACGTCAGAGTGTCCTCGAACTCCAGGTCGACGACGGGGACGCTCTGGCCGGGCAGCCGCGTCGTACCGAGACGGCGCTGAATGGCCTGGATGCCCGTCGCCAGCGTGTCTTTGAAGGCGAAGGCGCTGCGGGCGGCGCGGTACGGGATCAGGCGTTCGTTGTCGTCGCGCCACGTGGTCCAGTTCGCTTGCGCGACAACCGTTGTATCGGGATCCCTTACGCTGTCCAAACCCCCGACGTGGTCGACGTGGCCCTGCGTGAAGATGATATAGCGCACCGGCGAGCGGTCGACGTCGTCGAAGTTGGCGCGGTGCACCGGCCCCTCGAACCCCATGCCGGTGTTGACGATGACCCGGCCCTCGGCCGTGGTCAGCAGGTAGGCGTTCGACAGCCCCGGCGAGCACCACAGCCCTGGGGCTAGCCGAGTGGCCTTCTCGGCGGCCGCCGGTCGCATGGCGTCGGCGCCGGGCCTGCTGCGATAGACCGGTTCCATCGCTGATGCCTCCTTCAATCGGGGCGGACGTCGAACCTGTCGAAGTAGAACCCGAAGCGCTCCCGCAGTTCGTCGGGCGAGATGCCGAAGTGCCGCTGCAGGTCGTAGCGGATGCGGCCGTGCTTGCCCCGCGGATTGCCGTCCAGGTATTGCTGAAGGCGCCCGCGGACTTTCGGTGTCAGCTCGACTCCGCCGCGCTGGTACAGCTGCTCCAGCAGCGGCATTTCGTTGCCGTTGAGGTGGTGGAAGCTGATGTCGATGCTGCGTTCGGCCGGAACGAGGTCACGGTCGCGCACGCACGCGCCGAGCAGCCGGTGCACCCGGTCGCTCCAGTAGTCGAGCAGCCAGCCGGGGTCGATGCTGGTGCGGCGCAGCCG
>NZ_DATJPU010000005.1:0-39349 GCF_035506235.1 Mycobacterium sp.
AGGCAGTTGCCGTCGTCGTCGAACTCGATCATCTCCATCAGCGCCATCCCGATGCCGTCGACGATGCCGCCGTGCACCTGCCCCTCGATGATCATCGGGTTGATCCGGGTGCCGCAGTCGTCGACGGCCAGGAAGCGGCGCACCTTGACCACCGCGGTGCCCGGATCTACGTCCACCACACAGAAATACGCGCCGTAGGGGTAGGTCAGGTTCTCCGGGTTGTAGCAGACCTCGGCGTCCAGGCCGCCCTCGATGCCCTCGGGCAGGTCCCCGGCGCCGTGCGCGCGCATCGCGATGTCGGCGATCGTCACCGACGCCGACGGGTCGCCCTTGACGTGGAACGAACCCTTCTCCCACTCCAGGTCCGCGACCGAGACCTCGAGCATGCCCGACGCGATGATCTTCGCCTTGTCGCGCACCTTGCGGGCGACCAGCGCCGCCGCCCCACCCGACACCGGGGTGGACCGGCTGCCGTAGGTGCCCAGCCCGAACGGCGTCTGGTCGGTGTCGCCGTGCACCACCTCGATGTCGTCGGGCGGGATGCCCAGCTCCTCGGCGACGATCTGCGCGAACGTCGTCTCGTGGCCCTGGCCCTGGGTCTGAACCGACAGTCGCACAACGGCTTTACCCGTCGGGTGCACGCGCAGCTCGCATCCGTCGGCCATGCCGAGGCCGAGGATGTCCATGTCCTTGCGCGGCCCGGCGCCGACGGCCTCGGTGAAGAACGCCATCCCGATTCCCATCAGCTCGCCGCGCGCCCGCCGCTCCTTCTGCTCGGCGCGCAGCGCGTCGTAGCCGATCATCTCCATGGCCTTGCGCATGGTGGCCTCGTAGTCACCCGAGTCGTACGTCCAACCCGTCTTGGTGGTGTACGGGAACTGCTCGGGCCGCAACAGGTTTCGCAGCCGCAGCTCGGCCGGGTCCATCCTCAGCTCGAAGGCCAGGCAGTCCACCAGCCGCTCGACGAAGTACACCGCCTCGGTGATCCGGAACGAGCACGCATAGGCCACCCCGCCGGGCGCCTTGTTGGTGTAGACCGCGGTCATGTGGCAGTAGGCGGCCTCCAGGTCGTAGCTGCCGGTGAAGACGCCGAAGAAGCCGGCCGGGTATTTTGTCGGCGCGGCCTGCCCGTTGAACGCGCCGTGGTCGGCGAGCACGTTCGACCGCAACGCCAGGATCTTTCCATGGTTGGTGGCGGCGATCTCGCCGACCATGATGTAGTCGCGGGCGAAGCTGGTGGACGTCAGGTTCTCGCTGCGGTCCTCCATCCATTTCACCGGCTTGCCCAGCAGCAGCGAGCCGACGATCGCGCAGACGTAGCCGGGGTAGATCGGCACCTTGTTGCCGAAGCCGCCGCCGATGTCCGGCGAGATCACCCGGATCTTGTGCTCGGGCAGGCCGGCGACCAACGCGTACAGGGTGCGGTGGGCGTGCGGCGCCTGCGAGGTGGTCCACAGCGTCAGCTTGCCGGTCACCGGATCCAAATCGGCCACCGCGCCACAGGTTTCCATCGGCGCGGGGTGCACCCGGGGGTAGACGATCTCCTGCTTGACGACGACGTCGGCCCTGGCGAACACCGCCTCGGTGGCCGCCGCGTCGCCGGTCTCCCAGTCGAAGATGTGATTGTCGGTCTTGCCGTCCAGGTCGGTGCGGATCACCGGCGCCGACGAGTCGAGCGCCGTGCGGACGTCCACGACGGGATCCAGCGGGTCGTAGTCGACGTCGATCAACTCCAGCGCGTCGCGCGCCGAATACCGGTCCTCGGCAACGACGAACGCCACCTCCTGACCCTGGAAGCGCACCTTGTCGGTGGCCAGCACGGCCTGCACGTCGTTGGACAGCGTCGGCATCCACGCCAGGCCCTTCTCGGCCAGGTCCGCGCCCGTCACCACCGCCTTGACCTTCGGATGCGCAAGGGCCGCAGTCACATCGATGCCGGCGATGCGGGCGTGCGCGTACGGCGAGCGCAGGATGGCCAGGTGCAGCATCCCGGGCAGCGCGACGTCGTCGACGTAGGTGCCGCGGCCGCGGATGAAGCGCGGGTCCTCCTTGCGCAGCATCCGGCCGTGGCCGCAGGGCTTCTGGTCGTTGTCGACGGTGTCTTCGGGTGAGGGGGGCCGGGACTCGATGGTGGTCATGACGATGCGACCTCGCTTGAGCTGTGCTGTGCGGCCCACTGGATGGAGCGCACGATCGTGGTGTATCCGGTGCAGCGGCAGATCTGCCCGGAGATCGCCTCGCGGATGGTGTCCTCGTCGGGGTTGGGGTCGCGGTCCAGCAGGGCGCGGGCGGTGATCATCATTCCCGGCGTGCAGAAACCGCATTGCAGCCCGTGGCAGCGCATGAACCCTTCCTGCACCGGGTCCAGTTGGCCGTCGACGGCCAGGCCCTCCACCGTGCGGACGCTGTGGCCGGATGCCATCGCGGCCAGCATCGTGCACGACTTCACCGGCACGCCGTCCACGTCGACCACGCACGTCCCGCAGTTGCTGGTGTCGCAGCCCCAGTGGGTTCCGGTGAGCCGCAACTGATCCCGCAGGAAGTGCACCAGCAGCGTCCGGGGTTCGACCTCGGCGGTCACCTGTTCGCCGTTTACGGTCATGTTCACCTGCATGGTCAGCTCCTTTGTCCGCGCACCCGCTCGGCGGCGGTGCGCAGCGTGCGGATGGTCAGTTCGGCGGCCAGGTGCCGCTTGTAGTCGGCGCTGCCGCGGACGTCGGTCGCCGGGTCGCAGGCCTCGGCGGCCAGGCGACCCGCGTCGGCGAAGGTCTCCTCGGTGGCGGGCCGGCCGACCAGGGCCGCCGACAGCTCGGCCAGCGCGGCCGGGTCCGGGTTGACCGCCGTCAGTCCCACGCGCGCGGCCACGATCTCGGTGCCGTCCAGCGTGACGGCAGCCCCGGCCGCCGTCACCGCCCAGTCGCCGACGCGCCGTTCCACCTTGGCGTAGGCGCTGGACGTGTTGAGCCGCAAGGGGATTCGGGCCTCGACCAGGATTTCGTTGTGCGCCAGGGTGGTCTCGTAGGGCCCGGCGACGAAGTCGTCGATCGGTATCTCCCGTTCTCCCGACGGCCCGCGGGCCAGGCAGACCGCGTCCAGCACGGTGCACACCGTCACCAGGTCCTCGGCCGGATCCGCCTGGCACAGCGAGCCGCCGAGGGTGCCGCGATTGCGGACCACCGGGTCGGCGATCACGCGTTCGGCGTCCCGGAAGATCGGGCACACGGCGGCCAGGGTGTCGGACTCCAGAATCTCGCGGTGGCGGGTCATGGCGCCGACGCGCACCAGGGTCGGATCGGTGATCACGTATCCGAGCTCGGGGGCCAGGTCGTTGATGTCGACGAGGTACTCCGGGTTGGCGATGCGCAGTTTCATCATGGGCAGCAGGCTGTGCCCGCCCGCGATCACCCGCGCCCCCTCCCCCAACCGATCCAGCAGCCCGACGGCGTGGTCGACGCTGGTTGCACGTTCGTATTCGAAGGGTCCCGGTACTTGCATTGCAGCAGTGTCAGCCGCGCTGACATGGGCGTCAATAGCGAGTTAAGTATTTGCTGAACTGGCTTGGTACTCGTCCGCCGGCTGCGGGTCCGGCGCGTCGTGGTGGATGCGTCCACCGGTCTCGGTCAGCGGACGGCCCCCGCCGCCCCAGCGCTTGGCGATGATGTCGGCGGCGATCGACACCGCGGTCTCCTCGGGGGTGCGGGCGCCGAGGTCCAGTCCGATGGGGCTGGACAGCCGGCCCAGCTCGGCGTCGGTCAGGCCCGCGGCGCGCAGCCGGTTGATCCGGTCGTCGTGGGTGCGGCGCGATCCCATCGCGCCCACGTAGCCGACGCCCAGCCGCAGCGCCACCTCCAGCACCGGCACGTCGAACTTCGGGTCGTGGGTAAGCACGCAGATCACCGTGCTCTCGTCGACGGCGCCCGCCTGCGCCTGGGCGGCGAGGTAGCGGTGGGGCCAGTCGACGACGACGTGGTCGGCCGTCGGGAAGCGCACCGGCGTGGCGAAGACCTCGCGCGCGTCGCACACCGTGACGCGGTAGCCGAGGAACGACCCCTGCTGGGCCAGGGCGGCGGCGAAATCGATGGCGCCGAACACCAGCATCCGCGGGCGCGGCGCGTAGCTGGACACGAACACCTCCATGCCGTCGCCCAGGCGCTGCCCGTCGGGCCCGTACTTGAGGACCTCGCTGCGGCCCACCGCCAGCAGACCGCGCGCGTCGTCGGCGACCGCGGCGTCGGCGCGCGCCGAGCCCAGCGATCCCGCGACGGGGCTATTAGGGTCGGGCCGGACCACGACCCGGCGACCCACCCACCGCGCGTCCGGGTGGCCGATGACGGTCGCGACCGCGACGGGACGGTTCTCGCCGATGTCGTCGGCGACCGCGGCGAGTTCGGGGAAAGTCGCCCGCGACATCGGCTCGACGAACACGTCGATGATCCCGCCGCACGTCAGCCCGACGGCGAACGCGTCGCCGTCGCTGACCCCATAGCGCTCCAGCCGCGGGGTGCCCGTTTGCGCCACCTCGGTCGCGGCGTCGTACACCGCGCCCTCCACGCAGCCACCCGAGACCGAGCCGGCCACCGACCCGTCGGGCGCCACCACCATCGAGGCCCCCGGCGGCCGCGGCGCGGACCGGAACGTCCGCACCACCGTCCCGAGCCCCGCGGTGTCGCCGGCACGCCAGATCGACACCAACTCGGCAAGCACGTCGCGCACTCTCTCAAATTAGGCCAGAAGTAGGCTCTTGACGTGACTCCGGCTCAACTTCGGGCCTATTCGGCGGTGGTCCGGCTGGGCTCGGTGCGGGCCGCCGCCGCGGAGCTGGGTATTTCCGACGCCGGCATCTCGATGCTGGTGGCGGCCCTGCGCAAGGAGCTCGACGACCCCCTGTTCACCCGGACGGGTGCCGGGCTGGCGTTCACGCCCGGCGGGCTGCGGCTGGCCAGCCGCGCGGTCGAAATCCTGGGGCTGCAGCAACAAACCGCGATCGAGGTCACCGAGGCCGCCCACGGGCGCCGGCTGCTGCGGATCGCCGCGTCGACCGCGTTCGCCGAACATGCCGCGCCGGGCCTGATCGAGCTGTTCTCGTCGCGGGCCGACGACCTGTCGGTGGAGCTGAGCGTGCATCCGACGAGCCGGTTCCGCGACCTGATCTGCGCGCGCGCCGTCGACATCGCGATCGGCCCGGCGAACTCGATCGGCCCCGACGACACGATCTTCGTGCGGCCCTTCCTCAAATACCAGATAATCGCCGTCGCGGCGCCGAATAGCCCACTGACCGCGGGCATTCCGACGCCGGCACTGCTGCGCCAGCAGCAGTGGATGCTCGGCCCGTCGGCGGGCAGCGTGGACGGCGAGATCGCAAAGTTGTTGCGCGGCTTGGCCATTCCGGAGTCACAGCAACGCATCTTCCAAAGCGACGCCGCCGCGCTCGAGGAGGTGCAGCGGGTCGGCGGGGTCAGCCTCACGATCGGTTTCGCCGTCGCGAAGGATCTCGCTGCCGGGCGGTTGACCCACGTGTCCGGCCCCGGCCTGGACCGCTCAGGCGAGTGGTGCGCGGCGACGCTGGCGCCCGCGGTGCGCCAGCCCGCCGTGTCCGAGCTGGTCCGCTTCATCACCACCCCGCGGTGCACCCAGGCGATGATCCGCGGCTCCGGTGTCGGCGTGACGCGGTTTCGCCCGAAGGTGCATGTGACGCTGTGGAGTTGAGTGTGCGTCCTGGGCGGCGACGCGCCGACGAGCTTCGCCGTGAGTACACCCCTCAAGGTCAGGGATTCACACTCACCAGGCGCGCGACAGGTCGCCGTGCTGCCGGATCCAGGCGTGCATCGCGATCCCGGCGGCCACGCCGGCGTTGATGCTGCGCGTGGAGCCGAACTGGGCGATCGACACCGTGAGCGCCGCACCGGCTCGGATGTCGTCGGTGATGCCCGGGCCCTCCTGACCGAACACCAGCAGGCACTCCCGCGGCAGCGCCGTCTCCTCCAGCCGCGCCGCGCCCGGGACGTTGTCCACGGCGATCACCGTCAGAACGGCGCCCGCCGCGAAGTCCAGCAATTCGGCGGTGCTGTCGTGATGGCACAGCCGCTGATAGCGGTCGGTCACCATGGCCCCGCGCCGATTCCACCGCCGCCGCCCGACGATGTGCACGGTGTCGACCGCGAACGCGTTGGCGGTGCGCACCACCGAGCCGATGTTGGCGTCGTGGCCGAAGTTCTCGATCGCCACGTGCAGGGGATGACGACGCCGGTCGATGTCGCCGATGATCGCCTCCCGCGTCCAGTAGCGGTAGGCGTCGACGACGTTGCGAGTATCGCCGTCGCGCAAGAGGTTCGGGTCGTATCGCGGGTCGTCGGGAAGGTCGCCCCGCCAGGGCCCGACACCGCCGGCCGTCGTTCCCCATTCGGTGGGCCCGGGTTCGCTCATCGCTGCGTCCACACCCCGGCGTGGGTGCCGTCGATCGCCACCGTCGCGTACAGCAGCGCCTCGTTGATCTCGCCCTGGGTGCACAGCGACGCGTTGACGTGCACCGAATCCAGCGACGCGTCGGGCAGGATCAGCAGCGACGATCCGTAGGTCGCGCAGGCCGGGTTCAGGCCCCGGCCGGGCAGGGTCGGCGACGCCAGCAGCATCATCGGCCCGCCGCGCTTGGCGGAGTCGTCGCGATACCGCTCCGCGATGGCGTCGGCCTCCAGCCCCAGCAGCATGTAGCCGTTGCCGTTGAACGCGGCCGGGTCGCCGAGCTGGGCCTTGGTCACCGGGGCGCCGTCGGCGCGCCAGGCCGACAGGCTGACGGTCTTGACCACCAGGCCGGTGTCGTTACCGTTCGTCGGCGGCAACCCGATCGGAAACGCCGCGGGGTAGGCCGCCGAAGTGTTCGGGATCCGGTCGCGCGGCGAGTAGCCGTACACCCCACGGACCTGGCTCCGATCCTTCAGCGGCCCAAGGCAAACCGTGCCGGTCAGCCGGTCGGGCGGCGCCGACAGCACGTGTTGGATGTCGTGCACGCTGGCCACGGCCTGGTCGCAGCTGCCCAGGCCGTTCGACTCCAAGGGGTGCGCCAGCGCGCCGTAGAGGCCAAAGCGAATGTCCTCGGGTTTGGCGTGCGGCGCTTTCGGATCCGTGGGCGAGGCATCCACGTCGATCAACACGTAATCGCCGTCCCAGCGCAGGTTCGACACCGCCATGTTCCAGCCCAGCAGCGCCAGGGATTCGCCGAGCCGCGCGCCCTGCGCGCCATATGGGCGAGCGGGATGGTTGGAGCCCGCGCAGCCCACCAGGCAAGCCGCCAGGCAGCAGACCAACGCGATGAAACTGCGCATACCGCCCTGGGCCTAGCCCAGACCCAGATCGGCCAGGCCCAACAGGCTGCGGTACGCCAAACCCTCGGCCTCGATGGTCTCCGCGGCGCCGGTGGCGCGGTCCACCACGGTGGCCACCCCGATCACCTCGCCGCCCGCTTCCTGAACCGCGCGCACGGCCGTCAGCGCCGAGTTCCCCGTGGTGCTCGTGTCCTCCACCACCAGGACCCGCTTGCCGGCGACCTCGGAGCCCTCGATGAGGCGTTGCAGCCCATGGGTTTTCGCGGATTTGCGCACGACGAACGCGTCGATCGGGCGCCCGGGCGCGTGCATGATGGCCGTCGCGACGGGATCGGCGCCCAGGGTCAGGCCGCCGACGACCGCGTAGTCCCAGTCGGCGGTGAGTTCGCGCATCAGCCCGCCGATCAGCGCCGAGGCGCGGTGGTGCAGGGTGGCGCGGCGCAGGTCGACGTAGTAGTCGGCCTCCTTGCCCGACGACAGCGTCACCCGGCCATGCACGACCGACAGCCGTCGCACCAGCTCGGCGAGCTCCGCGCGCGGGTCAGGTTCGTCCACCGCCGCGCCCTACTCGTCGGGTGGCGGCGCGGGCCAGTCGCCGCGGGATCACGCGCCCGGCGGTGACGATCGCCTTGTACTGCAGGCCCGGGACGCTGATCACCTTGCCGGCGGCGATGTCGGCCAGGCTCTTGGTGACGACGTCGTCGACCTCGAGCCACAGGAACGACGGCAGCTTGGCCATCTCGATGCCTGCCCTGGCGTGGAATTCGGTGTGTACGTATCCCGGGCACACGGCGTGCACGCCGACGCCGGTACCCTGCAGGCCGACGGCCAGGCCCTCGCTGAACGAGATCACCCACGCCTTGGACGCCGAATAGGTCGACCCGCGCCCGGGCACCAGCCCGGCAACGCTGGCGATGTTGATGACGGTGCCCGCGCCGGCGTCGAGCATCGCCGGCAGGGCGGCGCGGGTGAGGTGCATGACCGCGGTGACGTTGACGTCGAGCTGCGCCTGCAGCAGCGCGGGGTCGGTGGCCCAGAATTCGCCGGACGTGCCGAAGCCGGCGTTGTTCACCAGCACCCGGACCCCCGCGGCAAGGCGGTCGCAGACCTTGTGCCGCCCGGCGGGATCGGCCAGGTCCGCGGGCAGGATCTCGATGCCGCCGGCCTCGCCCTCGAGCTCGCCCGCCAATCGGGTCAACCGGTCGACATCCCGGGCCACCAGGACCAGGTCGTAGCCGTCGCTCGCGTAGCGTCGCGCGTAGCCGGCGCCGATCCCGGACGTAGGCCCGGTGATCAGGGCTACGGGGCGAGGCATGAGCGACAGTGTAATGACGGGGACTCAGCGGCCCCCGGACCCACCCCGCGCCCTATCAGCGCTGGTAGTTAGAGGCCTGATGGCCGTTGCGGCCGGTGGGTGGCGGGCGGTGCAGGGATTCCGTGCGACCCTGCTCCCGGCGCACCGGCTCGGGGGCGCGGCGGCCCGCCTGAGCATCCGAGCCGAGCAGCCCGGACACGTCCTGCTGGGCGCGCCTGGGCGGCAACTCCGCGCGCGCGGCGGGGGCCAGGGGACGGCTTGGCGCCGCATTGCGAAGTCCCGCAGGCGATCCCGCCTCGGCGGGGGTCTCCTGGGGCACCGGCGGCAACACCCGCAGCAGGTCGTTGAACTGGCGGACCGT
The DNA here is from genome assembly GCF_035506235.1 of Mycobacterium sp. Taxonomy (GTDB): domain Bacteria; phylum Actinomycetota; class Actinomycetes; order Mycobacteriales; family Mycobacteriaceae; genus Mycobacterium. Next base: position 8,996 of record NZ_DATJPU010000005.1, read on the forward strand.
GCGCAGGCCCTCGTCCCATTGGGCGCGTGTGCTGGCGATCGGCATCGCGACCAAAGTCCAGTTCTGCTCGTTCCACATGATCTCGGCGCAGTCGGGCGCGGTGTGCGCGAAGGTGACCATGCGGCGGTCGCACGCGCGGCGGGCCGCGTCCAGGTTGGTGGAGTACACCATCCGCGGCCCGATGGCGCCCAGCAGCCAAATGTCGCTCTCCCGCGGCTCTTTGAGCCCTTTGAGCCGCAGGTCCACCACCACGTTGGTGCCCACCTTGCGGTGCAGCGCGATCACGGTGGCGACCTCCTCGAGGTCGAAGATGTACACCGCCTCGCCGCGGATCTGGCCCAGCACGACGTTGTGGGCGGGCACGTCGCCCACCGTGGAGATCACGCCGCGCTTCCAGCGCTTGAGGATGTCGGATGATTCACGCTCGTAGTCGAATCCGTGCGAGCGCGCCCACGACCTGCGGCGCCTGCTGCGGCCGCGGCGTCGATCGATGTCGACGTACAGCAGCACACCCGCACCGACAAAGCACAGCGCGGAAAGCGTGAACCAAAGGGGGACCATCCCACACAGGGTATCTGCTGTTGGGCCGGAACACAGAATCCGACCAGGTCACAACCCCATCACAGGTCGTGGCGATCGCGAGGGCGGCGAAGCAGGGCGAAGCGGGTCGCCAGGTTCCTCTACAGCCGTGTGCGCTGACGGCTTTGAGTGTGAGCCAGCGGCGGGATTTTGGCGATTTTCCCGCCCTGCACTCACACTCAAAGCCCAGCATTCACACTCGAACAGGCTTAACCCAGCACCAGCGAGTCGCCGTCGGGGCTGACGTTGACGGGCACGACGTCGCCGTCGTGCACGTCGCCGGCCAGCAGCATCTTGGCCAGCTGGTCGCCGATGGCGTGCTGGACGAGCCGGCGCAACGGCCGGGCGCCGTAGACCGGGTCGAAGCCGCGCTGCGCCAGCCAGCGCTTGGCCGGCAGCGACACCTCCAGCTGCAGCCGCCGTTGCGCCAGCCGCTTGTCCAGCTGCTCGAGCTGGATGTCGACGATCTGCACCAGTTCTTCGGGATTGAGCCCCTCGAAGATCAGCACGTCGTCAAGGCGGTTGATGAACTCGGGCTTGAACGCCGCGCGCACCGCCGCCATCACCTGCTCGTCGCTGCCGCCCGACCCGAGGTTGGACGTCAAGATGAGGATCGCGTTGCGGAAGTCGACGGTGCGTCCGTGGCCGTCCGTCAGCCGGCCCTCGTCGAGAACCTGCAGCAGCACGTCGAACACGTCCGGGTGTGCCTTTTCGACCTCGTCGAACAGCACCACCGTGTACGGCCGGCGGCGTACCGCCTCGGTCAGCTGCCCGCCGGCCTCGTAGCCGACGTATCCGGGCGGAGCACCGATCAACCGAGCCACCGAGTGCTTCTCGCCGTACTCGCTCATGTCGATGCGGACCATCGCGTGTTCGTCATCGAACAGGAACTCCGCCAAAGCCTTGGCCAGCTCCGTCTTACCGACACCGGTCGGCCCAAGGAACATGAACGCGCCCGTCGGCCGGTTGGGGTCGGCGACCCCGGCGCGAGAACGCCGCACGGCGTCAGAAACCGCTGTCACGGCCTTCCGTTGCCCGACGACGCGCTTGCCCAGCTCGTCTTCCATCCGGAGCAGCTTGGCGGTCTCACCCTCCAGCAGCCGGCCGGCCGGGATGCCCGTCCACGCGGACACCACGTCGGCGATGTCGTCGGGACCGACCTCCTCCTTGAGCATCACGTTCTCGCGGGCCTCCGCCTGCGGCAGCGCGGCGTCGAGCTTCTTCTCCACCTCCGGGATGCGCCCGTACCGCAGCTCGGCGGCCTTGGCCAGATCGCCGTCGCGCTCGGCGCGCTCGGACTCCCCGCGCAACGCCTCCAGCTGTTCCTTGAGCTCGCGGACGATGTCGATCGCGCTCTTCTCGTTTTGCCACCGGGTGGTCAGCTCGGCCAGCTTTTCCTTCTGGTCGGCCAACTCGGCGCGCAGCTTCTCCAGGCGCTCCTTGGAGGCCTCGTCCTCCTCCTTGGCCAGCGCCATCTCCTCGATCTCGAGGCGGCGCACCAGGCGCTCGACCTCATCGATCTCGACCGGCCGCGAGTCGATCTCCATCTTCAGCCGGCTTGCGGCCTCGTCGACCAGGTCGATGGCCTTGTCGGGCAAGAAGCGCGCGGTGATGTAGCGGTCGGAGAGCGCCGCCGCGGCGACCAGCGCGGAGTCGGTGATGCGCACGCCGTGGTGCACCTCATAGCGGTCCTTCAGCCCGCGCAGGATGCCGACGGTGTCCTCCACCGACGGCTCGCCGACGAACACCTGCTGGAACCGCCGCTCCAGGGCGGCGTCCTTTTCGATGTATTTGCGGTACTCGTCGAGCGTGGTGGCGCCGACCAGCCGCAGCTCGCCACGGGCCAGCATCGGCTTGATCATGTTGCCGGCATCCATCGCGCCCTCACCGGTCGCGCCCGCCCCGACGATGGTGTGCAGCTCGTCGATGAACGTGATGATCTGTCCGGCCGAGTTCTTGATGTCGTCGAGGACGGCCTTGAGCCGCTCCTCGAACTCGCCGCGGTACTTCGCGCCGGCGACCATCGATCCCATATCCAGGGAGATCACGGTCTTGTCGCGCAGGCTCTCCGGCACGTCGCCGGCGACGATGCGCTGGGCCAGACCCTCTACGATCGCGGTCTTGCCGACGCCGGGCTCGCCGATGAGCACCGGGTTGTTCTTGGTGCGCCGGGACAGCACCTGCACGACGCGGCGGATTTCGTTGTCACGGCCGATGACGGGGTCGAGTTTGCCCTCGCGGGCACGGGCCGTCAGGTCGGTGGAGTACTTCTCGAGTGCCTGGTAGGTGGCCTCCGGCTCGGGACTCGTGACCCGGGCGCTGCCGCGTACCTTGACGAATCCGTCGCGCAGCGCCTGCGGCGAGGCGCCGTGGCCGGTGAGCAGCTTGGCGACGTCGGAGTCGCCAGTGGCCAGCCCGACCATCAGGTGCTCGGTCGAGACATACTCGTCGTCCATCTCGGTGGCCAGCTGCTGGGCGGTGGTGATGGCCGCCAGTGACTCGCGGGAGAGCTGCGGCTGCGCACTGGCGCCGCTGGCCTGGGGCAGCCGGTCCAGCAGGCGCTGCGCCTCGGTCCGGATGGTCGCGGGCTCGACGCCGACGGCCTCCAGCAGCGGCGCGGCGATCCCGTCGGCCTGCGTCAACAGGGCCATCAGCAGGTGGGCGGGCCTGATCTCGGGATTTCCGGCGGACGAGGCCGCCTGCAAGGCCGAGGTGAGGGCCGCCTGTGTCTTGGTGGTCGGGTTGAAAGAGTCCACGACGATCTCCGTTTGGGGTCAGAAGGTGCGGTAGGTAAAAATGCTTGTCGCGATATTCAACGCCGTCAAGGTTGAGTGTGTTCCGCTCAATTTTGCCTATTTTGCGGCAGCCTTCCCCGGCCGTGAAACAGCAGGACATCGTGCCCGAGCCGCAATACGATCTACACCTATCAAGACTCGATGACCACCAGGCTGCGCCTGGCCGGGTTACCACGAGCCAACAGAGGTGCAGGCCATGTCGTTCGTGATTGCGGCGCCGGAGCTGATATCAACGGCGGCAACGGATTTGACGAGCATCGGTTCGGCGATCGGCGCGGCAAATGCTGCGGCGACAGTCTTCACGACACGGGTGGTTGCGGCCGGCGCCGACGAGGTGTCAGCGGCCGTCGCCGAGTTGTTTGGAGCCCGCGGCAGTGAATTTCAGTCGGTCAGCGCGCAGGCGGCGGCGTTTCATGACCGGTTTGTCCAGGCTTTGACCGCGGCGTCGACGTCATATGCGGCCAGCGAGGCCGCCAACGCGTCGCCTTTGCAGACGCTGGAGCAGGACCCGCTGGGCGCGATCAATGCCCGCACCCAGGCGCTGTTCGGGCGCCCGCTAATCGGCAACGGCGCTGACGGCGCGGCTGGGACCGGGCAAGACGGCGGGCCGGGCGGGTTCCTGGTCGGCAACGGCGGCAACGGCGGGTCGGGCGCTGCCGGAACGCTCTTGGTCCATCCGGGGCCGGGCGGCAACGGTGGGGCCGCCGGGTTGATCGGCCATGGCGGCAACGGCGGGACGGGTGGGTCCACTGGCTTCGGCGACGCCGCCAACGGCGGTGCCGGCGGCGCCGGCGGCCTGCTGTGGGGCGACGCCGGATCCGGCGGGGCCGGCGGCAACGCCATCGGCAGCGGCCTTTCCGCGGGCAAGGGTGGCAACGGCGGTACCGGCGGCTTTGTACCGGGGCTGTTCGGAGCCGGCGGTACCGGCGGGGATGGCGGCACCTCGCTGGCCAGCAACGGCGGCAATGGGGGCAGCGGCGGCGGCGGTGGACTGATCGGGAGCGGCGGCGCGGGCGGCAACGCCGGCGGCGGTTTTGTTGGCTTGAACGGCGCGGCGGGCGCCGGCGGCAACGCCGGGCTGATCGGCAACGGCGGCAACGGCGGTCTTAACGGTTTTGGCGGCGCGGCAGGTAGGGGCGGGCTGCTGATCGGCGACGGCGGCCTGGGGGGAATCGGTCAAGACGGCGGGGCGGGCGGGTTACTGATGGGCAACGGCGGCAACGGCGGGCCGGGCGTTGTCGGAACGGGTTTGCTCAGCGGAGGGCCGGGCGGAAACGGAGGGGCCGCCGGATTGATCGGCCACGGCGGCAACGGCGGGGCCGGCGGGTCCAGCGGCGTCGGCGACGCCGCCAACGGCGGTGCCGGCGGTGCCGGCGGCCTGCTGTGGGGCGACGGCGGGGCCGGCGGGGCCGGCGGCAACGCTCTCGGCACCGCAATCTTGGGCAAGGGCGGTAACGGTGGTGCCGGCGGCGCTGCGCGGGGGTTGGCCGGAGCCGGCGGCAACGGTGGCGACGGCGGCACCTCGGCGAACAGCAACGGCGGCAACGGGGGCAACGGCGGGGACGGCGCGCTGATCGGCACCGGCGGGACGGGCGGCAACGCCGGCAGCAACGGATTTGCCCTCTTGACTGCCAGCGGCGGCAACGGCGGGGACGCCCGTCTGATCGGCGACGGCGGTGGCGGCGGAAATGGCAGCGGTGGTGGGCCCGGCGGCATCGGCGGGACCCGCGGGATGCTGTTCGGCATGAACGGGACCAACGGGTCGCCCTAGTCGACGGGGCTGATCCTGGCATGTGGGCGCGGTCCCGCGCCAGCCCACAAGCCTAGAATCGGGGCCCGTGAGCCTCGAGGACCGGGATGCGTTGCGGCTGCTGCGCGACGCCTTCGCCACGAAGGACTCGGGCACTACGGAGACCAACGAACTGGTCCGCCGCTTCTACACCCACTGGTTCGCCCTCGACGTCTCGGTGCGCGACCTGTTCCCACCCGAGATGGACGCGCAGCGGGCCGCCTTCGCGCACGCGTTGCACTGGGTTTACGGGGAACTGGTCGCGCAGCGCGCCGCCGAGCCGGTGGCCTTCCTCGCCCAGCTCGGCCGGGATCACCGCAAATTCGGGGTGCTGCCGAGCCATTACGACTCGCTGCGGCGCGCGCTGCATGCGACGCTGCGTGACCACCTCGGCGACGCTTGGACTGATGCCGTCGAGGCGGCCGCCAGTCAGTCGCTCAACCTGATCACCGGGGTGATGAGCGGGGCCGCCGACGCCGACGAGGGACCCGCCTGGTGGGACGGCACGGTCATCGAGCACACGCGGGTCTCGCGCGACCTGGCCGTCGTCCGGCTGCAGCTCGACCGCCCGATGCACTACTACCCCGGCCAGTACGTCAACGTCCACGTTCCGCAATGCCCGCGGCGCTGGCGCTACCTATCCCCCGCGATCCCGGCGGACCCGGACGGCGGAATCGAGTTCCACATCCGCCAGGTGCCCGGCGGGCTGGTCAGCACTGCGGTGGTCAACGAAACGCGTCCCGGCGACCGGTGGCGGCTGTCCAGTCCCCACGGCGGCCTGCGGGTCGACCGGGACGGCGGCGACCTGCTGATGGTCGCCGGCAGCACCGGGCTGGCGCCGCTGCGGGCGCTGATCATGGACCTCAGCCGCTACGCGGTGAACCCACGGGTGCACCTATTCTTCGGCGCCCGCTACCGCTGCGAGCTCTACGACCTGCCCACGCTGTGGCAGGTCGCGCAGCACAACCCGTGGCTGTCGGTCACTCCGGTCGCGGAGTACGGCCGCGACCCCTCGTGGTCCGCCGACTACCCCGACCCCACGCCACCACGCGGGCTGCACGTGCACCAGACCGGCCGCCTGCCCGACGTGGTGACGAAGTACGGGGGCTGGGGCGACCGGCAGATCCTGATCTGCGGCGGACCCGACATGGTCCGCGCCACCAAGGCCGCCCTGATCGCCAAAGGGGCCCCGCCCGAACGCATCCAGCACGACCCACTGTCCAGGTGAGCCCGAGGTAAAGCCATGCAGATCGTCACCCTGACCGACCCGTCGTCGCCGGTCGCCGCGCAGTTCGTGCCCGGGGCGGGCATGATCGGCACCTCGCTGACCGACTCGGGCGTGGAGTTGCTCGGCCAGCGGCGCGGGCTGGACGCGTACGTCGAAGCGGGCAAGACGATGGGGATCCCGATCCTGTATCCCTGGGCGAATCGGTTGGGCGGCAACACCTACACCGCCGAGAACGCGACGGTGACGCTCACGCCCGGCGAAAACCGGGTGCGCGCCGATCCCAACGGGTTGCCCATCCACGGCACCCTGGCCGCCTACCCCGGCTGGCGGGTCACGGCGCGGTCGGACAACGAGCTGAGCGCCGAGGTCGACTTCGGCGCCGAGCCGGCGTTGCTGGCCAGCTTCCCGTATCCGCATGTGCTCACGGTGACGGTGCGGCTGGCCGAACGGGCGCTGACGGTGGGCACCACGGTCACCGCCACCGGTGACACTGCGGTTCCGCTGTGCTTCGGCTTCCATCCGTACCTGCGCCTGCCGGACGTGCCCCGCGGCGAGTGGGTCATCGAGACGCCGCCGCTGCGGCATTTGCTGCTCGACGACAAGGGGCTGCCCACCGGCGAGTCGGAACCATGCCCCGCGAGGGAGGAAGCGCTGGGCGACAACGCCTTTGACGACGCCTACGACCAGGTGAGCGACGGCGCGGTGTTCGCCGTGTCCGGCGGCGGGCGGCGCCTGGAGGTGCATTTCGAGCGGGGGTACCCGGCGACCCAGATCTTCGCGCCGGCGGGCGACGAGCCGGAGAAGAAGGTGGTGTGCTTCGAGCCGATGACCGCGCCGACCGACGCGCTGCGCCGCGGCGGCTACCGGTGTGCGCGCCCGGGCGAGCCCGCGGTCACGGTGTTCTCCATCTGCGTGTAGCCGCCGTTGCGGAACGCTCATTTTCACATGCGCTAAACGGTGCCCGGCGGGTAAGGTTTCTCAATCCCGGGCAGGAGGAGCAGGTGAGCCCTGGCAACAGCGGTGAATCGATCGACGATTTGCTCGACCGCGCGGTGCGCGCCCTCAACGAAGGCGACCGCGCGACCGCCACGTCGTTGGCAGGGCAAGTCCTTGCGGTCGACCGGGGCAACCCGGAGGCGGAGGACCTTCTGGCCGCGCCGGCTCGCCACGGCGAGATTCGCCGGCTGACCATCATGTTTGTCGACCTGGTCGAATCGACGGCGCTGTCCACCCGGTTGGAACCCGAGCCATACCACACCCTGGTAGGGCGGTACCGCGACGAGGTGCGCCGCGCGGTCGACCGCTACGGAGGCCACATCGGCTCGATCAAGGGCGACGGGCTGTTGGTCGTGTTCGGCCACCCGACGGCGCATGAGCACGACGTCCGCCGTGCGGTCGCGGCGGGGCTGGACATCACCCGTGCGGTCGCGCGGCTCAGCGAGCGGGCCCAACGCGTCTTCGGCGTGGCCATCGACGTGCGGGTCGGCGTCCACCGCGGCCTGGTCTACCTCGACACCGAGCAGGACGACGTCTACGGGTTCGCCGCCAACCTCGCCGCGCGTCTGTGCAGTGTGGCCGAGCCCGGCACGGTGGTGGTCTCGGAGGCCGTCGCCCCGCTGGTGCGGGACTCGTTCGAACTCCACCAACGTTCGGCCGTCGCCGTCAAGGGCGTCGAGGCGCCGATCACCCCTCATCGGGTGCTCGGTGAACACGCGGAGGGGCCACCACCCGGGTCACCTCCCCTGATCGGGCGCGACCACGAGCGGGACCGGCTGCAGCACGCCTGGGATCTGGCCCGCGCGGGGACGCTGACCACTCCGGGCGTGGTGCTGCGCGGTGAGCCGGGAATCGGCAAGACCCGGCTCGCGACCGAGATCGCCCGGATGGTCAAGGACTCCGGCGGCACCGTCATAGAGCTCAGGGGCTCCCCGTTGCACACCGACAGCGGCCTGCATCCGGTGCGCAGGCTGATGGAACGGCGCTGCGGGATCACCCGGCTGACCGACGGCGCCGAGCGGATGCGCTTGCTGGAGTCCGAATTGAGCGCGTGCTCGCTGGATCCGGCCCGCACGGTGCCGCTGTTGGCGCCGGTGCTGGGCATTGCGCCCGAGCACGGTTATCGCCCGGTGGCCGTCGAGGGCCGCGCCCTCTACCAGTTGATCGGCGAAACGGTGCACCAGTACGTGACGGCGTGCCTGCGTCAGGAACCGGGCCTGGTCATCGCCGAAGACGTCCACTGGTTCGACTCGTCGACCGTGGAGCTGCTCGGCTCGCTGCTGGCGCGCGCGAACGGCCAAGTGCTGGTGGTGATGACCGGCCGTGAGGACGACTGGATTCAGAAGGGTTGGGCGACAGAGGTTTTCGAGTTGAGGCCGCTGACCGATGAGCAGTCCGACACGTTGATCGAGGCGCTCGACCCGACGCTGTCGCACGCCCGCCGCGGCCAAGTGCGCGACTGGTGCGACGGGATCCCCCTTTACATCGAGCACGTCGTGGCGGGCATGCGCGCGGCGGGCGACCAACCGGCGGTGCCGGAGGCGCTGTATGCGCCCCTGTTCGCGCGATTGCATGCGCGCCCCGATGTCGTGCCGGTAGTCGAGGCGGCCGCCGTGATCGGGCGCGCCGGCGACCTGCAGCTCCTTCGGTCGGTGGCCAGAGGCCGCACCGCCGATGTCGACGACGTCGTCGCCGAGCTGGTGCGGGCGCGCGTGCTCGAACGGCGCGGCACCCACGGCTGGCGGTTCCGCCACGAGCTGCTCCGGCAGGTGGCGACCGAGCTGGCCCCGCCATCGCTGTGCCGCTACCTGCATAATCGGACCGCCCGGGCGTTGGCCGAGACGGCAACCGCCGCCGAACCGGACTGGCGGGTGGTCGCCGCCCACTTCGCGCAAGCGCACCGGTACGAGGACGCCGTCGAGGCTTACCGAAAGGCGACGGTCAACGCCCGCCGCCGCGGCGCCGTCGTGGAGGCACTCACGTGCCTGACCGCGGCGCTCGAGCAGCAAGCCCACTGCGCCGAGGGCCCCGCGCGGGACCGCTCGGAGATCGCCATCCGGCTGGAGCGGGGGTTCCTTGCCGGCACCGTGCAAGGCAGCCAAAGCGGCGAGGGACCCGCCGATTTCAAACGGTGCCTGGCACTGGCGAGCGACGGCAACTATAAGGACGAGTTGTTCGGCGCGCTGTGGGCGCTGGTCAGTTACTACATGCCGCGGGCCGATCTGCGCCGGGCGCACGAGCTGCTGGACTCGCTGTCTGCCCGGACGACTGACGACCGGTCCTGGAATCGCCCGGCCACCGCGTCGACGTTGGGTTCGGTCACCTGGCTGGAGGGCGACTTCGCCGCCGCGCGCACACATCTGCTGGCGGCGCTGGTTGATCCTTCCGCCGCCGATCCGCGGGTGCTGGAGACGGCCTTTTGGGTGGCCGTCGACCCGGTCGCGAACGCACACACTTTCCTGGCCCTGACCCACATGGTCTTCGGAGACCTCGACCGCGCCGACGCTGAGTTTGCCCGCGCGCTGGGGCGGTGCGACGAGCTGGACTTTCCCCGGAACGCGCACAACCGGGCGCACACGCACTACATGCAAATCTGGGTTTGCCTGGAGGCGGGCCGGCTCGAGCAGGCAACCGCTCTGGTCGGCGACCTTCGCCGGTTGAGCGAGCAGTCGGGGCTCGATCTGTGGCAGTGGGTCGGCAGGACCCAGCACGCCACCGTCAAGGCGCTCGCCGCGCTTGCCGCGGGTGCTGACGCCGCCGCACTGACGGAGCAGGCCGAAAAGCTGGCGCAGCGGGTGGACGGGTCGCGGCTGATGAGTCTGAACAGCTACCTCACGTACCACGACGCGGTCATCGGTCGCCTCCTGGTGGCCGCAGGCCAGCCGGAGAAGGCGCGCGAGCGGCTGGACATGTCGCTGCGCCACGCGCAGGAGACGGGCATGCGCTTCTACGACGCCGAGGTGCTGCGCGTGCGCGCCCACACGTTCGCCGGGCCGGGGGAACGCCGCGCCGCACTGGCCGAAGCGATCAAGTGCGCACGCCATCAAGGCGCGACACTTTTCGAATTGCGTTGCCTGATCGATTCTTTCGATCTCCTCGGGGAGGGCAGCCGGTCGGAGCTGGTTGATGCTGTGCGGCGCTTCGGCGATGCCGGTCCATGGCCGGAACTGGCAAAGGCGCAACAGATTCTGTCGTGACTAACCGCCGCGACAGGATCAGTGCTGCCCCTTCCCCGCCTTCTCGGGGCACCTCGAAATCCCCTCCAGCGCATCGAGGTTGGTGCGAACGTCGTCGCACTCGTGCTTGGCGACGGCGCGGACGAGCCGGGGGAACGGCGACCACCGCCCGGACGGTTGCAGATACCAGGAACTCAGCGTCGCGGTCCACGCCTCCTGGTGTACCGCCTTCTCCTTCGCAGTCGGCGGATTTATCGCCATGTAGCGGGCGAAACGCCAAGCCCCCGCACGCATTTTCGTCAGCTGCCCCTGCATGACGCGGATTTCGTCCGGTATCAGCAACCGCAGCCAGCGGAGCTCGGGGGAAAGCTGCTGGACCTCCTTGTTGATACCGGGGATCTGCCTGCACAGCAGCTCGTTGACGCGGTCGTAATCCTGCCTCAGCGAGTCCGGCCAGTCGCCCGCAACCGTCAAAAGGGCGAGACCCAGGTCGAAGCTGATGTGTGCGTTCAGGCCGGCCAACATGTACTGCACAATGATCGCCTGGTGGTCCGGGTCGCCGACGAATGCGACCTCCCAGGGAAGCGTGAGCCCCTCGAACTCGTCCGGGTAGAAGTAGGCGTTCAACGCGTTGAAGTACCGTTTGGCGAAGGCCACGTCGAGCCGCTCGATGCGGGGCGCGTCGACGAACCTCTCGTGGTTGATCGCGTCCCGGATGGCGAGAGTGACCCGCCGGTAGAGGACGGCGAAGTAACCGATGCCGCTCTGCGCTTCTTTGGCCCAGTCGATGACCTGATCGATATTGCTCAAGACGTCGTCGATGGTGCCGGGTTCTTGTAGGCGGTCCAGTACCAGTGGGCCGGCAGGCGCGGGGGCAGACATGTCGGAAGACCCTCCAATTCGATCGATTTCAGTCGATGCCCGCACCAGCGTGGACCGGCGGACGTGGCGCGGTCACGAGTAGCCGACTACTCCACTCTCAGCCGGACAGCTCCCAGCTGCGGGCGAGGTGATCGGGCATGGCGAACGGCGCGCGCTCCCCGCCGCGCTCGAGCCTGAACAACCCGTGGACCAGGTCGTAACCGAAGGGGCGAGCCATGCGCGAGACCAGTTCGTATCGGGGTGAGTCGCGCTCGGTGCGGCCGAAGACGTGCACAAAGATCCATTTGTTGGCCCGGGCAAGCCGCCCGATCTCGGGCAGCGCCGACTTCGGCACGTCCAGCATGTCGGCGACGTCGTCGCCGATGAGGTGACGAATCAATGGCGGGATCGTGTCGTCGAAGCGGTGGAAGGGTGTCATCTCGTCCATCAGGTCGAGCAGCGCCTTGGTCATGTCCTGCCCCTCGGGCGACGCCCTGAACTGCCTGCGCCGGATGGCGTCGACGAGTGCCTTGGCATCGTCGATTCCGTCCACCCGCAGCTCGTCGTCGATGCCCATCAATTGGCCGATGACGTTCCACAGATGCAGGTAGGCGTCGACGTCCTTAGCGGGCAGGCGAACGCCCAGCCGGGGCAGCGAGTCGGCGACGATGTACGAGAACACGAGCTTCGTCCCGGCGAGGTCCTCCTGGTTGATCGGCGTGCCCCAGTCGGGATGCCACAGCGGCGGCTGTTTCGTGCGTGCCGCCTGCTCGTTGCGGGCCTCGATCAGCTGCCGCACGGCGGCATGCATCAGCCGGACGCGCTGGATGGTGCGCCGGCCCTTTCCGTGTTCGTCGAGCCCGCCAACGCTGAGCACGTCCATGAGGAACTGGCCGGTCTCCATCACCCGCCGCCGGGCGTCCGTGTCGAGCCGGGCGGTCAGGTAGAGCACCTTCACGCCGTCGGCTGCCGCGTACGACGCGGGGAGGGATGCGCAGAACAGGCACAGGGTGATCAGCACGCCCCAGGTCTCGTACAGCTGCTGCCCGCGCTTGATCTTGCCCATGTCGGCCCACTCGGGCAGGGGATGGGTCTCGGCCAGATAGGCCCGGATCTCTTCCGGCAAGTCGTCCGGCACCAGCTGGTCGTTGCGCACAAGCGTGCGCATGATCGCGTTGACCGCGTCGACGCCGTGCGACTCGAGCACCGCCCTGACCGGCTTGTCTGCCAGGTCATCGCCCGTGTGCCGCATGCGATCCAGCAGTGCGTCAGTCCATCTGGAGCTCGTGTTGGTGCCCGACATGGACGCAGCTTGGCAGGCGTCGCACGCTTCGTTAAGCGTAGTCGGCTACTCCACCAGCCGACCCTTGCGCGGCTGCCACACCACCACAGCGGTGCTCTTGGGCGCCACGACCACGTCGCGGCGCTGCCCGGCGCGCAACGTCGCCAGCTCCTCGTTCAGCTCCTTCACGCGCGACTGCAGCGCCTCCACGTGGTTGGTCAGCTCGATGATGCGCTTGATGCCGGCCAGGTTGACGCCCTCGTCCTGCGACAGCCGCTGCACCTCACGCAGGAGGTCGACGTCGCGCTCGGAATAACGGCGTCCCCCGCCGGGGGTGCGGCTCGGGCTGACCAGCCCGAGGCGGTCGTAGGTGCGCAGCGTCTGCGCGTGCATGCCGGCCAGTTCGGCCGCCACCGAGATCAGGAAGGTGCGGGCCTCCTTCGGGTTCCTGCCTCTGGCCATCAGCGGTTACCCGCCCATCCCGCGCGCGGATTGAAGCCGCTGGACCGCTCGGCGGCCGCGTAGGCCTCCAGCGCCTCCTGGGCGGCGCCCTCCACGTTCGGCGGCACGGCCACCTTCACGGTGACGAGCAGGTCACCGTTGCCGCCGCCGCGCTTGGGCACACCACGACCACGTACCCGCAGGATGCGGCCGTCGGCGGTGCCCTTGGGCACCCGGACGCCGACCTTGCCGTCCAGCGTGGGAACCGAAAGCGTTGAACCCAAGGCCAATTCGGTGAAGCTGACGGGAACGGTCACGGTGAGGTCGTTGCCGTCGCGGCCGAAGACCTTGTCCGGTCGCACGTGCACCGTCACGTACAGGTCGCCCGACGGCGCACCGCGCAACCCCGCCTCGCCCTGTCCGGGCAGCCGGATCCGTTGCCCGTCCTCGACGCCGGGCGGGATCCGCACGTTGATGGTGCGGGTGCGGGTGGTCACGCCGGTGCCTTTGCACTCGTCGCACGGGTGCTCGATGATCGAGCCGCTGCCCCGGCAATCGGTGCAGGGTTCGGAGAACCCGAACGCGCCCTGGTTGCGGTTGATTACCCCGGAGCCGTTGCAGCTGGGGCACACCTTCGGGCTGGTGCCCGGGCGCGCACCGCTGCCATGGCAGTTGGTGCACGGCGCGGGGCTGGTAAGGCGCAGCGGCATCGCCACGCCCTTGGCCGCCTCGACGAAGTCGAGTTCGGTCTCAGTTTCCAGGTCGTTGCCGCGTCGCGGCCGGCTGGGCCGGGGACCGGCACCGCGGCCGAACAGGCCGCCGAACAGGTCACCGATATTGGCGCCGCCGCTTCGGCCGGCGGCGTCGAACAAGTCGCTGAGGTTGAACTCGGCGCCGTCGCCGCCGACGTCGAAGCTGAAGCCGCTGCCGCCGTCGAACCTGCGTCCGCCGAACCCGCCGCCTGCGAACAGGCGGCGGGTTTCGTCGTACTCCTTGCGCTTGGCCGGATCCGACAGGACGTTGTGCGCCTCCGACACCGCCTTGAATCGTTCGCCGGCGGCGGGGTTGTCGGGATTAGCGTCCGGGTGCAGGTCGCGCGCCAGCTTGCGGTAGGCGCGTTTGATCTCTTCGGGACTGGCGTCAGAGGAGACGCCCAGCTCCTTGTAGAAGTCCTTTTCGACCCATTCTCGCTGGGCCATGCTGCGTCACCCCCTCTCACCTTTCCGTTGTGTTGTGCTGATTGTGTGGTCTATTCACCGGACGCGCCGGGCTTATCGTCCGATTCGGCCGGCTGGGCCGCCGCGGCACCCTCGTCCGCGACCGTGTCGACGACGCCGACCAAAGCGTGCCGCAGGACCTGGTCGCCCAGCTTGTAACCCTGCCGCATGACCGTGCCGATCACCGGCTTGGCGCCGTCGCCGCCGTCGCCCTCGTGCTGCACGGCTTCGTGCAACACCGGGTCGAAGTCCTCGCCTTCCTCGCCGAACGCCGTCAGACCGAGGCCGGTCAGGGCGCTGTCCAGCTTGTCGGCCACCGACTTCAGCGGGCCGGACTCCAGGTCGCCGTGTTTGCGCGCCCGCTCGAGATCGTCGAGCACGCCCAGCAATTGGCTGACGACACCGGCCTTGGCCCGGTCCGCCGCGGCCTGCTGGTCGCGCAGCGCACGCTTGCGGTAGTTGGCGAAGTCGGCCTGGACCCGTTGCAGGTCGGCGAGCAACTCGGTGGCCTTGTCGGCCTCCTCCGGGCTTTCGCCTGCGAACTCCGCCGACGCACCCCCTCCCGGCGCCCCTGATTGTTGGGGGCCGGGAGGGGCGTGCCGTACTTCACCGGTCTCGGGATCGATCCGCCGCTTGTCGGTGACGGTTACCTGCTCCTGTGGATTTCCTTCGGTCACTTGGACTCCCGGTCGTCGTCGACCACCTCCGCGTCCACGACGTCATCGGAGGAACCGGACGGGCCGCCGGGCTCGCCGCCGGTCTGGGCGCCGGCGGCCTGGGTGGCCTCGTAGATGGCCTGGCCGAGCGCCTGGGACTCCTGGCCCAGCTTCTCCATCGCCGACTTGATCGCGGAGATGTCGGTGCCGCCCAGCGCCGACTTGGCCTCGGCGATCGCGCCGTCGACCTTGGACAGCGTCTCCTCGGGAACCTTGGACCCGCCCTCGGCCTCACGCTGGTCCTTGACGAACTTCTCCGTCTGGTAGACCAGCGATTCCGCCTGGTTGCGGATGTCGGCTTCCTCCCGGCGCTGGCGGTCCTCCTCGGCGTGCGCCTCGGCGTCCTTGATCATCCGGTCGATCTCCTCCTTGGACAGGCCGGAGCCCTCCTGGATTTTGATCGTGTTCTCCTTGCCGGTGCCCTTGTCCTTGGCGGTGACGTGCACGATGCCGTTGGCGTCGATGTCGAAGGTGACCTCGATCTGCGGGACGCCGCGCGGGGCCGGCGGGATGCCGGTCAGCTCGAAGGAGCCGAGCAGCTTGTTGTGCGAGGCGATTTCGCGCTCACCCTGGTAGACCTGGATCTGCACCGACGGCTGGTTGTCGTCGGCCGTGGTGAAGGTCTCCGACCGCTTGGTGGGGATCGTGGTGTTGCGCTCGATGAGCCTGGTCATCACGCCACCCTTGGTCTCGATACCCAGGCTCAGCGGCGTGACATCAAGCAGCAGAACGTCTTTCACCTCACCCTTGAGGACACCCGCCTGCAGCGCGGCACCAACGGCCACCACCTCGTCGGGGTTGACGCCCTTGTTGGGCTCCTTGCCACCGGTCATCTCCTTGACCAGGTCCGACACCGCGGGCATCCGGGTGGAACCGCCCACCAGGACCACGTGGTCGATCTCGGAGACCGAGATGCCGGCGTCCTTGATCACCGACTGGAACGGCTGACGGGTGCGGTCCAGCAGATCCTGTGTGATGCGCTGGAATTCGGCGCGGGTCAGCTGCTCGTCCAGGAACAGCGGGTTCTTGTCCGCGTCGACGGTGATGTACGGCAGGTTGATCGAGGTGCTCTGGCTCGAGCTCAGCTCGATCTTGGCCTTCTCGGCGGCCTCACGCAGCCGCTGCATCGCCATCTTGTCCTTGGTCAGGTCGATGCCGCTGGTGCCCTTGAACTTGTCGACGAGCCAGTTGACGATGCGGTCGTCCCAGTCGTCGCCACCGAGGTGGTTGTCACCGCTGGTGGCGCGGACCTCGACCACACCCTCGCCGATCTCGAGCAGCGAAACGTCGAACGTGCCGCCGCCCAGGTCGAAGACCAGGATGGTCTGTTCCTTCTCGCCCTTGTCCAGGCCGTAGGCCAGCGCGGCCGCGGTCGGTTCGTTGACGATGCGCAGCACGTTGAGGCCGGCGATCTGGCCGGCTTCCTTGGTCGCCTGACGCTGGGCGTCGTTGAAGTAGGCGGGCACGGTGATGACCGCGTCGGTGATGTCCTCACCGAGGTACGCCTCGGCGTCGCGCTTCAGCTTCATCAGCACGCGGGCGCTGATCTCCTGCGCGGTGTACTTCTTGCCGTCGATCTCGATGGACCAATCGGTTCCCATGTGCCGCTTGACCGACCGCACGGTGCGGTCGACGTTGGTCACTGCCTGGTTCTTGGCGGGCTGGCCCACCAGGACTTCACCGTTGCGTGCGAACGCGACGATGGACGGAGTCGTCCGCGAGCCCTCGGAGTTGGCGACGACAACGGGGTCACCGCCCTCGAGAACTGCGACGACGGAGTTGGTGGTCCCGAGGTCGATGCCGACCGCACGAGCCATAGTGATTCCTCCTGAGTGTGTAGAGCATTTCTGGTGTCACCACGCTGAGTGAACCCCGCTCAAGCCTGCCCCTTCGGGCTCCCTGGTGTCAAGCAAAGGTTGAGCCTGGCGTACTCAACTTGTTGATCATCCTAACGGTGGGCGGTGACGGCTTGTTCCCGGGCGCCCGCCGGGTGCGCGCCGACGCCCTGAATTCCCACACGGAAACCCTCGATCACAGGCAATTCGGACGGTAGAAGGTTCTGTATGGCCGACGGCGCTTCATTTCCGGTCGGGTATTACGACCTCCATCCGGATGTGACCCTGAATTTTCAGCTGAACCGCTTCTGGAACTGGGTCGGCGAACCACAGATGCTCGACGAGCTGCGGCGGGTCGCCCCCGGCCTGACCACTTACGACGAATGGATTCGTCAGCTGCTCGACCTTGGTGAGCGGGCGCTCGGGCAGGGCCGCATGCTGGCGGGCGCCTACCTGACCCGTGCCGCTGAGTTCTTCATGTCGGCGGCTGACCCGCGCCGCCGAGGCGCCCGCCGAACCTTCCTGGACACCGTGCTGACGCATTTCGGCGTGGCCCCCGACCAACATCACGCCCTGGCCTACGAGGGGACAACCCTGTCGGCGTACCGCTTGTCCCCCGCTTCGCCGCGCGGGGTGATCGTCGTCTTCGGCGGCTTCGACAGCTACATCGAGGAATGGCTGCCGATGCTGCTGGAGTTGCGCCACGCCGGACTGGACGTCGTGGCCTTCGACGGGCCCGGCCAAGGGGCGGCGTTGGACGCGGGGCTCCCGATGACCGCCGAATGGCACAAGCCGGTTGGCGCGGTGCTTGACCACTTCGGTGTCGACGATGTGACCCTGATGGGTTTCTCGCTGGGCGGCTGCCTGGTCATGCGGGCCGCGGCTTACGAGCCGCGGGTGAGCCGAGTCATCGCCGACGACGTTCTCACCGACTTCCTCGCCTGCTTCGCCTACCGGTTGGCCGCGCCGCAAAAAGCGCTCGTGGTCAACGCCGGCCGCCTGCCCGCGGCCGTGTTGGACAGGTTGATAAACCGGGCACGTAGCCGAAACCTGCTGGCCGATTGGGGCATCGGGAACGCCGAAACGGTCTTTGGCGTCCACACCCCGGCCGAGGCGCTGGCCGCAGTGCGCACCATGCGCACCGATGACGTCTCTTCCCGCGTCACCCAGGACGTGTTGCTGATGGCCGGAGCGGAGGATCACTACGTCCCCCTCGCTCAGCTTGGTGCACAGATCAAGACCCTGACGAATGCCCGATCGGTGACGGCACGCGTTTTTACCAGAACCGAGAGCGCTCAAAACCATTGCCAGATAGGAAACTTGGGCCTATCGCTGCGCGTCATTCTCGGCTGGCTCGACGACCAGATCGGCAGTCCCGGCTGACTCGCCGCTCGGCGCCGCGATCTTGTCCCTCGGGTGTGCTGTGACGCCTTTGCGTGTGCGCTCAGGGCGACGACACGCCGCGGAAGTGCGCCGCAGGCACACACTCAACGGCCTCAGTTCACACTCAACGCCCCAAATCCGGGATCATCTCCTCGATCAGCGAGAACACCGCGCGGGTGGCGGCGCCGGTCGGGCGGACCGCCGACATCGCGACGTACAACCGCCAGCAGATGTCGTGATCGGAGATCCGGACCGTCGCCAGCCCGGCATCGCCGATCTCGTCGAGGATGAACCGGCTGAGAAATCCGATCCCGATGCCGTTGCGGATGTGGGTCGCGGTGGTGCCGATATCGGCGACCTCGAGGGCGATCGTGCGCTGCACCCCCGCGGCGGCGAACGCGCGGTCGACCACCGCCCGGTTGCCGTACCCCGGCGGCCCGTCGACGAACGACATCCCGGCCGTCTCGGCCAGGGGCACCGACCCCCGCCGCGCCAGCGGATGACCGTCCGGGACGACCAACAGCAACTGGAAGGCGGCGACGAGCCGGGTGTGCAGGTCGCCCGGCGGCCCGTCGGGAAAAACGACGAGGGCGACGTCGAGGTTGCCGTCGCGGAGTTGCTGCGCCAGGCCCGCGGAACCGGCTCGCGCGGAACGCAATTGGACCAGCACGCCGGGATGCCGGGCGTAGAGCTCGGCGAGCAGCGTCGGCAGGTCGATGACGTTGATCGACGTCAGCGTTCCCAGGGTGACGGTGCCGCGGACGGCCCCGCCGGTGGCGGCGACGGCCTCCTTGGCCGCGCGGGCGGCGTCGATGGTCGCGCGGGCGTGAGGCGCCAGCTCCTGTCCCGCCGGGGTGAGCGTCACCCCCGCCGAGCCCCGCACGAACAGTTCCGCGCCGAGCTCGCGTTCGAGCGCCTTGATCGTCGCGGACACCCCGGATTGGACGACGTGCAGACGCTTGGCGGCGCGGGTGAAGCTGAGGGTGTCCGCGACAGCCAGGAAATACTCCAGCTGGCGAAGCTCCACCGGGCAATTATCACCGCCGGTGATGGCTTCCATCAGAAATTTTCGTTGGCGCCTGACGGTTGGGTCAATTTAGCGTTCGCAATTGGCTCGCGTCGATCCCAATCCCCTCAACCGGACGGTGCGCTTTATGAATTTGCAGGCTCCCAGTCTCACCCGGACCCGGACCCGCTGGTCCTCGGCATCCACCGACGACCAATTCGTCGTGCAGAACCCGGCGACGGGCCGGACGGTCACCGTCGTCCAGGGCGCGGGGCCCGAGGAGGTGGACCAGGCGGTGCGCCGGGCCCACGCCGCGCACCTGAACTGGAAGCAGCGCCCGGCCCGGGAACGCGGCCGCTACCTGCGGCAGATCGCCGAGGTCATCCGCGCCCACGCCGACGAGATCGCCGCGCTGGAGACCCTGGAAATGGGCAAGCCGATCACCCAGGCGCGCAATTTCGACGTCGAAGTCGCGATCGCGATCTTCGAGTACTTCGGCGGCTTGGTGGAGGCGCTGCCCAGCCAGGCCCGTGACTACGGCCCGGTTCTGGACGTGACCACGCTGGAACCCTACGGCGTGATCGCGTGCATCGTGCCGTTCAACTGGCCGCCCATCCACACCGCCGGGAAGATCGCGCCGGCCCTGGCCGTCGGCAACGCCGTCGTGCTCAAACCGCCGGAGCAGACGCCCTCGGTGGTGTTGCGCATGGTCGAGCTGATCCAGTCGGTCCTGCCCGACCACGTCGTGCAGGCCGTGCCCGGCAAGGGTGAGGTGGGCGCCGCGCTGGCCGGGCACCGGCTGGTGGGCAAGGTTTCCTTCACCGGATCCCCGCGGACGGGCGCGGCGGTGCTGCGGACCGCGGCCGGCAACCTCACCCCGGCGCTGATGGAGCTCGGCGGAAAGAACCCGCTGGTGGTCTTCGACGACGCCGACCGGCACGAGGCGCTGCTGGCCGCCGTCGACGGGGGCTTCTTCAACCAGGGCGAAGCCTGCACCGCGGCATCGCGAATCCTGGTGCAGCAGAGCGTGTACGAGGAGTTCGAGGAGAAGTTGTGCACCGCGGTGAGCCGGCTGCGGGTCGGTGACGGCGCCGACCCCGCGACCGACGTCGGGCCACTGGTCACCCGCAAACAGCAGAAGCAGGTCCTGGACTACCTGCGGATCGGCGTGGCCGAGGGCGCCCGCATCGCCGCCCAGGCGCCGCTGCCCGAGGATCCCCGGTTGGCCGACGGCTTCTATGTCCCCCCGACCGTCCTGACCGACGTGACCCCCGCGATGCGGGTGGCCCGCGACGAGATCTTCGGCCCAGTGGTCACCCTCATTCCCTTCACCGACGAGGACGAGGCGGTGCGCATCGCCAACGCCACGCCGTTCGGGCTGGTGGCGGCGGTGTTCACCCAGGACGGCGATCGGGCGCTGCGGGTGAGCCGGCGGATCCGGGCCGGCGCCGTCTTCGTCAACAACTATCACCGGATTTCTATCGGCACCGGCTTCGGCGGGGTCGGCCACAGCGGGTTCGGGCGCGAGCACGCCCAGGAGACGCTGGCCGAGTACGGGTACACCAAGACGATCCGGCTGGCCGCCAAACGCGAGGAGCTGTCGTACTGGAGCGCCGCCGCCAGGGTGCTGGCGGGCTAGGCATCAAGTGCGGGTTATCGCGCTCGAAGAGCATTACGCCACAACGGAATTCCTGAAGGGGCCGGGCCGCTGGCTGGCGTCGCGCACGGGCATCGTCGAACCGATCAGCGATCTCGGTGACGGCCGCATCGCGGCGATGGACGATGCCGGCGTCGACGTGGCGGTGCTGTCGCTGGCCGCGCCGGGCGTCGAACAGCTGGACGGGCCGGAGGCCGTTCGGCTCGCGCGCGAATGCAACGACGAGCTCGCGGCGGCGTGCGGGCGGTACCCGGATCGGCTGGCCGGCTTTGCCGCCTTGCCGATCAGCGCGCCCGAGGAGGCCGCCGAGGAGCTCGAGCGGACGGTGCGGGGGCACGGCTTCGCCGGCGCCGTGATCAACGGCCACAGCCGGGGGCGCTACCTGGACGACCCGTTCTTCGATCCCGTCCTGTCGCGGGCGGCCGGGCTGCGCGTCCCGATCTACCTGCATCCGACCATCCCGCCGGTGCGCGTCATCGAGGCCAGCTACGCGGGCTTCTCCGCGGAGGTCACGTTCGCACTGGCCACCGTGGGCTGGGGGTGGCACATCAACACCGCCACGCACGTGCTGCGCGTGATACTCGGCGGCGTGTTCGACCGCTACCCCGAGCTGCAATTCATCATCGGTCACATGGGGGAGGCGACGTCGTTCATGTTGCCGCGGTTCGACGCGACGCTGAAACCGGAGCTGACCGGCCTGCGACACCCCGTCAGCACCTACCTGCGGCGAAACCTCAACTACACCTTCGCCAACTTCAACGACGAGGCGACCTATGCCAATCTGGTCGCGCAGGTCGGCATTGGGCGAGTGTGCTTTTCGGCCGACTACCCGTTCGGGTCGATGGTCGCCGCCCGCGCATTTTTCGACGGCCTGCCGCTGGGCGACGACGACCGGGCCCTCATCGGCCACCGCAACGCCGAACGGTTGCTGCGCCTCTGACTCCGGTTTGCTGTCGGCGAGCATGCGGCCGCGTTCATGGGTTAGCCTGAGCTGTCCCGAAGTCACCACGGGCAGGAGCTCGATGCCAGAGCAAGACAGCGCCGCCGCGCGGCTCGCGCGCGAAGACGCGGGCTATCACAAGGGCCTCAAAAACCGACAGATCCAGATGATCGCCCTCGGTGGCGCCATCGGAACCGGCCTTTTTCTGGGTGCCGGCGGGCGGCTGGCCTCGGCGGGACCCGGGCTGTTCTTGGTCTACGGGGTGTGCGGCATCTTCGTGTTCCTGATCCTGCGAGCCCTCGGCGAGCTGGTGCTGCACCGCCCGTCGTCGGGATCGTTCGTCTCCTACTCCCGCGAATTCTTCGGAGAGAAACTGGCTTTCGTCGCGGGCTGGATGTACGTCCTGAACTGGTCGATGACGGGGATCGTGGACACCACGGCGATCGCGCACTATTGCCACTACTGGCAGGCCTTCCACGCCGTCCCGCAGTGGACCCTGGCGTTGATCGCGCTGATCCTGGTGTTGTCGATGAACCTGATCTCGGTCAAGGCCTTCGGCGAGCTGGAGTTCTGGGCGTCGTTGATCAAGGTGCTGGCGCTGGTGACCTTCCTCGTCGTCGGCACCGTCTTTCTGGTCGGGCGGTTCAAGGTCGACGGTCACGACACCGGGCCCGGGCTGTGGGACAGCCACGGCGGGCTGGTGCCCACCGGCCTGCTGCCGTTGGTGCTCGTCACCTCGGGGGTGGTATTCGCCTACGCCGCAATCGAACTGGTCGGCATCGCGGCAGGCGAAACGGAGAACCCGGAGAAGATCATGCCGCGCGCGATCAACTCGGTGGTGTTCCGCATCGCGGTCTTCTACATCGGGTCCACCGTGCTGTTGGGGCTGCTGCTGCCCTACACCGCCTACAAGGCCAACGTCAGCCCGTTCGTGACGTTCTTCTCCAAGGCCGGCGTCAGCGGTGCGGGCAGCGTGATGAACGTGGTGGTTCTGACGGCCGCGCTGTCGAGTTTGAACGCGGGTCTGTATTCCACGGGCCGGATCCTGCGGTCGATGGCGATCAACGGCAGCGGCCCGAAGTTCACCGCGCCGATGTCGAAGAACGGTGTGCCGTACGGGGGGATCCTGCTCACGAGCGGTGTGGGTTTGTTGGGCATCGTGCTCAACGCCGTCAAACCCAGCCAAGCCTTCGAAATCGTGCTGCACATCGCCGCCGTGGGCATCGTGTTCGCCTGGGGGACGATCGTGGCGAGCCAGCTGCAGTTCTACCGGCTGGCGAAGGCCGGGATGGTGCAACGGCCGAACTTCCGGATGCCGCTGGCCCCGTACAGCGGCTACCTCACGCTGGCTTTCCTGGCCGGCGTCGTGATCCTGATGTACTTCGACAAGGTCCAGGGCCCATACCTGCTCGGCGCGACGGTCATCGGCGTCCCCGCGCTGATCGCGGGCTGGTTCCTGGTCCGCAACCGGGTGCGGGTCGCCCAGGACACCGGCGTGCCGGCCTCACCGCCCACCGACCCATCCGTGGCGGCTTAGGGCTCGTCGCAGGGCTCGTCGATATCCCACCCGCCGGCGAGGTCGCCGCACTCGACGTTCTCGACGTCGGCCCTGCCGCCCAGGTAGGCCGCCGCGCCCCGATCCCCCGACAGCCGGCGCAGCACCGCGGGCCAGTGCCGCCGCGCCAGCACCACGGGGTGGCCGGGCCGCCCGGCGAAGTACGCGCGCGCCAGGCCGCTGCGGGACGACGCCGCGCGGGCCAGGACCCGGGCCACCACGGCGGGACCGACGTCCGGGGTGTCGATGACGTGCAGCACCGCGTAGTCGGCGTGCATGCGGTCGGCCTCGGCCAGGCCGGTGCGCACCGACGCGCTCAGCCCGTCGCGCCAGTCCCGGGCGACGACCGAGGTGACCCCCGGCGGGGCCGCGACCTCGACGGCGCCCAGGACCAGGACGACGCCGGCGCAGCCGCCCTGCTGCAGCGCGTGGACCGCGGCGTCCAGCCAGCCGTCCACCAGGACTTTCGGCTTGCCGTAGCGCCGTCCCGCCCCCGCGGCGAGCAGCACCCCGACGCCGTGCGGTGCCGGGCCTCTCGACTGTGATAACGGCACTCTCCTATGATGACATTGAGCTTCTCACTCAGCGACAACCCATGGAGCGCGATGACTCAGGACGTGCAAGCCCCCTCCGCTCCCACGCCCCGGTACGCCGGCACCCGCGTCCAGCGGGTGGAAGACGGCCGGCTGCTGACCGGCCGCGGCGGCTTCGTCGACGACGTCTCGCGGCACGGCATGCTGCACGCCTGCTTCGTGCGCAGCCCGTTCGCGCGCGCCCGGATCAACGGCATCGACGCCTCGGCGGCGCTGGCACTGCCCGGCGTGCGCGCGGTGTTCATCGCCGCCGACCTCAACCCCGATGCCCACGAGGCGTGGCATGCCGTCGCGGGCAGGGACGTCCCGGACACCCCGCGCCCGCCGCTGGCCGAGGGTGAGGCGAAGTTCGTCGGCGACCCGGTCGCGCTGATCGTCGCCGAGAGCCGGTATGTCGCCGAGGACGCGCTGGAGCTGGTCGACGTCGACTACGAGCCGCTGCCCGCGATCGTCGACTTCACCCGGGCGCAGTCCGCCGATGTGCTGGTGCACGAGAGCTACGCGAACAACGTCGCGGGCGGGATGGGCGGCGCGCCACCTGACGAGGAAGTCTTCGCGTCGGCGGCGTGCGTGGTGAAAGAGAACATCTACCAACAGATTTACGCCCCGGTGCCGATCGAGACCCGCGGTCTGGTGGTCGAATGGGCGGCCGCTTCGGGCGAGCTCACCCTGTGGGCGTCCACACAGACGCCGCACGAGCTGCGCGCCTTCTGTGCGCGGCTGTTAGGGATTGCGGCGCAAAGGGTTCGGGTGATCACGCGCGACACCGGCGGCGGCTTCGGCCAGAAGGTCGTCCCGATGCGCGAGGACATGTGCATCATGCTGGCCGCCCGCAAGGTGCCGGCGGCGCTGAAGTGGATCGAGGACCGGCGCGAGAACCTGATGTCGGCCGGCCAGGCCCGCCACGTCGACGGCACCGGCCGGCTGGCGTTCGACGAGGGCGGCAACATCCTGGCGGCCGACATCGACTTCGTCCAGGACATCGGCGCCTACCCGACGCCCTACCCGGTGCTGACCACCGCGGCCATCGGCATGTTCTTCCCGGGCCCCTACCGCGTGCCCAAGGCCAGCTTCAACTACAAAACGGTCTTCACCAACACCAGCGGCCTGGCCGCCTACCGCGGGCCATGGCAGTACGAAACGCTGGCGCGCGAAATCCTGCTCGACATCGCCGCGCGCAAGATGAACCTCGACCCGGTCGAGCTCCGCCGCCGCAACCTGTTGCGCCGCGACGAGATGCCCTACTTCAACCCCAACGGCATCCCGTACGACCACGTCGCCCCCAGCGAGACGTTCGAGCAGGCCGTGAAAATCCTTGACCACGAAGGGTTTCGCAAGGAGCAGCGCGAGGCGCTGGCACAGGGCCGCTACCTCGGCCTGGGATTCTCGGCCTACATCGAGCCGACCGGGGCGGCGACGGGGCATCTGGCCACCGAGGGCTGCAGTATGCGGATGGAGCCGACGGGCAAGATCAACGTCTACGTGAACGGCGGCTCGAGCGGAAACAGCCTGGAAACCACAGTGATTCAGCTGACCGCCGACGCCCTGGGCGCCGACATCGACGACGTCGCCACCATCCAGGGCGACACCGCGATCACGCCGTACGGGGCGGGAACCCAGGGCAGCCGCAGCGGCCCGATGACCGCCGGGGCCGTCGAGGAGGCCGGAAAGATCCTGCGCGAGAAGATCGTGGCGCTGGCGGCCCACCACCTCAAGGTGGCCGAATCCGAAGTGGTGCTGGGTAATTCGACCGCGGCGGTGCGCGGCGACCCGTCGCAGCAGGCGAGCTTCGGCCAGCTGGCCTACGTCGCCTATTACTCGCCGCAGGCGCTGCCGCCCGGAATGTCGCCCGACCTGGAGGCCACCGCCCGCTACGTCGCCAAGGCGCCCATCCTGTGGTCCAACGCGACCCACGCCTGCACCTGCGAAGTGGACGTGGAAACCGGCAAGGTCACGCTGCTGCGCTACATCGTCAGCGAGGACGTCGGGCCGATGATCAACCCGGCCATCGTGGAGGGCCAGATCGCCGGCGGCACGGTGCAGGGCATCGGAGGCGCGCTGATGGAGGACCTCGCCTACGACGACGAGGGCAACCCGCTGGCAACGACTTTCGTCGACTACCTGCTGCCGACGGCCACCGAGGTCCCGCCGATCGAATTCGGCCACGTCGAGATCCCCGGCCCCGGGCCCGGCGGCTACAAGGGCGCCGGCGAGGGCGGGGCCATCGGCTCGGTGCCCGCGGTGATCAACGCCATCAACGACGGCCTGGCGCCGCTGGGCGTGACGATTACCCGGCTGCCCGCCAGCCCGGCGTCGATCGCGGCGCTGCTGAGCGAGGCGCTGCGGAGCGAGGCGGCCCGGTGAAACCCGCCTCGTTCGATTACCACCGCCCCGACACCATTGACGACGCCGTCACGCTGCTGGCCGAGTTGGGCGATGATGCCAAAATCCTGGCGGGCGGCCAGAGCCTGGTCCCGATGCTGGCGATGCGGCTGGCCTACTTCGACCACCTCATCGACATCTCCCGGCTGGCCGAGCTGCGGGGCATCGAGCGGCGCGGCCACGAGCTCTGGATCGGCGCGGGCACCACCGAGACCACCGTGGGCGCCGATGACCAAGTGCGCCAGGCGGTTCCGTTGCTGACCCGGGCGACGCCGTTCGTCGGGCATTTTCAGATCCGCAACCGCGGCACCCTCGGCGGGTCGATCGCCCACGCCGACGCCGCGGGCGAATACCCCGCGGCGGCGCTGGCGCTGGACGCGGTGATGGAGGTGCTGTCGCCGCGCGGGCGGCGGGAGATCGCCGCCGCGGACTTCTTCGCCGGTCTGTGGGAAACCACGATGGACTCCGATGAGGTGCTGACCGGCGTGCGATTCCCCGTCCGGGACGGCCGGTCGGGGTTCTCTGTTCAGGAATTCTCGCGCCGCCACGGCGATTTCGCGATCGCGGGCGCGCTGGTGGCCGTGCAGCTCGACGGTGACGACCGGGTGTCCCGCTGCGGGATCGGGCTGCTGGGCCTGGGGTCGGTGCCCGAGCGCGCGGCGGCGGCCGAGGGAGCGGTCATTGGGAAGCTGGCTGACGAGCTGGCACCTCAGGAGATCGGCCGGGCGGCGATGACGGATCTCGAGGACGTTCCGACCGACCTGCAGGCCTCGGCGTCGTACCGCACCGAGGTGGGCGCCACGATGGTCGCGCGCGCCTGGAACGAGGCCATCAACGAAGCACTCGCGGGGGCAGCCCATGCATGAACAACCGATCCGGTTGTCGGTGAACGGAACTTCGGTCACCGACAGCGTCGAACCGCGCATGACGCTGGTGGACTTCCTGCGCGACAAGTGCGGGCTCACCGGCACCCATCTGGGCTGCGAGCACGGGGCGTGCGGCGCCTGCACGGTGCTCGTGGACGGCGACGCCGTCCGGTCGTGCCTGATGTTCGCGATCCAGGCGGACGGCCTGGAGGTGACGACGGTCGAGGGCATCGCCTCGCCCGACGGCACCTTGTCGCCCGTCCAGTCGGCGCTGCGGGAGTGCCACGGGCTGCAATGCGGCTTCTGCACGCCGGGTTTCGTGACGTCGCTGACGGCGTTGCTGCGCGACAACCCGGATCCCACCGACGACGAGATACGCGAGGGCCTGTCCGGGAACTTCTGCCGCTGCACGGGTTACCAGGGCATCGTCGCGGCCGCGCACCGGGCCGCCGCGCTCGGGTCGGTCACGCAGCGGTAAACCTGCGCCATCGGCTCGGCATCGATAGGGCCGTGCTTACAGTAACTTTCGCCGCTTGTTGCGTACTCTAAGCGCTGGATCTGAGGATTTACGGGAGCGGCGGGTGCAGTTATCGCAGAAGGTGCGGCGGAGTCTGGCCGGGGGCTCGCTGCTGCTCGTCCCCCTGCTGGCCAGTCCCGCGTTGATCAACGGCTGCACCTCCACCATCGAGGGCAGGCCCGTCGCCGCGCCGGGGGCGGGGCCGGTCGAACCCACCTTCCCCACACCGCGCCCGAGCGTCACGACGCCGGCGCCGAGCACGAGCGCGACCGCGGCCCCACCGCCGGGCCCGACCGGCCCGGCAAGCCCGACCACGCCGCCGGCCGGAGCCATCCCGCTGCCGCCCGACCACAACGGCTACGTCTTCATCGAGACCAAGTCCGGCGTGACCCGCTGCCAGATCAACACGGAGACCGTCGGCTGCGAGGCGCCGTTCACCAATTCCCCGCTGCAGGACGGCGAGCACGCCAACGGCGTGAGCATCAGCGCCGGCGGCAACGTGCAGTGGGTGCTGGGTAACCTGGGCGCCATCCCGACGGTCACCATCGACTACAAGACCTACGCCGCGCAGGGCTGGACCATCAACGCGACCGAGGACGGCACCCGCTTCACCAACGACCGCACACACCACGGCATGTTCGTCAGCGTCGACAAGGTCACCACGTTCTGAGCGGGTCCGGCGGCGCCGGTTACGGCACAAGGCTTCCCAGGTCGCCGAGAACCGTTGAGGCCTGACCTATGACGGCGAACGCTTCGAAGGCCCCGGCCAACGGGATGAGGTAGGTGTCGGTCGCGATGGGCTGGCCGATGGCGGCGACGAGGTCACCCGTCTGGAGTCCGTTGGCGAAGAGGGTCAAGTCGTACGCAGGCAGGCTGGTCAGCAGGCCGTTGGCGACATCGACCGTGGGCAGCAGGGTCGCGTAGGCGTCCGCGGCCGCGCCGGACAGCGTGTTGACCGTGTTGTAGACGTTGTCGGCGAGGCTCACCGGTGAGAGCGCGGAGACGATGTCGGACGGGCTGGGCAACGTGATGGCTGATGGCCCTGACGAGGGCATGGTGAGCGAGCCCAGAGACGTCCCGAACGACCCGGTGCTGGAGAATTCAGCGGATACGTCGTGCATGAAGTCGGTGATGCCCTGCTGAGTTCCCGACACGAGCAGCCCCGGCACCTTTTCCACGTCGCTCAGGGGCGGGAACAGCCCGAACTCGGTGGGCACGTCGGCGAAGCCCTGTGACCAGCCGTAATTCGGGTCGCCGTAGCCGAGGTTGACCAGCACCTTCAGGTCCGGTTGGAGCAGGTCGGCCAGGGGGTTGCCGACCACCGGGATCGATCGCAGCGGCTCCAGCAGCGGCAGGTTCTGGGTGGGGATCATGTTGTACGTGGTCATGGTGGGGCCGGAGGTCGGCAGTTGAATCGCCGTTGCGAGCTGGGTGGGGGTCAGATCCGTGTACGTGGGGTGCACGTAATAAATCCCCGCGAGCGAGTTGAGATCCGACAGCAAATCGATCGGGTACTGCGGGACATCGGCGAACCCATCGTATTCCTGCGTCCAGATGGTGGTCGGGTACAGGTTGGAGGGAGTGGGGCCGTTGAACGTGATACCGAGAGCCGGGATGCTCAGGGGGTAGAGCCGTTCGAAAAGGCCGCCGTTGGGGGCGTTGGGATCGCCGGTAAGCACGAAGGAGACCGCCGAAGTCGGCACATGCTGGGCCGCCAGCAGGGGCATCACCATGGACGAAATCGTCGAACTCTGCGACTCTCCTTTGACGACGAGGGTGTTGCCCGCGGCGACCTGCTGCAAAATCGTTTGATCCAGGATCTGGACGCCTTGAGCTTCCGATACGTCCAGCGTCAAACTCTTCACCCCGGTGTAGAGCCCGTAATTGCCTTCAGGTGTGAACAGCGCCTGCGACGTGAAATTTGGGAAGTAAGGCTCGATGTAGAGGGCAAAATTTTTCGCGATGAAGTCCAGGGTGGGTATGGGCTCCCCGCTGCCGCCCATGATCAACGCCACGTTCTCGGCGCTGGTCGCGCCACCCCCGCTGAGCGGGCCGCCGGCCCCAGTCGCCGCGTTGACCGCAGTCAGCAGCTGTCCCAAACGCGAGGCGCTGGCCGCCTCGGCTCCCGCGTAAGCCTCCGCGCCCGCCGTCAGCGCCCGCAGGAACTGCTTGTGAAACGCCGCCGCCCGGGCACTTAACGCCTGATAAGCCTGGGCCTGGCTGGAAAACAGCGAGGCGATGGCCGCCGACACCTCATCACCCGCGGCGGCCACCACATTGGTGGTGGGGGCCGCCGCCGTCGCATTGGCCGCGCTCAACATCGAGCCGATGTTTTCCAGTTGCGCGGCCGCCTGGTCTACGAACTCCGGCACCACCGTCACCAAGGACATAGCTCGTCTCCCTCGGCCGACAGCGATCCCCCGTGATCTCGAGGAGAAGCGTACCGGGGAGCGACCTTTCGGGTCCCGACTTTCGCGGAAACTGAGCGCACAAACGACGGTCACTGCGACATGAACTTCTGAGAAGTTCGTATGTGGTCT
>NZ_DATJPU010000006.1:0-2134 GCF_035506235.1 Mycobacterium sp.
GACCCGGAGGAACACGCCGACCGTGTCGGTGCATTCCTCGTCCTTGCGCACGTCCTCGAGGTCGAACGGCTCGCCGGGCTGCGGCGCGCAGCGCGGCGCCTGGTCCGCGTAGAGGATGAGATTCTCGCGCTTCTCCTCGTCGGACAGCGCCTCGAAGAGGTCGACGATCTCGGTGAGGTTGGGGGGATACATGGGATCGGCGATTGGTGACTTCGGATCGCGGATTGCCGCGCGGCGGAACTTCGACTCGCGGACACCCCGGGGGCGGCAACGCGGTTCCGGACAATCCGCGGTCAACGATCCACAATCCCAAATCCCTACGCGCCCTTCGCGATCGGCGCCCGCACCCGGTTGCCCCACTCGGTCCAGGAGCCGTCGTAGTTGCGGACCTTCTGGTAGCCGAGCAGGTAGGTGAGCACGAACCAAGTGTGGCTCGAGCGCTCGCCGATGCGGCAGTAGGCGATGATGTCGTCACCGGCCTTCAGCCCGAGGTTCTCGGTGTAGATCTTCTTCAGCTCCTCGGCGGTCTTGAAGGTGCCGTCGTCATTCGCCGCCGTCTTCCACGGCACGCCGCGGGCGCCGGGGATGTGGCCGCCGCGCAGCACGCCTTCCTGCGGGTACTCCGGCATGTGGGTGATCTCGCCGCGGTACTCGCCGGGCGAGCGCACGTCGATCAGCGGCTTCTTCGCCTTCATCTGCGCGATGGCGTCGTCGTAGAAGGCGCGGATCTCCTGGTCGTGGCGCCTGGCCGGCACCGGATATTGCGCCGCCGGGTACTTCGGCACCTCGCGCGTCATCGGCCGGCCGTCGTTGCGCCACTTGTCGCGGCCGCCGTCGAGCAGCTTCACCTTGGTGTGGCCGAAGAGGCGGAAGGCCCAGAGGGCGTAGGCCGACCACCAGTTCGATTTGTCGCCGTAGAAGATCACGGTGGTGTCGGGCGTGATGCCGTGCTTGCCGCACATCGCGGCGAAGCCGTCGGGCGAGACGTAGTCGCGCACCGTGTTGTCCTGGAGGTCGCCGCGCCAGTCGATGTGCACCGCGCCGGGGATGTGCCCGGTGTCATACAGGAGCACGTCCTCGTTGCTTTCGACGATGCGGATGCCGGGCTCGGTCAAATGGGCCTGGAGCCAGTCGCCGTCGACCAGCGCCTCCGGGTGGGCGTAGTGGCTGAATTTCGTGTTCATGACGGGTACCAAAAGTCAGGTCTGGACGTTAACTCTAGTAAACGGGGCAACTTACCCGGCTTGGAAGCCGATGCAACCGGTCCGCCGACAAACTGCGCGCCGCGTCCGGACTACGCCGGCACCTCGCCAACCCGTTCACCCATCTTGGCATAGGTTTCGCGCTGCTGCGCGCTTTGCTTCACCAAGTCGTCGTCGAACTTGATGCGGCCGCAGCCGAACAGGGTGACGACGCACGAGCCCCCGAAGGCGAACCAGCCTTTCTCGTCGCCCTTCGCCACGCGCCGGCCGGGCACGAAGCTTTGCCGGATCCGCCCGACGCAGGTCGCCCCGATTTCCACCATCGCCACCGGGCCGAACGCGGGCGACTCGACCAGGGTCACCATCCGGCGGTTTCCGACCAGATAGCGGAGGTTGTGGCGCAGGGCCACCGGGTGCACCGAGTAGAACCAGCCGGGGATCAGGCGGGGCTCGCCCGCCGTGCCGTCCACCGGAAAGTGGAACCGGTGGTAGTCCGGCGGGGCCAGGCGCGAGATGAGCATGGCGCCGCCGGCAAACCGGGACGCGAGCTGCTGCTGCGCCGCTGGCAGGTGCGCCTCGCCCAGGAGCTCGGCGACGGTGAACTTTGCGCCCTTCACATAGAAGCCGTCGGCGCGGTCGACGTCGGGAAAGACCAGGTGCCGGCCGTCCGCCGGCAGCACGGCCACGTTCGCGCCGGGGGTGACCGGCCGCGCGCCGGGCTTCAGGGTCCGGACGAAGAACTCGTTGAAGGTGTTGTAGGCCAGGGCCGATTTCGCGAATTCGTCGGCATCCAGGTCGAAGTCGATGATGAACGGCAGGACCTTCGTCGCGCTGAGCTTCTGGTTCATCCGCCAGCCCAGATACCAGGTGAAGACCGCGCGGCGCACGAGCAGGTGCAGCGCCAGCCGGCCGACCGGATTCTCGTAGGTGAA
>NZ_DATJPU010000007.1:0-12591 GCF_035506235.1 Mycobacterium sp.
CATCAGCGCGAGCACGTCGCGGCGCGCGACCAGCGCCTCCATCGCATCGAGCTGCTCGGCGCGCAGCGCTTTCCAGCCGAAGACGCGGCGGGCCACATCCTCGAGTTCTGCGCGGCGGGTCACCCGACGCCCACTACCCGCCGCGTCATGCACGTAATCGAACGAAGGAACTCACCGCGGCCTGCATGGCGAGGCGCGATCCATCCACGAAGCGGCCGTAGTCGAGTACCTGACCAAGAGCGAGGCGAACACTCACGCGGTCCACAGAACCCTTTGCTTCATACAGGATGTTCTCCGTGACATCTGCTAGGTCACTGTAGAGGGCTGCCGAGCCCGCCGGAATGATCCGATAACGCTTAACTTTCCGATGGTGCTTCTCGAGGTACATATGAGTCCGGTAGCGACGGACGAGAAGAAAGCCCTGAACAGCATCTGAATCCGCGGTCGGCCGGTGGCGGCCCGATCCCAGCCACCTCGCGCACCACATTGGGATTGCCGTGGCCTATAACGTGTGGCAGTTCTACCAAGCCACCGGTGACCTCGCGTACATGATCGACTACGGGACCGAGATGCTGGCCGAAATCGCCCGGTTCTGGGTAGGCAGGGCCACCTACGACCGTGACCGGGATCGTTACGGCATCAACGGTGTCATCGGGCCCGACGAATTCCACTCCGGCTACCCGGACCGGCCATATGACGGCGTGGACAACAACGCCTATACCAATGTGATGGCGGTCTGGGTGATCCTGCGGGCCGTCGACGCGCTCGACCTGATGCCGCTACCGAACCGGTTGGATTTGCGCGAAAAGCTCGGACTGACCGACCGGGAGTTGGCGCAGTGGGACCACGTCAGCCGGCGCATGTTCGTTCCGTTTCACGACGGCGTGATCAGCCAGTTCGAGGGATATGAGGAACTGGCAGAATTGCATTGGGACGGCTACCGGCAGCGCTACGGCAACATTCAGCACCTCGACCGCATCCTCGAAGCCGAGGACGACGACGTCAACCGGTACAAAGCATCCAAGCAGGCCGACGCGTTGATGCTGCTCTACCTGCTGTCATCGGACGAACTTCGCGAACTGCTCGACCGACTCGACTACCACTTTGGATCCCGGCCAGATCCCGACGATGGTTGACTACTACATGGTCCGCACCTCATACGGCTCGACATTGAGTGCGGTTGTCCATGCATGGGTGCTGGCCCGGGCCAATCGCGATCGCGCGCTGGAGTTCTTCCAGCAAGTCCTCAAATCCGATGTCGCCGACATCCATGGCAGCACCACGTCGGAAGGCATTCACGTGGCCGCGATGGCGGGCAGCGTTGACTTCGTGCAGCGGTGCTTCACCGGTCTGGAGATTCGTAGCGATCGCATCGTGCTATCTCCGCAGTGGCCGGAATACCTTGGCGCACTAGGCTTCCCGATTCATTACCGCGGCCGCCAGCTGCACTTGTGGATCAGCGGCAAAGGTGCCGAGATCAGCGTCGCTCCGCACGACGTTCCGCCGGTCGAAGTCGAATGCCGCGGACGAGTGGAACGTTTGACGCCGGGGAGTCTCGTCCGATTCACCTGAAACCTATGGCGCCAGCACAATCGAGCCGACCGCCTCACGCCCTTGCAGGGTCGCGGTGCGCCTGGGCGGCCATGGCCAGCAAGGTCGGCCTTTTCAGCGGCTGAGGTCAGCGACATGCGCTCGGCGTACCCACGCAGCCACGCGGAACTCGTGATCCCTTCGTTCACGGGGGGCTCGTTGCCCGAACTATGACCATTCGAAGTCACGGATCGTGTAGTTCCCTGCGGTCAGCGTTGCTAGCTCGCTCGACACTTGAGCTGTCCAGAAAGTCGGTGCAGTCGGACTCGGGCTCGATGACTTCGGCATCCACGATCGGGGTGGCATCGCCGACATGCCACAGTACGCATCGTCAGTCAGACGTCGAGCCCGGCTGTTGCTCAGACCCGTGCGGAGTCCGCTGGCGGGCCAGCGTTGTCCCGGGGTCCATGCCCAGCGCGCGCAGACGATCGAGTGCCTCGATGACGCCCAAGACGTGCCCAAACCGGACCTGAAGGCGGTCGAATAACGCGCTGACGTGCTGTAAAGTCGGAGCCCCCTGTCAGGATTGAACTGACGACCGCTCGCTTACCAAGGCGCTCCTTCCGCGAGTTTCGGCCCGGCATGAGGACACGACCGTGCTGCCGGCTGGCACCTCAGCCGGCTCGGGGTCGGCGCGCCGCTCCGACAGAACCACCCCGTCGTAGAATCCTCATGGCTCATCGAGCCGGCCCCGGCCGCGTTAGCTCAGTTGGTAGAGCGTCGCCCTTGTAAGGCGAATGTCGAGAGTTCGAGTCTCTCACGCGGCTCCATCTCTGTCGGCACTGAGGGATAGCGTCGTCTTATGTCAATGACCTGTCTGGGGTGCGGAGTCGATTTCGAAGGCCGTCGGCTGAAGGTGTTCTGCACCAATGCATGCCAGCAGTCACA
Organism: Mycobacterium sp.; assembly: GCF_035506235.1. Classification (GTDB taxonomy): domain Bacteria; phylum Actinomycetota; class Actinomycetes; order Mycobacteriales; family Mycobacteriaceae; genus Mycobacterium. The sequence goes on from NZ_DATJPU010000007.1 coordinate 2,479, forward strand.
CCGCCGACGCGTGCTCTTGGAGGCCTGGCTCGACACCGGAGTCTGTGGTCGCATGTCCTACCAGGGCCACTACGTTCGGGACTACCTCTATGAGCAGCAGGGCGGTTGTTGTGCGATCTGCGGGATCGAGGACAAGTGGAACGGTGTGACCCTGGCGCTGATCGTCGACCACATCAACGGAGACGCAAGCAACAATCGTCGTGAGAATCTGCGGGTCATCTGCCCCAACTGTGACAGCCAGCTGCCGACGTACAAAGCAAGGAATCGCGGCAGCGGTCGCTACTACCGGCGACTGCGGTACGCCGACGGCCAGTCCTATTGACGCTCCAGCCGCCTGAGCATCCAGCTAACGTTCGGCCCGCCTGTTTACGAAGGCGAGTGCTCTACCACTGAGCTAAGGAGGCCGGATAAATCAGGCTGCCAGCCTAACCGGTCACTCATCGCTTTCGATGATGCGCGTCGAGGGCACGGTACGCGACGACGGACGCCGCCCGGGACGGCGGCCGGGCAGCGGAATGCGGTCGGCGATGTTGCTCAGCGGGTTGACCACCATGGTGAGCCCGATGACGGCGTCCTGCAGGGTGGCAATGGCCGGCTGCAGCGCTTCCATCCCCGGCGTCAGCCGCGCAAGCTTGTCGGCGACGTCGGCGAGCTGGTCCAGCGGACCGTTCTTGGCGGTCAGCTTGTCGATCAGCCCGCCCTCGGATAGCAGCCGGTCCGCCAGCCCGTCCTCCGACAGCACCCGCTCCACCAGTCCGTTTTCGTCGAGCAGCTGATCGGCCAGTCCGCCGGGCTGCAGCGCGCGCTGCAGCGCGCCGCCCTCGGCGGTCAGCCGGTCGAGCACGCCGCCCTCCGACGTCAGCATGTCCACCACTCCGCCCGGGCGCAGTAACCGGTCCAGCGGCCCGTCGGGCGCCACGGCGCGACCCAGCGGCGCGTCGTCGTCCAGCAGCCGAGCCAACCGGTTGGCGCGGGCGATCGCGTCGTCGATCCCGAACATGGACGCCATCGCGTTGGTTCGGGTCTCCCCGCCCGCCTCGCCCAGCGCGCGCTTCGCCACGCCCACCGCCGCGGCGGCGACGCTCAAGCTCGCGTCGGCGGCGGCTAGCCCGGCCCGCGCGGGAGCGGTCGCAAGCGACGCGATGTCTTTGACGACGTTCATGCCATCAGAGTCTATTCGCGACACTGCAGGTGAATGCCCATCGTTCCAAGCTTATGCGATGATCCCTGGCAGACTGTTAGCAGACGACTGGCACCGGGCTTTCAGGAATCACACAATAATCGGAAAGGCAACGTTCAAACAAAGGACGGAAGTACCTCATGACAGCGGCAACCTCAAACGTCACCAAGCCGGAGGCTCGCGTACTGGTAGTCGATGACGAGGCCAACATCGTCGAACTGCTCTCCGTCAGCCTCAAGTTCCAGGGATTTGAGGTCTACACCGCAACCAACGGAGCCCAGGCCCTGGACCGCGCCCGCGACGCGCGCCCCGACGCGGTGATCCTCGACGTGATGATGCCCGGCATGGACGGCTTCGGGGTGCTGCGCCGGCTGCGTGCCGACGGCATCGACGCCCCGGCGCTGTTCCTGACGGCCCGCGACTCCCTGCAGGACAAGATCGCGGGGCTGACGCTCGGCGGCGACGACTACGTGACGAAACCGTTCAGCCTCGAGGAGGTCGTCGCCCGGTTGCGGGTCATCTTGCGGCGCGCCGGCAAGGGCGGGGCCGAACCTCGCAACGCCCGGCTGACGTTCGCCGACATCGAACTCGACGAGGAAACCCACGAGGTGTGGAAGGCCGGCGAACCGGTGTCGCTGTCGCCGACAGAGTTCACCCTGCTGCGCTACTTCGTGATCAACGCGGGCACCGTGCTGAGCAAGCCGAAGATCCTCGACCACGTCTGGCGCTACGACTTCGGGGGCGACGTCAACGTCGTCGAATCCTACGTCTCGTATCTTCGCCGCAAAATCGACACCGGGGAGAAGCGGCTGCTGCACACCCTGCGTGGGGTGGGATATGTGCTGCGGGAGCCGCGCTGAGAGCGGAAGCGAAGAATAAGAGGATGGCCAACAAAGTTCGGCGCGGATTGCCGCTGCGGGTGGGTCTGGTGGCCGCCACCCTGCTCTTGGTGGGCTGCGGACTGGCCATCTCGGGCCTCGCGGTGACCTCGATCCTGCGTCACGTTCTGATCAGCCGGATCGACCAGACGCTGCTCGAGGCCTCCCGCAGCTGGGCGCAGGCCCCGCGACGGCAGTCACCGCAACCCTACGAGGGCCCGGACCCCGGCCGGCCGCCGTCGAAGTTCTACGTGCGGGGCATCGGCGCCGACGGCACCCCGTTCACCGCCATCAACGACCGCAACGCCGAGCCGGCGCTGCCGGCCAACAACGACGTGGGCCCCTTTCCGACGACGTTGCCCTCGATCAACGGCTCGGACATCCTTTGGCGTGCGGTGTCGGTGCGGGGACCGGCCGGGGTCACCACCGTCGCGATCGACCTGTCCGACGTCCAGCACACGGTCAGCTCCCTGGTCTGGTTGCAGGTCGGCATCGGGGTCGCGGTGCTGGTGGTGGTCGGGATGGTCAGCTTCGTGGTGGTGCACCGCAGCCTGCGGCCGCTGGTCGAGGTCGAGCACACCGCCGCGGCGATCGCCGGGGGCCAGCGGGATCGCCTCGTTCCCGAGCGTGATCCGCGAACCGAGGTGGGCCGACTTTCGTTGGCGCTCAACGGAATGCTCACCCAGATACAGCAGGCGCTGGCCTCCTCGGAGTCGTCGGCGGAAAAGGCCCGCCGTTCCGAGGAACGGATGCGACGGTTCATCACCGACGCCAGCCACGAACTGCGCACGCCGCTGACGACCATCCGGGGTTTCGCGGAACTGTACCGGCAGGGCGCCGCCCGCGACGTGTCGATGTTGTTGTCGCGGATCGAAAGCGAAGCCAGCCGGATGGGCCTGCTGGTGGACGACTTGCTGCTGCTGGCCCGGCTGGACGTGCAGCGGCCGCTGGAACACAACCGCGTGGACCTGCTGGCGCTGGCCAGCGACGCCGTCCACGACGCGCAGGCGATCGACCCCCAACGCGCCATCACCATGGAGGTGTTCGACGGCCCCGGGACCCCGGAAGTACTCGGGGACGAACCGCGGATTCGGCAGGTGCTCAGCAACCTCGTCGCCAACGCCCTGCAGCACACCCCGGCAAGCGCCGACGTCACCGTTCGCGTGGGCACCGAGGGCGACGACGCGGTCATCGAGGTGGCCGACAAGGGCCCCGGCATGAGTCAGCAGGACGCGTCGCGGGTGTTCGAGCGGTTCTACCGCACCGACTCGTCCCGAGCGCGGGCCAGCGGCGGCACCGGACTGGGCCTCTCAATCGTCGACTCGTTGGTGCACGCGCACGGCGGAGAGGTCACCGTGACGACCTCACCCGGTGAGGGGTGCTGCTTCCGCGTCACGTTGCCCCGCGTCAGCGACGTCCTCGCGCCGGAGCCGATTCACGCCAGTTGAGCCAGCGCCGCCTTGATCTTGGCTTGGGCGTCGTCGAGGGATTGCGGTGAGGGATTGCGGTCGACGTTGGCGAAGCCGAAGTCGCTCAGGCTGCGGGTGGGGAAGACGTGGACGTGCAGATGCGGCACCTCCAGCCCGGCGATGATCAGCCCGGAGCGCTCGGTCCTGAAGGCCTTGCACACGGCCCTGCCGATCAGCTGGCTCACCGCCATCACGCGGGCGAACACCCCGCCGTCGACGTCCTGCCACTGATCGATTTCGGCACGGGGCACCACCAGCGTGTGGCCTTGGGTCATCGGCTCGATCGTCAAAAACGCGACGATGTCGTCGTCCTCGTAGACGAAACGGCCGGGCAGTTCGCGGTTGATGATCTTGGTGAAGATCGACGCCATGGCCCCAGCATAGGTGCGGCCCCGCGGCCCCCGACGCGGGCGCCACGCCGCCTCGAAGCGGAATCGTTGCCGCGGTGTTGCGGATTCGTTCTGCAACCTCGGGAAAATCGCTGTACGCAATTCACGGGAGGAGACCTCTGTGCGGTTTCCCGTGGCATTGCTCACCGCGTGCGTCGTGTCCCTTGCGCCCGCCCTCGCCCCGGGAGCCGAAGCGCGGGCGGCCGGAGCCTGGGGGCCGTTCGCGCCGCCCAACCCCTTCATGGCGCCGCTGGGCCTCGCATCGCTGCACAACGACGCCGAATCATCCGATGCCGGACCGCTTCCCGGCCCCGGCGCCCACTTCACCGCGATCTTCGGGTACCCGCTGCTGGCGGCCTGCCCGACGATCATGCAGGGCACCGACGGCCTGGTGTTGGCGCTGTGCACCACCGACATCGGCCAGACCCCGACCATCTTCCTGATCGACCCCGGCGGCCGCGTCCCTGTCTTCGTCCCGCTGGCCAAACTGCAAGTGGCCAAGGGCAGCCTGCTCGGCGGCGTCTACGCCTACCTGGACAACAACAACCAAGTGGTGATGATCGACGGAACCAACCACCTGCTGCGCATCGCGCACGCCAAGGAGGGGCCGCTGGGCTGCTGGAAGCTGATCGTCACCGAGTCCACCGACCTGTCCGGCGCGATACCGGCCGGTGACAACTCGGTGGGCCTGGTCCCCGACTATGCGGGCAATGTGTGGTTCGCCACCGGCAACGGCGTCGTGGGCGTGGCCAAGACGGGCGGCGGCGTCGCCACCCTGCAACTTCCCACGGGCGAACAGGTGGCGAACAGCATCTCGTCGTCCCCGAGCGGGCGGGTGGCGGTGGCCACCACCTTCGCCCTCTATGAGCTGAACCTCGACATCACCGGGCAGCCCCAAATCCTATGGCGGGCAGCCTACGACCGCGGCCCGGCGCGCAAGCCCGGGCAGCTGAGCTGGGGGACCGGCTCCACACCGGTGTACTTCGGCCCCGCGACCGGCGCCGACTACGTGACCATCGTCGACAACGCCAGCCCCCAGGTGCACGCGCTGATCTACCAGTCCGGCACCGGCCAATTGATCTGTCAGCAAGCGGTTTTGACCCAGGGCGGGCCGGGCAGCGAAAACGCACCGATCGGGCTGGGGAATTCGGTGTTCGTTTCCAGCACCTACGGCTACCCCTACCCCGCGGTCCCGGCGGGCGCGCCTCCCGCCGTCCCCGCGACGGCGCCGTTCGTCGGCGGGATGACCAGAGTGGACGTCGACAACCCCGGCTGTCATACCGTGTGGGAGAACAAGGTTCGCAGCGCGGCGCTACCGCACCTGTCCGCCGCGGACGGCCTGCTCTACACCATCACCCGGATCGGTTGCGACAAGACCACACCGCTGGACATCTTCGCCTACGGCGTGGTCGACGCCGGCAACGGGGCGCTGTTGTGGCAGCAGCCGAAGTCAGCCACAATCCTCAGCGATCCGCTGCAGACCCCGACCATGGTGCTGATGCACCACAGGGCCATGCAGGGCAACCTCACCGGGCTCGGCCGCATCGGCTGAGCGGCTCACCCCTCCTTGCCGAACTCCATCATGTCGAGGTTCCAGTAGCCCCGCATGTTCGTGATCAGGCCCGCGTCGTTGACCTTGTAGGTGAACACCCCGCGCACCGTGCTGGTAACCCCGCCCTCGAACCTGCTGTGCAGCACCAGGATATGCGCGATCTCCTCGGGCGAGCTCGACGGGAACGTCTCCTCGCAGGTGATGGTCAGTTGGTTCGCCGCGATGTTGTTGTCGTAGAAGGCCGCGACGCCCTCCTTGCCGCGGACTCCTGTGCCGTCCGGATTGGTGACGGACTTGCCGATCGGGTCCTCGACGACCACGTCGTCGGCCATCAACGCCAGCCAGCCCTCCCGGTCGTGCGCCTGCACGCATCGCCACGAGGCTTGCGAGGCGGCCAGCGCCGGGGTCGCCTGAGATTGTTCGGCCTGGGTCATTTCCCTTCTCCTGTCTCTAGATTGCGCACGCAGCGCGCGCGCCCTCCTCGGTGGCTTTGCGGATGAGGCCGAGGCCGCTGCAGTCGCCGGCCGCGTGCACCTCGGCGCCGGGCATGGCCGCGACCAAGTCGTCGAACAAGCTGGTGTCGGGTTGGACGGTCCCGGCGATCACGACGCTGTCGGCGGCAAGCGGCCGTGCGGTGCCACCGGCGGGCGTGAACACCACGTCCCGCTCCGTGATCCGCTCGACGGTCGCGCGGACGTGTACGGTGACGCCGAGCCGGTCGAGGCGATCCATGTGCTCGGTCTTGCGTTTGTTGCCCACTTCGGGTGCAATGTCCTTGCCGGACTCGAGGATTGACACCTGCCTGCCCCGGCTCGCCAGGAATTCGGCGAGTTCGAGGGCAACCAGGTCGCCGCCGACGATGACGACCCGCCGGCCGATCGGCATCCACGCCCGGCTGGCCAGGCGGACCGCGGCGGGGCGCACCAGACGCTGTCGCCAGCCGGCGAACAACTCGCGCAGCCCGGGCCCGGTGTGCACGTGCGGTAGGTCGGCGCCGGGGATGGCCGGCACGGCGACGTGGCCGCCGGTGGCAACCACCACCGCGTCCGGTGCGGCCCGGACGATGTCGTCGGCCGAAACACGCTGTCCCACGCGCACTATCGCCGTGCTGAGCCTGATTTCGTTGCGCAGGTAGTGCAGGAAAGGCTGGTTTTCGGGATGCAGCACCGCCGCCCAGCGCAGCGACCCGCCGAGTTCGCCGCTGCCTTCGAAAAGCGTGACGCGGTGGCCGCGTTCGGCGGCAACACGGGCGGCCTCCAGGCCGGCCGGCCCGCCGCCGACCACCACCACCAGCTTGGCCCGGCCTGCACGGGTTGCGGCCAGCTCGCGCTCCTTGCCGGTGCGCGGATTGACGGCGCAGTCGACGGAAAAGCGTTGTTCCATTGCGTCGATGCAGTTTTCGCAGGAGATGCATCTGCGCACCCGGTGGGCCCGGCCGGAGGCCAGCTTGCGAGGCAGGTCGGGGTCGGCCAGCAGCGGACGCCCCATCGCGACGAAATCCGCCCGGCCCTCGGCCAGGATCCGTTCGGCCGCAACCGGGTCGTGGATGCGGCCGACGGCGATCACCGGCACGTCGACCACCTGTTTGACGGCTGCCGCGGCGCCGACGTTGACTTCGTCGCCGTCGTCGGCGCCGTTGACCATGCCGGTGACGAGCCGGTCGATCACCCCGCCGCTGACGTGGAAAGCGTCGACCCCGGCGGCGACGAGTTCGGGTGCCAGCCGCGCGGTTTCGTAGATCGGCCGCCCTCCGGCGACGCGTTCGTAACCGGAGATGCGCAGCGTGATCGGCAGGGCGTCGCCGACCTCGGAGCGGATCGCGGCCAGCGCCTCGAGCACCACCCGCACCCGGCCGCGCGCGGAGTCGCCCCGGTAGTCGTCGGTGCGCCGGTTGCGTTGTGGGGCAAGGAAAGAACCCAGCAACATGTAGCCGTGCGCGGCGTGCAGCTCGATGCCGTCGTATCCCGCCTCGGCGGCGCGGCGCACCGCGGCCTTGAACAGGTCGAACACCTCGCAGAGCTGCCGCTTGCTGATCTCGGCCGACGGCCGCCCGGTGAGGTAGGACGGAATCACCGACGGCCCCAGGGAAGTGACACCGAAGATCTCCGGTCCCAGCCCGTCGGGGCCGGCGTGCACGATCTGGGGCTGGATCTTGGCGCCGTGTTCGTGCACCACCTCGACCAGCGCCCGGTGCGCGTCGACCGCCTCGTCGGTGGCCAGGTGCAGGCCGCCGGGGGTCTCGGGGTGGCGGTGGTCGACCCCGGTGGCGCCCACCGTGATCAGGCCGACGCCACCTTGGGCGCGCGCGGCGAAGTAGTCGCGGGTGCGCCGCGACGGCAGCCCGTCGGGGGTGCCGTACATCGTCTCCATCGGAGACATCACCATCCGGTTGCGCACCGCCATGGCGCCGATTCGTCCCGGCGCCAGCAGATGCGGGAAGCCGGTCAAACGACGCGGCTCTTACCGATCGGCGTCGGTGTAGCGGATGACGCCGCGAATGTTCTTGCCTTCCAGCATGTCCTGGTAGCCGTCGTTGATCTGCTCGAGCCGGTACTGGCGGGTGATCATGTCGTCCAGGTTGAGCTTGCCGGCCTTGTACATCGACAGCAGCTGCGGGATGTCGTATTGCGGGTTCCCGCCGCCGAAGATGGTGCCCTGCAGGTTCTTCTGCATCAGGGTCAGCATTGCCAGGTTCAGCGTGACGTTGGTGTCCAGCAGGCTGCCGATGGCGGTCAGCACGCAGGTGCCGCCCTTTTGGGTGATGTTCAGGTAGGCGTCGACGTCGGCGCCGTGCAGCTCGCCGACCGTCACTACCACCTTGTGGGCCATCAGGCCGTAAGTGACCTCGGCCATGCCCATCAGCGCGGCGTCGATGTCGGGGTAGACGTGGGTGGCGCCGAACTTCAGGGCCTGGTCGCGCTTCCACTCCACCGGGTCGATCGCGAAGATGTAGCGGGCACCGGCGTTGACGGCACCCTGCAGCGCCGCCATGCCGACGCCGCCCACACCGACGATGGCGACGTCCTGCCCCGGCCGGATGTCGGCGGTGCGGACCGCCGAACCGTAGCCCGTGGTGACACCGCAGCCGACCAGAGCGGCCACCTCGAACGGCACCGACGGGTCGATCTTCACCACGGAGCTGCGGTGCACGACCATGTACGGCGAGAAGGTGCCCAGCAGCGTCATGGGATAGACGTTCTGGCCGCGGGCCTGGATGCGGAAGGTGCCGTCGGACACCGCGGCTCCGCCGAGCAGCCCGGCGCCCAGGTCACACAGGTTGCGCATGCCCGCCTGACACGTCGGGCAGGAGCCGCAGGACGGGATGAACGACAGCACCACATGGTCGCCCGGGGCGATGTCCTCCACGCCGGGCCCGACCTCGGTGACGATGCCGGCGCCCTCGTGCCCGCCGAGCACGGGGAAGCCCGCCATCGGGATGCCGCCGGTGACCAGGTGGTGGTCGGAGTGGCACATGCCGGCCGCTTCCATCTGGATCTTGACCTCATGCGCTTCCGGGTCGCCGATCTCGATCTCCTCGATGGACCACGGCTGGTTGAACTCCCAGATCAGAGCGCCTTTTGTCTTCACGTTGGACCTGACCCCATTTCGCCTTTGAAGTGAGACTGCCCGACCCGTCTTGCCTGGCAGCAATGGTGACGGGTGCCACAGGGCACCCTGTCGCGTCAGCATAGCGCGTGCGACAAATCAAATGCTTGGTTGGTCCGCGGCGATCGCAAGCGCGGTGTAGCCGGGCGCTGCGGGTCGCCGCCATTGGTACCGTCACCAGATGGGGACGGGCGCCTGCCCGAGCGGGTAATAGCCGGGCAGCTTCTCGCCGGCGATGCTGCGCTGGATCCGGTTCTGCATGCCCTCGGACAGATCCCCGGACTCGATGAGCTTCGCGAACATCTTCGCGACGTGACCGAAGTCGAAGAAGTCACGCTGCCACTCGATGAGCTGGTCGTCATTGAGGCGGAACCAGCTGCCGCCGATGCCGTAGATCTCGTCCTGGGTGCCGTCCGTCTTGTTGACGATCTGCTTCCAGAAGCCGACGATCTCGCCCTGCTTCTCGTCGATGAGCACCTTCTGGTACTCGTACACCCAGTTCTCCAGGCCCTCCATCTCCATGCCGAGCGCGATGTCGCGGATCTCGTCGGCGCCGACGCACATCACGTCCTCTTTGGGGCCGATGTTCCAGCCGTAGGTGGCGTCTTTGGCGTAGAAGTCGCCCAGCGGCTTCCAGTGGCCCGCCTTCTCGCAGTCCTTGTTGGCCTGCAGCCAGCGGTCGACCCATGCCTCGAGTTGCTCACGTGACGCCATCATCGGTCTTCTTTCTCTTTGATGAACAGTGCTTGCGTTGGGCACATAGCGACCGCGCGCTCGACTTCATCGCGGGCGTCTTCGGGTGGCTCGGGGTCGAGGATCTCGACCTTGCCGCGCTTGGGCACCCGGAAGTAGTCCGGCGCCTCGAGTTCGCACATGGCGTGGCCCTGACACAAATCCAGATCCGCTTCTACCCGAAATCCCATGGCATGAACTACTTCTGGCGCTTGCGGTAGCGGACCTTCGCCGGCCGGGCGAGCTGGACGACCATCTTGGAGTGGTCGTTGTGATAGCTGTCGGCCGGCTGGGCCATCTCGAACTC
>NZ_DATJPU010000008.1:0-2613 GCF_035506235.1 Mycobacterium sp.
GCTCGGCCTGGTCACCCTGGCCTGATCGCCGTTAGGCCGGCTCGCAGTCGCGAGCGTGCGCAGATGTACAGAGACACGCCGGTGCGGCTGGCATTTTGTGCACGCTCGCCGACCGGTTTCGGCCGTGCCCTAGGAGCGTTCTGAACAAGGAAGCTTGGTAGGGCGGGAAGAACGCCGACAAGGCCGTTGCTTCGGCAGTGAGTCAGACCTGATTGGTCGACAACGCGGTCGTTCTTCCCGCTATCGCAGTGTGCTCGGCGGGTGCAGAGGTGGGCAAGGGGTGGCCTGGCCGTCAGGCCAGGACCCACGCCCCATCCATGCGGGTCAGGCCACTGTTCACAAGTGTGCGCAGATTGATTGCGGCACAACGAACTTGCAGCCAGGCGTGGTTCTTGTCGATGCCGAGGTAGCGCAGTTTGATCCGCCGTCCGCGGTCGGTGGCGGTCCAGGCGACGATCCGCTCGATCATCGAACGAGTGGGGTAGGCCCGTTGGAATTCGGGGGTACGGGCTTGGGCCCGCGCGGCGCGCAGCAGCTGCTCGTGCGGGTGGATGCTCATCGAGCGGCCATTGTTGGCTGTGGTGCAGCGGGCTCGCAGCGGGCACTCGGCGCAGACCGCACCGAAGGTCACCGTCCGTTTGGCTGTCATGGTGCGGGTATGCCCGCCCGGGCAGGTGACGGTCTTGGCCGCCTCGTCGATGGTGAAGTCGTCGAGGGTAAACCCGCCCGCCACCGCGGGCACCAGCGGCTTGGGTTTGATCACAGTGTCGTGCCCGCCGCGCTGGTAGGCCGCACGGGCGGCCCCGGTGCCATACGCCGAATCGCCATACACCTCGAGGCCGCCACGGCGCGCGGGCTGGCCAGCATCGGTCATCGCGGTGGCGAGCGTCACAACGGCGGCGGCCATGACGGTGACGGCGACAACCGCGTTGACCACCGCGGCCACGTCAATGGCGGTGCTGGTGGTGGTAGCGGCGGCGTGGTGGGATTCGTCGGCTTGCACCGCTGCGGCGCTATTGGGTTGGGCCGCATCCTGATCGGCGACCACACCGAGCTCGGGCTCGGTAATACTGGGTTGGCTGTCCATGGGTACGGCCCCGGCCCCGCCGTCGCTGTCGTTGCCGCTTGGTTGGTAGCGGTCGCGGGTGATCAGCTTCTGGCCGACCACGGCGTCACTGCCCTCGTCTCCGGTCGCCTTGGTCAACTGGCAATCGGTGATCAACCCGGTGTCCGGCTCGGCGGTCAGGTGCCCGCGGAACCCGTCACGGCGAGCTGACTTGGACTTGCGGGTGTGGCGGGCCTCGGGGTCCACGGTGGAGATCACCCGATCCGGCGCGACCCGCCGGGCGATGCGCCACCGCCCGTCGGTACCGTCGGAGCCGTCGGCGGGTTCCACGTCTTGGCCGGCGACCAGTGCCAGCAACCCCAACGCATCCGCGGCGGCGTCCTCGCGTGCGGGCGCATCCGGGCCGGCCAGTTCGGCCAGCACCGCCAGTGCGTCGTTGACCAGATCCGACACCAGCGCTTGTTTGGCCTGCGGGTCGTCCCAATCGATGCCCGGCTTGCCGGCTTTCGAATAATCCAGCTTGGCCACCCGCGAGATGACCTGCGCCGCGCCGGGTACCAGCCGCGCCACCTTACGCATCGCGGCCACCAACTGGGTCACCGTGTCCTGGGTGGCCACCGCGTCGTCGAACACCGTCGAATCCACACACCGCTTGCGACGGTCGCGCAGGATCCCGGTCTCGGCGATGATCGCCGCGACCGCGTCGAACACCCGGCCCGGACGATCGGAGGCGGCGATCCGCTTGCGCCAGTACACCAGCGTGGACGGGTCGAACGAGGTCTGCGTCAACGCTCGCCCACACGCCACCTTCCAGCGGATATCGAACCGCAACGCCTCCGCGGTTTGCGGGTCGGACAGATCGTAGAGTTCCTTGAGCACCAGCACCGACCCGATCAGATCCGCCGGCAGCGATGGCCGCCCAGTCGAGGAGGAGAACAGGTCCGCGATGAACGAATCCGGGAACAGCTCGTGACGGTGCTCGGCCAAGAACGCGAACACGCTGCCCGGCGCCACCAGCTCCCCGACCAGCGCCTGCGCGTCCAACAACTCCCGATCCGCCCGCGTAATCCCTTGCACCACAACATCATCACACACCACACAGCACCCAGCCGTCAGACACGACCAACGATGGACACGTTATTCAGCGAGTTCCCAGGCCGCCGCCTCCGTCATGTCGAGCAGAGCCCGTCGCCGGCCTTGTTCCACGACGCCAGCCGAGGCGTGACCCTCAGCTGCAGGCTGTCGCATTCGGCGCCGCCGCACTGGTCGCCAAAGACCACGACATCACCACACAAATCGCCGCAACCACCGCGGGCATCGACTACCCCACCTTCGTGGAAGTCCCTGGCGCTGACAGTCCGGTGAAGGACAAGCACAATGGGGTCTAACTCGTCGAGAACGGAAACCTGGAAACACAAGAGCCAACACTAGGGCCGGGGCCTACCAAGAGCCCAAGCGCCGACGATATTCGCAGGGTGCTCGACAGACTTCCTCGGCAGTCAGCCATGGATTAGAGAGGTCCGTTCACCGGGATCTCGACAACCCGT
>NZ_DATJPU010000009.1:0-3280 GCF_035506235.1 Mycobacterium sp.
CTCCCCGACCAGCGCCTGCGCGTCCAACAACTCCCGATCCGACCGTGAAATCCCTTGCACCACAACATCATCACACGCCACACAGGGCGCAGCCGTCAGACACGCCCAGCATTGGACGAGTTATTCAGCGCCGTCCTAGGACCGCGACGGTTGCGGGATCTGCCCACTCCGGTCGGGGTGTTTCAGGTCCAAGCGGCGGGCCTGCGCATGGAGTTTCCGCCGTTGCGGGCGCTGGATGTGAGTCCGGGGAACCTGCGGGCGGCGACGACGAGCTTCATCGGGCGTGAGTCGGAGGTCGCCGAGCTGCAAGCCGCGATGAAGGCTCATCGGTTGGTGACGTTGACCGGGGTGGGTGGGGTTGGCAAGACTCGCCTGGCTGTCGAGGTGGCGTCGCGGCTGGCCGATGAATACCCTGATGGCGTTTGGTTTTTCGAGCTGGCGGCGGTCACCGATCCGGCGGCGATACCGGATGCAGTGGCGGCGGTGCTGGGCATCACCCAGCAACCGGGCAAGACCGTGAGCGAGTCGGTGGCCACCGCGCTCGAGGGCAGGCTGCGGCTGTTGGTGTTTGACAACTGCGAACACGTTCTCGACGCTGCCGCCGACCTGATCGAAGCGATCCTCACGCAATCCGCGACCGTGCGGGTCGTTGCCACCAGCCGCGCAGGACTTGGGGTCGCCCAGGAGCAAGTGTGGCCAGTACGCTCGCTGGACATCGGCGCGGGAATCGACTCAGCGGCGGTGAGCCTGTTCGTCGAACGCGCCCAAGGCATTGCGCCGGGCTTCTCGATGGTCAACGGCGATGAAGCCGCCGCAGTCACCGAGATATGTCACCGCCTCGACGGGATTCCATTGGCCATCGAACTGGCCGCCTCACGAATGGCGTCGATGACCGCCAGTGAGGTGCGTGATCGTCTTGATCACCGGTTCCGGCTACTGGTCGGCTCCCGACGCGGCCTGGAACGCCACCACACGCTGCGCCACGCGGTGGCCTGGTCGCACGACCTTCTCGACGACACCGAAAAGACAGTGCTGGAACGCTGTTCGGTCTTCGCGGGCGGGTTTGACCTGCACAGCGCCTGCGCGGTCGCCGGATCGGATGACCTCGACGAGTACGCCGTCCTCGAGGTACTCGACGCTCTTGTGCGCAAGTCGCTGCTGGTGGCTGACCGGGCTTCGGGGCGGACCCGATTTTCGATGCTGGAGACGATCCGCCAGTTCGCCGAGGAACAACTCGCCGCCAGCGGCGCGGCGACCGAAGCCCGGACAGCGCATGCCCGCTACTTCGCCGGACGCGAAGCCGACATCCTGGCCCTGTGGGACAGCCCCCGACAACGGGATGCCCACGACTGGTTCACCGTCGAGCTGCCCAACCTGCGCACCGCATTTCGGTGGGCCGCCGACCAAGGCGATCTGAATGTCGCCGCCACCATCGCCACCTATGCGGGGTGGCTCGGCGCTGGGGTCCAAACCCTTGAGCCGATAGCCTGGGCTGAAGAGCTGATCGAACCCGCCCGCGCCGTGGACCACCCGCGGCTCCCAGTTCTATACGTGATGGCGTCGCTGTGCTACAGGGCCGGACGGATCGAGGCGGCCGTCCGCTACAGCGAAGCAGGCCAGATCGTTCTTGGCAGGAGCCGCGATGCGCCGCCGCACGGCATCGAAGCCCTGCTTGGAGCTGTATACCTAACCGTCGGGCAGCCCGAGCGGTTGGCCGAGATGTGTCGCACCCAGCTCGCACGCCGCCGCGACACCCCCGTCTACATCCGGGCATGGCTGGTTGTCGCTCTTTCATTGGCCGGTTCCGGTGGGGAGGCGATGGATTGCGCGGATGGCCTAATCGAGGCCGCGGAGGCAACAGGCAACCCGTCCTTCCTTGCGTTCGCCCTCGGTGCCTACGGTTACGCCCTCGGCGATGCTGATCCCGTCGGCGCGCTGGAAGCCATGCGCCGGGGCCTGGTGATCGCTCAAGACAGCGGCAGCCGCGCCTACGCGTCAGTCCTGGCGAACGGTCTGGCACGACTTGAAGCCGAACACGGCGACGCCGCGTCCGCATTCGATCACCTCACTCTGGCGATCCGCAACTACCACAATGCGGGCCACACCACGGTGATCCGCCGTCCGCTGGCCCAACTCGCCCTTCTTTTCGACCGGCTCGGACGCTACGAATCGGCGGCCACCATCGCCGAGTTCGCGCTCAGTCCTTTGTCTGTGATGGGGGTCCCCGAAATCACCACCGCGATCACCCACCTGCGCGATGTCCTCGGCGAGGCGACCTACGAATCGCTGGCCCGTAAGGGTGAAACGATGACCACAGCCGCCATGGTGGCGTACGCCTACGACCAAATCGACCAGGCCCGAACAGAACTCGAACACCCCGGTTGAGTTGCGCGAGTCGCGTGTCCACGCGAGAGCGGTGCAGCATGCTCTCAATCGCCTTCAGCAGTCTGTTCGGCCAAGACGCGATACACAGTCGCCCTGCTAACGCCTAGCGTGCTGGCAATCGTGCTCGCCGACTCACCACTAGCGTGCATCCGCTGCGCCAGACCGGCTTTCTTCGCGTCAAGCGCCTTGGGTCGTCCGATGTGCTGCCCCCGTGCCCGACGCGCTTCCCGTGCTGCTGCACGGCGCTCACGGCCCAACTCAAGCTCAAGCTCTGCGAGGCTGGCCAGTACCCCGGCCACCATACGACCCGTGGCGTTGGAGGTGTCGATGCCTTCCCTCAGCGAGCGCAGCACGATGTTCCGCTCACCCAGCTCCCGAATCGTGGTCATCACCTCAGAGGCGTTGCGGCCTAACCGATCTATGCCAACGACAACGATTGCGTCACCGGGTCGGGCATAGTCAAGCAGCGCGGCAAGACCAGGCCGCTGTTCGCGTGTGGACGTTCCCGACAGCTTGTCGCTGTATACCCGCTTCGAGTCCACACCCGCTGCGGTGAGCGCGTCGAGCTGTTGGTCCAGGGACTGGTGGCCGGTTGAGACGCGGGCGTATCCGAGCTGTGTACCTGTGGCCGGGGCGGTGGTTGCGGACATGAGAAAAGTCTGTCTCAGAAGTCTCAGAAGCGCAAGATCTGCGACAACAGTTTTGAGGCAGCTTTTGCGACAGACCGACATGGGGTTTCCACTGCCACTGGCCCACTCGCACCGCTAGTCTCACATCTAAAGTTTTGCGACCTTCGTTGGAGTCATCGGGCAGCGGGACGCGAGGCGGCTGAGGACCTCGTCTCTGGGCTGGAGTACATTGACGACTAGGTCCGCGCCAGTTCTTTCTCGATCTC
>NZ_DATJPU010000010.1:0-38573 GCF_035506235.1 Mycobacterium sp.
GCGTCCACCATCCGCCGGTGGCGCACATCGCATCCGCGGCAAGGACCGGCGTTCGTACGAGTTTCGAATCGGGTGTACGTGTACAACTCCAACGATGTCGAGGCGTGGTTGGCCAGTCGTCGCGTAGATCCTAGTGAGGCAGCGTAATGGCCGACGGACTCGATCTGCCGCTCGGCATTTCACTGTCCGCGGATATCGAGCCGCGAAAGGGCGCTGCCGAAGCCCACAGAGCCAGGGTGCGGTGGTTCGATCCTGTCACCAAAAAGCGCTTCTCAAAGTCGGAAACCTTCGCAACGCGCGCAGATGCTGAGGGCTGGGTAAGGCGGACTCGGCAACTGGCCGGTCGCGGAATCGATCCGAACACTGCGACCACAACCTTGTCCGCCTACGGCGAAGCCAACATGAAGTTGGCCCTGCGAGGGCTGGAGGGCAAGACAACCGATCCGTATCTAGCCGGCTGGCGCAAGCGGGTCGTGCCGAGCCTCGGGCACCTGCCTATCACCATGATCACCAACGGCGCCGTCGACCGAGCCGTATACGCATGGATTTCGGATGACTGCGGCCGATCAACTGTCAAGAACAGCCTTGCGGTACTTGTCCGCGTGATGGAACAGGCAGTACGCGACGGGCTGATCGACCGCAATCCAGCACGCATCAGCGGCTGGCAGCGCGAGTACAAGCTGGCCGAAGACGAGCTCGACGACCCGCGATCGCTCGCGCTTCCTGACTGGGCTGCGCTGATGGGTCTCGCGGATGCTCTCGTTGCGAGGTCGGCTGACCAGTACCAAGGATGGGGCGATGCTGTCATTTTCGAGGCATGTACCGCCGCGCGTATCGGTGAAGTGTCGGGCTGCTTGGTCCGCGACATCAATACCGATGACTGGATATGGACAGTGCGTCGTCAGACAACTCCCTCGCCTGGCGAGCTACAGGAAGGACGAACCACGGCGTCCGGCGGCGGCCTGGTCGACAAGAACACCAAGGGACGGCGGGCGCGTCAAGTTCCGTTGATTCACGCCATCCGCGCCCTGGTTCAGCGCCGAATCGACATGGCCGGTGGTGACCCCGACGTCCGGCTTTTCACCGGCCCGAGGGGTGGGAGGATCACCACGGCCACGCTTCGGGATGCAACTTGCTGGGACGAGGTCGTCACCAAGCTTGGCTACGAGGAGCTCAAGCGTCACAGCTTGCGGCACACCGGGCTGACGTGGATGGCTGACGCCGGGCGTGCCCGTGCACGTGCTCCGGAAGATCGCCGGCCACGCTGATCTCAGCACGACACAGCGGTACCTCCACCCCGACCGGCAGTCGGTTGCGGGTGCCGGCGACCTGCTGTCGAAGCACTTGTGGTCCCAAAATGGTCCCCAGCTCCGGGTCGTCTGATCCACTACCCAAGACATCGCGGCAGCTCAGAGCCTATTTCACATCGTCGGGCTGACAGGATTTGAACCTGCGACCACTTGACCCCCAGTCAAGTGCGCTACCAAACTGCGCCACAGCCCGGATGCCGCCGGAATCACCGGCAGCAGGTCGACAGCCTACCGCAGACGACCCGACACCTTACGAATGCCCGAGCGACCTGCGCGTCTTCCCCACCCAGGCCAGCAGGGCGTCCGCTAGCTCCGATTCCCGGCAGTAGAACCGCTGCGCCGGCACGGGCACGCTGACCGCCACCAGCTGCTTGCCCACCCCAGGCAGAACGGCGCCCACGGCGCACACGCCTTCCGTCTGCTCCTCGCGGTCATACGCGACACCCTCAGCGCGTATGCGTTCGAGCTCCTTGCGTAGCGCCGCCAGCGTCGTAATCGTGTTGTCGGTCAGCCTGGCCAGCCGACTCGGCAACGCCTGCGCCTGCTGCTCGGGCGGCAGGTTGGCCAGCAGCGCCTTGCCATTGGCGCAGCAGTGCAGCGGAAACGACTCGCCGACCGCGCTGATCGCCCGTAGGCGGTGCGGCGAGACGACCTGGTCGACGAACGTCACGCGGTCACCATCGAGAATCGACAGGTCCACCGTCTCCTCCAGCTCGCGCGACAGCTCCTCCATGAACGGGTGCACATCCATCACCACGCCGAGCCGCACGGTGGCGGCCATGCGCGCGATCTCGGGCCCGAGCCGATACGGGCCGCGCGCCCCCCTCGAGGCCACCAGGCCCTCGTCGTCCAGGGCCCCCAAGATCCGGCTGACCGTCGAGCGGGCCATGCCGAGCCGCTCCCCGATCTCGGCCTGGCTGAGCCCACCGGGGTGAGCCTGCAAGAGTCGCAAAATCTCGGCTGCGCGCGCGATGACCTGAATGCCGGCACCGTCGGAAGTCACGCCGCCGCACCGGTCTCGAGGCGGTAGGTCCCAGTGGGATCGACGATCGCGACCAGCCGCACGATGCAGCCGTCGCCGCCCACCCAGCGCCACGGGAACGCGGCGAAGGTGACGCGCTTGCCGGTGACCTTGTCCAGCTCTCCGCCAACATTCTCGAAGCCATAGATGCCCTTGGACAGGATCGCGCGGTGGCACGGCTCCCACTCGGGGAAGTCATCGAGCACCTTGCGGCCGGTCTCCTCCTCGTATTCCCTTACCGCCCAGGGCAATAGGCCACCGGCGTGTTCGGCCGGGCCGTGCGGGGCGATCGAGGTGGCCATCGGGTGATCCAACGCCTGGGTATCGGTGCCCACCGCCTTGACGCCCTTAGCCGCAAACCACTCCCCTGCCTCTTTGTAGAAGCCCGGCGAGTAGGCGTAGTACTCGGCGCTGTCGGCGTACGTGTGATGCCAGCCGGTGTTGACGATGACGATGTCGCCGGGCCGGATCTGTGGTGTGGCCTTCTCCAGGTCCTCCGCGGTGACGACCTCCCACTTCTTCTTCGGGATGGACACGACGACGCCGGTACCGAAAAACGCGCTCAGCGGCATCTCGTGCAGAAAGGGTGTGCCCTCGACGACGTGCGCGGGCGCGTCGATGTGCGTGCCGGAATGCATGACGGTGGTGATCTTTTGGGTCAGCACCCGGCTTCGGGCCATGTTGTGCAGGCGTTCGATCTTCACGTCCTCGAAGTACGGCCACGCCGGCACGCCATGACCCCATGGGTGGGACAGGTCGTAGAACTCCAACTTCGACTCGGCTTCGCCGAGCGGCCAACTGATACTCATGATTTCCTTTCGATCAACAGGCCGTGTAGCCGCCGTCGAGATACATCACCTGGCCGGTGAAGAAGCTCGACGCGTCGCTGAGCAGATAGATCAGGGCGCCGACGAAGTCGTCGGGTTCGGCAAAGCGGCGCAACGGGATTCGGGCGAACATCGCCTCCCGGGTTTGGCGGCCCTTCTCGTCCTCGGCAAACATCCACTCGGTCAGCTCGGACCGGAACACCGTTGGGGCCAAGGCATTTACCCGGATACCGGCCGCGCCCCACTCCGCCGCCAGGCTCTTGGCCAACAGATCGGTGGCGCCCTTCGACGGACAATAAGCGCTGTAGCCGGCCGGGTGGCCGAGGGAACCGCGAACCGAAGAGACGAGCACGACGCTGCCGCCGGCGCCCTGCTCGAGCAGGACGCGCCCGGCCGCCTGGCAGACCAGCCAGGCGCCGCGGGCGTTCGCGCCCATCACCCTGTCGAAATTCTCGACCGCCATCTCGGTGATGGGCGCGACGTGGTTCATGCCCGACGCCACCAGGACCCCGTCGAGTCGGCCATGCCGGGCGACGGCAGCCTCCACCATCTCCTGGGCGTCGGCCGGGGTCTCGGGCCGGCGGGTGACCACCGCGGCGTCGTCGATTCCCAGGTCGCGCAGTGCCGCTGCGTTGCCGCCGGTCAGCGTCAACCGGGCGCCCGCCTCGGCCAGCGCCCGCGCGGCGACGCTGCCGAGGGCGCCGCTGGCGCCGGTGACCAGTATCGACTTGTCCTGAACGCTGAACAGCTTCATCGCTGTCTCCGTAATTCCTACGATGCGGGTATATCAACCCGATATACAAGAAACAGTAAAGAGCCACGCCGGGCGAAGTCAACCGATTAATCCTGTGATACAGCTTTCATATCCCGCACTGCGGGAGAGAACGGGAAGTGATACCGCCGGCGCTACCGGATTCGAGGGCCGCCTAGTGGTCCGGAGAGGCGGCAAGCGCGAGGACGCTCAGCGCCGCTTCGCTCCCCGCTTCTCGCGCACGCGCACGTTGATCCGGATGGGGCTGCCCTCGAACCCGAACGTCTCGCGCAGCCGCCGCTCCAGGAAGCGTCGGTAGCCGGCCTCCAAGAAACCCGTGGTGAACAGCACGAACGTCGGCGGGCGGGCGGTGGCCTGGGTGGCGAACAGGATGCGCGGTTGCTTCCCGCCGCGGACCGGCGGTGGCGTCGCCGCCACCACTTCCTTGATCCACGTGTTCAGCTGCCCGGTGGAAATCCGCGCGTCCCAGGACTCCAGCGCGGTCTCCATCGCCGGCACCAGCTTCTGCACCGCGCGCCCCGTCTTGGCGGAGATGTTGACCCGCTGCGCCCACCCCAGCTGCGCCAGCTCGCGGTCGATCTCGCGCTCGAGCAGCTCGCGGCGGTCCTCGTCAACCAGGTCCCACTTGTTGAACGCCAGCACCAGCGCCCGGCCGGCCTCGATCACCATCGACAGCACGCGCTGGTCCTGCTCGGTCAGCGGCCGCGATGCGTCGATCAGCACGATCACCACCTCGGCCGCATCGATGGCCGAGTGGGTGCGCACCGACGCGTAGAACTCGTGCCCGCTGGCCTGGCCCACTTTGCGCCGCAGGCCCGCGGTGTCCACGAACCGCCAGACCTTGCCGCCCAGCTCGATGAGCGAGTCCACCGGATCCACCGTCGTCCCGGCGACCTCGTGGACCACCGAACGCTGGTCGCCCGCAAGCTTGTTCAGCAGCGAGCTCTTGCCCACGTTGGGCTTGCCGACCAGCGCCACCCGCCGCGGCCCACCCGCCGCCGCCGGCGCCGCCTCCGACACTCCCCCGCGAGCGGGAGGTACCCCCACGGGCAGCGCGGCGAGCACCTCGTCGAGCAGATCGGCGACGCCGCGGCCGTGCATCGCGCTGATGGCGTGCGGCTCGCCGAGCCCCAGCGACCACAGCTCGGCGACGTCGGCTTCGCCCTTCTCGCTGTCAACCTTGTTGGCGGCCAGGAAGACCGGCTTGCCCGAACGCAGCAGGATGCGCGCGGCGGCCTCGTCGGCGGCGGTGGCGCCGACGGTCGCATCGACCACCAGGATCACCGCGTCGGCGGTGCGCATGGCGACCGACGCCTGCTCGGCCACTAGCTGTTGCAGGCCCTTGGCGTCGGGCTCCCACCCGCCGGTGTCCTGCACGACGAAGCGGCGCCCGGTCCACAGCGCATCGTAGGAAACGCGGTCGCGCGTCACGCCGGGGACGTCCTGCACCACCGCCTCGCGACGGCCGAGAATCCGGTTAACCAGGGTCGACTTGCCGACGTTGGGTCGGCCCACCACCGCGACCACCGGCGCCGGGCCGGGATCTTCGAAATCCTCGGCTCCGGAATCGATTGCTTCCCAGTCGCTTTCGTTGACCCAGGTGCCGTCCTGCGTCACCGCACCGCCCCGCTTCGCTGCCGTACCAACTCGAGCAGGTGGGCAATCACCTGCGCCTCGGTCATGTCGCTGGTGTCGACGACCACCGCGTCGGGGGCCGCGCGCAGCGGCGACACCGGCCGGGTGGAATCGAGATGGTCGCGGCGCCGCACGTCGGCCAGCACGGCCTCGTAGTCGCCGGGCAGACCCGACGCGACATTCTGGTCGTTGCGCCGCTTGGCCCGGGTTTCGGCGGAGGCGGTCAGGAAGATCTTCACCGGCGCGTCGGGCAACACCACGGTTCCGATGTCGCGGCCCTCGACGACGACGCTGCCCGGGCCACGGGCCATCGACCGCTGCAGGGCGACCAACCGGGCGCGCACCGCCGGTACCGACGATACCGCCGAGACGGCACGGGTAACCTCGTCACCGCGGATCTCCACCGAAACGTTCTCTCCGGCAAGATAACACCGATCATCATCGGGGTCGTAGCTGACCGACAGCTGCACCTGCGAAGCGATAGCCGCGACGGCCTCGGCGTCGGCCGGGTCGACCCCGGCGCGCAGCACCGCCAGCGTCACGGTCCGGTACATCGCCCCGGTGTCGAGGTAGCGGGCGCCCAGCGCGCGTGCCAACCCCTTTGACACCGAGGACTTTCCGGTCCCGGCGGGGCCGTCGATGGCAACAACGACGCCCGTCACAGCCCAACCGCCTTGTACAGTTGCCCGACCTCGTCGCGCCGCAACGCGCGGATGCTGCCCGGGCGCTGCTCCCCCAACGACACCGCGCCGATGTCGGTGCGCACCAGCGACTCCACCGGATGGCCAACCGCCGCCAGCAGCCGGCGCACGATGCGGTTGCGTCCTTCGTGTAACGTCAAGCGCACCAACGTCTTTCCGGGGATGGCGTCCACCACCGCGAAATCGTCGACCCGCGCCATCCCGTCCTCCAGCTCGATCCCGGCGCGCAGCTTCTTGCCCAGCCCACGCGGCACGGTCCCGCTCACCGTCGCCAGATACGTCTTGGGCACCTCGTGGGAGGGGTGCATCAACCGGTGCGCCAGCTCGCCGTCGTTGGTCAGCAGGATCAGGCCCTCGGTGTCGGCGTCCAATCGGCCGACGTGAAACAGCTTCTTGTTGCCACGCACCCGGCGCTCGACCAGGTCGCCGATGCAGGGCCGGCCGCGGTCGTCGGACATCGTCGAGTGCACGCCGCGCGGCTTGTTCAGCGCCAGGTACACCAGCGAGTCGTCGAGGAGCACCCTGACGCCGTCGACGCGGATCACCGAGACGTCCGGGTCGACCCGGGTGCCCAGTTCGGTCACCACCTGTCCGTCCACCTCGACACGGCCATCGAGGATCAACTTCTCGGCGGCCCGCCGCGACGCAATTCCGGCCTGGGACAAGACTTTTTGTAGACGGACCCCTTGCGTGTCGACCATCAATCCTTGTCCACGTCGAAGGACAGCGACTCCTCGGACGCCGAACCGCCCGCGAGTTTGATGAAACGTGGCTCGCTGTCCAGGGATTCGCTCAGGTCCTCGATCGTGTCGACGTCGGGAAGCAGCGGCGCGATGTCGGGGAGGTCGGCCAGCGACGTCAGCCCCAGCCGCTCCAAGAACAGCTCGGTGGTCGCGAACGTCGTGGCGCCGGTGTCGTCGTCGATCCCGGCCTCGGTGATCAGGCCGCGCGCCAGCAGGGTGCGCATGACGGCGTCGACGTTGACGCCGCGCACCGCGCTCACCCGCGCCCGCGTCACGGGCTGCCGATAGGCGACCACGGCCAGCGTCTCCAGCGCCGCCCGCGTGAGCTTGGACCGCGCGCCGTCCAGCAGCAGCTTCTCCACATAGGGCGCGAACCGGGCGCGGGTGTACATCCGCCAGCCCTCGCTGGTTTGGCGCAGATCGATGCCGCTGTCGCGCTCGGTGAGCTCGTCGGCGAGCTGCTGCAGCCTGGCGGCGATGCGGTAGACGGGTTGCTGGGTGGCCGCGCCCAGCGCCTCGGCGGTGACGGGGCTGTCCACCACCAGCAACAGCGCCTCCAGCACGGAGCCGAGCTCGCCGGCGTCCATCGGCGCCGCCTCGGCGATATCGATACCCAGATCGATTTCGGGCAACTCGTCGGTCATCTGCGCCGCTCCTCCTCACCGCTGCGCGTTGCATCGTCGACGGCGCGGGTCATTCGTCCCGCACTTCTACCGGACGCTCCCCGGTCCACGAAATTTGGAGCACGCCAAGCGGCTCTGACTGGTCGAATGCTACCGTCCGCGTCCGATACAGCTCGAGCAGCGCAAGGAAGCGCCCGACGACCTCCATCGGCGCCTGACAGTCGGCGACCAGCTCGGAAAACGTCGCCCAGTGGCCGCTGCCCCGGGCTTCCAGGATGGCCAGCAGCTTTTCGGCCTGCTCGGGGACCGAGACCTGGAGCTCGTGGAGGTGACCGATGGCCACCGTCGGGACCGGCCGCGGGGTGAACGCGACCGCGGCGATCTGGGCGAAGCGTTCTGCGTCGACGCCGAGCATCACCTCGGGGAGCAGCTCGGTGAACCGGTCCTCCAGCGACACCGCGCGCGGATAGCTGCGCAGCGCGGCGGCCTCCAGCTCGGCGAACATCTCCGCGACGTGCTTGAACGCGCGGTATTGCAGCAGCCGGGCGAACAGCAGGTCGCGCACCTCCAGCAGCGCCAGGTCCTCGTCGTCGTCGACCTGCCCGGCCGGCAGCAGCCGGGCGGCCTTGAGGTCGAGCAGCGTCGCGGCAATCACCAGGAACGCGGTGGTCTCCTCCAGGCCCAGCTGGGAACCGATCTCTTTGGTGTAGGCGATGAATTCGTCGGTGACCTGGTGCAGCGCCACCTCGGTGACGTCGAGGCGATGGGCGAAGATCAGCTGCAACAGCAGGTCGAACGGCCCCTCGAAGTTGGTCAGGCGGACCTGAAAGCCGTTCCTGGCTGGCGCCTCACCGTTGGCGGTGCCGTTCACGCGCCGAATCGGTGGATGAACTCGCGGGCCAACGCGCGGTAGGCGATCGCCCCGGTCGATTTGGGCGCCCAGGTGGTGATGGGCTCGCCGGCCACGGTGGTCTCCGGGAATCGCACGGTCCGGGTGACCACGGTGTCGAACACCAGGTCGCCGAACCGCTCCACGACGCGGGCCATAACCTCGCGCGAATTCACGGTGCGCGGGTCGTAGCGGGTGAGCAGGATGCCGCTGATCACCAGCTTCGGGTTGAGCCGGTCGCGGACCTTATCGACGGTGTCGGTGAGCAGCGCCAGGCCGCGCAGCGAGAAGAACTCGCACTCGGTCGGGATCACCACGCCATCCGAGCAGGCCAGCCCGTTGACCGTGAGCAGGCCCAGCGACGGCTGGCAGTCGATCAGCACGTAGTCGTAGCGGTCCAGCACCGGATACAGCGCGCGGCCCAAGGTCTGCTCGCGGCCCACCTCGTTGACCAACTGGATCTCGGCGGCCGACAGGTCGATGTTGCTGGGCACCAGGTCCATGTGGTTGACCCGCGTGGAGAGCAGCACGTCGTCGATCGACACCCGCGGTTCCACCAGCACGTTGTGGATCGTCTTCTCCAGCTCGTAGTGCGGGACGCCCAGGCCCGCGGACAGCGCGCCCTGCGGATCCATGTCCACCAGCAACACCCGCCTGCCGTACTCCGCGAGGGCGGCTCCCAGGTTGATCGTCGAGGTGGTCTTCCCGACGCCGCCCTTCTGGTTGCACATCGCGACGACCTTGGCCGGGCCGTGCGAGGTGCGCGGCGCCGGCTCGGGGATCGCCCGCGGCGGGCGTCCCGTCAAGCCGATCTCGACGCCGTTGTCCGGGTGCTCGGTCATCACGCCCGGCGTGTTCGGGAGGTGAACATCGCAGCAAAGTCTAACGGCTCCGCGCCCGGAAGCCGGGCGACCCGCAGGCGAGTCACCAGCCAATTGGCAGAAATCCCTGATGGGACGCCACGTTGCACACAGGGTTAACTTCAGTCACACCAGCACCATTGGAGGGGGTGCGGGGCGCCCGCACTATCGTGGGCCTCATGAACCTCAAGCGACGCCTGCCCATCCTGCGCTGGTCGGTGTGGCGGATGGCCGCCGGGAATCGCAACATCACCACCACGGGCCAGATCGGCGACGGGCGCGAGGCCGCCGCGGTCGAGTACGTCGTCAAGAACGCCCGGGCCGGCGACGTCGACGACGTGCTGGCCACCATCGACGAGTTCGCCTACGAGAAGTCGATGCTGATCAACGTCGGCGACGAGAAGGGCCTGCTGCTCGACGCCGCCGTGCGGCGCGCCGACCCCGCGCTGGCGCTCGAGCTGGGCACCTACTGCGGCTACGGCGCGCTGCGGATCGCGCGCGCCGCCCCCGGGGCGCAGGTGTATTCCGTCGAGCTCGCCGAGGCCAACGCGGCCAACGCCCGGCGGATCTGGGAGCACGCGGGCGTCGCCGACCGGGTGACGTGCGTCGTCGGCACCATCGGTGACGGCGGGCGCACGCTCGACGCGCTGGCAGATGAGCACGGATTTCGCGTTCTTCGACCACGACAAGGATGCCTATCTCGATGACCTGATGAGCATTCTCGACCGGGGCTGGCTGCGCCCGGGCGCGGTCGTTGTCGCCGACAACGTCAGGATCCCCGGCGCGCCGAAGTACCGCGAGTACATGCGCCGACAACAGGGCACGCTGTGGAAGACCGTCGAGCACAAGGCGCACCTCGAATACCAGTCGTTGGTGTCCGACCTGGTGCTGGAGTCGGAATTCGTGGGCTCGTTTTCCCGCGAGCAGACACAAAAGCCCCCTATTTCGGCTCTAGATGGGGGCTTGTGCGTCTGCTCGCGCCACCTATTGCGCCCTCGGGTGGGCCCCGGCCCACACCTCGCGCAACGCGTGCACGGTGACCAGCGTGTAGATCTGCGTGGTCGTCACCGAGGCGTGACCCAGTAACTCCTGAACGACGCGAACGTCCGCGCCGCCCTCGAGCAGGTGGGTCGCGAAGGAATGCCGCAACATGTGCGGCGAGACACCCGAGGTGATGCCGGCGCGCTCGGCGGCGTCCTGCAGCACCTGCCACGCGCTCTGCCGCGACAGCCGGCCGCCGCGCGCGTTGAGGAAGGTGGCGGGCGTGCCGCGGCCCCGGCGCGCAAGATCGGGGCGGCCGCGCACCAGATATGCGTCCAGCGCCTGCACGGCGGGGCGCCCGATCGGCACCAGCCGCTGCTTGCCGCCCTTGCCGCGCAGCAGCACGGAGCGGGCCTCGGTGTCGATGTCGTCGACGTCGAGGCCGACGGCCTCGGAGATCCGAGATCCGGTGGAATACAACAACTCGAGCAGCGCGCGGTTGCGCAGCGTCAGCGGGCCGTCGCTCGGGCTGTCGCCGCCCGCGCCTTCCAGCAGCGCCAGCACCTCTTCGATCGTCAGGCTTTTGGGGAGCCGGCGGCCGGGGGTCGGCGGCCGGACGGCCCGCGCCACATCCAGTTCGGCGAGGCCTTCGGCGGCGGCGAACCGGTGCAAGCCGCGCACCGCGATCAGGGCGCGCGCGGCCGACACCGCGGACAGCGCCGCGATCCCGGTGTCCGGATCGCCGCGGCGCAGCGCCACCAGAAACTCGCTGACGTCGTCCTCGCCGACCTTGGCCAGGTCGTGAATTCCGCGGTCGGACAGGTGCTTGCTGTAGCGGCGCAGGTCACGGCGATAGGAGCTCAGTGTGTTCTTCGCCACGCCCCGCTCGATCGTCAGGTGGTCGAGGTAGCCCTGAAGTTGTGTCTCCAGCGCCACCGCCGTCATCGCGCGACCTTGCGCGCGGCGAACGCGGTCGGCTTGTCGATCCACGGGCTGTCCGCCGGGCGCGGCTGCGCGAACCCATCCGTCACCGCGTGCGCGGCCAGAATCCCCGCCACCGCAACGGCATTGACGATCTCGCCGCTGAACGCCATGCGGGCCGCGTCCCCGACGGGAAACCAGCGCATCGTCATGTCGGCTTCTTCGTGATGCGCCTCGGGCCGGTCCACCTCGGTGAGTCCGGTGGCCAGGTAAACCCGCACCGATTCGTCGCTGAAACCAGGTGCGGCATTCAAGTCGACCAGCACCTGCCAAGTGCTGGCTTGCAGTCCGACCTCCTCTTGGAGTTCGCGGATCGCCGTTTTCTGCGGCGGCTCCCCGACGATGTCGAGCAGCCCGGCCGGCAGCTCCCACAACCGTCGAGCGAACGCATGGCGGTATTGGTAGATCATCGCAATGTTGTTGTCGGCATCCAGTGCGGCGATGGCGACCGCCCCGTAGTGCTCGACGACTTCACGTACCGCGATGGTACCGCCGGGCATCCGGACCCGGTCACTGCGCAGCGCGAATATTTTGCCTGTATACAGCGTTTCGGATGACGCCGTCTCGAAGTCGTGTTCAGCCACGGGCCGCGGGCTCGGGTAGCGGCCGCTGAACGCTGTCTCGATGCTGGGTGCCGTTGGGCGAGTGCTGCTCGGGAATTTCCACCGGCAGCTGCTCGCCCGCCTTGTAGTCGAGGGCCGCCTTGACGAACGCCACGAACAGCGGGTGTGGCCGGGTGGGCCGGCTCTTCAGTTCGGGGTGCGCCTGGGTGCCGACGATGAACGGATGCACGTCGGGCGGGTATTCGACGAACTCGACCAGGTGGCCGTCGGGCGAGGTCCCCGAGAAACGCAGGCCGCTTTCGGCGATCTTGTCGCGGTAGGCGTTGTTGACCTCGTAGCGGTGCCGGTGCCGCTCGGACACCTCGGTGGCCCCATACGCCTGGGCCACAATCGAATTCGCCTCCAGCACCGCCGGGTATGCGCCCAGCCGCATGGTGCCGCCGAGGTCGGCCTCGCCGGCGACGATCTGCTCCTGGTCGGCCATCGTCGAGATCACGGGATGCGGTGTGCCCGGCTCGAATTCGGCCGAGTTGGCCTCCGTGAGACCCGCCGAGCGCGCCGCCTCGATCACGATGCACTGCAGCCCGAGGCACAGCCCCAGCACCGGCAGCCCGCGGGCCCGGGCATGGCGGATGGCGCCGATCTTGCCCTCGATGCCGCGGATGCCGAACCCGCCGGGAATCAGCACACCGTGCACGTCGTCCAGCGCGGAAGCCGCATCGCCGTCGCTCGCGCACTCGTCGGAGGCCACCCACACCATCTCCACCTTGGCGTGATGCTTGAACCCGCCGGCGCGCAGCGCCTCGGTGACCGACAGGTAGGCGTCGGACAGTTCGACGTACTTGCCCACCAGCGCGATTCGCACCGTCTCGTGCGGTTCATGCACCCGGCGCAGCAGGTCGTCCCATTCGGTCCAGTCGACGTCGCGGAACGGCAGGTTCAGTCGGCGCACCACGAACGCGTCGAGTTCCTCGCGGTGCAACACCTTCGGGATGTCATAGATCGACTTCGCGTCGGGGGTGGAGATGACGCCGTCGATGTCGACGTCGCAGCTCAGCGCGATCTTGTTCTTCAGCGCTTCGGGTACGTCCCGGTCGCAGCGCAGGATCAGCGCGTCGGGGGTGATGCCGATGCTGCGCAGCGCGGCCACCGAGTGCTGGGTGGGCTTGGTCTTGAGCTCTCCCGAGGGGGCCAGGTAGGGCACCAGCGACACGTGCAGAAAGAAGACGTTTTCCCGGCCGAGGTCGTGGCGCACCTGTCGCGCGGCCTCCAGAAAGGGCTGCGACTCGATATCGCCCACGGTGCCGCCGATTTCGGTGATGACGACGTCCGGGCGATTCCCGTCGGCGTCCGGCTGGGCCATCGCCATGATGCGCCGCTTGATCTCGTCGGTGATGTGCGGGATGACCTGGACCGTGTCGCCGAGGTACTCGCCGCGCCGCTCCTTCGCGATGACGGTCGAGTACACCTGCCCGGTCGTGACATTCGCAGAGCCCGACAGGTTGCGATCCAGGAACCGCTCGTAGTGGCCGACGTCGAGGTCGGTCTCGGCGCCGTCCTCTGTGACGAACACCTCG
Organism: Mycobacterium sp.; assembly: GCF_035506235.1. GTDB lineage: Bacteria > Actinomycetota > Actinomycetes > Mycobacteriales > Mycobacteriaceae > Mycobacterium. The sequence continues at coordinate 13,484 of NZ_DATJPU010000010.1, forward strand.
CCGTGCTGGAACGGGTTCATCGTGCCCGGGTCGACGTTGAGGTACGGGTCGAGCTTTTGCATCGTCACGTGCAACCCGCGGGCCGTCAGTAGCTGCCCAAGGCTGCTGGCGGTCAGCCCCTTGCCGAGCGACGAAGCAACCCCACCGCTGACGAAGAGGTGCTTGGTGGCGGTTTGCGGGTGCTTTCGCAACAGGCGACCTCCGTGAAGACGGGCAGGGCTTGAAGTTTGTCTAGCGATTAACTAGATGGGCCTGCCGACCCACGGAAACCCACCCTAACATCCACGACGCCGTGTCGCGGGGAACACGCCCGCTACTGCGGCGCGGTGATCGAGGTGGCCCCGTGGCCGGTGCCGTACTGCCCGACGTGGTTGCCGTTGATCAGGTCGTGCAGGCCCAGCACCGCGGTGATGCGCCCGGGCGCGACGTCGATGTCGTCGACGGTGCTGATGGCCGACGACATGCCGGCGTCGGCGCGGGTGACGGCGACCGCGGCGCCCCCCGTCGCCGAACCGTCGCGCCCCGCCAGCAGGGTGCCCGAGCCGTGCGGGGCCATCGCGGCGGAGAACCGGGCCACGCTGACGCCTTGGTTGCCGGCGTCTTGGGATAACGCGCCGCCGGTGACGACCAGCGCGGCGTTAGCCGCCCCCAGGCGGTCGGCGGGCTGGTAGGTGATGAAGCCGGTGTCGCGCAGCGAGGCCAGCACGGTGTCGCGCTGGGGATCGTCGACGGGCGACACGGCCGGGTTGGCGTTGATCAGCAAGGCGATGCCCAGCAGGTCGCCGGCCTGCGAGCCCTGGTCGACGAGCTTGGTGCTCAACTGCTGACCGGCGGGCAGGATCGACGAGTTCACCACCGTCCGAAGCTTCTCCGCCGAGTTGGCGTCGACGAACTCCTGCGTCAGCGACACCGTTCCGGTGACCGTCCCGCCGGCCTGGCCGATGAATTTCGAGACCGCGGCGACGTCGTCATCCTTGGCGTCGGGGGTGCGGAACACGACCACCGATTTTCCGCCGAGGGCGTCGTGCACGATTCGGCCGGCCAGCTGGTTATCGAAATTGTTTGCCGCGGCGAGCTTTTCGTTCATCACGTTCTTTTGGTCGTTGAGCCCGTTGATCTGTGTGTACAGGTCACGCTTCTCGTCACGCAGGCTGGACAGCAGGGTGTCCGACAAGAATCCGGAGCCCAGCACGACTCCCACGGCCAGCGCCAGGAAGACGGCGGCCAGCGACAGGGCATGTTGGCGTAACGAGATCATTTACCGCACCGTCCTCGGACTAGGTGATCAGGTGCTGCACCCAGAGGCAGAGGTGGTTCCAGTAGTGGGTGATCCAGTGCAGCACCACGCCGTCGGTCCGGGACACCCACAGCGCCACGATGACGGCGATCAGCATCGTCAGTGCCAGCAGCGCGATGGCGCCCGCCGAAATGTGGTTGCGGTACAGCGTGGCAACGGCTTTGGCGTCCACCACCTTCTCCCCCACCCGAAGCCTGGTCAGAAACGTCGAGGGGTTGCTTTGCGCGCGCGTCCGGTCGAAGAACGTCTCGATGTTGGCGGTGTGGCCGGCCGTCACGAGCAGCGCGGCGCCGTGATGGTCGGCCAGCAGCAGGGCCAGGTCGACCGCGGAACCCGCCGCCGGGAAGGTCATCGCGCCGACGCCCAGATCCTGGATCCGTTCCAGCCCGGGCGCGTGGCCGTCGGCGTCGGCGGGCAGGACGACGTGGGCACCGCACTTGAGGGCGTCGGTGCTGATCTTGTCGGGGTCCCCGACGATGATCTGGGGCCGATACCCGGCCTTGCGCAACACATCCGCGCCGGTATCGACGCCGATGAGCACCGGCTGGTACTCCTTGATGAACGGCTTCAGCGAGCGCAGGTCGTCCTCGGCGCTGGGCTCGTCGGCCACGATCACCACGTGCCGGCGGCGCAGGTCGACGTCGATGTCGGGGATGCCGATACCGTCGATCAGCAACGGGCTTTCGCTCTTGATGAACTCAATCGTGTTGCCGGCGAACGCCTCCAGGTGGGCGGCCAGGCCGCTCTTGGCCTCGCGCATCAGGTCGGCGATGTCGTGGTCGGTGCGTTCGGTGCCGCGGACCAGGCGGCGGTCGCCGGAGTACACCCCGCCCTCGTGGAGGCGAATCTTGGCGCCGTCCTTGACCTTCTTGAAGACCTCGGGCCCGGTCTCGTCGATGAGGGTCACGCCGTTGTTGACCAGAACCTCGGGCCCCAGGTTGGGATAGCGGCCCGAGACCGACGGTGAGGCGTTGACGACGGCGGCGATGTCGGCCTCGACCAGCGCGTCCGCGGTGATGCGGTCCAGATCCAAGATGTCGAGGACCACGATGTCGCCGGGACACACCCTGCGCAGCAGGCGGTCGATGTTCCGGTCGACCCGGGCGGTGCCCGTGAGGCCGGGCCGGGACGTGTTACGCGATAGCAGACCTGACATCTTCATGGGGGCGATTCTGTCGGTGAAGCCCGGGGCAGGCGAGTAGGCGCGCCGTAACACCAGCCTCAGAAGTTATCTAGAGTCACAACTGTCACAGACCCATCACGGCTTGGTCGCGCGAGGGTGCGCAGTTGTACGGCCTTTGCGGGGTGTCGCCGTACTACGCACGCTCGCGGGGGCGTGGTGGGGTGTTAGCGCCTGTCGCTCTGCGCGGTTTCGAGCAGTTCCCGGGCGTGCGCCCGGCCGCTGTCCGAGTCGCCCAGCCCCGCCAGCATCCGCGCCAGCTCGGCGACCCGGTCGTCGTCGGTGACCCGCCGCACCACGCTGGTCCCCTTGGGCCCGGCGCTGTGCACCACCAGGTGCACGTCGGCATATGCGGCGACCTGCGGCAGGTGCGTGACCACGATGACCTGGTGGGTGCGGGCCAGCCGCGCCAGCCGGCGCCCGATCTGTACGGCCGCCCGGCCGCCGACGCCGGCGTCCACCTCGTCGAACACCATCGTGGTGCCGGTCGCCTCTTTACGGGAAGTGGCGAGCACGACTTCCAATGCGAGCATCACGCGGGACAACTCGCCGCCGGAGGCGCTCTTGGCCAGCGGCAGCACCGTCATGCCGCGATGGGCGGCGAAGCCGAACTCGACCTGGTCGATGCCGTCACCGCCGGCGCGGACCAGTTCGCCGGAGGGCAACTCAAGGGTGGCGGGATCGCCCGGGCCGGCCCGCACGGCGGCTGGGACGGCTTCTAGGGCCACGTCGATCGTGAACTCGGCGTCGGCCATCGCCAGCCCGGACAGTTCCGCGGTCAACTCTTTGGCCAGCCGCTTGGCGGCCTTGCGCCGCACCTTGCTGAGATCGACTGCGGCTTCGGATAGTTCGCGGGCCAGATCGTCGACCCGCTTCGCGATCGCCGCCAGTCCCTCCTCGGAGACGTCGATCTGCGCCAGCCGTTCGCGCGACTCCCGCGCCCACTTGAGCACCCCGTCGATGTCGGCGGCGTACTTGCGGGTCAGCGTGCGCAGCTCCGCCTGCCGGGCCAGCTTGGACTCCAGAGCGCTGGCGTCGACCGGCAGCTCGTCCAGGAAGGCACCGAGCTCGTGGGCCGCGTCGGCGACCACCGTGAGCGCCTCGCCGATCTGGCCGGCCAACGCCCGCAACGTCGCGTCGTCGGTCGATTCCAATGCGGCCCTTGCCTTTCCGAGGCCGTCGGTGGCACTTCGGCCGAGCCCGTCCGCGTCGTCGGCCGATAGTGCGGCGCGCGCCGTGGCGGCGGCCTGGCGCAGGCTGTCCAGTTCCGATAGGCGCAGGATGTCGGCGACCAGCGCGTCGTCTTCCCCGGATTGCGGGTCGACGGTGTCGATCTCGTTCAACGCGAACTTCAACCGGTCGGCCTCCTGGGCGAGCTCGCGGGCCCGATCCCGGCGGTCGGTCAGGTCGCGCCGCGCCGTCAGCCAGGCGTCGCGCAGCTTGCGGTACCGCTCCAGTGCCGGACCGGCGCCGGCGAACCGGTCCAGCGCGCCACGCTGCTCCTCGGGACGCATCAGCCGCAGCTGGTCGTTTTGGCCGTGCAGCGTGAGCAGCTCGGTGGTGAAGTCGCCCAGCGACTTCGCGGGCACGCTGCGGCCGCCGAGATACGCGCGGGAGGGCCCGTCGCGGCTGACCGAGCGCAGCGCGATCACGCTGCCGTCCTCGTCGCGCTCGGCGCCCGACGCGTCGAGCATCCGGTCCAGGTGCGCCGCCGCCCTATCATCGAGATCGGTTGTGGTGAAACGACCCTCGACGACCGCGCGATCGGCGCCGGACCGGACCCGGGTGGCGTCGGCGCGGGCCCCGCCGAGCAGGTGCAGACCGGTCACCACCATCGTCTTGCCGGTGCCGGTCTCGCCGGTCAGCACCGTCAGTCCGCGGCCGAACTCCCCCACGGCGGCGCTGATGGCACCCAGCGACTCGATTCTGATTTCGGTCAGCATTCGGTGAGCACCCGGCGAGCGCCGTTACTTCCCGCGCCAACCGGTCACCGGCAACCGGAATTTGCGCACCAGGCGGTCGGTGAACGGCGCGCTGTCCAGCCGCGCCCATCTGACCGGGGTGTCGCAGCGGGTCACCTCGATCCGGCTGCCGGCCGGGATCAGCATCTCGCGGCGGCCATCGCAGAACACCAGGGCGTCGTGACCGCCCGCCTCGGTCTCGATCGCGATGGTGGCCTCGGGGCTGGTGACCATGGGGCGACCGAACAGCGCGTGAGGGTTGTTGGGTACCACCAGGATTGCCTCGAGGTCGGGCCACAGCACCGGGCCGCCTGCCGAGAACGCGTAGGCCGTCGAGCCGGTGGGCGTCGACACCAACACGCCGTCGCAGCCGAACGCGGACACCGGGCGCCCGTCGACCTCGACGACCACCCCGAGCACACCCAGCCGCGGGCCCTTTTCCAGGCTGACTTCGTTGAGCGCCCACCCGTGTTCGACGCGGCCCTTGTTCACCACCGCGACATCCAGCGTCAGGCGATTCTCCACCCGGTAGTCGCGGGCGACGACGTGCTCCAGCACCCGGTCGATGGCCTCCGCCTCGGCCTCGGCCAGGAATCCGATCCGGCCCAGGTTGACGCCCAGCACCGGAATCCCGGCGTTCCGGGCCAGTTCGGCGGCCCGCAGGAAAGTGCCGTCGCCACCCAGCACCAGCACCAGTTCGCAGCCCTCGGCCGCCGACGAGTCGGCATCGACCACTTCGATTTCGACGCCCATGGCCCGCATGTCGTCGGGGGCCAGGTGCAGCGACCCCCGGTCAACCGCCTCGGTGGACAGCACGCGGAGCGCAATTCCGTTGTCGCCCAGCACTTTCTGCACGCGACGCGCGGTCTCGGTCGCCTCGTCGCGGCCGGTGTGGACCACCAGCAGCACGGTACGGTGATCGGTCATTCCGGGCCCTCTTCCACGGCCCGCCTCATCGCGTCCACCAGCCCATCGGCAGATAGCCCCCGATCCGTCTCGGCACGCAACCACAGGAAGTATTCGACATTGCCCGACGGGCCCGGCAGCGGGCTGGCGGTGACGTCGAGGGTCTGCCAGCCCAGCTCCCCGGCGCGCCGCGCGACGGCCAGCACCGCGTCGGCCCGCAAGCCCGGGTCGCGGACGACCCCGCCGGCGCCGACCTGGCCCTTCCCCACTTCAAACTGCGGCTTCACCATGGGAACGATATCCGCGCTCGGCCAAGCGCATCCAATCAGCGCTGGCAACATGCTCGACAGCGAGATGAAAGACAGGTCGGCCACCACCAGGTCGACCGGCCCGCCGATCGCCTCGGGCGTCAGGTCGCGGGCGTTGGTCCGCTCGACGACGGTCACCCGCGGGTCGCAGCGCAGCGACCAGGCCAGCTGGCCGTAGCCCACGTCGGCGGCCACCACTTCGTCGGCGCCCCGGTCCAGCAGCACCTCCGTGAAGCCGCCCGTCGATGCGCCGGCGTCCAGGCAGCGGCGGCCCGCGACGGGTATGCCGAAGGTGTCCAGGGCGCCGATGAGCTTGTGCGCTCCGCGCGACACCCAGCCGCGCTCGCCGTCGTCGGCGACGGTCAGGGCCGCGGTGACCTCGACGGCGGTGCCCGGCTTGCGCGCCGGCAGGCCGTCGATGCTGACCTTGCCGGCCCCGATCAACTCCGCGGCCTGCTGACGAGATCTCGCGAGCCCGCGGCGGACGAGCTCGGCGTCGACGCGGGCGCGCCGTGCCACCGCCGCACTCAGCCCTTCTCCGCCGACTCCAGCGCAGCCAGCAGCACGTCGTGCGCCTCGGAGAGGCGGCGCGCGATCTCCTCGAGCTCGGCGAGAGACGGCTCGTGGTCGGGGTTTTCCGGATCCCCCACCTCGGACAGCTGGACAACCAGGGCGTCAATTTCAGCGCGAAGCTGATCGGGATCGATAGTCATCGCGTACCTACGTTAGTCGCCGTCCACCAAAGACCAGCGCTGCAACGCGTCGCACGCCCGGTCGTCGGCGGCCTCGATGCGCAACGGCTCGGAACCCACGACAGCCCACACCGCGCTGGCGACGGCGCGGACGACCGACAGCCCATCCCCCTCGTCGGCGCCATTGGCGCTGACCGTCACCGCCGTGTCGTCGACCTCGACGTGCCAGCCCGGCTGGGGCCCGACCGCGAGCAGCTCGCCTTCGGCGTGCAGCGAGCGCAGGTCGTGGCCGATGTAGGTGGGCCGGCGGGCGGGGTCGGCGTAGACGGCGTCGCGCGCGGTGCTGACGCCGGTGAGCACCATGAGGCTGGGCAGCCGGGCGGCATTGGCGCCCTCGATGTCGGTGTCCAGCCGGTCGCCGATGACCAGGGGCGCGCGAAACTCGCCCCGGGCCACCGCGTCCTGCAGCAGGCGCGGCGCCGGCTTGCCGGCTACTCGGGGTTCGGCGCCGGTGGCCGCTCGCAGCGCGGCCACGAAGGAACCGTTCCCGGGAAGCAGGCCCCGCTCGGTGGGCAGCGTGGGATCGACGTTGGCCGCCACCCACAGCGCGCCGGCCCGGATGGCCAGGGCGGCCTCGGCGAGCTCCGGCCAGCCGATGGTCGTGGACAGGCCCTGCACGACGGCGACCGGGTTGTCGTCGTAGCGGCGCACCGGGCGCAGCCCGACGGCGGCGATCTCGTTGGCCAACGCGTCGGTGCCCACGATCAGCACGCGGGAGTCCGGGGCCAACTGATCGGCCAGCAGCCGGGCCGCGCTCTGCGCGCTGGTGACGACGTCGGAGCCGGTGGCGGTGAAGCCGAGCTCACGCAGGTGCAGCGCCACCTCGTCGGCGCTGCGCGAGGCGTTGTTGGTCACATACAGCTTGCGGCTGTCCACCTCGTCGAGCGACTGCACCGCGCCCCGGGTGGGCTGAGCGCCGCGAAAGACCGTCCCATCCAGGTCGACCAGCAGGCAATCATATTGTCGGGCAAGGGTTTTCATCTCAGGCCAGCTCGCTGACCCGCTCTTCGGCGTCGGTGACGCCTTCGACGTCGGCGGCCGCCGAGCGCAGGAACCATTGCAGCGCTTCGTCGTTGCGGCCGAGCGCCAGCAGCGTGTCGGCGTAGGCGTAGAACAACCGCGCCGCCGTCGAACCGGTGCGGCTCGGGTCCAGCTGCGGCGTGGACAACAGGGTCAGGGCCTGCTCGAGCTGCCCGAGGTCCGCGCGGGCGCCGGCGGCGACGATGCGCAACTCGTCGGCGTCGTCGCCGGACAGCTGGGCCGCCTCCTCGCCGCGCGCCAGCTCGATCGCCCGTTCCGGACGTCCAAGTCCGCGTTCGCAATCGGCGATCAGCGCGAGCAACGGCGACTTGCTGCCCATCCTGCGGGCGGCGCGCAGCTCGGCCAGCGCCTGGGCCCAGTCGCCGCAGTGGTAGGCGGCGATGCCTACGGCTTCGCGGACCGCGGCGATCCTGCTGGAGCGGGCCCGCGCGGCGCGGGCATGGCTCAGCGCGGCCTCCGGGTCCTCGTCGATCAGCTCGCCGGCGGCGACCAGGTGGCGCGCCACCGCGTCGGCGGTGGCGCGGTCCAGGGTGCTCAGTTCGCGCCGGATTTCGGGCGCCAGCTGCCGGGCCTCCACGCCCGGCGGTATCGGGGGCGCCCCGGTCGCGTCGCCGTGACCGTCCGGGCCGGCGCTGCGCGGCTGCACCGGGCGCGCCCGGCCCGGACCCGACCAGGAGTCGGATGCTGAGCGCGGTCGCCGCTTACCGTCGCGCCCCTGCCTGTCGTCGGCCACCCTGCAAAGGATACGGACCACCGGCGGGGCAGCCGTTCAGTGTGCGGTGACGGCTTTGAGTGGGCGTCCAGGGCGGTAAAACCGCCGCGATCCCGCCCTTATTACGCACCGAAGGCCGTCAGCTCACACTCGGCAGAGCGAGCCCCTAGCCCGGGCCCCGGTCGTTCAGCAGCGGCGCCAGCACCGCGGGGCAATAGGTCGCGATCGCGACGATGGTGAACACGCCCGCCACGTCCTGGGACATTCCGTGGCCGTCGGCGACGGCGGCGATCACCGAGTCGAACGACCCGCCGGGCTGCACCAGCATCGGGCAGACCGACTGGCCCAGCGCCATCGCGGCGTCCGGTTGCGACACCGGGACGCCGGCATTCGTGAGAGCGCGCAGGAACGCGTTGCCCCGCAGGTCGGCGTGGACGGGCGCCGCCAGCGCCGCGGTCAAACCGGCCACGCCCGCGCCCACTCCGACGACCCGCAGCACCCGTGTCGCGCTAGTCACCGTGACCACAGTGGTCGCCGGCGGTCACGTCCGGGGCACGGCGCGATAACGGTTTAGCCGTCCACCCTTTCGATCCCGGCGATGTTGCGTTTGCCGCGGCGCAGCACCAGCCACCGGCCGTGCAGGAAGTCCGAGGGCTGCGGCACCCACTCCTCGCTGTCGATGCGCACGTTGTTGACCGAAACGCCGCCCTCGCCGATGGTGCGCCGCGCGGCCCCCTTGCTGGCCGACAGGCCGCTGGCCACCAGGAGGTCGACGATCCCGTCGGGACTGCCGGGTTTGAGCTCGGCGACCGACGCCTCGCGCAGCGCCGCGGCCAGCGTCGGCTCGTCCAGCCGGTCGAGTTCGCCCTGCCCGAAGAGCGCCCGGCTGGCGTGCTCGACCGCCTCGGTGGCCGCCTCGCCGTGCACCAGCACGGTCAGCTCGCGGGCCAGCCTGCGTTGGGCGGCGCGCTGCTGCGGGCGCTCTTGGGTGGCCCGTTCCAGTTCGGCCAGCTCCTCGGCCGACAGGAACGTGAACCACCGTAGGTACCGGATCACGTCGGCGTCGGCGGTGTTGACGAAGTACTGGTACCAGGCGTACGGGCTAGTCATCCGGGGGTCCAGCCACAGGTTGCCGCCCCCGGTGGACTTGCCGAACTTGGTGCCGTCGGCGGCGGTGACCAGCGGGACCGTCAGAGCGTGCACCGCCGCGCCGAGCTTCTGGCGCACCAGCCGCACCCCTGCGATGATGTTGCCCCACTGGTCCGAGCCGCCGATCTGCAGGCTGCAGCCGTACCGGCGGTGCAATTCGACGTAGTCGTTGGCCTGCAACAGCATGTAGCTGAACTCCGTGTAGGAGATGCCCTCGCCCTCCAGGCGCCGCCGGACGGTGTCGCGGTCCAGCATCACGTTGACCGAGAAGTGCTTGCCGATGTCGCGCAGGAACTCGATCGCCGACAGGGGGCCCGTCCAGTCCAGGTTGTTGACGACGACGGCGCCGGTCGGGGACGCGTCCAAGTCGACGAAGCGCTCCAATTGTCCGCGGATGCGCTCGGTCCATTCCGCGACGGTGCCGGCCTCGTTGAGGGTGCGCTCGCCGACGTCGCGCGGGTCGCCGATCATGCCGGTGGCGCCGCCGGCCAGGACGATCGGACGGTGCCCGGCGCGCTGGAACCGGCGCAGCGCCAGCAGCGGCACCAGGTGGCCCGCGTGCAGGCTGGCCGCGGTGGGGTCGAAGCCGGCGTACACCGTCAGCGGCCCGCGCTGCGCTTCGGCGTCGAGGGCGTCAAGGTCGGTGGACTGCGCTATGAGCCCGCGCCAGCCCAGCTCATCGAGGATCCCGGAAGACATCGCGCACGACTTTAGTCGTTCTCGCCGCCACGATTCGCCCGCGCGCCGCTCTCTAAGGCAAGCTAACTACGTGGCGCATCGTGGCGCTATCGCCTTCCCCGTCAAGCGCACCAACAACGCGGAGCGTCATGGACAACCGATACTGGCCGCTGGTCGTCGTGATCATCATGCTCGCCCTCGGGCTGACGCTGACGGTCGACGACTTCAGGCGGGCCGCCACGCTGCGCAAGCCACTCGTCGTCGCGCTCGCCTGTCAGTCGCTGCTGCTCCCGGCGGTGTGCCTGGTGATCGCCGAGGGCTTTCATCTCGAACCCCATCTGGCGGTCGGGCTCATGCTGATGGCGGCGACCCCCGGCGGGACGATGGCGAACCTCCTGAGCCATCTGTTCAACGGCGACCTGGCGCTCAACCTCACGCTGACCGCGATCAACGCCGTGCTGTCGATCGTGGCCCTGCCCGCGATTCTGGCGGTGGCGATGACCTGGTTTCTCGGTGAAGGGCGGTTCCTCCCGCTGCAGCTGGACAAGTTCCTCGCGGTGATCGGCCTGGTGCTCGTCCCCATCGCGGTCGGGGTGGCAATCCGCCACCGCTTCCCCGAGCTGGCCCGGCGATTGCAGAGACCGGTCAGAATCGCCGCGATCACGCTGCTGGTGCTCGCCGTGCTGGCGGCCATCGCCGGGGGGCGAACGACGCTGTGGCACAACCTCGGCGTGCTGAGCGGAGCCGTCGTGGCGTTCTGCGCGGTGAGCCTGACGGTCGGCTATCTGGCGCCACGCCTGATGCGGCTGGCTCCGCGGCAGGCCGTCGCGGTCAGCCTGGAGGTCGGGATGCACAATGCCGTGGTGGCGATGGGCGTCGCGTTGAGTCCGCAGCTGTTGAATAGCGCCGAAATGGCCACGCCGGCCGCGATATACAGTGCCGTCGCGCCGCTGTTGGCCGTCACGTTCGCCTTCGTCGCGCGCCGCGTGGACCCCGCGTTTCGCGCCGTCTCTCCCGCCGCCGTCTAGTCGCTTGTCCCGGGGGCGGGCGCCCGGGGACTGCGCCGGTATGCCGACACCTCCGGCCGGCCGCCCAGCCACAGCCGCCACGGCCGGTCGGCGGCCTGGCTGACCCCGACGCGCGGACCGGACACGGCGGTCAGCGGGTCGTGCAGTTCCAGGGTCACCGGGCTCGCGGGGTTGAAGAGGTCGATCCCGTTGTCGTCCATGGTGATTCCCAGCGCCGAGCACAGGTTGCCCGGGCCGCGCGCCAGCGCCGCGGTGCGGACCAGCTCACCGCGGCGGGCGCGTGCGACGTCGGTGCCGTCCTCGAGGGCCGCGGCCCGCAGCAGCACGGCGGCGGCGGTCCCGTCGGGCCCGCACGAGACGTTGGCGCAGACGTGGATCCCGTGGCTGCGGTAGGTGTAGAGCCGCCCGGGCGGCCCGAACATCACGGCATTGCGCCCGGACAGGCCGCGGTACGAGTGGGCCGCGGCGTCCGGCCATGGCCCGTCGGGCACCCCGCCGTAGGCCTCGACCTCGACGACGACGGCCCGCACCCCCCGTCCGGTGAGGGTGGCGCCGAGCAATCGATGGGCGGCGGCGACCGGTTCCACCACCAGCCGGTCCGCAACCACCCAACGAACCTACCGGCACCGCGCGCATGGCAGTATCCCGGTTGCCACGTGGCAAAGGAGCCCAAAAACATGCATGCGATCGACCCCGCCGCCACCGCGTGGCTGCTGGCCAGCACCGCACTCGTCCTGCTGATGACCCCCGGCCTCGCCATCTTCTACGGCGGCATGGTCCGCACCACCGGCGTGCTCAACATGATCATGATGAGCTTCATCTCCATCCCCTTGGTCACGGTGGCGTGGTTGCTGGTCGGCTACACGATCGCGTTCTCCGAAGACGGGGCGGGCGGGCTCGTCGGCAACCTCGAACACGTCGGGATGCTCGGCATCGGCCCCGACACGGTCCACGGCACGGTTCCCGAACTGCTGTATGCGACGTTCCAGTTGACGTTCGCGATCATCACGGCCGCCCTGGTCAGCGGCGCGATCGCCGACCGCGCCAAGTTCGCGGCCTGGATGGCGTTCGTCGCGGTATGGGCGATCGTCGTGTATTCGGTTGTCGCGCACTGGGTATGGGGACCGGGCGGCTGGCTGGCCAAGCTGGGCGTGCTGGACTACGCCGGCGGCCTCGTCGTCGAGATCGTCTCCGGCTCCTCCGCTCTGGCCCTGGCGCTGGTGCTCGGGCCGCGCATCGGCTTCAAGAAGGACGCCATGCGGCCGCACAATCTACCGTTCGTCCTGCTCGGGGTGGGCCTGCTGTGGTTCGGCTGGTTCGGGTTCAACGCCGGCTCGGCCCTGGCCGCCAGCGGGACCGCCGCGGCCATCTTCCTCAACACGCTCGTCGCCGGCTCCCTCGGCATGCTCGGCTGGCTCTCGGTCGAACGGGTCCGGGACGGCCGGCCCACGACGTTCGGGGCGGCGTCCGGCGTGGTCGCCGGCCTGGTCGCCATCACCCCGTCGTGCGGAACCGTCAACACGCTCGGCGCGGCCGTCGTGGGGCTGGTGGCCGGTGTCGTGTGCTCGTTCGCGGTGGGCGCGAAATTCCGGTTCAACTACGACGATTCGCTCGACGTGGTCGGCGTGCACTTCGTCGGCGGCGTGGTCGGCGTGTCATTGATCGGGCTGCTCGCTACGGCGGTCATGACGTCGGGCCCGCGGGGCCTCTTCTACGGGGGCGGCTTCGCCCAGCTGGGCAAGCAGACCCTCGCGATCGTCGTGGTCGCGCTGTACGCGTTCACGGTGTCGTACGTCATAGCGAAGGTGATCGACACCGTGATGGGCTTCCGGCTCAGCCCCGAGGACGAGACCACGGGCGTCGACCTTACCCAGCACGCCGAGACCGCCTACGCCGAAGGCGTGCACGGGCATCTGCCGCTGCGCCGGCCCGGACCAAGCCCCGCCCCCTAGGCGCACCCGAGTCGCACCTGGGCCTTGACATCGCCCCGGCAGGGGCAGATATTCATCACATGATGAGTTCATCGAGTGATGAATTACTCCGCGACGGCGGGGAGCCCGCCATCACGATCGAGAACCTGCGCGTCATCCGCGGCAAAAGGCTTGCGGTGCAAGATGTTTCCGTTCGGATCGCCCGGGGCACCATCACCGGCCTGCTGGGGCCGTCGGGATCCGGGAAGACCACGCTGATGCGTTGCATCGTCGGAACCCAGATCGTCGCCGGGGGCACCGTGACGGTGCTCGGCGGCCCGGCCGGGTCGGCCGCGCTGCGACGCCGCGTCGGATACATGCCCCAGGACGCGACCATCTACAACGACTTGAAAGTCATCGACAACATCCGCTACTTCGCCGCGCTGTACGGCGTCGACGGGCACGCCGCCGAGGAGGCCGTCGAGGCGGTTGACCTGCAGGACCAGCGCGGCGCGTACTGCGCCAACCTGTCCGGTGGGCAGCGCGCCCGGGTGTCGTTGGCGTGCGCGCTGGTCGGCCACCCCGACCTGCTGGTCCTCGACGAGCCGACCATCGGGCTCGATCCCGTGCTGCGCTTCGACCTCTGGGATAAGTTCACCCAGCTCGCGAGGGCCGGGACCACGCTGCTGGTGTCCAGCCACGTGATGGACGAGGCCGACCGCTGCGCCGACCTGCTGCTCATGCGCGACGGGCGAGTGCTCGCCCACACCACGCCACACCGACTACGAGAGGACACCGGATGTACGTCGCTGGAGGAAGCGTTCCTGTTCATCATCCGGCGCACCACCGTGCCCGCAGCCGGCTGACGCCGCAGGCCTACGCGGCGACGACGGTCCGGATCCTGCGCCAGCTCGCCGCCGACCGCCGCAGTGTCGCGTTGATCTTGCTGGTGCCGGTCGTGGTGATCACGTTGATGTACTTCATGTTCCAAAACACCCCACACCGCCCGGGCACCCCGGCGCCGTTCAACAACGCCTGCCTGATCATCATTGGCCTTTTCCCGTTTTTCCTGATGTTCGTGCTGACGTCGATAACCATGCAGCGCGAACGCGCCTCGGGAACGCTCGAGCGCATCCTGACCACACCGTTGCGCCGGTTCGACCTCTTGGGCGCTTATGGGACCGCCTTCTCGCTGGCCGCGACCGTGCAGGCCAGCCTGCTGTGCGTGGTGTCTTTTTGGTTCCTCGGCTTCAAGACCGCCGGCAGCCCGGTGTGGGTGGTTTTGGTGGCGATCGTCAACGCCATCCTTGGTGTCGCGCTCGGCCTGTTGTTCAGCGCGTTCGCCCGCACGGAATTCCAGGCCCTACAGTTCATTCCGTTGGTGATCGTGCCGCAGCTGCTGCTGGCCGGCATCATCGTTCCTCGGTCCTTGATGCCGCACTGGCTGCAGTGGATCAGCAACGCCATGCCGGCCAGCTACGCGCTGGAGGCCCTGCAGCAGGTCAACGCTCATCCGGGGCTGACCGGCGTCGCGGTGCGCGACATCATCGCCGTCCTGGCCTTCGCGTTCGCGGCACTGTGCCTGGCGGCGGCGACGCTGCGGCGGCGGACGCCCTAGTGGCGATCGCAAGCGCAGCGCCGGGGGCACTCCCCGGCTCCGCGGGGACCCCACCCGCTTGCGGGGGACCGGGCGCTGGGGGTACCCCCGCGGAGCTGGGGGACGGGTCGCCACGGAGGGTCCTAGCGTGACGGCCACCAACACCGGGCGCAGGCGGCCCGGGCGACCGGCCGGGGTCTCCGACACCCGCAACCGCATCCTGGCCAGTGCCCGAGACCTGTTCGCCCGCAAGGGGATTCGCAACACGTCGATTCGCGCGGTGGCCGCGGCGGCGGGCGTCGACTCGGCACTCGTGCATCACTATTTCGGCACCAAGGAAAAGCTGTTCGCCGCGGCGGTCCACATCCCGATCGACCCGATGGACATCATCGGCCCGCTGCGTGACGTGCCGATCGAGGAGATCGGCTACCGGCTGCCGTCGATGTTGTTGCCGCTGTGGGATTCCGAGCTGGGCACGGGGTTCATCGCGGCGCTGCGGTCGGTCCTGGCCGGCTCGGAGATCAACCTCTTTCGCACGTTCATCGAGGACATCATCGCGGTGGAGGTGGGTCCGCGCGTCGACGATCCGCCGGGCAGCGGTGTCATCCGCATCCAGTTCGTCGCGTCGCAGCTGGTGGGCGTGGTGATGGCGCGTTACATCCTGGGATTGGAGCCGTTCGCCTCCCTGCCGGCCGAGCAGATCGCGCGGACCATCGCGCCCAACCTGCAGCGCTACC
Organism: Mycobacterium sp.; assembly: GCF_035506235.1. Taxonomy (GTDB): domain Bacteria; phylum Actinomycetota; class Actinomycetes; order Mycobacteriales; family Mycobacteriaceae; genus Mycobacterium. Next base: position 28,740 of record NZ_DATJPU010000010.1, read on the forward strand.
TCACCGGGGATCTGCCGGACGGGCTCGTTCCATGAGCCGGGCGTGCTCGTCGTCGTCGACGTCACGGGCCTCCTCGATCAGCAGCACCGGGATGCCGTCCTCGATGCGGTAGGCGCGCCGCAGCCGGGGGTTGTAGAGCAATTCACCATCGCCCGGGTCTATCAAAAGCAGCGGGCCCCGGTCGGCCGGGCAGACAAGGATGGCGAGCAGGGCGTCGTCGAGCATCACTGCCCGCCGCTCAGCCCGGACCGCACCCCGGGTGTCAGCCTGCGGAACTCGTCGCTGCCGGCGTCGAAGTACCACGCCTGGCGTCCCGGCTTGGGAATCCCGGCCGCGCGCAGGGCGCTGACGGTGGGCCGGTAGGTCGCGCTCAGCGTCATCTCCGGGCACACATGCACGATGTCGGGCCCGAGTCCGACGGGGATCTTCGCGACGGCCTCGGTCAGGTCGGCCGCGGTGATGGTGGCCCCCGGCAGCAGCGTCACCGCCGACACCGCCGCCTGCTCGTCGCCGACCGGTACGTTGTAGGTCACCGCGAGGTCGACGCCGTTGATACAGCCCAACGCGTCGGTGACCGCTTCGGCATAGACCAGCCCGCGCGCGGTGTGGACCACCGACCCGCGCCGGCCCATCAGCCAATAGTCGCCGTCGCCGTCGCGGCGGAACAGGTATTCGGTCGAAATCCAGGTGTCGCCCGCGGCGAAGACTCCGCGTTTGACGGACGCGCTCGGGTCGATCGGCCCGTTGGACTGCGCGAGCAGCACCCCGACCTCGTTGGGCGCGGCGACCTGGACGAAGCCCCGGTCGTCCTCCAGAATCAGGTCGTGCTCGGCGTCGTACGCACCGAGCTCGATGCGACCGGCGCCCGGCAGGGGTCGGCCCTTGCTGCCGATCTTGGCGCCGGACACGTTGGCCAGCACCGCCTGTCCGTCGGTGGTGGCGAAGAACTCGACGACGCGAGCCGGGACGAACGCGTCGACGACGCGCCCCCAGAGTCCCGTCGGCATGCCGGACCCGATGAACAGGCGAACCGGATGGTTGCCGTGCAGCACGAACGCGGGATCGTCGACGACCTCGCGCAACATGGCCCACGTGTAGGACACCACCGTCACGCCGTACTGACGCACCTCCTGGACGAAGCGGTCCGGGCGCAGGCCGCGCGACAGCGCGATGCGGGTGCCGCCGACGACCGCGCCCCCCAGGCTGACCAGCAGGGCCGACTCGTGGTGCAGCGGCGTCAGGCAGTACACGGTGTCGCGGCGGTCCAGCGCGGCGGTGGAGGCGGTCCCGAAGGCCGAGACCGCCCAGCGGTAGTTGGTGATCTGCTTGGCGACCAGCTCGCCGCCGGCGGCGTTGAACGCGATGAACGCCAGGTCGCGGGCCAGCCCCGGGTTGGGGCGGTACCACGCGGGCAGCTCGACGGTGTCCGGGTCGATCTGCTCCATGTCGATGACGTCGGAGTCGTGGGGCAGGTGCAGGTCTCGTGCCTCGCCGCCGCCCAGCACCAGGATCTGCCCCGGCAGGTCTCGCGCCGCGTCGAGGTTGGTCGGATCGGTGAGGATCTCGGTCACGCCGCCGAGGCGGACCGACGCGACCAGGTCGGCGTCCGGGCGCATCACCACGGCGACGGCACCCAGCCGGGACAGGGCGGCGATGGCGACGAGCGCGCTGGGTCGCGTCTCCATCAAGACGCCGACGCGGTCGCCCTGCCGCACCCCGACCTCGATCAGCCCGCGGACGACGTTGTCGACGCGGCGGTTGACGGCCTCGTAGGTGTGCACGCGGCCGTCGAACAACAGGAACTCGCCCTGCGGGGCGTCGTGCGCCTGCTCGTCGATGATGCGGCCCAGCGAGATGCGGGTGTGGTCGTTGATCTGTCCCAGCCGGACCAGTCGCGGCAGCGTCCGCACCGTCTCCACGGCCAGGGTGCGCATCGACTTGTTGGCCGCGACGACGGCGTTGGCCGTGCCGCGCACCGCACCCAGCGCCGCCTCGGAGACCTCTCCGAGGCCGTGTGTGATCCGGGAGCTGAACGCGACACCGCTGGCGGTGTGTTCGATCGGCTGGTCGGCCATCAGGTCGATGCCATTGGGCTTATCGCCACCGGTGGACAGCCATTGCACCCAGGCCGCGACGGTGGGCCAGCTCTCCCGCGCCGCTTTGGATCCCACGACCAAACCGAAATGGCCTGTGCGGACCAGGCGTTCGTAGACTTCGGCGTTCGGCGCCGCCCGCCTGATCCCGCGCACCGAGGCCGGTTGACCGATGTCGTCCACCTCGCCGACGAAGGCCAGCACCGGGCAGGTGATGTCGGTGAGCGTGACCATCTGACCGCTGATGGCGAAACCGCCGGTCATCATGCGGTTGTGCGCGATGAACTGCTTGAGCAGCTCGGAGATCGCCGGGCCCGACCACGCGATCCAGCCTTCGCGCTCGAGGAACCTGCGCTGTTGCTCGCGCGGCAGCAGCGCCTCGCGGTCGTGGAGCTGACGCACGAAGTCGACCCGGGCCTTGGCCGTCTTGAGCGGATCGAGCATCTGAAAACCGGCACGCGCCAACCAGCCCGGGATGTCCAGCCGGCTGAAGACGTGATCGGCCATGAAGTTTGCGGCGGGCGCGGCGAAGTTCGCCGGGATGCCCATGGGCAAGGCGGCCAGGGTGTCCACCGGCGAGCCGAACGTCACGATGCTGGCGATGTTCTTCGAACGCCGGTACGCCGCGGCCTGGTAGCAGAACATCCCGCCCTGCGAATAGCCGACCAGGTGCACGTCGCTGCCCGTTACGTCCTTGACCGTGTCGATCGCCTGGCTGAGCGCGACGATGTGGTCGGCCAGGTTGCGGCGCATGCCGCCTTCCACCTTGTCGGGCGAGCCGAAGTCGATGACCCAGGGATCGAGCCCGCCGGCGTGCAGGATCCCCACCGCCCCGTCTTCGCGGGTGACGTCCCACATGTCGGCCGACATCATCATCGGGTGCACCATCAGCACGGGCGGGCCCACCGGCGCGTGCCCGGGCCGGCTGTCCGGCGGGAAATACCGGCGCAGCTTGTACATCGGGACGCTCTCGACGATCTGGAACGGAGACGGGACGCTGCCGGTTTCCAAACCCCCCAGTCGCAAGACCTCGAGCCCGTTTTGCGCCGTGGCGACCAGGCGCTCGACCGGCCGCGTGACCATCGAAAAATTGAGATCCACCGCCGCTCCCTGACTCTTGACAGCTCCGCCATCATGGCACATCGGCGCGCCCGGCGGTTTCGGTCAGGCTGTTAGCCGCAGCGTTGGATCGGCCCGGCTCCGTGGCGGTCAGGGTGCTCGCCGAATTAGTCGGGCCCGTAAATTTTCGCGGCGCCCGACGTGGCTTTACAGCTCCCCGAAACCCATGGGGCCGACGTCCGCCATTCGACGCAGCCGCTTCGCCATCCGGCGATCCTCCCGCGCGAACTTGCGGTGGTGAGCCGCGTGTTGCCGGTACTCATCGCTCGCGAGGCTGTTGTGTTCGGCCGCCTCGTCGTAGGCGTTCGCCGTTCGCTCGTGGCTGTCCGCGGAATTGTCCAGGCTTTTGGCTGCGGATCGCTGAGCCGCCCTGGCCAGTAGCCACGCGCGCTCGGCCCGTTGTCCGGTGCGGAATGCGTCCACCGCCGCCCACACTTGGAGATCGGGTTCAGCCTGGAGTCCGTTATCTGGTCTCACCATGCTCCAGTCCTTTCTGGCCGCAGGATTGACCCGGTTGGCGCGGCTGAAACGCGTTGAGGTCGACGATTCCGCGCCCGGCACGCGACCGGCACCGAGAAGCGACGACTTGCGTTGTGCCCCAGGGCGATACGCATGACCGCGGCACTATGACGAATTCGATGGTTAACTGCGGTCAATCGGGGTATTTAACCCAGGCGCATGGTTCGCGACGCATGCCCGCATGCTGTCAGGACCACCTCGGTTGAAACACGCAGCTGGGCGCTTGACCGGTCCTCTGGGCAGCCATCTCGACTCGTCGTTGTCACCGGTGTCGTCGGGGTGGGCTGCCGGCGCTTGTCTCCTTGCGGAAATGAGGTGGCCCCATGAGCACGACGGCGGCCCGTTCTACGGCCTCCCCGGACGAGGCTCTCAACGCGATTTCGGGTGCCCTGCAAGCACTTCGCCAACGAATTCAAGCCGGTCCCGTGCTGCCCGGCAGACGTCAGGGAAGGGAAACGAAATGTTGCTGCTAGGCAACGGCGGACGGCGCAAGGGAGGCGGCCGGGCCGAACATCTGGCCGAGCGGGCGCTGTACGACGTCGCGCACGGTCGCTTCGAACGGTCGCTGTCCGGCCTTACGGCGATGGCGGCCCTCGTCACGACGGCCGAAATCTACTTCGAGCACTACAAGGCCAGCTTCGGCAACAAATGGATGTGGAGCCCGATCGTGGTGACCCCGCCGGTGGTCGTCGCCGGCATCGGCGGGGTGTTCTCGCGGCGCTGGGCCAAGCTCTGGCTGCCGATCACCGCCGGCATCTACACGGCCAACGGCCTGATGGGCGAGTACCTGCACGCCCGCGGCGTCGCGCGCAAGCCGGGCGGCTGGAAGAACGCGTCCTACAACGTGCCGATGGGCCCGCCGATCGCGGCGCCCGGGTTGATGTGCATGGTCGGCGGGATGGGGCTGCTGGCCTCGGTGCTGCGCCGCGAACGGTTCCGCCGATAGCGAGTATCGAAATGGCCGACACCTCCCGCCCCGACCACCTGCCCAACCTGCGCGCCGATCGCCAGCCCCCGCACCCGTCGTGGCTTCCGAAGCAGCGCCGCGGCATCACGCCCCAAATGATCGGGCGCTACCCGGATTTCGACGTGCTGGACACCGCCGGCTCGTGGGACGACGCCACCCGGAAGGTGGTGCTGGCCCGGCTGGAACCGCCCGGCCCGCTGCGGTTTTTCACCGAGGATGAGGAGCCCTGCCTGCGCGCGTTCTGTGACACGGTGCTGGCGCAGGATAGCGAGCCGCGGGTGCCGACGACCGAATCGGTCGACTCCAAGCTCGCCGACGGGCGCCTCGACGGCTACCAGTACGCGGACATGCCCGACGACCGCGACACCTGGCGGCTGGTGCTGCGCGCACTCGACGAGACCGCCGCCCGGCGCTACGGCGCGGCCTCGTTCGCCGCCGCCGAGCCCGCCACCCGCGAAGCGATCGTCGATCAGTTCTCGCAGGGTCAGCTGGAGGACGGGACCTGGGAGCGCCTGAACGTCAAGCGCGCCTGGTCGGTGTGCATGCGAATGACCTTGTCCGGCTTCTACTCCCACCCCTGGGCGTGGAACGAGATCGGGTTCGGCGGCCCCGCCTACCCGCGCGGGTTCATGCGCCTGGGCGGCGCCACCGGGCCGGCCGCGGCGCGCGAACCGTTCGAGACCCGCGGCGCCACCGACGAGGATCCCGTCCGGGTCGTGCAGGAGGGTGAGATCTGATGGGGGACTTCCTCCGCGGCCTCCTCAAGGGGGCGGTCGGGCCCAAGGACAACGACTCGCGGTTCCTGCTCGACGTGCATTCCCGCGACCTGCCCGGCGAGAAGACCATGCGCCGTTACCGCGCCGACGACGAGGTCGACCTGGTCGTCGTCGGCGCCGGCGCCGGCGGCTCGGTGCTCGCACAACGGCTGGCGCGCGCCGGGTGGCGGGTGGTGATCCTCGAGGCCGGCCCGTTCTGGCACCCCGACGAGGACTGGGTCTCCGACGAGGCCGGCTCGCATGCCCTGTACTGGACGCAGAAGCGCATCATCGGCGGCGCGGACCCGATCGAGCTGGGCAAGAACAACTCCGGGCGCGGCGTCGGCGGCTCGATGGTCCACTACGCCGGCTATTGCCCGCGGTTCCACCCCAGCGACTTCGCGACCCGCACCCTCGACGGGGTCGGCGCGGACTGGCCCATCCGCTACGAAGACGTGCTGCCCCACTACGAGCGCGTCGAGCTCGAGTTGCCGGTGGCCGGCCAGAACTGGCCGTGGGGCCATCCGCATCGATATCCCTTTGCCCCCCATCCCATTTCGGGTGCGGCCGCCAAGCTGTGGGAGGGCGCGCTGAAGCTCGGCATCGAGATGCGCGTCGGGCCCGTCGGCATCGTCAACGGCACCTTCGGCAACCGCCCGCACTGCATCTACCGGGGCTACTGCCTGCAGGGCTGCAAGGTCAACGCCAAGGCCAGCCCGTACGTCACGCACCTGCCCGACGCGCTGGCCCACGCCGTGGAGATCCGCGCCAACTGCATGGCCGCCCGCGTCGACCTCGACCAGAGCGGCGCCGCCCGGGGCGTCGTCTACTACGACGAGGTTGGCGGCACCGAGCGCCTGCAGCGTGCCAAAGCGGTTGCGGTGGCAGGGTATTCCATCGAAACCCCGCGGCTGCTGCTGAACTCGGTCAGCGACCGCTTCCCGAACGGGCTGGGCAACAACGACGATCAGGTCGGGCGCTACGTGATGGTGCAGGGCGCCACGCAGTCCGCGGGCCGGTGGTCCGAGGAGGTCCGGATGTACAAGGCCCCTCCCCCGGAGGTGTCCTCCGAACAGTTCTACGAGACCGACCCCGCCCGTGGGTTCGCCCGCGGCTTCTCCATCCAGACCGTGTCGCCCATGCCCATCGGCTGGGCCGAACACGTGATGGCCGACGGGCACTGGGGCCGCGCGCTGCGCGAGTACATGCGCGACTACAACCACTGGGCGACCATCGGCGTGCTCAACGAGCTGCTGCCGCGGCCGGAAAACCGGGTCACGCTGGCCGACGAAGCCGACCCGTACGGCATCCCGGTGGCCCGGTTCGACTACACGCTTTGCGACAACGACAAGGCCAACATGGCCTACTCCACCAAGGTGATAGGCGACATCCTGCACGCCGCCGACGCCCAGGATGTGCTCACCATCGAGCGCTTCGCCCACCTGATCGGCGGCGCGCGCATGGGGACCGGCCCGGAGAATTCGGTGGTCGACTCCGACCACCGGGTGTGGGGTGTGCCGAACCTGTTTCTCGCCGACGGCTCGGTCTGCCCGACGCAGGGCTCGGCCAATCCGGCGCTGACGATCATGGCGCTGGCCTCGCGGCTGGCCGAACGGATGGCGACCGGGAAGATCAGCGCCCGGGCGCCCGGCGGCAGCCGTCCGGTTCGGTCCGAGGCGGCGGCCCGTGGCTGAGCGGACGGCCGTCGTCGATGCGGACTTTTCACCGCGGGTGCTACGCGAGTACGCGCTGCTGGCCGACGGCGAACGGGGCGCGTTGATCGGTCCCGAGGGCGACCTGGCGTGGCTGTGCGCGCCGCGCTGGGACTCCGACGCCGTCTTCGCCAACCTCATCGGCGGCGACGGGGTGTACGCGATCACCCCGACTGATCTGCGGCACGTGTGGGGCGGCTACTACGAGCCGGGCAGCCTGATCTGGCGCAACCGCTGGATCACCCGTGACGGCATCGTGGAATGCCGTGAGGCGCTGGCCTTTCCGGGCGACCCCGATCGGGTGGTGCTACTGCGTCGGCTGATGGGCTGCCAGGGAACCGGGCGCGTGCGCGTGCTGTTGCGGCCGAGCGCGGAATTCGGTCGTCACGGCGCGGGAAAGCTCAGCCTCGACGACGGGGTATGGAGCGGCCGATCGGGGCGGCTGCGCTGGAGGTGGTCGGGCGGCGACGACGCGCGCACCGCGCGTTGCTCCCGTGACCGCGATGAGCTTCTCACCTGCGAGATCACCATCGACGAGGGCCGGCACCACGACCTCGTGCTGGAGTTGTCCGAGCACGAACTGCCCGACCGGCCGCCCGACCCCGACACCACCTGGGACGCCACCGAGGCCGCCTGGCAGCGCAGCATGCCCGAGCTCAACTGCACCATCGCCCCTCGCGACGGGCGGCACTCCTATGCGGTGCTGCGCGGGCTGACCAGCAGCGGCGGCGGCATGGTCGCGGCCGCGACGATGAGCCTGCCCGAACGCGCGCACACCAACCAGAACTACGACTACCGCTACGCCTGGATCCGCGACCAGGTGTACGCCGGCATGGCCGCGGCGGCCGTGGGAGCAACCGAGCTGCTCGACCGGGCGGTGGAATTCGTCGGTGGCCGGCTGCTCGACGAGGGCCCAAAGCTCAAGCCCGCCTACACCGTCAGCGGCGCCCCCGTCCCCAGCGAACAAACGCTCGACCTGCCCGGCTACCCGGGCGGCACGGACAAGATCGGCAATTGGGTCAACCAGCAGTTCCAGCTCGACGTCTTCGGCGAGTCGCTGCAGCTGCTGGCCAGAGCCGCCGCCGCCGATCGGCTCGACGCGGACGGCTGGCGCGCCGCCCAGACCGCCATCGCCGCAATCGAAAAGCGCTGGGGCGAACCGGATGCGGGAATCTGGGAACTCGAAGAAGAGTACTGGACGCAGTCGCGACTGGCGTGTGTGGCCGGGCTGCGCGCCATCGCCAGGGTGGCCGGCGGCGGCGCGGAGGTTTCCTCCTCCGCCTCGTTGGCCGACGCGATCCTCGCCGACACCGCGGCCAAGAGCCTGCACCCACAGGACGGCTACTGGCAACGCCGCCCGGGGATTTCGGGAGTCGACGCGTCGCTGCTGCTGCCCCCGGTGCGCGGCGCCCTGCCGGCCGACGACCCGCGCACCCGCGCCACCCTGGACGCCGTCCGCGCACAACTCACCCACGACGGGTTCGTGTACCGCTTCCGGCACGACGAGCGCGCCCTCGGCGATGCCGAGGGAGCCTTCCTGCTCTGCGGATTCATGATGGCCCTGGCGGAACACCAACTGGGCCATGCCCACTGCGCGATGCGCTGGTTCGAACGCAACCGCGCCGCCTGCGGGCCGCCCGGGCTGTTCTGCGAGGAATACGACGTCAGGCAGCGGCAGCTGCGCGGCAACCTGCCGCAGGCGTTCGCGCACGCCCTTCTCCTCGAATGCACGGCCACCCTGGCCGAGGACGCCGTCCATCACGACTGAACCGCAAGACGAAAGGCAGACGCTATGACACAGAACGTGGTGATCACCGGGGCCAGCGCCGGCATCGGCCGCGCCACCGCCCAGTTGTTCGGACAACGCGGCGCCAACGTCACCCTGCTCGCCCGCGGCGCGGCCGGGCTGGAAGGCGCGGCCCGCGACGTCGAGGCCGGTGGCGGCAAGGCGCTGGCCATCCCGACCGACGTGGCCGACTGCTCGGCCGTCGAGGCCGCCGCCGACGAGGCCGAATTCGCCTTCGGCCCCATCGACACCTGGGTCAACGTCGCGTTCACCTCCGTGTTCGCGCCGTTCTGGGAGATATCCGCCGAGGAATTCAAGCGCGTGACCGAGGTGACCTACCTCGGCTACGTGCACGGCACCATGGCGGCTCTGGCCAAGATGCGCCCGCGCGACCGCGGCACCATCGTGCAGGTCGGCTCCGCGCTCAGCGAGCGGTCCATCCCCCTGCAGTCGGCCTACTGCGGCGCCAAGCACGCGACCAACGGCTTCACCGAATCGGTGCGCTGCGAGCTGCTGCACGAGGGGTCGAACGTGCGGATCACCGTGGTGCAGATGCCGGCGGTCAACACCCCGCAGTTCTCCTGGGTGCTGTCGCGGCTGCCCCGGCATCCGCAGCCGGTGCCGCCGATCTATCAGCCGGAGGTGGCGGCCCGGGGCGTCGTGTATGCAGCGGATCATCCTGGGCGCAAACAGTATTGGGTTGGTGACAGCACCGCGGTCACCCTCCTCGCGCAGAAGTTCGTCGCGCCGCTGCTGGATCGCTACCTCGGCCGCACCGGATTCGACTCGCAGCAGACCGACGAACGCGTGAACGGCCGGCAGCCGGCCAACCTGTGGCAGCCGGTCGATCAGGAGCCCGGCAGCGACCACGGCGCCCACGGCG
>NZ_DATJPU010000011.1:0-39040 GCF_035506235.1 Mycobacterium sp.
AGGCTGACCACGGTCTGCGGCCCGGCCTCGTTGAGCAGGCGTTTGAACGACCGCAGCACCGACCAACCCGGTTCTTGGCGGACGGCAGCCGCGTCCACCCCGAATCGCAACTCTCCGTCGGCGTTGGCCGCGACGATCGAAGGCCAGGCGTCCACCCCGTCGAACGAGACGACCGGATAGTTGCCGCGGTCGACGGCCGCGACGACGGTGTGGGTGGTGCCAAAGTCGATGCCGACCCTCATTCCGCAAAATTCTAGGACCGCGCCACCGTCTTGGACACCACTCTTTACTTGGCGTGCCGCCCTTGTCGGTGCGGGCGTGGGCGGTCAGTCCTCGAAATGACGGTTGTAGTCGCTACGCTCGAGCCACCACTGCAGGCCGTAGATCCCTTTCGCGATCATCACCATCAGCACCGCGGACGCGAATGCCAGGACAACACTCATAATCTGTGCATTTCGCGCGCCATAAGGGCGTCCTCGAGGAATCCGTACCGCTTCGGGGAATACCTTGGCTGCGGAGCTGATTCATCCGTTGCGGTCGTGAGCACACGCCGCGCGATGGCGACCAGCCGGGCGCCGATGCTCCTGCGGCGCACCACCCCCAGGGCGGTTGCGGTGCTGAAAACCACCTGCTGTGTGCTGATCAGGACCTCGGCGGATGACACCTCAACCGATGCGGGCGCCGGGGGCGGTTGATTGATGGGCTCGTCGATGGGATTGGTTTTGTTCGCGAGTCCCGTTGGTGATACCAACATCGTCTACCTCTTTTCCGACGTGGCGCTTGGTGCACTCACCGTAGGGTCGACGATCCCCCCATGGCATGCGTAGTCGACTACCCCAAACCGCGGGTGGCAGGGGCAGGCGGCGGGCACCGATGACTTTGGCCCCTAGGCCGCGACGCTCGGCGCGGAGACGATGGCCTCGTGATCGAGATGCTCAACGATTTCCCCGACGACGTCGCCGCGTTCGCTTTCCACGGGCATGTGACCAAGGCCGATTACGACACGGTGCTCGTACCAGACTTCGAGGACAAACTCAGCCGGCACGAAAGGGTGGGCATTTATCTCGAGATCGCGTCCGACTTCGTCAGTTTCGGTCCCGGCGCGATCTGGGCGGATTCCAAGTTCGGGATCGGCCATTACTTCGACTGGGATCGCTGCGCCATCGTCAGTGACGTGGAATGGGTGAAACAAATGGCCAAATTCAGCGAGCTTTTTGGTTTCCTGTGGCCCGGGCGATACCGCACGTTTTCCGAGGCGGAAGCCGATGACGCGCGCCAATGGATTGTGCAGCCCTGCGGTAAGCGCGATGCCGTATGAGACCGGAACCAACCGGTCAGGGAGCAGGGGCGGGTGCGGAGTCCCATTGTCTTTGCAGCTCCCGCTCCGGGGCGGTGGGAATCAGACCGGACGGCGCGAACCGTTTCGAGGGCACCGGCTCTTCCTCGGTCAGCGGCCTGCCGCCGCCGCGAATCGCCTTCAGCGCGACCACAACTCCGGCCACGAACACGATGACGACGACCAGCGCGAAGAGAATCGACAGGCTGCCCTGGATGAATGTGTTCCTGATGACGTCATCGAGCTGGTGGGCGTTTTTGGCCGAACCGAACGCCGTCTTGCCCGCGTGTCTCGCCGCTGAGTACTGCGAGTGCTGGGTCCAGTAGCCGACCGCGGGGTCCCCGGAGAAGATCTTCTGCCACGACGCGGTCAACGTGACGGCCAGGTCCCACAGCAGCGGCACGCCGGGGATCCAGGCCCACCTAAGCAGGCCCTTCTTGATGACCACCACCGTGACGACGGTCAGCGCGATCGCCGCGAGCAGCTGGTTCGCGATGCCGAAGAGCGGGAACAGCGTGTTGATGCCGCCCAGCGGATCGGTCACACCCATCAGCAGGGTACCGCCCCACGCGGCGACCACGGCCACGCTGCAGGCCCACACGCCGGGGCGCCAGCTCGGGTTCCGCAGCTTGGCCAGCGGGCCGCCGAAGTTGCCCAGCGTGTCCGAGAGCATGAAACGGTTGACCCGGGTGCCGGCGTCGACCGTGGTCAGGATGAACAGCGCCTCGAACATGATCGCGAAGTGGTACCAGAACGCCTTGAGCCCGGTGCCGCCGAACACCCGCTGCAGTACCTCGGACATCCCTAACGCCAGCGTCGGTGCTCCGCCTGTCCGCGACACGATGGACTTCTCGCCGACGCTGCGGGCGGCCTGGCCGATCTGATCGGCGGTGGCCGGCGCGCCGGACAGGCCGAGCCTGTTGACGTAGTCCGCGGCGGTGGCGGCCGTGCCGCCGGTCTGGGCGGCCGGCGCGTTGACGGCGAAGTACAAGTGCTGGTTGATGATCGACGCGGTGATCAGCGCCATGACGGCGACGAACGACTCGGTGATCATGCCGCCGTAGCCGATCAGCCGCATCTGCCCTTCCTTCTCCAGCAGCTTCGGCGTCGTCCCCGACGAGATCAGCGAGTGGAATCCGGACAGGGCGCCGCACGCGATGGTGATGAACAGGAACGGGAACAGCGAACCCGCGAACACCGGACCGTTCCCCCTCGTGGCGAACTGCGAGACCGCGGGAGCTTGCATTTCCGGCCGCGCGAGGAAGACGCCGACCGCGATCAGCGCGACGGCGCCGACCTTCATGAACGTCGAGAGATAATCGCGGGGCGCAAGCAGCAACCACACCGGCAGCACCGACGCGGCGAAACCATAGACGATGAGACACCAGCACAGCGCCACGGGGGACAAAGTGAACCATGTTGCGCCCCAAGATGTTTCGGCGACCCAGTTGCCGGACGCCACGGCGAGCAGGAGCAGTGCGAAGCCGATGACCGATACTTCCGACACCCGTCCGCGGCGCAGGAACCGCAGGTAGCAGCCCATGAACAGGGCGATGGGAATGGTCATGGCGATGGAGAAGACACCCCATGGGCTTTCGGCCAGCGCCTTCACCACGATCAGTGCCAGCACCGCGATCAGGATCACCATGATGACGAGGGACCCGAGGAGGGCACCTGCCCCGCCCGTGGCGCCAAGTTCGTCGCGGGCCATCTGGCCGAGCGAACGGCCCCGGCGCCGGGTGGAGATCCACAGCACCAGGTAGTCCTGCACGCAGCCGCCGAACACCGCGCCGATGACGATCCAGATGGCGCCCGGCAGGTAGCCCATCTGCGTGGCCAGCACCGGACCGACCAGCGGTCCGGCCCCGGCGATGGCGGCGAAATGATGGCCGAACAGCACCCGCCGGTCGGTAGGCACGTAGTCGGTGCCGTCGTCGAGGACTTCGGCCGGGCTGGCGTGGTCGTCGCGCGGCCGGACGATCTTCATCTCGACCAGCCGGGCATAGAACCGGTAGGCGATGATGTACGTGCAGATCGCCGCGACCACGAACCAGACGGCGTTCACGGTCTCGCCGCGAGCGAACGCGATGATCGCCCAGGCGACGGCGCCGATCACCGCGATCGCCCCGAAGACGACTTTGTGCCGGGTGGTGATGGGGGACCGGTCGATGATCGCGACGGGCGGCAGGTGTTGATGGGTGCGGATAAAGCTGACGTCTCTGTCGCGCTCTTTGACTGCCACGGCGGAAACCCTACGCGCGCAAAGCTGACAATGGGTGTTTGCGAGGGTGTTTTAATACAGCGCCCGCACCGCTTCGATGGTGTCGGCCTCGGCCGGCCCCTTGTCGTCGCGGTAGCGCACCACCCGGGCGAACCGCAGGGCCAGTCCGCCGGGGTACCGCGACGACTTCTGCACGCCGTCCAGGGCGATCTCGACGACCTGCTCGGGACGCAACCGGACCACGTATCCGTCTGTGGTGCCGATCGCGAGCTCGCTGAACCGGGCGGTCTGCCAGTCCAGCATGGCGTCGGTCATGCCCTTGAAAGTCTTTCCCACCATGACGAATTCGCCGGTGGCCGGGTCCTGCGCGCCCAGGTGGATGTTGGACAGCTTGCCGCGGCGGCGCCCCGACCCCCGCTCCACCGCGAGCACCACCAGATCCAGCGTGTGCACCGGCTTGACCTTGAGCCAGCCCGCGCCGCGCCGGCCCGCTAGATAGGGCGCGCCCGGCGCGTTGGCCATCACCCCCTCGTGGCCGGCGGCGAGCGTGGCGTCCAGGAACCCGGCGGCCTGGAACGGATCCGACGTCATCAGCCGGTCGACCCGCTGCGCCGGCGGCACCAGCGCGTCCAGGACGGCCAGCCGGTCGGTGGTCGGCGCGTCCAGCAGGTCGGCGCCGTCGCGGTGCAGGATGTCGAAGAAGAACACCGAAAGCCGCTGTGCGGCAACCGCGGCCGCCACATCGACGGATCGGCCGAATCGCGACGCGGTGACCTGGAAGCGGTGCGGCCGGTTGTCGGGCCGCAGCGCGATCGCCTCGGCGTCGGCGATCAGGTCGGTGGCCGGCAGCGCCAGGGTCGCCTCGACGACCTCCGGGAGCCGGGCCGTGACGTCGTCGAGGCTGCGGGTGTACACCGTGACCTGATCACCGGCGCGGTGAATTTGCACCCGCGCGCCATCCAGCTTCGCCTCGAAAATCGTTGTGCCGTCGTGGCGTTCGATCGCATCGGCCACGCCGGTCGCGGTCTGGGCCAGCATCGGGCTGACCGGCCGGCCCACCCGCAGGGTGAAGGCGTCCAGTGCCGCGGCTGGGCCGGACAGGGCGGCCGCCGCGACGGCCGGCAAATCCCCGCCCAGCATCGCGGCGCGCCGCACCGACGCGATTGGGAGTCCGGCTGCCTTGGCGACGGCGTCGGCCATGATCCCGGCCAGCGCCCCCTGCCGCAGCTCGCTGCCGAGCAGCCGCAGCAGGAAGGCCTGCTCGGTTTCGGTCGCCGCGCCGAACAACGTGTCGAGGAGTTCGGCCCGCCGCGCCTGCGACCCCTTGCCCGCCCCCGCCCCGATCTCCGAGAAGGTGGCGTCGACTCCGGTGACGGTCAGCGCCGGGTGGGACGCCGGCGCCGGCCGGTCGCGCAGCGACGCCCAGCCGACGCCGATCTGGCGTTGGCGCAGCTCACCCGAGAGCCAGGACACGATGATCGCCACCGCCTGCGGATCGGCGGCGGCGCGGCGCAGCAGGTCGGCGATGTGGGCGACCTTGGTCAGCCGCGACGACGTGCCGCCGACATCAAGCGATGTGCTGGCTACGTCGAGGAGGAGCACGCCGTTCAGCTTGGCATGGCTCCCCGACAACCCCGCCGGGCGGACACGCTAGCGTGCGTAGGAAACGTTACAAATTTCATGCATTCTGACAAGCCTGAAAGGGAGGCTCGGATGGAGATCAACGGGAAGAAGGTCGTCGTCGTCGGCGGCGCGTCGGGGATGGGCCGCGCGAGCGCCGAACTGCTGCACGAACGCGGCGCGGACGTCGCCATCCTCGACCGCGAGGGCTCCGACGGCAAGACCGTCGCCGAGGCCATCGGTGGTTCGTTCTACGCGGTCGACGTCACCGACTTCACCGGCACCGAGGAGGCGCTGCAGGCCGCGGTCGACAAGCTCGGCGGCCTGCACGTCATCGTGACGACCGCCGGCGGCGGCATCGCCAAGCGGACGATGACCAAGTCCGGTCCGCACGACCTGGAGTCCTTCCAATCCGTCATCGATCTCAACCTCGTCGCCACGTTCAACATCAGCCGGCTGGCGGCCGCCCACATGGCCAACAACGAACCCGAGGACGAAGAGCGCGGCGTCATCATCAACACGGCGTCGATCGCGGCCTTCGAGGGTCAGATCGGCCAGGTCGCCTACACCGCCGCCAAAGCGGGCATCGCGGGCATGTGCCTGACCATGGCGCGTGACCTCGGTTCGCTGGGCATCCGTGTGCTGGCGATCGCGCCCAGCCTGTTCGCCACCGGGTTGACCCAGGGCATACCGGACGAATTCGCCGCGGCGCTCACCAAGGACGCGGCCTTTCCGAAACGCCTGGGCCGGCCCGAGGAATACGCGAAGCTGGTGGCGGCCATCGTGGACAACCCGATGCTCAACGGCCAGTGCCTGCGGCTGGACGCCGGCCAGCGCTTCGCGCCGAAGTAGCCACCCCCGCCCAGACCCGCTCGGGGAATAAGTACACTCTTTAGACAGCCGCCCCGCTCCCCCTCGGAGCGGGGCAGGCAGTCACCCCCCAGGCAGCGGCGCGAGGAGGCCCTCATGGGTATCGCACTGACCGACGACCATCGCGAACTCGCCGACGTGGCCCGCGCGTTCCTGACCGCACAGAAGGCGCGCTGGGCGGCCCGATCCCTGCTCGACGCGGCCGACGAGTCCCGGCCCCCGTTCTGGCACGACCTGGTGGAGCTCGGCTGGCTCGGGTTGCACGTCGACGAAGAACACGGTGGCTCGGGCTACGGGTTGCCCGAACTCGTCGTGGTCGTCGAGGAACTCGGCCGCGCGGTGGCGCCCGGGCCGTTCGTGCCCACCGTGATCGCCTCGGCGGTGATCGCCAAAGACGGCACGCCCGAGCAGAAGTCGCGATTGCTGCCCGGGCTGATCGACGGCACCGTCACCGCGGGGATCGGCCTGGCCGGCCAGGTGCGGGTCACGGACGGTGCGGCCGATGGCGGGGCCGGGATCGTGCTGGGCGCCGGACTCGCCGAGCTGCTGGTGATCGCCGCCGGTGAGGACCTGCTGCTGCTGGAACGCGGCCGGTCGGGTGTCTCGGTCGACGTCCCCGACAACCTCGACCCGACCCGGCGCTCCGGACGCGTCCGCCTGGACAACGTGAGCATCGGTCCGGACGACCTCGTGCCGGGGGCGCGGGGATCGGCGCTGGCCCGCGCGCGCACGCTGCTGGCCGCCGAGGCGGTGGGCGGGGCGTCCGACTGTGTGGAGGCCGCTGTCGCCTACGCCAAGGTGCGTCAGCAGTTCGGCCGCACCATCGCGACTTTCCAAGCGGTGAAGCATCATTGCGCCAACATGCTGGTGGCTTCTGAGTCGGCGACCGCCGCGGTGTGGGACGCCTCGCGCGCGGCGGGGGAGGACGAGCAGCAATTCCGACTGGTCGCCGCGGTGGCCGCCGCGCTGGCCTTCCCCGCGTATGCGCGCAATGCCGAACTCAACATTCAGGTGCACGGCGGTATCGGCTTCACCTGGGAGCACGACGCGCATCTGCACCTGCGCCGGGCGCTGGTGACCACGGCGCTGTTCGGCGGGGATGCCCCGGCCGCCGATGCCTTCGAGCGCACCGCGGCCGGTGCCGTGCGCGAGAACAGCCTGGACCTGCCGGCCGAGGCCGAAGAGCTGCGCACCCGGATCCACGCCGACGCCGCCGAGATCGCCGACCTGGACAAGCAGGCTCAGCGCGACAAGCTGATCGAGACCGGCTACGGGATGCCGCACTGGCCCAAGCCATGGGGCCGCGGGGCCGACGCGGTGGAGCAGCTGGTGATCGAGGAAGAGTTCCGCGCCGCGGGCATCAAGCGGCCCGACTACGGGATCACCGGATGGGTGATCCTGACGCTGATCCAGCATGGAACGCCTTGGCAGATCGAAAGATTCGTGGAGAAGGCGCTGCGCAAGGACGAGGTCTGGTGTCAGCTGTTCTCCGAGCCGGATGCCGGATCGGACGCGGCGTCGATCAAGACCCGCGCCACCCGGGTCGACGGCGGCTGGAAGATCAACGGGCAAAAGGTGTGGACCAGCGGGGCGCACTATTGCGCGCGGGGTCTGGCCACCGTGCGCACCGACCCGGAGGCACCCAAGCATGCCGGCATCACCACGGTGATCGTCGACATGAAGGCGCCCGAGGTCGAGGTGCGGCCGCTGCGACAGATCACCGGGGGCTCGGATTTCAACGAGGTGTTCTTCAACGACCTGTTCGTTCCCGACGAGGACGTCGTCGGCGAGCCGAACACCGGATGGACGGTCGCTCGTGCCACGCTCGGCAACGAACGCGTCAGCATCGGCGGCAGCGGGTCGTTCTACGAGGGCCTGGCGGACATGCTGATCGGACTCGCCACGCAGCGGCCGGATCAGTTGGCGGGAGCCAAGGTTCGCGTGGGAAACTACCTGGCCGATGATCACGCGCTGCGGCTACTGAACCTGCGCCGCGTGGCCCGCAGTGTCGAAGGCGCGGGCCCGGGACCGGAGGGCAACGTCACCAAACTCAAGCTGGCCGAGCACATGGTGGACGGGGCCGCGATCTCGGCGGCTTTGCTGGGGCCCGAGGTCGCGCTTGGCGACGGGCAGGGCGCGCTGGCGAGTCGCATGATCATGGGCGCCCGCGGCATGTCGATCGCCGGTGGCACCTCGGAGGTCACCCGCAATCAGATCGCCGAACGGATCCTCGGCATGCCGCGCGACCCGCTGATCAACTAGTCCGGTTCTCCCGCGAACAGACGCAAAAGCCCCCATTTCATGCCGGAAGAGGGGGCTTTTGCGTCTCCTCGGCCTAGGAGGCTGGCGCGAATTGGGGCGCGCCGCCGCTGCCCTTCTCCGGCCGGATATCGACGGGCATCCCGCACGTCACCGAGTCCGGTTCACAGCCAACGATATTCGCGGCCACCCGCAGCCCGCGCTGCTCGACGAGTTCGACGATGGCGATCACGTAGGGGGTCGGGATGTCCGGGTTGTACGGGTGATAGTTCACCGTGTAGGTGAACACCGTGCCGCGCCCGGACACCGGCCGCGCCACCAGCGGGCCGCCGCAGTCGCGGCACTGGCCGGTCGCCGGATGCACCCAGCGCGCGCAAGCGTCGCAGCGCTCGATGAGCAGCTGAGAGGTCGGCTCGCCTGACACGCCCAATACAGTACACTCTATTGATTCGGCGCGGATGGCGGTTCGTGGGGACGGGCGGTGCATATGACGTATTTCGAAAAGGATGCGATCTTGTCCGGCATCGGCATCTCGCGAATCGGCCGCCGCACCGGCATTCCCGGCCTGGAGCTGACCATGGAGGCGGTGCGCGCCGCCATCGAGGATGCCGGCCTGGCACCCGCGGACGTCGACGGGATCGCGACCCTCGGCGACACGCCGGCCTCGGACGTCAACGCCGAACTGCGGATCGAGGCGGCCGACTGCGGGGCCGGCTTCGGCACCGGCGGCCTGCTGAGCCCGGTGATGTCGGCGTGCCGCGCGGTCGCCGAGCGACGCGCCCGCCACGTCGTCGTCTACCGGACGATCCAGATGCTGGGCGGCACAGTGCCGGTCAAACGGCAGGAGAATGCGCCCGCCCAGCCGCTGGCGCGCATGTTCTCCACACCCGAGGGCGCGCCACGCCCGGCCGTCGGCGCGATGGACGACGTCAACGATCTGGTTGCGGCCCATGCCTATTCGGCGGCGAACTGGCTGGCGCTGAACTGTCGTCGCCACATGGAGCTGTACGGAACCACCAAGGAACAGCTCGGCTGGCTGGCGCTCAACGGCAGACGCAACGCCGCGCTGAATCCCCTTGCGGTGTACCGCGAACCGATGACCATGGCCGACTACCTGGGCGCGCGCCCGGTATCGACGCCGTTCGGGCTGCTGGACTGCGATGTCCCGATCGACGGCTCGATCGCGGTGGTGGTGTCGCACGCGGAGTACGCCCGCGACTGCCCGCACCGGGCGGTGGCGGTGGAGGCGATCGGCGGATCCGACGGTGCCGGTGGCTGGTTCCACCGCGACGACTATCCCAAGATGGCGATGTCGGACGCGACCGCACAGATGTGGTCGCGCACGCAGTTGACGCCCGCCGACCTCGAGCTCGCCGAGTTGTACGACGGTTTCACGTTTCTCACCATCGCCTGGCTGGAAGCCCTCGGGGTGTGCGGCGACGGCGAGGCCGGGCCGTTCGTCGAGGGCGGCGCTCGGATCGCCCGCGACGGCCGGCTGCCGCTCAACACCTACGGCGGCCAGCTCTCGGCCGGGCGCATGCATGGCTACTGGGCCCTGCACGAAGGTTGCCTGCAGCTGCGCGGCGAGGCGGGGGAGCGCCAGGTGTCGAAACGGCCCGAGGTCGGAGTGGTTTCCGTGGGCGGCGGTCCCGTCGCCGGATGCATGCTGCTTACGTGTTGAGAGACCCTGTGGGAGAGCGCAATTGATGCTGTGAGCCGCGAGCCCGACACCGGCCGGGCGAACAAACTGGCTTCGAAGGTTGCCCGCCACATCGAGGCGGACATCGTTCGCCGCGGCTGGACCGTCGGTGAGTCGCTGGGCTCGGAACAGGCTCTGCAACGGCGCTACGGAGTGAGCCGATCGGTGCTGCGGGAGGCCGTTCGCCTCGTCGAACACCACCAGGTCGCCCGGATGCGCCGCGGGCCGGGCGGCGGGCTGCTGATCTGCGAGCCGGATGCCGGCCCCGCGACCCGCGCCGTCGTGATCTACCTCGAGTACGCGGGCACCACGCTGGTCGACCTGCTCAACGCGCGCCTGGTGCTCGAGCCCTTGGCGGCCTCGCTGGCGGCGGAGCGGATCGACGAAGCCGGCATCGAGCGCCTGCGAGCGGTGTTACGCGCGGAGCAGCAGTGGAGGCCGGGCCTGCCGCCGCCGCGCGACGAGTTCCACATCGCGCTGGCGGGGCAATCCAAAAGCCCGGTGCTGGAACTGTTCATCGACATCCTGATCCGGCTCACCACCCGATACGCCCTACAGTCGCGGACCGATTCGGCGAGCGAGGCGATCGAGGCGGTCGACCACATGCACAAGCACCATGCCGATATCGTCGCCGCCGTCACCGCCGGCGATGCGGCGCGAGCCAAGTCGCTGTCCGAGCGGCACGTCGAAGCGGTGACCGCTTGGCTGCAGCGGCATCACCCCGGCGGCAGGGGCCGCCCGCGCCCGCCCCGCCGCCGGCGGCTCGACGGCGACGGGCCGCACGGCAAGCGCGCCGAGATGCTGGCGGCCACGATCGGCGACGAGATCGCCGACGGTGGCTGGCAGGCCGGTTCGGTCTTCGGAACCGAGACCGCCCTGCTGGATCGCTACCGGGTGAGCCGCGCGGTGTTCCGGGAAGCGGTGCGGCTGCTCGAATATCACTCCGTCGCGCAGATGCGCCGCGGACCCGGAGGTGGGCTGATCGTCACCCGGCCCCGGGCCGAGGCGAGCATCGACACCATCGCCCTGTACCTGCAGTACCGCAAGCCCACCCGCGACGACCTGCGCAGCGTGCGCGACGCCATCGAGATCGACAACGTCGCCAGAGTCGTCAAGCGGCGCACCGAATCCGGGGTGGTGGCCTTCTTGAATACTTTCGACGCCCAGCCGGGCGCCCCCGCGGGTGAGGTGCGCGAGGCCCGCGAGGCCATAGCCGACGAGGTCCGGTTTCACCTCGGGCTGGCGCAGCTGGCCGGCAATGCGCTGCTCGACTTGTTCCTCCGGATCATCATCGAGCTGTTTCGGCGGCACTGGTCCAGCACCGGGCAGGCCCAGCCGACCTGGGCTGACGTGGCCGCCGTCGAGCACGCTCACGCGCGGATTCTGCAGGCGATCAAGGCCGGCGACGAAAGCCTCGCCCGTTACCGCATCCGTCGTCATCTGAACGCCGCGGCCTCCTGGTGGCTGTAGGATCCGGCCCGCGCGGGTGTGATCCGTTCGTTTGCTTACCGAAGGTCCTAATCGGGTATGGGGATGGGAACGTAGGCGCCGGTCCAGCAGGGGGTTGGCAGTAGTGATCGAAAGCGACAGCGCTGGAATGCGGGGGGGCTTGAAGGGCATTGAAACCGGGCGTTCGGGTTTCATCCATTCCGCGCTTCTTTACCGCTCGCAGCGGGAGTACCTGGATTTCGTGTTTCGCTTCGTCGCCGACGGTCTGACGGCCGACGAGGCGGTCCTGGTGGCGGTGCCCGGCGACAAGCTGGCCTTGATGCGTGATGCCTTGTCCGGCTCGGGCCGGAAGCTCGCGGGCCAGTTGCGCCTGTTCGACATCGCCGAGGTCGGCCGCAACCCGAGCCGGTTCATGGCGGTGGAGGGGTCCTTCGTCGACGAACACCCCAATCGGCGGATGCGCATCGTGAACCAACTCGCCTGGCCCGGGCGCAGCGACGATGAGTTTGTCGCCTGCACAGAGCACGAGGCGCTGGTCAACGAGGCGCTCGACGGCTATCCGGCGACGAAGTTGTGCCTATACGACGCAACCCTGCTCGATGACGATCTGCTGGCGGATTCCCGTGCGACCCACCCCTTCCTGTGGCGCAGCGGTGGGCTGCAGCGCAGTGCCGAGTACGCGCCGCATGACGTTCTGCAACGCTGCAACCAGCCGCTGACCGCGCACCCGGGGGCCGTCACGTACATGGTCAGGAAGTCCGCGGACCTCCGCCCGGCCCGGTTGTTCGCCGTCAACTACGCCGGCTGGGTGGGAATGTCCCAGGACGGGATCGACGATCTGCAATTGATCGCAACGGAACTCGCCACCAACAGCTTGATGTATACCGACGGGGCCTGCCGACTGGCCTTCTGGCGTCAGGACGAGCATCTGGTCTGTGAGGCGCGCGACACCGGACGACTCGACGACCCGCTGGTCGGGCGCCTGGACCCCGGCCCGAGCGGCCCCGCCAGTCGCGGGCTGTTCCTGGTCAACGCCATATCGGACCTGGTGCGTACACACACCACGTCGACCGGGACGACGATCCAGGCCTATCTCCGCCTCGACCAGTCGCCTGGGCCGAACGGCTGACAGGGCCGGGGCGTGCTGCGTGGAGCTATTGGGTGGTGACGCCCGTCCCGCCACCCTGGGGGACTTGCACCGGGCGTAGTGACGCTGAGCAGCCCGTCAAGGTCAACGCGAACGCGGCGATCAGCCCCGCCGCCACAACCGTCCGGGCCCTGCTTTTGCTTTTCGCGCTCACGGCCGTGCCTTTCATTTAGCCGCAGACGCGGCGTGGTTTGCTGCGTCCGCCGTCTGTGGATGCTATCGGCGCCGCCGCGCCGGCCGCGTCGATTCGGGTAATCGGGCAATTCTCGCGAGTTTATTGGCCTTGAATGGCGTTCGCCGAGGCCATCTATCCGTTCGGAGGCGGCTGGCTCACCAGAGGCGGTTGGCTCACCGGAGGCGGCTGGCTCACCGGGGGCGGCACCAGCGTGCCTCCCGTGTTGTGTGCTGCGCAACCGACGGCCAACAGCGCGAATATTGCGGCCAACGCCGCGGCCAGCACCCGGACGGGGCGAATTTTCTTGCCAGTTCTCTTCGCGTTCATCGGTGGCGCCTTTCGTTTGCTGGAAGCCCGTGATTTGCGGACACCGCTGCCGTCAGATGTTAGCGCTGTCAGCGCGGCCGCGGCGTATTGCGTTATTGGTGAAATCCCGCCAGATCGGTCGGCCGCGAAGGCGTCAGGCGTTGCCCTGCGCCCGGCGCCAGGGGCTGGTGTCGGCCGGAAGGCGGAGCCGGCGCCGGCGGCGAGCACGGCGAAGGCCGCCGCCAGCACCGCCCCAGGGTCCGGGCAGGCAGTTCGCCCTTCTCGACCGCGGAAGCGCTTGTCGGGCAACGCTTTTCTTGGCCGAGCGAAATGGATTTGCATTGCCGGCTGGCCGCGTCTATCGTCGCGCTCGTGCGTCTTGTCCAGCGTGCCGTAGTAGCCAGCACCCGCAGCGGGGTCTGATCCCAGACCGACCCCCCGCTGTGGGTCGGAAGCTACTACCGTCGGTCGCCCCTGCTGATCAGAGAAGACCGATACCGTGCTTGTTTCCAAGCTCAAGCCTCTTGCAGATGCCTCGGCACCCGGGTGCGGTGCGGCCGCGTGGTTCGGCCAGCACTTCGGTGCCGGGTTGCCCCGCGGTCTGCGGGAGGAGTCCGACGCCATTTCCTGGGAAAGCTTCCTCGCCACCTACGGCCACACCGCCGGCCCGGTACGGCTGGGCCACTTCGCCTGCACCGACACCGAGCGGCCCGCGGGGCGGATCGGTCCGCAAGCCCGCAACTATCGGGCCATGATCGCTGTCGGCGATGAGCTCAGCGCCTCGACGGCCGCCGCCGGCGGGCCGATCGCCGCTCTCACCACGATGCTGCACGAGCGCGGGATCACGGTGGAGACGCTGCGGTTCCACCAGCTGCGATCGGGCGGGATCACCGCCACTTTCATCCAGGGCAGCAACGGGATTCGCGCCGAATGGGCGATGGGCTGGTCGGAGGATCCGACCCAGGCCGCGCTGCGCGCGCTGATCGCCTGCGCCAACCGGCTGGTGGCCGGGCAGGGCCCGGCGACGAACACGGATGCAGGAATTACAGCGGGCGCAGGACGATCGGCATCCCGTCCTTGGGCACCGGCATGCCGCCGTAGTCCCACTCAGCCTGGTATCCCGGGCGCGGCAACTCCAGCCGATACCTGCGCAGCAGACGGTGCAGGATCGTCTTGATCTCCAGCTGCCCGAAAACCATTCCGATGCACTTGTGCGCGCCGCCGCCGAACGGGGTGAACGCGTAGCGGTGTCGCTTGTGCTCGTTGCGCGGCTCTGTGAATCGGTCCGGGTCGAACTTCAACGGGTCCGTCCAGAGTTCCGGCAGCCGGTGATTCATCCCGGGGTACGCGATGACGTTGGTGCCCTTGGGGATGTAGTAGCCCAGCAGGTCCGTGTCGCGCACCGTCTGACGCATGGCCCACTGCACCGGTGTCACCAGCCGGATCGACTCGTTCATCACCAGGTCCAGCGACTCCAGCTTCTCGAGGGAGTCGATGTCGAGCGGGCCGTCGCCGAGGCGGTCCGATTCGTCGCGGCAGCGTTCCTGCCACTCCGGGTGGGCGGCCAGTTGGTAGACCATCGTCGTCGCGGTCGACGTCGACGTGTCGTGCGCTGCCATCATCAAAAAGATCATGTGGTTGACGATGTCCTCGTCGGAGAACTTGTTGCCGTCCTCGTCCTCGGTTTCGCACAACACCGACAGCAGGTCGTTGCCTTTCTTCCCGCGTTGCTCCTTGACCCGCTCGCGGAAGTAGTTCTCCAGCAGTTCGCGCGCCTTGAGGCCCCGCCACCAGGTGAACGGCGGAACGGGAGTGCGGATGATCGCGTTGCCGGCGCGGGTGGTGACCGCGAAGGCCTTGTTCACCTTGGTCACCAGCTCGCGGTCGGTGCCCGGCTCGTGGCCCATGAACACCATCGAGGCGATGTCGAGCGTCAGTTCCTTCATCGCCGGGTAGAGAAGGAAGCGCGCGTCGTTGACCACCCAGTCGTTGGCGACCGTTTTCGAGACGACCTTGTCCATCTGCTCGACGTAGGAGACCAGCCGGGACCGCACGAACGCCTCCTGCATGATGCGCCGGTGGAACATGTGCTCCTCGAAGTCGAGCAGCATCAGCCCGCGGTGGAAGAACGGCCCGATCACCGGGACCCAGCCCTGCTGCGAGTAGTCCTTGTTGCGGTTGGAGTAGATGACCTGGGCTGCGTCCGGGCCCAGCGCTGCGACGCCCGGCAGCACGGGCGAGTCGCCGAATACGACCGGGCCCTTGGTCTGGTAGAGGAACAGCAGGTAATCCGGTCCGCCGCGCAACATCTCGATGATGTGCCCGAGGACCGGCAGCCCCGCGTCACCGAGGACCGGCTTGAGCCCGCTGCCCGGCGGCGGGTCGGCGAGCTTGTGCTCCGGGAACTGCGTGTTCAGCAGCCTGCGTTCGACCAGCCCCATGCCGGGAAAGTTGTTGAACGAAGGGGTCAACCGGCGCCTCGCCTGGTCAAGCAGGTAGTGCGGGGTGCTGACGGTGGCGGCCATTGAGGCTCCTTTGCGCTCCTGTGCATGCCGAGGGGACGGGTGACGGCGGTCACTCATTCCCTATCCTTCGGTAAAAAATTGACGGCTGTCAAGTTTGCTTTTCCGACGGTGTGGTGCAAGGTCGTGGGGTGAGCAGTCACGCCGCCAACGAGCCGAGCGAACCGGCGACGCGCCGGCGCGGCGACAAGCACCGGCAGGCGATCATGCAGGCGGTGCGAGAGCTGCTCGAGGAAAAACCGTTCGCGGAGCTGTCGGTCAGCACCATCAGCCAGCGCGCCGGCGTGGCCCGATCGGGTTTCTACTTCTACTTCGACTCGAAGTACTCCGTGCTCGCCCAGATCGTGGCAGAGGCGACCGAGGAACTCGAAGAGCTCACGCAGTACTTCGCCCCCCGCCAGCCGGGCGAGTCGCCGGAGCAATTCGCCAAGCGGATGGTCCGCAGCGCCGCGGCGATGTACGCGCACAACGACCCGGTGATGACGGCCTGCAACGTGGCCCGCTACACCGACATGGAGATTCGCGACATCCTCGAGCGGCAGTTCGAGGTGGTGCTGCGCCAGATCGCGGCCGTCGTCGAAGCCGAGATGAAGGCCGGCACCGCCAACCCGATCAGCGACGACATCCCCACCCTGGTGCGCACCCTGGCGGGCACCACCTCGCTGATGCTCACGGGCGACTCCATCCTGGTCGGCCCCGAGGACGACGTGGAGCGCCGGGTCCGGGTGCTCGAGCAGCTGTGGCTGCATTCGCTCTGGGGCGGCGGCCAGACGTGACGCGGTATGGTCACGGCCATGGCACTGGGGCTTTCGGGGGCATCTGAGCAGTACTTCGAGGGGAAGCGGTGCCTGGTCACCGGTGCGGCCAGCGGCATCGGGCGCGCGACCGCCCTGCGGCTGGCCGCCCAGGGCGCCGAACTCTATCTGACCGACCGCAACTCGGACGGTCTCGAGCTGACCGTGGCCGACGCCCGCGCGCTCGGCGCGCAGGTGCCCGTGCACCGCACGCTCGACGTCTCCGACTACGGCCAGGTGGCGGCGTTCGCCGCCGACATCCACGCGGGCCATCCGAGCATGGACGTCGTGCTGAACATCGCCGGCGTATCGGCGTGGGGCACCGTCGACCGGCTGACCCACGAGCAGTGGAGCAAGATGATCGCGATCAACCTGATGGGTCCGATTCACGTCATCGAGACGTTCGTCCCGCCGATGGTGGCCGACGGGCGCGGCGGCCGTCTGGTCAACGTGTCGTCGGCGGCCGGGCTGGTCGCGTTGCCGTGGCACGCGGCCTACAGCGCGAGCAAGTTCGGGTTGCGCGGCCTGTCCGAGGTGCTGCGCTTCGACCTGGCACGGCACCGGATCGGGGTGTCGGTCGTGGTGCCGGGAGCGGTGAAGACACCGCTGGTCGACACCGTCGAGATCGCCGGCGTCGATCGCGAGGACCCCGGTGTCGCCCGCTGGGTGGACCGCTTCAGCGGCCATGCCGTGTCGCCGGAGAGGGCGGCCCAGAAGATTTTGGACGGGGTGGCAAAGAACCGATACCTCATCTACACGTCGCCGGACATCCGCGCGCTGTACGCGTTCAAGCGGCTGGCGTGGTGGCCCTACAGCGTGGCGATGCGTCAGGTCAACGTGATCTTCACGCGCGCGCTGCGGCCCAGTCCGCCGACGATGCAGGCCGCGAAGCGGCCTGGGGTGGGGGCCCCTCCCGCTTGCGGGGGAGAGGCGGGCGATGGGCCCAGCCCGCCGCCGCTACTCCGGCATGGCCAGCTCGAGTCGCACCCCGAGTAGCCGAACCGGGCGGTCCAGCTCGAAGAGGTCCAGGACGCGCAGGGCGGCGTCGGTGATGGTCGACGCGTCGGTGGTAGGCGTTGCCAGCTTGCGGATTTTGGTGCGGGTGTAAAACGTGGCGGTCCGCACGGTGACGGCGACGCGGGTGACGATCCGCCCCGCGGCCAGCACGTCGTCCAGCGCGTGGAGCGCCAATTCCGTTACCGCCGCGTCCATTTCGGCCCGGACGGTGAGGTCGCGCGGGAAAGTGACGACGTGGCTGCGGGAGCGCGGGATCCAGGGCTCGGCGCTGACGTCGGTGTCCCCGCCGCCCTTGGCCAGCAGCAGCAGCCACAGGCCGGTGCGCGGGCCGAAGGTGGACGTCAGCAGCTCCGCGTCGGCGTGCGCAAGCTCCCGCACCGTGGTGATGCCAAGGGCCGCAAGCTTTTTCGCCGTCTTGGGGCCCACTCCCCACAACGCGTCCACGGGGCGGTCCGCCATCACGGTCATCCAGTTCGCATCGGTGAGCGCGAAGACGCCGGCCGGTTTCGCGAAGCCGGTGGCGACCTTGGCGCGCTGCTTGTTGTCGCTGATGCCGACCGAGCAGGACAGCCCGGTTTCCGACGAGATGACCGCCCGGATCTGTTCGGCGACCTCGGTGGGGTCTTCGCCTGACACGCCCACGTACGCCTCGTCCCAGCCCCACACCTCGACCGGGTGCCCCAGGTCGCGCAACAGGCCCATCACCTCGTCGGACGCGGCGTCGTAGGTCGTCGGATCCGACGGCAGGAAGGTCGCGTCGGGGCAGCGGCGCGCGGCCGTGCGCAACGGCATGCCCGCGTGCACACCGAATTCGCGGGCCTCATAGGAGGCGCACGTGACCACCTTGCGTGGTTCGGCCGGATCGCCGCTGCCCCCGACGACCACCGGCAGCCCGGCCAGTTCGGGGTGGCGGCGCAGTTCGACCGACGCCAGAAACTGGTCGAGGTCCACGTGCAGGATCCAGCCCGTCATCGCCCGCACAGCTTGCGCGCCAGGCTCTCCCACGCGTCGCCCAACGTCTGAAGGGTGTGACCGCCGTCATTGAGTTGGTGTTCGATGTAATCCGGGTTCAGCAGGGCCAGCAGCGCATCCGTCTGGACATCCAGGTCGCCGGTGGTGTGCGCCGAGGCCAGCAGCACCCGCACGTGGGTGTGTTGTACCGCGGCGGCGCCGACGTGGCGGAGCTGCGGATCGCGGTTCGCGGCGGACAGCAGCGCGTGGCGGGTATGGACGAAGCGCATCCGCTCCCGGCCGAAGGCCACCAACCGATCCATCGGCGGCGCATCGGGGCCCAGGGGCGGGGGACCGAACAGAAACGCCTGCTGACTGGCCCGTTCGTCCTCGTCGAGCAGCACCATCATCAGCCCGGCGCGGCTGCCGAACCGGCGGAACAGCGTGCCCTTGCCGACGCCGGCCGCCGCGGCGACGTCGTCCATGGTGACGGCGTCGGCGCCGCGCTCGGCGACCAGGGCGCGGGCGGCCTCGAGTAACAGGGCGCGATTGCGCGCCGCGTCGCCCCGCTCTTGCGGAACGGACACGGGCAGCTCCCCCCACCGCTCGACAGCGCTCACCACTGCACTTTAACGCCGCGGGAATAAACCGGACTAGAGTCCGGTTGGCGCGTGCGAGGATGTAGACAACGACCGAAGGGAACGAAACAGTGGCAGGGATCAAAGTCTTGGCGTTAGTGGGCAGCCTGCGTGCGGCGTCGATCAACCGCCAGATCGCCGAGCTGGCGGCGTCCGTTGCGCCGGATGACGTCACCGTCACGATCTTCGAAGGGCTCGGCGAGTTGCCCTTCTACAACGAGGAGATCGACGACGCGATGACCGCCGACGCCCCGCCGCTGGCCCCGGTGGCCGCGCTGCGCGCCGCGGCGGCCGACGCGGATGCCGCCCTGGTGGTCACCCCGGAGTACAACGGCAGCATCCCCGCGGTGATCAAGAACGCGATCGACTGGCTGTCCCGCCCGTTCGGCGACGGCGCGCTGAAGGGCAAGCCCCTGGCGGTGGTCGGGGGGTCCTTCGGTCAGTACGGCGGGGTGTGGGCGCACGACGAGACCCGCAAGTCGTTCGGGATCGCAGGCGCTCGCGTGAGCGAGGCGATCAAGCTGTCGGTGCCGTTCAAAACCCTGGACGGCAAGGCGCCCGCCGAACACGCCGAGCTGACGGCGAACGTGCGCGACGTCGTCGGCAAGCTCGCCGCCGAAGTGGGTTGAATCCCGCAATTTGGCGGGGCCCACAAGCCGCTCGCCGGCCACCAGCAACGTTTCGATCACCGGATGGCCGAAGCCGCCGGCTCGCGCTGGCGGCTTTGCTGGCTGTCGGGCGGGAACGGGCGCGGGATGGCGATCGCGCCGGTGCTGTCGGTGGCCGGTGATATACCGGTGCGCATGGACATCCCCGACACACATGTGATTTGCGACACGCCGGGCGTGTGTCGGCCCCAGGCCTTACGACCAGGGAATTTCAAAATTGTTATTCAGAACATCTTGTATCTCGACAACTTGTCGGCCACTAGGTGTAGTGTTTCGAGCACCGGCAGACCGCAGGATCCCCAGGCTGGCCGGGCTTGGGGGACCTCCCCCGAATCGGCTCGAAGACGTCGAAGCCACGTGCTTCGACCCGCACCGCCGCACGACGGGAATGCGGGGTCTGGCGGGCCGCTCGACACAGCGAAGACAGAGTTTGTTGCAGTACCCCAGCAGTTGCCAGTCCGTCACACGTCCCCACCTTCCGCAAAGGAGCGGCATTCATGACCATCACCGTGTACACCAAGCCGGCATGCGTGCAGTGCAGCGCCACCTTCAAGGCCTTGGACAAGCAGGGCATCGCCTATCAGAAGGTCGACATCACGCTGGACGCCGAGTCGCGGGACTACGTGATGGCGCTGGGTTACCTGCAGGCCCCCGTGGTGGTGGCGGGCAACGACCACTGGTCGGGTTTCCGGCCCGATCGCATCAAGGCGCTCGCTGGGTCGGCGCTCAGCGCGTAGGCAGACGTTAGGTAAGGGGGTTGCGGTGCAGTCGCGCAACCTGGTGTATTTCTCTTCCGTGTCGGAGAACACCCACCGCTTCGTGCAGAAGCTGGGTGTTCCCGCCACGCGGATACCGCTGCACGGGCGCATCGAGGTCGACGAGCCGTACGTCCTGATCGTGCCGACCTACGGCGGCGGCCGGGCCACACCGGACCTCGCGGACAACACAGCCGGGGGCTATGTCCCCAAACAGGTCATCGCCTTTTTGAACGACGAGCACAACCGGTCATTGATCCGCGGCGTCATCGCCGCGGGCAACAACAACTTCGGGGCCGAATTCGCCTACGCGGGCAACGTCATCTCCCGCAAGTGCGGCGTCCCCTACCTCTACCGCTTCGAACTGATGGGAACCCCGGACGACGTGGACGCAGTCCGCGCGGGCCTCGCTGACTTCTGGAAGGAACAGACGTGCCACCAACCGTCGCTGCAGAGCCTGTAACCGCCGGCGCGCATGGGTTGCCCGCCGAGACGGACTACCACGCGCTGAACGCCATGCTGAATCTGTATGACGCGGACGGCAGGATCCAGTTCGACAAGGACGTTCTCGCGGCCCGCCAGTACTTCCTGCAGCACGTCAACCAGAACACCGTCTTCTTCCACAACCAGGACGAGAAGCTCGACTACCTGATGCGCGAGAACTATTACGAGCGCGAGGTTCTCGACCAGTACTCACGCAACTTCGTCAAGGAGTTGCTGGACCGCGCCTACGCCAAAAAGTTCCGGTTCCCAACGTTCCTCGGCGCGTTCAAGTACTACACCTCCTACACGCTGAAGACGTTCGACGGGAAGCGCTATCTGGAGCGCTTCGAAGACCGCGTCGTCATGGTCGCGCTGACCCTGGCGTCCGGTGACACCGGCCTGGCCGAGAAGCTCGTCGACGAGATCATCGACGGCCGGTTCCAACCGGCGACCCCGACGTTTTTGAACTCCGGCAAGAAGCAGCGCGGTGAGCCAGTGAGCTGCTTTCCAGCCGGAACTCCGGTGGATACCCCCGACGGTCCGAAGGCGATCGAGACTCTGCAGACAGGCGACCGGGTGCTCTCACACGACGGGTCCTTCTGCCTCGTCGAGTCCGTTATCGAGAATCCCAACGACCAAGCCCTCGTGTCGATCTCACACTTCGGACACGGGGAGCCAATCCTGTGCACTCCCGAGCATCCGATCCTGGTGTGGACCACGCGCGATGTGCGGACTCTTATCGACGGTGACGGAGCCGACCCATTCAACGGATTCGTCTGGTTGGCAGCCAAAGACGTTCGTCCCACCGACTTCATCGTGACGGCAGCACCATTGCAGGGACGGTCGCGGCGCGTCTACGACCTGATGGAGTATGTGGGGGAGGGCGAGTACGAAGAGGTCGACGGGCTCATATGCAAAGTCAACTCTGATCGGAAGCACCGCAACAAGCAACGCCACCACATGAGCTTCGTATCAGTGAATCGCTACGTTGAAGAATCCTACGACCTTGGACTTATCCTCGGCTGGTACGTCGCCGAAGGCCATATCTCGAAGCGATCGGGACCTGCGGGCAGGGCGCCTAATGGCATCCACTTCACGATCGGCACACACGAACTCGAGTATCAGCAGGAGTTGGCGGCCGCATTCAAGCGAGTGTTCGCCGCGGACCTCGCCGTCAACCAGAGTGTGTCGGACCAGTCGGTGCGCATGGTTTGCAACAGCAAGATTGTTTCGTCGCTGTTCCTCTCATTGGTTGGCACAGGGTATCGCTCGAAGCGGTTGTCCCACGACGTCTTAACGGCCGATGAAGAGTTTCAGCGTGGACTGCTCGCCGGGTTGTTCCGCGGCGACGGGTGCAGCACCACCGGCGGCATGGTGCTCGACCTGGTGAATCCGGAGTTGATTGATCAGGTCCAGCTTCTTCTGCGTCGGATGGGGATCGTCTCCCGGATCCGCCAGTACGTCAATCGAGCCGGCAATGTGACGGGACAGGTGTTCGTTCCGGGTCTGCCCGGCGCCAATGAAGAATTCATCTTCGACGTCGGCAAGAACCTGCACAACTACGTCGGCCAGAAGGGGTCGTCGCGCGTGACTTATCAAGTTGTGCATGGGCGGCATGTGTACGGAATCCGGGAAGTGAGGCGCACGCAGGAAGTTCCAACGAAGGTCTACAACCTCCACGTCAAGGACACGCACACATACACAATTCGCGGCACGGTCGTGCACAATTGCTTTCTTCTTCGCATCGAGGACAACATGGAGTCGATCGGGCGGTCGATCAACTCCGCCCTGCAGCTGTCCAAGCGCGGCGGGGGAGTTGCGTTGCTGCTGAGCAACATTCGCGAGCACGGGGCACCGATCAAGAACATCGAGAACCAGTCCTCGGGCGTCATCCCGATCATGAAGCTGCTCGAGGACTCGTTCTCCTACGCCAACCAGCTGGGGGCGCGCCAGGGCGCCGGCGCGGTGTACCTGCATGCCCACCACCCCGACATCTACCGCTTCCTGGACACCAAGCGGGAGAACGCCGACGAGAAGATCCGGATCAAGACGCTGAGCCTGGGCGTGGTGATCCCCGACATCACCTTCGAGCTGGCCAAGAAGAACGAGGACATGTACCTGTTCTCGCCGTACGACGTCGAGCGCGTCTACGGTGTGCCGTTCGCCGACATCTCGGTGACCGAGAAGTACTACGAGATGGTCGACGACGCGCGCATCCGCAAGACGAAGATCAAGGCGCGGGAGTTCTTCCAGACGCTGGCGGAGCTGCAGTTCGAGTCCGGCTATCCGTACATCATGTTCGAGGACACGGTGAACCGGGCCAATCCCATCGAGGGCAAGATCACGCATTCGAACCTGTGCTCGGAGATCCTGCAGGTGTCCACCCCGTCGCTGTTCAACGAGGACCTGTCGTATGCCCAAGTGGGCAAGGACATTTCGTGCAACCTGGGGTCGTTGAACATCGCCAAGACGATGGACTCGCCGGACTTCGCCCAGACGATCGAGGTGGCCATCCGCGCGCTGACCGCCGTGAGTGACCAGACGCGCATCACCTCGGTGCCCTCGATCGAGCAGGGCAACAACGAAGCCCACGCGATCGGGCTGGGGCAGATGAATCTGCACGGCTACCTGGCCCGCGAGCGCATCTTCTACGGCTCCGAAGAGGGCATCGACTTCACCAACATCTACTTCTACACGGTGCTCTACCACGCGCTGCGGGCCTCGAACCGCATCGCGATCGAGCGCGGCGCCCACTTCAAGGGCTTCGAGAAGTCCAAGTACGCGTCGGGGGAGTTCTTCGACAAGTACACCGAGCAGGCCTGGGAGCCCGCGACCGACAAGGTGCGTCAGCTCTTCGCCGACGCGGAGATCCGGATCCCGACCCAGGACGACTGGAAGCGGCTGAAGGAGTCGGTCCAAGCCCACGGCATCTACAACCAGAACCTGCAGGCGGTGCCGCCGACCGGGTCGATCTCCTACATCAACCACTCGACCAGCTCGATCCACCCCATCGTGTCCAAGGTCGAGATCCGCAAGGAGGGCAAGATCGGGCGGGTCTACTACCCGGCGCCCTACATGACCAACGACAACCTGGAGTACTACCAGGACGCCTACGAGATCGGTTACGAGAAGATCATCGACACCTACGCCGCGGCCACCCAGCACGTCGACCAGGGACTGTCGCTGACGCTGTTCTTCAAGGACACCGCCACCACCCGCGACGTGAACAAGGCGCAGATCTACGCCTGGCGCAAGGGGATCAAGACGCTGTACTACATCCGGCTGCGGCAGATGGCGCTGGAGGGCACCGAGGTCGAGGGCTGCGTCTCCTGCATGCTGTAGATCGTCGCGGCGAGATGGGCCCTCCTGCCGCATGCGGGCAGTCCGGTCTGCCCAGGTCAGCGGGTAATCCGCGGTATGGTGCTTGATGTGGTGAGAATGCCTCGGCCTTCGAGACCGCACCCCAGCGTGAAGCCCGGGGTAAAGGTCGACGCGCGCAGCGAGCGCTGGCGCGAACACCGCAAGAAGGTGCGCGGCGAGATCGTCGAGGCGGCCTTCCGCGCCATCGACCGCCTGGGTCCCGAGCTGAGCGTGCGCGAGATCGCCGAGGAGGCCGGGACCGCCAAGCCGAAGATCTACCGGCACTTCCACGACAAGTCCGACCTGTTCCAGGCGATCGGGGAGCGCCTGCGCGACATGCTCTGGGGCGCGATCTTCCCGTCGATCGACCTGAAGACCGACTCGGCCCGCCGGGTGATCCGGCGCGCAGTCGAGGAGTACGTCATCCTCGTCGACAAGCACCCCAACGTGCTGCGGGTCTTCATCCAGGGCCGCTCCGCGGCGAGCCCGCAAATCCTCGAAGAGGGCCGCGGAATAACCCTGGCCGTCGCCGACATGTTCGACAACGAGCTGCGGGAGATGGAGCTGGATCACGCGGCGATCGAACTGGCCGGACACGCGGCGTTCGGCTCGGCCGCGTCGGCTACCGAGTGGTGGTTGGGCCCCGACCCCGACAGCCCGCGACGCATGCCGCGCGAGCAATTCGTCGCCCACCTGACGACGATCATGATGGGGGTGATCGTCGGCACCGCCGAGGTGCTGGGGATCTCGATGGACCCTGACCAGCCGATCCACAGTGTGGTGCCCAGCAACCCCGCCGCCAGCTGAGGACCTTTGGCCCTTTGACATCGCTCCGGCGATCGTCAACACTCGTGCCATCCGATACCCTGGGTACTGGGTATTTGCGGGAGCTAACAGGAAGACCGATTCACCGTGACCGATGCCATGACACATGTTGAGCCGACTCAGGCGCACGAGCCGGTGCACACCCGCGCCCTCATCATCGGGACCGGCTTCTCCGGTCTCGGTATGGGGATCGCACTGCAAAAGCAGGGTGTGGACTTCGTCATCCTGGAGAAGGCCGGCGACATCGGGGGCACCTGGCGAGACAACAGCTACCCCGGCTGCGCATGCGACATCCCGTCGCACCTGTACTCGTTTTCGTTCGAGCCCAAGCCCGACTGGAAGAACCCGTTCTCCTATCAGCCCGAGATCTGGGACTACCTCAAGGGAGTCGCCGACAAATACGGGCTGCGCCGCTACATCGTGTTCGATTCGCTGGTGGATCGGGGCCACTGGGACGACGACGAGAACCGGTGGCACGTGTTCACCGCCGACGGCCGCGAGTACGTCGCCCAGTTCCTGATCTCCGGCGCGGGTGCGCTGCACATCCCGTCGTTCCCCGACATCGAGGGCCGTGACGAATTCCGTGGACCCGCTTTCCATTCCGCGGAGTGGGACCACAGCGTCGACCTGACCGGCAAGCGGGTGGCGATCATCGGCACCGGCGCCAGCGCGATCCAAATCGTGCCCGAGATCGTCGGGCAGGTCTCCGAACTGCAGCTCTACCAGCGCACCCCGCCGTGGGTGGTCCCGCGCTCCAACCCGGACCTCCCGGTGGCCCTGCGTCGGGCCATGGAGAACGTCCCCGGGCTGCGCGCGCTGACGCGGCTGGGGATCTACTGGGCCCAGGAGGCGCTGGCCTACGGCATGACCAAGCGTCCCAACGCGCTGAAGGTCATCGAGGCCTACGCGAAATACAACATCCGGCGCTCGGTGAAGGATCGCGAGCTGCGCCGCAAGCTGACCCCGCATTACCGCATCGGGTGCAAGCGAATCCTCAACTCCTCCACGTATTACGGTGCGGTCGCGGACCCCAGGACCCAACTGATCACCGAGGGC
Source organism: Mycobacterium sp. (assembly GCF_035506235.1). Classification (GTDB taxonomy): domain Bacteria; phylum Actinomycetota; class Actinomycetes; order Mycobacteriales; family Mycobacteriaceae; genus Mycobacterium. Next base: position 26,152 of record NZ_DATJPU010000011.1, read on the forward strand.
ATCAGCCGCATCACGCCCGACGGGATCGTCACCGCCGACGGCCGGGAGCACAAGGTGGACGTGATCGTCTACGCCACCGGCTTCCACGTCACCGACTCCTACACCTACGTCCAGATCAAGGGGCGCCACGGAGAGGACCTGGTCGACCGCTGGAACCGCGAGGGCATCGGCGCCCATCGCGGCATCACCGTCGCCGACGTGCCCAACCTCTTCTTCCTGCTGGGACCCAACACCGGGCTCGGGCACAACTCCGTGGTGTTCATGATCGAATCCCAGATCCACTACGTCGCCGACGCGATCGAGACCTGCGACAAGATGGGCGCGCAGGCGCTGGCCCCCACCCGCGAAGCGCAGGACCGGTTCAACGATGAGCTGCAACGCAGGCTGTCGCACTCGGTGTGGAACAGCGGCGGCTGCAGCAGCTGGTATCTGGACGAGCACGGTAAGAACACCGTGCTGTGGGGCGGTTACACCTGGGAGTACTGGCGGGCGACCCGATCAGTCAAGCCCGAGGAGTACCGGTTTTTCGGGGTGGGCAGTACGCGCGGTCACAAGGACCTGAGCCGCGCCGGGCAGGCGTAAGCGCCTACCAGTCCATCGCCGTGCCACTTTCGACCGCCGCCCGCGCGGCGGGCATAGTTTCCGGTCAGCCGCGCAGCAGACGTATGAAAGCCTCCGCGGCCGCGTCGACGCCGGCGTCGTCGTCGGTCGCCACGAGATCCAGTAGCAGGCCGCGGATTACGGCCAGCCCAAGCCTTGCCATGCCACGGTCGACCGGGCCGTCGGCGACCGCCTCGACTTCGGCGAGCCAGCCGTCGACTGCGTCGGGAACCATTCGGACGAAAGGTTTTTCGCCCTGGGTGGCCCGGGCGTAGCACTCGAAGAACAGGCGTTCCAGCTGCCGTAGTTCGGGGCGGCGGAGGTCGGCCCACATGGCGGCGAAGCTGTCGGCCGGAGTCGTGGGCAAGCGGGGCAGCAGCCCCATCTGGCGGCGCTCGGCCTCCTCGACGATCGCAATCAGCAGATCTTCTCGAGAACCAAAGTGGTGCAACAGCATCCGGTGACTGGTGCCGACCGCGGCGGCGACATCGCGGAGCGAACGGTTGCCGATGCCGTTCGCGGCGAACTCGTTGAAGAGAGCGTCGAGCAGCCGGCGGCGCCGTTCGGTGTCAGGAGTGCGCACCATTGGCGCGGCTGAGCTGCTCGGACCGGGCCTTGAGGCCTTCGGCCTCGAGTTTGAGGTAGCGCTTGGTCCGCCTGACCGTCAGCTGCCCCACCAGCGCACCGAGGACGCCCCGCTGATCGAGTCCCTGGCGCACCAGCGTCCGGCCGCCGGGCAGGGCGGTGACGTAGTGGCGAGCGGTCACCAGTACGCCGGGGGAGCGGTGCACCCACGTCCAGGATGTGCCGGGTTCGAGCTCGGTGACCTTCCACACCAGCTTCTGCAGGCCCGGTTGCTTGATCGCGAACCGCCTGCCTACGGCGAGGGTGGACCCGTCCTGCCCGTTCAGGGATGTCACCGAGGCGGTCCACTCGGGCCAGCGCTCGACGTCGCTGAAGACGTCCCATACCAGCCGGGGCGGCGCGTCAATCTCCACACTGTCTTCGGTAATCATGTACCAAATGGTACATAAAGTGCCCGGTTCTGCCTAGGCCTGCGACGGGACTGGGTTGACGGCGCGACACGGCAAACACAACTTCTTGTGTTCCGTCGGCTTGTCGTACCCCAGGGGTAGTGTCGGAAGTCTGGGTATCGCAGGCAAACCGTCTGGTGAAGTGGGGTTCTGGTGACCGAAAACATGAAGCTGATTGACCGCGTTTCGGCGATCAACTGGAACCGGCTGCAAGACGACAAGGACGCCGAGGTCTGGGACCGGCTGACGGGCAATTTCTGGCTGCCCGAGAAGGTGCCGGTGTCCAACGACCTCCCGTCGTGGGGCACGCTGACCGCAAACGAGAAGCAGCTGACGATGCGGGTGTTCACCGGGCTGACGCTGCTGGACACCATCCAGGGCACGGTCGGGGCGGTCAGCCTGATCCCCGATGCCCTGACCCCGCACGAAGAGGCCGTCTACACCAACATCGCGTTCATGGAGTCGGTGCACGCCAAGAGCTACAGCTCCATCTTTTCCACGCTGTGCTCGACGGCCGAGATCGACGACGCCTTCCGCTGGTCGGAGGAGAATCCCAACCTGCAGCGCAAGGCCGAGATCGTCATGCAGTACTACAAGGGCGACGAACCGCTGAAGCGCAAGGTGGCCTCCACGCTGCTGGAGAGCTTCCTCTTCTACTCCGGGTTCTACCTGCCGATGTACTGGTCGAGCCGGGCCAAGCTGACCAACACCGCCGACATGATCCGGCTCATCATCCGCGACGAGGCCGTGCACGGCTACTACATCGGCTACAAGTTCCAGCGCGGACTGGCGCTGGTCGACGACGCCAAGCGCGCCGAGCTCAAGGACTACACCTACGAGCTGCTGTTCGAGCTCTACGACAACGAGGTGGAGTACACGCAGGATCTCTACGACGAGGTCGGGCTGACCGAGGACGTCAAGAAGTTCCTGCGCTACAACGCCAACAAGGCGCTGATGAACCTCGGCTACGAAGCGCTGTTCCCGCGCGACGAGACCGACGTCAACCCGGCGATCCTGTCGGCGTTGTCGCCGAACGCCGACGAGAACCACGACTTCTTCTCCGGGTCCGGGTCGTCGTACGTGATCGGCAAGGCCGTCGTCACCGAAGACGAGGACTGGGACTTCTGAAGTCCCAGTTGAGCGGGGTAACGCCCGCAGTGACACCGTGCGCCGCTTATCGCCCGGGAATGGGAGCGCTCCGGCGGGGTTGAAAAACCCCACCATTCGGCTGGCGCAATGCTACAAATGCTGTCACCGCTGTAACGAGCGGCGGCAGAGCGCCGCCGTCTGCCAGGGAAAAGGAATCGCAACATTGAAGACGAGAGTGATGGCCACGGTTGGCGCTGCAGCCTTGGCCGCTGCTGTTATGTGGACCGCACCATCGGCATCGGCTAGCACCCCCTATTGCGATGCGCTCCCGCCGAGGGACGCTCACGAGTGCAACTGTGGCTTCGACTTCGCCCCGGGTAGTCAGGAGCTCCATGATTGCCTGTATGGAAATGCCGCGGCGTCCACCCCGAAAGCGGATCCGAACTAGGTAGACCACGACATATGCGGAAGGCGAGGACAGCCAAACCGGGAGTTGTGGTTGTTTGTTGCTCGGCGAGCCCCTGACCCGCAGTACGTGCCAACCGCGCCCGCGGCGCTGCAACCGTTGATGCCGTTCGGCTTTGAGATTCACAAGAACCAGCCGGCGAGTGCCGCGTCGCCGTAACGACCCGCATAGGGGTCGACGAGATCAGGCCGCCCCCGATGAGGAGCGCAAAAGCGGCGCGATCAACTAGTCAGACGCGCGGACCCGGCCGATCTGGTTCCGTCAGGGAGCAACGTGATGTGGTTTCGCTTCTCAACGCCGGATCACATCCCGACCAGGTAGCTGATCAGGACCACGACTTTTTCTCCGGGTCCGGGTCGCCGCACGTGATCGGCAAGGCCGTCGTCACCGAGGACGAGGACTGGGACTTCCGAACCGGTCGTCAGCGAAGCGGCGAACCACGGGACATCGAGACCGCAGCGAATCGCGTTGCCACTGACCGATAGTGAGTTTGACTGCTCGTAAGCGACGCGGTCGTCACCGCCGCAACGCGGGACCAGCAGCGTGGCCTGGGCGCGCGAAATTTGTCTACGGGGTAAAAGTCAGCTAAATCTCGCGAAAACAAACTTTCTCCCTGTCTTTGTCTGATCTACTCAGGACATCGGGCCCACGTTCCTTCTTAACTTCTCGCGCTGCGCACAGCGGCGCTTCTTTCGGAGGTTTGCTGACGGATGTCCCGGCCGGTGGGTTGGCGGAGTAAGCCCGAGAGGTACGAGTGGATCAGGGCGTTTCTGTCCCAGCGGGGACGGTTGCGAGCGGCGCAGCGGATCATGGCTGTCGTCTGCGCGTCGGCCGCGTTAGCACCGTTGACCGTGTTGTGCAGCCAGCACCGGCCGAGCGCGGGCGCAGTGCTCATCGGCGGCATCACCGCGGTGTTCAGCATCGGTATGACCGTCTTCTATCTGGCGCGCTGGCCAACGCGACGGCAGTCGGAGGCGGCCGCCGTGATCGGCGTGCTGTGCATCGGGGGGTGGAGCTTCATCCAGCCCACCGCAGCTCTCGCTGCCCTGGCGTGCACTCCCTCGGCAGTCACCGGGGCCTACTGCGCAATATTCCACCGCCGAAAAATCGTGCTGTTCCACACCGCGGTGGCCGTCGCGATCGCGATCGCGGCGGTGGCGCGGCTGGCCGGGGAAGTCAGTCTGGCGGCGGCGATATCGGCGTTCTGGCTGATCAACTTCGTCAACGTGTCGGTGCTCCTTGGTGCTTGGGGTATGTCGCAGGCGATGAGGGGGTATGCGCAGCGCTCCGAAGAGGATCCGCTCACCGGCCTACTGAACCGGCGCGCGTTCATCGAGACGGTCGCCAATCGCCTGGCAGATCCACCGCGGGCGCACACCCAATTGACCGTGGCGATGCTCGATCTCGACAATTTCAAACGCATTAACGACACCCATGGTCATTGCGTTGGTGATCATGCGCTCCGGGCAGTGAGTGGGCTGCTGCTCGAGCACACTCCCGACGACGCCATCGTCTGCCGCGCCGGCGGCGAAGAGTTCCTCATCGCGCTGACGTGCATCCCTTCCGAGATCGAACCGCTGGCCGAGCGGATTTGCGCTGCCGTGACCGGGCTTTCCCCGGAGATGACGGCGAGTATCGGCACCGCCGGCGCCGAGTTGCCGTGGTTGAGCGGTCCTGAGAGGACCGCCCGTATCGAGGAACTCATCGCGATCGCCGACAGCGCAATGTATGCCGCCAAGCGCAGCGGTGGGAACCAGGCTCGCCACGCGGCGAGCCGGGTAGCCGGGCCGACCACGGGCCGCCCGACGGATCCCAGGGCTTCTTCTCCGGCCCGGGGTCGTCGTACATGATCGGGCCGTGAACGGCGCATGAATTGTGGGTCCGCTGCGACGCCCCGGTGAGGCCGCTGCCATGACACTTATGACGTGACTTCAACCCACGCTAACCACAAGCACGCCAAGTTTCTCCGGTCAGTGATCCGTTGGCTGGACGTCGGGTACCCGCAGGGCGTCCCCGGACCGGACCAGGTCGCGTTGTTCGCCCTGCTCAAGAGCACACCACTGACCCAGGATCAGCTCGAGGAAGTGGTGCAAAACATCATCTCGAAGCACAAGGCCGAAGGCGACGGCGCCGTCAGCCGCGACGAGATCGAAGACTTCATCTCACAGACCACCCACTGCGACGCCGGTCGGGAGGACATCGTCCGGGTGGCCTCGACGCTGGCCGCCGCCGGTTGGCCGCTGGCCGGCATCGACGTCAGCGAGGTGTGCCCGGGCGACGACCACGCCGAGGCAGCCGAAGAGGTTGCGTGCCAAGGCGTTTCGAAAGCCCCGTCATAGCTTCGAGATGTCGATCACGAAGCGGTAGCGCACGTCGCTGGCGAGCACCCGCTCGTAGGCCTCGTTGACATAGTCGGGCTCGATGAGCTCGATCTCGGGCGTCACGTCGTGTTCGGCGCAGAAGTCGAGCATCTCCTGCGTCTCGGCGATCCCGCCGATGTTGGACCCGGACAGGCTGCGCCGCGCCAGGGCCAGCGGGAAAGCGTGCACCTCCATGGGGTGCTCGGGGATGCCCAGCTCGACAAGCGTGCCGTCGACGTCCAGCAGGTTGACGTAGTCATCGAGCTTCAGGTTGGCCGACACGGTGTTCAGGATCAGGTCGAAGCTGCCGCGCAGGTTGCGGAAGGTGTCCGGGTCGGCCGTCGCGTAGTAGTGGGCGGCGCCCAGCCGCAGGCCGTCCTCCATCTTCTTCAGCGACTGCGACAGCACCGTCACGTCGGCGCCCATCGCGGCGCCCAGCTTGACGCCCATGTGTCCCAGCCCGCCCAGGCCGATGATCGCCAGCCGGGTGTTCTCACCGGCCTTCCAGTGCCGCAGCGGGGAGAACAGCGTGATCCCGGCGCACAGCAGCGGCGCCGCCTTGTCCAGCGGCAGCGAGTCGGGGATGCGCACGACGAAGTTCTCGTCCACGACGATGGCCTGGCTGTAGCCGCCCTGCGTCGGCGTGCCGTCCTTGTCGATGGAGTTGTAGGTGAAGGTCGCCCCCGGCTTGCAGTATTGCTCGAGGCCGGCCTTGCAGCTGCTGCACTGACCGCACGAGTTCACCATGCAGCCCACCCCGACGTGGTCGCCCACCTTGTGCTTGGTGACGTCGGAGCCCACCTCGGTGACCACGCCCGCGATCTCATGGCCGGGCACAACGGGGTAATTCGGTTGGCCCCATTCGGCTTTGACGGTGTGGATGTCCGAGTGGCAGATCCCGGCGAACCTGATGTCGATGACGACGTCGTGCGGGCCGGGTTCGCGACGGTCGATGGTGGTCTTGGTCAGCGGTGCCGTCGCCGAGGTGGCGGCGTACGCCGAAACTGTGCTCATGAAATATCCCTCTTTGATCTCGATTGCGTCGTCAAGAAGTTTAGCTAAGGTAATGTTCTCGGGCCACTTGCCGGGTGGCGCGCCGAAGCCAGCTTATGACGGCTAGTTGATCGGGGCATTGACCAGGCGCAGGTCGTCGACGATGCCGCGGGCCGCGATCAAGCCCTCGCCGGTCTGCCACACCTCGTCGTTGACGACGTAGACCCGGTTGTCGTGATTGGCGGACAGCTTGCGCCACGGATTGCTGTCCAGCACGGCGGCGGCGCGGTCCGCGGCGGCCGGGGTGGCGCACGACACGTAGACTACGTCGGCATCGGCGGCCGCGAGGTCCGGGTTCTTCGCAAGGTCGGCGTCGGTGGCCGGAATCTCGATGTAGGGCTTGTCGGTGAACCGCTGGGCGGCCGGGCGGTCCACCCCGACCGCGCCGAGCACGCTGGCCGGGAAGTTGTTGGCGCCGTAGACCCGGATGGCGCTGGTCGTCAGCTGCACGATCGACGCCTGGAAGTGGGACGCGTCGTGGCTGGTCCCGATCTGGGTGGCCCGCTGGGTGAAGCCGTTGATCAGCGCGTCGGTCGCCGCGGCGCGTGCGGTTGCCGCCCCCACGCCGCGCAGGTTGTCCCGCCAGGCCGCGCCGGGTGCCGCCGTGAACACCGTGGGGGCGATCGCCGCGAGCCGGGGGTACAGCCTCGGGGTCAGCCCTTCCGACCCCAGGATCAGGTCCGGGTGGGCCGCGGCGATGCCGCCGAGGTCGGGGTTGCTGCGGGTGCCGACGCCGGGCAGGCCGTGCACCGCGTTGCCCAGATAGGCGGGCTGGCTCGAGGCGCCGTCGGGCAGCGCGGCGGCGACCACCCGCGATTGCAGGCCGAGCGCGCACAGGGCGTCGAGCTGGTCGCCGGAGAGCACCACGATGCGCTGGGCCTCCGCGGGAACCGCGACCGTGTCGGGTGTGACGCCCGCGGCGTTGCGGGCCTGTCGCGTCGGCGGCCCCGGATCGGCCGGCGCGGCTCCACGCGCGCAGGACTCGTCCGGCCGGCGATCGTTGCCCAGCACCCCGGCCCCGTCGATTTGGGTGGTGGGCGTGACCAGCGACCGGGTCGAGGCCGTGGTCCCCGAGTCGCCCGACCCGCATCCGGCGCAGGCCATGACGGCTGCCGTCAGAACGGCTGCCGCCCTGATCGATCGGCTCCCCAGCACGGGTCCGACGCTAACATCCGGGGACTTCGGAGCCTTTTACGACAGTTTGTAGGACTGCCCCTGACGACGAGTTGTACGGAGGCTAAGATTCGAAGTCAATACTGGGTTCGGGCGTGACCGACGATGTTTGGAGGAGCTGTTGACAGCCGAAGCCCCCCCATTGGGAGAACTCGAGGCCGTCCGTCCGTACCCGGCCCGGACCGGTCCCAAAGGGAACCTTGTCTACAAGCTGATCACCACGACCGATCACAAGATGATCGGCATCATGTACTGCGTCGCCTGCTTCATCTTCTTCTTCCTCGGTGGGCTGCTGGCGCTGTTCATGCGCACCGAGTTGGCGGCGCCGGGACTGCAGTTCCTGTCGAACGAGCAGTTCAACCAGCTGTTCACCATGCACGGCACGATCATGCTGCTGTTCTATGCCACCCCGATCGTGTTCGGCTTCGCCAACCTGGTGCTGCCGCTGCAGATCGGCGCGCCCGACGTCGCCTTCCCGCGGCTGAACGCGTTCTCGTTCTGGCTGTTCCTGTTCGGCGCCCTGCTCGCCTCCGCCGGTTTCATCACGCCGGGTGGTGCGGCCGACTTCGGCTGGACCGCCTACACCCCGCTGAGCGATGCCATCCACTCGCCCGGCGCCGGCGGTGACCTGTGGATCATGGGTCTGGCCGTCGCCGGCCTCGGCACCATCCTGGGCGCGGTCAACATGATCACCACGGTGGTCTGCATGCGCGCACCCGGGATGACGATGTTCCGGATGCCGATCTTCACCTGGAACATCCTGGTGACGTCCATCCTGGTGCTGATCGCCTTCCCGTTGCTGACCGCGGCGCTGTTCGGGCTGGCCGCCGACCGCCACCTGGGTGCCCACGTCTACGACCCGGCCAACGGCGGAGTCATCTTGTGGCAGCACCTGTTCTGGTTCTTCGGCCACCCCGAGGTGTACATCATCGCGCTGCCGTTCTTCGGGATCGTCACCGAAATCATCCCCGTGTTCGCCCGCAAGCCGGTCTTCGGCTACACCACGCTGGTGTACGCGACGCTCTCGATCGCCGCGCTGTCGGTCGCGGTGTGGGCGCACCACATGTTCGCCACGGGAGCCGTTCTGCTGCCGTTCTTTTCGTTCATGACGTATCTGATCGCGGTGCCGACCGGGATCAAGTTCTTCAACTGGATCGGCACGATGTGGAAGGGCCAGTTGACCTTCGAGACGCCGATGCTGTTCACGCTGGGCTTCATGGTGACCTTCCTGCTGGGCGGCCTGACGGGCGTGCTGCTGGCCAGCCCGCCGCTGGACTTCCACGTCAGCGACACCTACTTCGTCGTCGCGCACTTCCACTACGTGCTGTTCGGCACGATCGTGTTCTCCACGTTCGCCGGCATCTACTTCTGGTTCCCGAAGATGACCGGCCGGCTGCTGGACGAGCGGCTGGGCAAGTTGCACTTCTGGCTGACGTTCATCGGCTTCCACACCACGTTCCTGGTGCAGCACTGGCTGGGCGACATGGGCATGCCGCGCCGCTACGCCGACTACCTGCCCACCGACGGCTTCCAGGGCCTGAACGTGATCTCGACGATCGGCGCCTTCATCCTGGGTGCGTCGATGTTCCCGTTCGTGTGGAACGTCTTCAAGAGCTGGCGCTACGGCGAGATCGTGACCGTCGATGACCCGTGGGGCTACGGCAACTCGCTGGAGTGGGCGACCAGCTGCCCGCCGCCGCGGCACAACTTCACCGAGCTACCCCGGATCCGTTCGGAGCGACCGGCTTTCGAGTTGCACTACCCGCACATGGTGGAACGGCTGCGCGCCGAGGCGCACGTCGGGCGCCACGCGACGGCGCTCGAGTCGCCGAAGGGATTCGGCCCGCGGACTGAACCCGATCGCTCGACCGCTGAGCAGTAGCGGCGGCTGCCGGGAGTGAACTCGCCACTCAAGGTGTCGGTGCTGATCACCGTCACCGGCGTGGATCAGCCAGGCGTGACGTCGGCGCTCTTCGAGGTGCTGTCACGGTACGGGGTGGAGTTGCTCAACGTCGAACAGGTGGTGATCCGCGGGCGCCTCACGCTGGGCGTGCTGCTGTGCTGTCCGCCGGAGGTCGCCGACGGCGGCCTGTTGCGCGGTGACGTCGAATCCGCCGTCCGCGGGCTGGGCCTGGACGTCGACATCGAGCGCAGCGACGACGTGCCGATCATCCGGGACCCGTCGACCCACACCGTCTTCGTGCTCGGCCGGCCGATCACCGCCCGGGCGTTTGGCGCGGTGGCCCGCGAGCTGGCGGCGCTGGGCGTCAACATCGACCTGATCCGCGGCGTCTCCGACTATCCCGTCACCGGTCTGGAGCTGCGGGTGTCCGCGCCGCCGTTGGCCGACGGCGCGCTGCGGAACGCGCTGAACCGGGTGGCCGCCGACGAGGGCGTCGACGTCGCGGTCGAGGAGTACAGCCTGGAACGGCGCGCCAAAAGGCTCGTCGTGTTCGACGTCGATTCCACGCTGGTGCAGGGCGAGGTCATCGAGATGCTGGCGGCCCGGGCGGGCGCGCAGGGAGCGGTCGCCGCGATCACCGAGGCGGCGATGCGCGGCGAGCTGGATTTCGCGCAGTCGCTCGAGCAGCGGGTGGCGACGCTGGAGGGCCTGCCGGCGACCGTGATCGACGAGGTCGCCGACCAGCTGGAACTGATGCCCGGCGCCCGGACAACGATACGAACGTTGCGGCGCTTGGGTTTTCACTGCGGCGTGGTCTCCGGTGGGTTCCGGCGGATCATCGAACCTTTGGCGCGGGAGCTGATGCTGGACTACGTCGCCGCCAACGAGCTGGAGATCATCGACGGGAAGCTCACCGGCCGCGTCGTCGGGCCGATCGTCGATCGGGCCGGCAAGGCGGCGGCCCTTCGGGAATTCGCCGAGCAGGCCGGGGTGCCGATGGCGCAGACCGTCGCGGTCGGCGACGGCGCCAACGACATCGACATGCTGGCCGCGGCGGGGCTGGGCGTGGCGTTCAACGCCAAGCCGGCGTTGCGTGCGGTCGCCGACGCGTCGTTGAGCCACCCCTATCTGGACACCGTCCTGTTTCTGCTCGGCGTGACGCGCGGGGAGATCGAGGCCGCCGACGCGGTCGACGGCCAGCTGCGCCGCGTGGAGATCCCGCCGGATTAGGTGCGCGCCCGGTACGGCACGATGGTCGGGTGCCCGAAAGCGGAAGTGAGGCAGCCGACCCCGATCTGCTGATCGACTTCAGGAACGTGTCGCTGCAGCGCGACGGACGCGTCCTGGTCGGACCGCTGGATTGGGCGGTGGAACTCGACGAACGCTGGGTGATCATCGGGCCCAACGGTGCCGGCAAGACGTCGTTGCTGCGCATCGCCGCGGCCACCGAGCACCCGTCGTCGGGGGTGGCGTTCGTACTCGGCGAGCGGCTGGGCCGGGTCGACGTTTCCGAGTTGCGTTCGCGGATCGGCCTGAGTTCGTCGGCCCTGGCGCAGCGCGTGCCCGGCGACGAACTTGTGCGCGACCTCGTGGTGTCGGCGGGCTACGCGGTGCTGGGTCGTTGGCGGGAGCGCTACGAGGACGTCGACTACCAACGCGCGCTCGACATGCTGGAAAGCCTTGGCGCCGAACACCTCGCGGACCGCACGTACGGCACGCTGTCGGAGGGGGAGCGCAAGCGCGTGCTGATCGCGCGCGCGTTGATGACCGACCCGGAGCTGCTGCTGCTCGACGAACCCGCCGCCGGCCTGGACCTGGGCGGCCGGGAGGAGCTGGTGGCCCGGCTGGCCGACCTGGCCGCCGACCCCGATGCGCCCGCGCTGGTGCTGGTCACGCACCACGTGGAGGAGGTTCCGCCCGGCTTCAGCCACTGCATGCTGCTGTCGGAGGCCAAGGTGGTCGCCGCCGGCCTGCTGCCCGACGTGCTGACCGCCGAGAACCTGTCGGCCGCGTTCGGCCAGTCCATCGCCCTGGACGTCGTCGACGGGCGGTATTTCGCCCGCCGAGTTCGCACCCGCGCAGCCCACCGGAGGCAACTATGACCGCACCGCAGGACCCGCCACCCCTGGTGCCCCGGCCGGCCGCGACCGTGATGCTGGTCCGCGATGAGCCGGAGGGCTCAAAGACCGGGTTGGCGGTGTTCCTGATGCGCCGGCACGCCCGGATGGAGTTCGCTGCCGGGACGATGGTGTTCCCCGGCGGCGGCGTCGACGACCGCGACCGCAACGCCGATATCGCTTGGGCCGGGCCGCCGCCGCAGTGGTGGGCGCAGCGGTTCGGCGTCGAGCCCGACCTGGCCGAGGCGCTGGTCTGCGCCGCCGCCCGGGAGACGTTCGAGGAATCCGGCGTGCTCTTCGCCGGGCCGGCCGGGGACCCGGACGGCATCGTCGGCGACGCCTCGGTGTACGGCGACGCGCGCCGCGCGCTGGCGGAGGGGACGCTGTCCTTCGCGGACTTCCTGCGCGGCGAAAACCTGGAGCTGCGCTCCGACCTGCTGCGGCCGTGGGCCAACTGGGTCACCCCGGAGGCCGAGCGCACCCGCCGCTACGACACCTATTTCTTCGTGGGTGCCCTGCCGGAGGGGCAACGGGCCGACGGTGAGAACACCGAATCCGACCGCGCCGGCTGGACGACGCCGCAGGCCGCCATCGATGACTTCGCGGCCGGCCGCAGCTTCCTGCTGCCGCCGACGTGGACGCAGCTGGACTCGCTGGCCGGCCGCACCGTCGACGACGTGCTGTCCGTCGAGCGCCAGATCGTCACGGTGCAGCCGCATTTGGAGATCAAGGGCGACAACTGGGTGTTCGAGTTCTTCGACTCCGACCGCTACCACGCGGCCCGCAAGCAGGGCGGGATGGGGTGGCGCCATTGACCGGGTGCGAGCGCGAGTTCGTCAGCGTCGTGGTGAGCGACGGCTCGCGCGACGCCGGCCTGGCGATGCTGCTGCTGTCGCGGCCGCCCACCAACGCCATGACCCGGCAGGTCTATCGGGAGATCGTGGCCGCGGCCGGCGAGCTCGGCCGGCGCGACGACGTCGCCGCGGTGATCCTCTTCGGCGGCCACGAGATCTTCTCCGCCGGCGACGACACGGGCGAGTGGGCGACGCTGAGCGCGGCGGAGGCCGACGTCGCGGCGCGGGTGCGGCAGGAGG
>NZ_DATJPU010000012.1:0-24372 GCF_035506235.1 Mycobacterium sp.
GCTTCGCCCCGCAGGTGGGCGTCAATGACCTCTGGAGTCAGCGAAAGGTAGGGCGCGTCGGCCCGATTCATGCCCTTGCGCCAATAGCCCTTGATCGCCGGCATCCAACCCGAACGGCCATCTCGACGATTCTCCCAGCGAAGCGCGTAAACATCGGTGCGAGAACGGAACAACTCGAAGAAGAACCGCACCTTATCAGCGGAGCTGGAGCCCATGGTCACCGGTGAGGCCGGCGCTCCCGTCAGCGTCGCCTGGTCGCCGGCGGCTGCGCGTGCCTGTTCCTCACTCAACCGAAGAAGACGGCGCAGACGAAGATTATCAGCACGCAGAGTGTCCAACTCGCCAGGGAAGTTCTCGATGCCGTTAACGGTCACTTCTCCTCGAAAGCGGCTACATGACGCTGCGGATGAGTTCGACGGCTTCGATCATCGCGTAGCGTGCCACAAGGTGGTCGAGAATCTCATCGACCGTGGACGAGGGCCGAACGAATCTAGAAGCCAGGCCAATCACTGCGCGATAGGCGATGTCGGGGGACACCGCGACGGTGTCAGCAGCGAACTGCGCAGGTGAGATCACCGTAAGTGGCTTGGGGATCTGTTGCGGTGGAAAGTCTTTCAAGTTGCTGGTGACGAGCATGTCCGCTCCTCCAACCAGGGCCGCCGCAACAACGTGCTCGTCGTCGATGTCGGGGAGGCCAAACGTGCCTTCCAGGCTTTCCCAGCTGACCACGATGGCGTCATCGAACACCGCGTTCATTTGATCGACGAGGCGTTGTGACCGATGCTCCGCGAAGGCTGGGTCGTGGCCGTGAGCGATGAGCTTCTGCGCTTCGTGGTAACGCAATTCATCGAGAATCGCGGTGGACCACAACGGCCGGTAGAGCCCCTCGATTGCCAGCGAGAGCAGGAAGTCGCGCTGCAGGCTGGGCCATAGCACTGAGGTGTCCAACATCGCGGCGAATATTCTCGGATGTTGTCAGCGCGTGGCGGCCTTGGGGTGCCGCCGTTCGGCGACGACTCGACGTGCTTCACGCAGCCGCTCGCGAACAACATCCGGATCGTCGTCAGCGTCCATGTCGACCGCTGTAGCCGCCAGCGCCTCATACTGGCGATTGCGGCGCAGCTCGCGGTAAGCGAGAACGTCGTCGAGCAACAGTCGATGGCGATTGCCGCTCCGCTCAGCCGGCAACGCACCGTCGGTGATCAAACGAACGACCGTCGGGCGGCTCACTCCCAACAGGTCGGCAGCTTGCTGGGTGGTCAACTTCATCGTCTGCGGGGCGATGGTGACGGCCTTGCCGGCATGCAACGCCGCGACGACTTTGGTCAAGGCTTGGTGCACTGAACGCGGCAATTCAATGCGGTCATGTTCACCGATGCCCACAAGGGCGTAGCCGGGCGATGCCACCGTTCCGCGGAGGCGCTCATGGGTAGCGAGAAATCCGACCACCGACGCGAGCTCGTCGGGGTCCTCCGGTATGAAGGTGGCTGCCTCTGCGGCTTCGGCACTCACATCTGCTCCTATCTGTACTATTGGAAAGAACATTCGGAACGTTCGAATAATATCGCAAAATGCGGGTGCAGCGCACCGGGCGGTTGAGTCCCAGCATCTCCAAAGCCTGCAGGACCGTGCCTTCACCGGGACCAGTCTGGGACCACACGTCATGCACGATGTTGAACGACCTGCGCGTGCGTGAACGTCATGCACGGCACCTTAACCAAGAGAACCAGGGACGATCTGCGGAAACGCGCTACCGCTAGGTACTGGGGGTCAAGTTGGTCGCAGGTTCCAAATCCTGTCAGCCCGACGCATGTCAGCCCGACCAGGTCAGAGGCGGTTTCTAACCGCATCGGCCAGTCGAAATAGGTCTGCACCCCAACCAGGATCGTGTGTCTGAACTCGTCGTGCGACGCGAGAACCGCTGGCGACCTGGGAAGACGCTCTACCGCTACTTCCTGGGTGCTTCACGACGGACTGCGCCAAGGCGGCATGCCAGCCTTATAGCCTCGACCATCTGTTAAGCCATCATTCCGGGGAGCCGACGGATTACTGGCCTCGGCCCGGACAGGTTCGCGGGATTGTCTAGAATATGCCAATTGATATATAATCCGGACTATGGCATTGAGCATCAAAGACCCCGAGGCCGACCGGCTCGCTAGGGAACTCGCAGCTCGGACGGGCGAGACCTTGACAGAAGCAGTCGTGGTCGCGTTGCGGGAACGACTCGCCCGCGAGACGGGGCGCACCAGGGCCATTCCGCTGCGCGAGGAGCTCGCCGCGATCCGCCGCCGCTGCGCAGCCTTACCGGTGCTCGACACCCGATCCGCGGATGAGATTCTCGGCTACGACGAGCGCGGGTTGCCTGCCTGATGGTGATCGACACATCTGCGCTGGTCGCGATGCTCAACGATGAGCCGGAGGCGGAACGGTTCGAGGCAGCTGTGGAAGCGGACCATGTTCGTCTCATGTCGACGGCGTCGTATCTGGAGACGGCTATTGTGATCGAGACGCGTTTCGGTGAACCGGGGGGACGTGAGTTGGATCTATGGCTGCACCGCGCCGCAGTCGACCTTGTTGGCGTCGATGCCAACCAAGCGGACGCCGCTCGAGTCGCCTACCGCGTGTATGGCAAGGGACGCGATCGCGCCGGCTTGAACTATGGCGATTGCTTCTCCTACGCCCTCGCGAAGGTCAGCGGCCAGCCTCTCCTCTTTAAAGGGGACGACTTCGCACGCACCGACATTGGCGTAGTTCTCGCTGGCTGAAGCGACTACCTCGACTCGTCGGCGATCATTTGCTCAGGGCTCTTTTCGACACGGCAGCGCTAGCCCGCACGACCGCTTGGTCAGACCACAGGACTGCTACGGCGCCAATCCGTGGGATGGTGCGCCCGGGGGGCGCCGAGTTGACGCTGGATTTATACCGATCTTGCCAATTCGGTTGAAGTGGCTCTGCATATTGTTAGCCGCCCTATTCGGGCGTCGTGATTCCTTGGCGCCAAGCGCGCAACACGTCCTCGACACGTTCACGTACCCGGCGCCGAGCCGTTTCCCGGTCGACGCCCGACATCAGCAGCTCGTCGTAGTCGGTGGCGACGTGGCGAACCGACGCCGCAACGGCGAGCCGAACGGCGTCCGGATCGATGGCCCGTCCAGCCGCGCTTCGTCCGATCCGGCCACTGCCGCGCATTGCCGCATGACGCTCCATCGCGCCGGCCCTGCTGGGAGGACAGCGCGGGAACAGCTTTTGGATCGCGGCCGCGAACTCGGCTTGGAACCTCATGTCCTCGTCGGCCCGTCGCGCCTCGTCGCGCTCCCTGCGGCGGGCGCGCGCCTCAGCATCGGACAGGCACTCCTGTTCGGCACGCTCGATCGCCTCCGCTTCCGCCAGCATGCCTTGGCGCTCACAGCGCTTGCATGAGCGGCTCCACCGCACAACAACCGCCGAAAGCCCGCTGATCCTTCTCGCCCTCCGACTTAGCACGGCATCACCAGACGGCAGGAAGACCAGATGGCCAAGGTCCGCGCAGGCAACGCACAGCGGGCCGCCGCCATAGGTGCCGAGGGCGTAGGTGTTATCACAGGGCAAACGCCATTTTCACGGTCACGCCAGTGCGCGAAGCTGTTGGCGAACGACTCCGGGGTCGTCATAGCATCGGCGTCGACCGCTGTGGCGGGATGAGTGCCGGTGTCTGATCGCCGGATCATGTCCTTTGGCTCAAGCTTTCAGGTCCCGCCGAGCGCCTTACGCGCTAATGCCGCTGCCGCCGGACTCACGAGATTGCGCCGCGCCCGGGTGACGGGCTGGTCGGTCACGTTGATCAGGACTTCGTAGACGGGGAGTTGGCGCAGGGACGATTCCGAGATAGCCCGACCGTCGGAGTAGCGCCAGCCGAGTTCGGCCAGCAACGCCGTCATCTTGTCGAAGGGCAGTTTGGAACCGGCCGAAGCCGCCGCAAAAGCCAGCATCAGCTTGGTCGCTTGTGCGTCGAACTTCTCGTCGGACTTGGGAATCAACCGACCGGCGATATGCTCCCACAGCCTGTCGGCGTCACGCTGGGCCGCTACGCCAGCCTTGGTCAGCAACAGCGTGCCCTTGTGCTTGCGTAGCAGTCCCAGCGACTGCACGCCTTCGCGGAACCGCAGCAGTGGGTAGCATTGGACCTCGCGGTTCTGCTTGCCAACCCAATCATTCATTACAGGAATGACTTTCGAGGCTTCCTCGACGTCAGCCGGTTTGAGGTATCCGGCGGTCGTCAACTGGATGCCGCCGTCGTTGGCACGGTCCAGAAACCACTGATACGCCCGCAGATTGTCGGCAACAGCGACCGTGTCCAGCGGTCGCGGACCGGCCAGATTAAGCGCCGCCTTCGTCAGGTCCTCGCCATACCGGGTATACGTAAGCTGATGAACTAGGTCGACCAGGCGCACGTCGATGCCTGCCTCCCGCAGCACGAAGTACGCGTCGTCGAAGCCCTTATTGACCCGTTCCGGTTCGAAGAGCGCGGGTTCGGGGAGCACCTCGGAGAGGCTGTCGGCGTCGACCAGATGCCCGCAGTCTTCTGGCGGCGCAGCACGCTCACCGTCGACGACAACCGCTGCGGGGCAGTCACTCTCAGCGGGAAGAACTTCTTCGAGACGCAACGTCAGCTGCCAGTTGTCGCCGTAATCGTAGAGGTAGCGCAGAACATCGCCGGGCTCACCGAGGGTTTCGTCGAGTCGAGTCTCGGCGGCGGGCAGGCCGTGGTCGTCTTCGGGCCACTCCTTGTTGTCCACGTCGTACGGGCACAGGAACAGCTGGCTGTGGCGGTCGAAGGCGCCGCCGCCGAGTGAGAAGCGATGCAGGTGCGAGTCGGTCCAGTCGAACGCCACTTGCAGGACCTGGTGGAGCAGGTCCAGCGTCAGGTTCGAGCGCAGGTCCAGCCGTCGCCAGATCGTTGGATCGCTGTCATCGAGGTGCACCCGGACCCGGTAAACGACGACATCACGCCGTCGCGCGCGACGCAGATCGGGGCGTGACACCGATTCCGGTACCAGACGCAGGTACGGGCGCTCGCTCATGCCGCTCACCTTAGAGCTGTCGCCGAGCCGATCGGGCACCATGTCGGTATGCCGTTGTCGGAGAGGGCGCTGCTCAAGGTGGCCGGTGACCGGAGCTATGCCCGAGGCGAAGACTACGTCCGGTACGTCCGAGGGTTGCGGGCTACAGCCGCGAGAGCCTACGCGTCAGTCCAGGCCAAGCAGGTCTACACCGTGGAGCTTGACTGGTCCGGTCCGCAACCTGATGGTTTCTGCACGTGCCCGCACGCCGCCGACGGTCACTTCTGCAAGCACCTGGTCGCGGTCGGACTCGCCGTGATCGACAGCGGCGCCGTCGACGACGCCACTCGGGTGGCATCGGCGCTGGAAGCGACCGTGCAAGCGATGGACGTCGACGAGCTTCGCGAACTCGTCATGACCCTCGCCCACCGCGACGGCGAAGTGCGCCGCATGCTGGAGGTTCGCGCCACGGCCGCATCCGGTGACGACACGACCGCGAAAGCCGAGTTCGAAGCCTACGTGCGAAACACCCTGGAATTCCGCGGATTCGTCGACTATCGCGAGTCCTACGCGGTCGCGGAAGGCGCCAGCCAAGTACTCGACGAACTCGAGATTCACCTGAACGGAGGGTCCGCCGAAATCGTGCGGCCGGCCCTGCTGTGCGCGTTGACCCTGCTGCGCACGATCACCGAGCATGCTGACGACTCGTCAGGAGCGATCGGCGGTGAATGCGAGCGGGCTGCCGACCTGTACGCGCAGGCATGTCGACTGGGTGAACCAGACCCGGCCGAACTCGCAGTGTGGCTGGCGACATTCCGTGCGACCTCGCCGGGATGGCCGACGCTGCTGCTCGCGGATTTCGTGGACGCGTTCGACGACCACGCGTTCGCGATCTACCGCGCGGCGGTCGCGGACTTGGACCGCCAGCACGCAGGTCGCGACCACTGGAGCCGGTTTGAAGTCGATGCCATGTTGCTGGAGCTCGCCGATCACGACGGCGATGTCGATCGGGCTGTCGAATTGCTGAACGATCGAGAGCACCCCCCGTACGGGGCGATCATCGCCCGCTTACGAGAAGCCGGACGTGACGACGAGGTAGTGAATTGGATCGATCGGGCGGTTGCCGAAGGGCGAGCCAGCAGTCAAGGCGGCGGCAATGACTATTGGCTGAGCCCGTCCGCCGTCGCCGACACCTACCGGGAAATCGGCCGTATCGATGATGCGATCGCAGTCCTGCGTGCCGATTTCGTCCGGCGGCCTGTGGTGCACGCCTATCGGTCACTGCTGGACTTTGCCGCGACGATCGATAGAGCCGGTACCGAACGCGCCTGGGCGTTCGACCACGCGCGAGATTTGGCTGGTGGCCCCGGTGCGGGGTCGGTCTTGGTCGAGCTCTTACTGAGCGAGGGAGACGTGGACGCCGCCTGGGAGGCCGCTGACCGCTACGGTCCCGGCTGGGCTTGGCAGGAACTCGCTACGCAAGGCGCTGAGGCTCGGCCGGTAGCGGCTGCAGATCTGTACCGGCCGCAGCTTGAGAACGACCTGCTGCATCCTAATACCAGGCTTTACCCGGGCATTGCTGCGACGCTGGCAACGATGGCCAAGCTCTATGAAAGAGGCGGTCGCAGCGCTGATTTCGCGTTGTACATCGCCAAGGTTCGGCGAGATTACGGCAGGCGCCCCTCACTGATGAAGGCGCTCCAAGCGAAGGGGCTGTGAGCGACCTCAGTCGCTGGGCCAGCGCGTGAGAAGGACTCGCTGCGTCGGCCCCCACCTCTATAGGGATCTCGCAAATCCGGCCCCACCGTTCTTGTTGCCGTCCCTCCACCACACCCAGAGCGAGCAACGTTGTGGCCACCACTCATTGGATGGTGAAGTGCTTCACCAAAGCTTCGTTTGGCGCTATTCTTCACCAAGTTGCGATGGCGACGCGACTCCGTCACCGAAGTGGAGGTCTCAAACGCATCGATGGCCATGCATCGCGGCCTAACCGCCGATCAACGACGTTCGCAGCGCCGCCACCAACTCATCGAGGCGGCCCTCGACACGATTTCCGAGCAGGGTGTGAGCAACCTGCGTGTACGCGCCATCGCCACCCGCGCACGACTCAACGACCGATACTTCTACGAGAGCTTCCGCGACTGCAGTGAGCTACTGCTGGCCACTTTCGAGGACCAATTCACCCGCGCACTCGCGGGAATCATGGCAACAGTCAACGACTCACCGCACGATTTGAGCCTCCGCGTTCGAGCGATTCTCGAGTTCGCGTTCGACTTCATCGACGAGGACCCACGGCGATCACGGCTACTGATAGAGCTACAGACCGCAGAAGCGCTCGCCGGCCGTCGCCAAGAGGTCATCAATGTCCTTACTCACATCATGGTCGGGCAAGTACGCGCCCTTGTTGGCGACGCCGCCGGAACGGACGACACGATCAGGCTGACTGCGCTCACCGTCGTCAGCGGACTGCTCGAACTGGCCGTCCAGTGGTATCGACACCAAATCGACGTCCGCAGACCGGATCTCATCGATTTTGCGACCGCTCTCGTCGTGACCACCACGGACATCACAGGTGCGCTTGAACGGCAACTCGCGACATCGAATACGACGAATCCACCGAGCCGCTCCAAGGCCTGATAATAGGACCGCCCGGCAGTGTGATCATGGCGTGCAAGTGACGGCGACGGTGCTCACCGGCGGTGGTAGCGTGGGTAGCCGAGCTCCCGGGCCGTGCCATGGCGGCGGGACCCCCAGGCCGGAAGCTTGCCCAGATGCAGTTCCGGCAGGCCATCTGTGCACCCCTCAAGGGCGGCGATCCGGAAGTGACGTCGATCGTCATGATCGCGACCGCGCCGCGCCGCTCGCAGGCGAGGCCGCTTCCGGTCATTGCCTGCCTGCTTGGTCACCGATGTTGATGACCTCACCGCGGTTGATGGACACCCAGTCGCGAGCCTCCAGATAGGGGCGGAAGGTTTCGGCGATCTGCTGTGCGTCGGCAGGAGTCTTCGGCCGCTGCAGTTCGTACAGGTGCGGGAATTCGGTCCAGGCGACAACGGCGTCCCACAGTCGCACCGCGGCCTCACCGGTGGGCGGATCGATCAGCACCGGCCCGAAAAGGCATTGCCCGTCGGGGAAGAACAGCGTCGGCACCCCGTAGCCGCTGGCGTCGACCACGCGTTGATGATCGGCCATCACCTCGTCGTTGGTCGTCGGGTCGGCGATCGCCTCGTCGACCAGTCCGGGATCGAGGCCGAGTTCCTCGAGCAGGTGGCGGGCGACGGCTTTCTCGTGCGGCTTGTGGCCCTCGACGTGCAACGCGCGGCCGGCGCGTTCGTACCACGCGTCAACGTCGGCCATCGAGCGGCGGCGCAGCAGCGCCCCGATGCGCATCATCGACCAGCCATACGACCACTCCCGCTCCCAGGGATGCTTCTTGCCCTCCTGACGGTTGATCTCCTCCAGGCTGAAGAACCGCCAGTTCACCGTGAGGCCGGTCAGGTCGCGCACGTCGCGGATCCACCGCGACGTCTGGTAGGCGTACGGGCACATGACGTCGAAGTGGAAGTCGACGGAAACCGGGGGACTGGTCACATCGTGAACCTCAGGTTGCGCGCGGCTCGGTCGCCGATCTCGTCATCGCCCTTCCAGGTGACCGCGCCGGAGTCGATCTGAGCCTGCGGGTCGATGCGTCCGCAGGCGAGCTGGACGAAGGTCGTGGAGTCGGTGCTCAGCGTCACGTCCGGATTGTCAAGGTAATCCACCACTTTCGCGCGTGCGTCCACGGCGACGTGCAGCTCGCGCGCGATCGGTCCCGTGAGGTGAAAGGTGATGCTCTTGCCGTCGGGCAGGCCCACCTTCTTGCCGACGATGTAGCCGAGGGATCCCTCGACCTCGGCCAGCGCGATCTCGGCTGCAATGCCGGTGTCGTCGGTCTTGCGCCCGAGCGGCATGGTGATGTCGCGCTCATGCACCCAGAAGTCGAATACCCGGATGTGCAGGAACCGCCCGTAGGTGCCGGGGCCGACCGGCGTCCACGATGGGCGCTGCAGATCGGCATCGGTGAGCGCGGCCAGATCGGCACGCCGACGGTCATACACCGCGCGCACCACCTCGACGTAAGCGGCGCCCTCCACGGCGGCATCGCGCAGGAACTCCGCGGCCTTCTCGAACGGCGGCGGGGTCTGGTCGTCGTCGGGCAGCCACCCGGCCAATACCGCCTCGATGCTGGTGACGTGGTTGACGACGTCGCGCATCGTCCAGTCCGGGCACAGCGACTGCGCGCGCCACTCGGCGTCACCGAGATCGGCGCACAGGGCTTCCATCGAGGAATAGCAGGCCTCTAGAGCGGCGGCAATCCTGCTTACGCTGAGGGCATCCCGAGTTGTCAACGTCTTCTCCTTCGCAGGCAGACTCCGAAGCAGACGTCGCCCGAGGCCATTGCGCCTAGTGGATCTTGCCTCCCACGAGGATCGGACATAATTAGATTCGAAGCAAACTGGGGAAGGGCCGATGCCGCGGCGGCGGCAGCTAACCCGCTCATCGACCACCTGCTCACCCGAGGCAAAAGAATGCGCGAGTTCGATCTCCGATATCGAGAAAGCGAAATGACGGTGAGCCCGGTTCTTCTAACGAACAGTGCGCCGGTGCACGTCAGACGGCGCAACTCGGCCGGCTCCGGCCGCCCTGCCTGAGTACGCACCGCGCCGGGCCGACGGTGCCGTGTGGTCGCTCGCGTGGCTTTAGACGCCGCGGGTTATCGAGACCGACGAGTCACCGAGCGGGTCGGCGCGTGCCTCGATGTGTTCACCCCGATTCGAGCCACGACCTCATCGCCGGAGGATGATGACCGTCATGGACGCCGAACTGGAACGCTGGCTGACCTCCGGAGAGTACTTCGACTACCTCGGCTTCGACATCTTCTACCGCGTCGAGGGCAGCGGGCCTCCGCTGCTGCTGATCCACGGCTATCCGTTCAATTCCTACGACTGGGCGCCGATCTGGCCCGCGCTGTCGCAACGGTTCGCCGTCATCGCACCGGACATGATCGGCATGGGCTTCTCGGAAAAGCCCGTGGCCTACGAGTACTCGGTGACAGACCACGCCGACATGCACGAAGCGCTGCTGGCGCACCTGAATATCCCCAATGCGCACATTCTGGCCCACGACATCGGCGATTCGGTGGGCCAGGAACTGTTGGCCCGTCATGAGTTCGGTCAGCAAGCCTATGGCGCGCTGCGCATCGACTCGATCACCTGGCTCAACGGCGGGATGTTCGTTGAGACCTATACGCCCCGGGTGGCGCAGAAGCTGATGTCTCGCACCCCGTTGGGCGACCTCTTCAGCCATGTGCAGGGCAGTCCTTTGGCCCGTCGGCTGCTGGAACCCACGCTGCGGGAGATGTTCGGCCCGCACACCAAACCGACCCGGCAGATGATGGATGTGTTCAACCAGATCTTGGACTACAACGACGGCCGCCAGGTGCTGCACACGGTCGGCCGGTTCATCAACGATCGCTACACGCACCGCAACCGGTGGGTGCGTGCCATGCGGCAGACCGCGGTCCCGATGCGGTTGATCGACGGGCCGGTCGACCCCAACTCCGGTGCGCACATGGCGCGCCGCTACGCCGAAGTGGTACCCGAACCCGATGTGGTGATGCTCGCCGACGACATCGGGCACTGGCCCCAGCTCGAGGCGCCCGAGAAGGTGTTGACGCACTTCCTCGCCCACGTCGACCGAATCGTCCGGCTGGACGAATAGGTACTCGTCGGCTTTTGTTAGTCGGTGCCGTGGGTTCAGTTATTGGCGTGTAGAGGTGACAGGTGGCTGAGGATACGAGGTCGCGTCCGGGCCGACCGCGCAGCGAGCAGTCCCGTTCGGCGGTGCTGCGCGCCACATCGGAGTTGATCAACGAGGTAGGCCTGCGTGCGATGACGACCGACGAGATCGCCACCCGCGCCGGCGTGAGCAAGGCGACGATCTATAAGTTGTGGCCAAACAAGTACGCGGTTGCAGTCGAGGCGTTCCTTTCGGAAATGGCCAAGGAGTCGCCTGATCCGGACACGGAGTCGGCAGAGGAAGACCTCCGCCGCGCTGCAGGGTCTGATCCGCTTCTACCGCAGCAAAAGTGGCCGAGCTTATGCCCAACTCATCGGCAGGGAGGCCTGACATGGTCGATGTGAAGCTCATCCCTCTCGAAGTGCTGCTGGGAAATCCGGAGCGGGTGGGGGCGCGGATCGCACCGGATGGCAAGCGTCTGTCGTACCTGGCCCCCCTCGACGGCGTGATGAACGTATTCGTCGGCGACGCCGGTTCGGGAAACGAGCGGCCGGTGACCCACGACACCGACCGGGGGATTCAGGACTATTTGTGGGCGCACGACGACCGCCACCTCATGTATGTGCGGGACAAGGACGGAAGCGAGGACTTCCGACTCTACGACGTCGACTTGGAAACCGGTGTCGAGCGCGACCTGACCCCGCTCGACGGCGTGCAGTGCCGAGTCATCGCGCACCGCAAGGACTTTCCGAACGACGTGCTGATCGCGATAAACAAGGACAACCCGCGGCTGCACGACGTGTACCGCCTGGACCTGACGACCGCCGCGCTGGAGAAGGTCGTCGAGAACCCCGGCTTTTTCAGCTGGGTTGTCGACGCCGATCTGCAGGTCCGCGGCGCCGTGATGCCGCTGCCCGACGGCGGCGCGGCGATCATGGTGCGCGACGACGAGGCTTCGGACTGGCGGCCGTTGCTGAAGGTGCCGCCGGAGGACGCGGAATTGACTGCGCCGCTTGGCTTCACGAAAGACGGTAACGCCATGTACCTGCGGATGTCCGTCGACGCGAACGCCGGGCGTCTGGTGCAGATGGACATCGCGACGGGTGCCGTCGAGGTGATCGCGGAGGATCCCGCCTACGACATCGTGGACGCAGTGTTCAACCCCGACACGCGTGGGATCGAGGCGGCGACGCTGTACCGCGATCGCCTGGAATATCAGATCTTCGACGACGCGGTCCGCGGTGACATCGAAGCCCTTCAGCGGCTCAACACGGGCGATCTGGTGATCGGTGATCGAGACCGCGACGATGCGACCTGGCTGGTGGCGTTCCACAGCGACTCGGGCCCCGTGAAGTTCTACACGTGGGATCGTGACTCGAAGACCGCGACGTTCCTGTTCGATCACCAGCCACAGCTCAACAACTACCCCCTGGTGCCGATGGAACCATTCGCGTTCACGTCGCGTGACGGGCTGACGATCCACGGATACCTCACCTTCCCGCCGCAGGTTGAACGGACCGACCTGCCTGCGGTGCTGTTGGTCCATGGCGGGCCGTGGGCCCGCGACCTGCGTCGATTCGACGCCAGGGCACAGTGGCTCGCCAACCGCGGATACCTCTGCGTCCAGGTCAATTTCCGCGGCTCCAGCGGGTATGGCAAGGACTTTCTCAACGCAGGTGATCGCGAGTGGGGCGCCAAGATGCAGGACGACCTGCTGGACGCGATGGATCGCCTTGTCGCGCAGGGCATCGTCGACCGCGAGCGCATGGCGATCTATGGCGTTTCCTATGGCGGTTACGCCGCGTTGATTGGTGCGACGTTCACCCCCAACTTCTTCAAGTGCGCGATTTCGATGGTCGGCCCGTCGAACTTGATCACGCTCTTGGAGTCCTTTCCCGAGTACTGGATGCCCATGATCGCGATGTGGCGCAAGCGAGTCGGCGAGGACAGGGAATTCCTTTGGTCTCGTTCGCCGCTGTCGAAAGTCGACGACATCAGGATCCCCATCCTCATCGCCCAAGGCGAGAACGATCCCCGCGTGAACAAGGCGGAGTCAGAACAGATCGTCGCGGCGATGAGAGAGTGCGGGATCCCTCACGAGTACGTAATGTATGAGAATGAGGGGCACGGGCTGGCCAGGCCGGAGAACCGGCTCGACTTCTATCATCGGGCCGACCGGTTTCTTGCCAAACATCTCGGCGGCCGGGCGGAGTGAGCACGCAGCACTCCACCGTGCGGCCCTCGCCTCCGGCAATCCTGAGCCAGTACCGTCGGCGAGCTAGCCGCCGACTTGCGACGCCAGGAGCGCCAGCGTCTGGGTTTCCTGCTCGCTCAGAGCGATACGCATGGCACCGGCGGCTTCCTCGGCGTGATGCGGTTTGGTTGCGCCGGGAATCGCGACGACAGTGTCGCCGTAGTAGGTGGTGAGCCACGCGAGCGCCACTTGGCCGACCGTCGCCGAATGTTTGAGGGCGACTTGACGCAGTCCGTCGATCAGGGGCGCGCTGCGGTCCAGGTCTCCGGCAAATAGCGTGCGGCGCCTTCGCGGCATCGTGGCAACCAGTCCGGGGTCATCGTGGAACTTGGCGGTCAGTATCCCGCTTCGTAAGGGGGAGTAGGCGATCAGAGTGACGCCCAGCCGCCGCGCGGTGTCCAGAACTCCGTTCGATTCGACCTTGCGGTGCAACAGGTTGATCTGAACCTGATTGCTGGCCAACGCAATTCCGTGTTTAGCCAGTTCTGCGTGGGTGAGCTCCATCTGGCGCGCCGAAAACTTGCTGACGCCGATGGCACCGATCCGGTGCGTTTCTGCCAGCCGGGCCATCGCCCGGGCCTGGGCCCTGAGCGGGGAGAAGCTCCCGTAGGGCATGTGGATCTGATGCAGATCCACGGGGAAGGGATTCAGCGCGCGCAGCCGGTCGTCGATGGTGCGGGTAATGCTTCTGGCGGTGCGTCCGAGCGGCGCCCATTTCGTGGCGATGGTGACATCGCCGGGCTTGACTCCGCAAGAAGTGAGGCCGCTGCTCAGCGCGCGCTCGGACCTGCCGTGGCCATACGCTTCTGCGGTGTCGAACCAGGTGATTCCGCCGTCGACCGCGGCCTTGACGATCGCATCGACCCCCGGCTGCTCGATCGGGATAACGGACGCCTGGCCTGCGCCCGAAAATTGCATGCACCCCAAGCCGATCGGGGAGATCCGGATCCCGGTGTGGCCAAGCGTCCGATAGATCATGACGAACAGTACCCCGAGATGACCCATCCAGATGCACCGTTGCGGTGCCGGCAACCCGCTGCTCTCCGGCCAGTGCTTCAGACGGTTCGTTCTCGACCCGATCGGTGACGGCAGGGTGAATCGACGGTGGTCGAATGGCAAAGCGAGCTATCGCCCTTTGCCTCCGGATCGGGACCACGGCTCGGCCATTCCGACCACGATCTGCCGGGGTGGCGTGTACGGCTCCCGGCCGTGGGCGACGAGCATGTTGTCGAGCATCATGATGTCGCCCTCTTGCCACGGCACGGCCGTCTTTTCGACGTCATACGCTGCGCGAATCTCGTCGAGTACCGCGGGCTCGATCTCCGCGCCATCGCCATAGTAGGTGTTGTTCGGCAGGTTCTCCTTGCCCATCGACAGCAGCGCCTCGGCCACCATCGGGTCCAACGTGGACACATTGAAAAACGTCAGATGGTTAAACCACGTCATCTCACCGGTCTCCGGATGCGCCGCGGACACCGGTCGCCGCTGCCGAGTAGTAAGTTCTTCCCCCGGCCCCCAGCTGAATTCGACATCACTGTCGGCGCAATAACTTTCGACGGCCGTGCGGTCGTTGGTCTGGAACGCGTCTTGCCAACTGAGGCCCATGCCGGTGCCGAAGTGCCGGACGTAGAGGTAGTCACGCTCCTCCAGGCGTTCCCGTACTGCCGGCGAGATCCGCTGGTACACGTTGCGGCAGTCGGCCACCGGAGTGGCGCCTCCACCAGCCGGCGGCAACACGCAGTGGAAGAAGATGCGTAGCGGCCAGGTGACGTTGTAGGACTGCTCGTTGTGCAGCGCGATCGGGTGGCGCGGGGGGTGATCGGTCGAGGTATAGACCTGATCAGCCACCTCGTGTCGCGGCGACGAACGCTCCATATAGGGGAGGGGCTCGGCGGATACCGCCGCGATGAAGCGGCGGAACGTCTCAACCGACCCTCCGGTAAACCCGCGGAACAGGATGCCGCCATGGCGCAACAAAAGCTCGCGGAGCGGGTGGCGGTGCGCCGTCGCCCACGCCACGGCGTCGATCCCGTCTGTCGCCGGCTCAATCACAAGGGGGAGGGGCGGCCCGGGAATCACCCGTGCCCCGAACTGCGTGACGACGTCGGACCCCACGGCCATCCCTCCTCTTTTGTGAACTTCTTACTACGCAAGTCCCCCGAGCGGGGCGATCCGCCCGAACTTTGGGACGCGGAGCGGTAACGTCACTTCCACCAGCCACCCGGACTGCCATGAGGAGATCGCCATGCCGTCGCGCGAGCTTCCTTTTCCCGTATTCGACGTCGACAGCCACATGTACGAAACACGGGACGCCCTCACCAAGTTCCTGCCCGACAAACGCAAGGGCGTGATCGACTACTGGCAGGTTCGCGGTCGCACGAAGATGGTCATCCGCGGCCAGGTCAGCAAATACATCCCCAATCCGACCTTCGATGTGGTGGCCCGTCCCGGAGCGCAGGAAGAATACTTCCGTCACGGTCGCGGCAACAAGAGCGACCGCGAAATCATGGGCGAGCCCATGGAGGCGATCCCCGCTTTCCGCGAACCGGGCCCGCGACTGCAGGCGATGGACGAGCTCGGCGTCGACTACGCGCTGATGCTCCCCACCCTGGCCAGCCTGCTCGAGGAGCGAATCAAGGACGACCCCGAGCTGACCCACGACGTCATCCACGCGCTCAACCAATGGATGTACGAGACCTGGTCGTTCGACTACCAAGACCGCATCTTTGCCACCCCGGTGATCACCCTGCCCATCGTCGAGCGGGCACTCGAAGAGCTCGAGTGGTGCGTGCAGCGGGGCGCGCGCACGGTGATGGTCCGCCCGGGCCCGGTGCCCGGCTATCGCGGCAGCCGCTCCCCGGGGACCGAGGAGTTCGACCCGTTCTGGCAGGCCTGCGTCAAAGCCGGGATCCCGGTGTCGATGCACGCCGGCGACAGCGGCTACGCCCCATTTATGAGCATGTGGGAACCCGGCGAGGAGTCCATGACGTTCCAAGCGACCGCGTTGAAGATGCTGGCCATGGCCCATCGGCCGATCGAAGACACGATGGGCGCCTTGATCTGCCATGGCGCGCTGTCGCGCAACCCCGAGTTGCGGATCGTGTCGATCGAGAGCGGCGCCGACTGGGTGCCGCACCTGCTCAAGGGCCTCAAGGGCGTCAACAAGAGGATGCCGCAGGCGTTCAGCGAGGATCCCATCGAGGCGTTCAAGCGGTGCATCTACATCAGCCCCTTCTGGGAGGACCGGTTCGTCGACATCGTCGAGGCGGTGGGCTCCGACCGGGTGGTGTTCGGCTCGGACTGGCCGCATCCGGAAGGACTCGCTGACCCGCTCAGCGTCGTCGACGATCTCACCGAGCTCGACCGGGAGGACGTCGCGAAGATCATGGGGGGCAACATGATGAAGCTGATGAAGGTATCCAAACCGGTCAGTGCCTAACCTCCGGCGACAAGACGCGAGAGCCCCGAAAAGCTACCTGTCCGGGGGTAACATGCGGGCGATGGAAATCACTCTCAGCATTAGCGACCAGCAGGCAGAGGCGCTGCGCCGGCAGGCCGCCGCCGAGGGGCTGTCGATGCAGGCGGTCGCGTCGTCGGCCATCGATGAATACCTCGCCCGGCAGGCGGACGAGGCCAAGGCGGCAGCCCTGGAAGCGTTCGTCGTCGGGTTGGGCAATCCCCGTTGAGGCGAGGGGCCGGCGAGTGGCCGGCGGGCTGCCCCGATTGTCGGGCCGTGACGCCGGCCTGCCGTCGGGATGAGGCGCAGCCCTCCCGCTAGCTCCAGGTGCTCAGTTGCCGGACAACTGATCCCACCGTGCGCGCAGCTGCCCGTCGGGCGTTGGCAAAGCCGCCAGCGCAGCCGTCGGGAAGGTGCGAGAATTCGCAGATGCTGGCCAGGTTGCTGTGGCACTACGCGCGGCCGTACCGACGGCTGATCGCGGTGGTCGTGGCGCTGCAACTGGTCAGCGGCCTGGCCTGGCTCTACATGCCGACCATCGACGCGGCGATCATCGATGACGGGGTGGTCAAGGGCGATACGTCGATGATCCTGCGTCTCGGGGTGGTGTTGCTCGGGGTGTGCGGACTGGAGGTGCTGTGCTCGGTGGGGGCGGTGTATTTCGGGTCGCTTACCGGGATGGGCTTCGGCCGCGACCTGCGGTCGGCGATCTTTCACCACGCGACCGGCTTGTCGGCGCCCGACATCGCGCGCTTCGGTGCGCCATCGTTGCTGACCCGCACCACCAACGACGTTCAGCAGCTCCAGGCGCTCGTGCAGATGACATGCACGGTGCTGATCACCGCGCCGATCATCAGCATCGGCGGGATTTTCATGGCGATGCGGCAGGACGTGGGGCTGTCGTGGTTGCTGGTGATCAGCGTCCCGGTGCTGGCGCTGGCCAACTACTGGATCGTGTCGCGGCTGTTGCCGGCCTCCCGCCGCATGCAGCAGCTGATCGACGGCATCAACCGGGTGATGCGCGAACAGCTGTCGGGCATAAGCGTGATCCGCGCGTTCACGCGGGAGTCGTTCGAGCGTCGGCGCTTCCAGGACGCCAACCTCGCGCTGTCGCGGGCCGGACTCGAGGCCGGGCGCTGGCAGGCGTTGCTGCTGCCGGTCAACGTAATGGTGATCAACCTGTCCAGCGTCGCGCTGATCTGGTTCGGTGGACTGCGTCTCGATGCAGGCCGGACGCAGGTGGGATCGCTGATCGCGTTCCTGTCCTACTTCCTGCTGATCCTGAGCGGGGTGCTCAGGGCGGCGTTCATCCTGATGATGGTGCCGCGGGCCTCGGTGTGCGCCGAGCGGATCGGCGAGGTGATGTCGACCGGCGCCGCGATCGTCAGTCCGCAACGCCCGGTGTGCCCCCGGGCGGTCAACGGAGTCGTCCGGCTGCAGGGGGCGACGTTTTGTTATCCGGGTGCGGATCGTGCTGTTCTGCAGGGCATTTCGCTGACCGCGCGGCCCGGCACCATGACGGTGATCGTCGGCTCGACGGGCTCGGGGAAGTCAACGTTGGTGTCGTTGATCTGCCGGCTCTGCGAGGTCACCGGCGGTTCGGTGACCCTCGATGGCGTCGACGTGCGTGACTATGACCTCGAGCAGCTGTGGGCGGCGATCGGCCTGGTTCCGCAGCGCGGGTTTCTGTTTTCGGGCACCGTTGCCGACAACCTGCGGTATGGAAACGCGGACGCCACCGACGCCGAGATTTGGGAGGCGCTGCGGGTGGCGTCGGCCGACGGGTTCGTCGGCGCGCATCCGGACGGGCTGGACATGAGGGTGTCGCAGGGTGGGATCAATCTCTCGGGAGGGCAGCGGCAGCGCCTGGCGATCGCGCGCGCCGTGGTCCGACGGCCCAAGGTCTACCTGCTGGACGATGCGTTCTCGGCACTGGACCTGCACACCGAGGCGCGGGTGCGCGCGGCGTTCCGTGAGGTATCCGCAGAGGCGACGGTCCTGATTGTCTCGCAACGCATCTCGACGATGGTCGAAGCCGACCAGGTGATAGTCGTCGACGGTGGAAGGGTCGTGGGTTCCGGCACCCATGAGTCGCTGCTCGCCGACTGCCCGACCTACGCTGAGTTCGTCGACTCGCAGGCGGCGGTCCCGGCGGGGGGATCAGGATGACGCGCGCGCTGCAGCCGATGGCCGCCGGGGTGCAGGGCACCGCCGAGCGGCCGAAGCATTTCCGCGGCACGGCCATCCGGCTGGTCGAACGGCTCACCCCACAGCGGTGGCTGACCGCGACGGTGATAACCACCGGTGTCGCTGGTGTTGCCGTTGCCCTGATCGGCCCCCGAGTCCTCGGGCATGCCACCGATCTGGTGTTCGACGGGGTGATTGGCCGGCACCTGCGGGCCGGGATCACCAAGGAGCAGGCGATCAGTGCCGCCCGTGCCCGCGGTGACAACACGTTTGCCGATCTGCTGTCCGGCACCGACGTCAGGCCGGGCGTCGGCGTGGACTTCGGTGCCGTCGGCCGGACACTGCTGCTGGCGCTGGGCATCTACCTGCTTGGCGCGCTGCTGACGTGGGCGCAAGCCAGACTGCTGAACGTCACGGTGCAGCGCACGATGACCGGGCTGCGCTCCGACGTCGAGCGTAAATTACACCGGATACCCTTGTCTCACTTGGACTCCTGCCCGCGCGGCGAGCTGCTCAGCCGGGTGACCAACGACATCGATAACGTTCAGACGTCACTGTCGACGACGGTCAGCCAGCTGCTCACCTCGGTGCTGACCGTGGTGGCGGTGCCGGTGATGATGCTGACGATGTCGCCGCTGTTGGCCGGGATCGCAGTGGTGATCGTGCCGCTGTCGCTGTTGGTGACCCGGACCATCGCGCGGCGCTCACGGCGATTGTTCGCCGCGCAATGGGCCGACACCGGTCGGCTCAACGCCCACATCGAGGAGACCTACAGCGGTTTCGCGCTGGTCAATACGTTCGGGCACCGAGCGCGGGCCGAGGAGCGCGCCCGCGAACTGAACGCCGATGTGTACCGCGCGAGCTTCGGCGCCCAGTTCCTGTCCGGCCTGGCGGCGCCGGCCACGATGTTCATCAGCAACCTGAGCTATCTGGCCATCGCGGTGGTCGGCGGCCTTCAGGTGGCCACCGGCCAGATCACGTTGGGTAGCCTCCAGGCCTTTTTTCAGTACATCCGCCAGTTCAACCAGCCGCTCATAGATGTATCGGCGATGTACAACGCGCTTCAGTCCGGGATGGCAAGCGCCGAAAGGGTCTTCGATTTTCTTGACGCGCCCGAGGAGGCACCGGACAAATCGATCGTGCCGCCGTTGCCCAATGGACAGGTCCGCAGCGGACGGGTCGAGTTCTGCCACGTCGACTTCGGCTACCGCCCCGGCACTCCGGTGATCGAGGATCTGTCGCTGGTGGCCGAGCCGGGGAGCACGGTGGCGATCGTGGGCCCGACGGGCGCGGGCAAGACGACACTGGTGAATTTGTTGATGCGTTTTTACGAGGTCGACTCGGGACGAATCCTGGTCGACGGGGTGGACATCGCGACGGTGAGCCGACACGCGTTGCGATCGCGCATAGGGTTGGTGCTGCAAGACACGTGGTTGTTCGGCGGGACGATCGCGGAGAACATCGCCTACGGCCGCACGGGAGCCACTCGCGACGAGATCGTCGCGGCCGCCAGGAGCGCCCACGTTGACCGGTTCGTGCACACGCTGCCCGACGGCTACGACACCTGGGTCAGCGACGATGGCGGCAACATCAGCGCCGGCGAGAAGCAGCTGATCACCATCGCGCGCGCGTTTCTCGCCCGCCCACAACTGCTCGTCCTTGACGAAGCCACCAGCTCGGTCGACACCCGAACCGAGGTGCTGATCAAGCATGCAATGCGCGAACTGCGCCGCGACCGCACGAGTTTCATTATTGCCCACCGGCTTTCGACGATCCGCGATGCTGACGTCATCCTGGTGATGGAGGCCGGGCGGATCGTCGAGCAGGGCAGCCACGCCGAGCTGATGGCCCGGCGCGGCGCCTACTACGCGCTGAGCAGGGCCTAGCGGCCGGCTAGACGTCCCAGGAGTAGCGCGGGCGTTCGTGCACAAATATTTCGTCAAAGAAAAGCAGGCCTTGATACTCGAACCCCGACGCGGTCAGCAAATCGTAAACTTCAGAAAACCTGGGACTGTGCTCCACGCTTATGACGTTGACCTGCACCCTCTCGAAGTCGATGCCACGCAGAACTTCGAGCTCGGCACCCTCGACATCGATCGACAGGTAGTCCACTATTTTCACACCGTAATCGTTGAGCAGGGTATCGATACGATGGCATGGCACGGCCGCCACCGATTGGTTGAGCTTCATGGCCTTGCTTGCCCATTCCACCCGGTCGAATTGGCCCATGTGGTCCGGTATTCCGCTCAGCATCGCGCCGCCGTGGCTCGAGTCGAGCATCATCTGTAGC
This sequence comes from Mycobacterium sp., assembly GCF_035506235.1. Taxonomy (GTDB): domain Bacteria; phylum Actinomycetota; class Actinomycetes; order Mycobacteriales; family Mycobacteriaceae; genus Mycobacterium. The sequence goes on from NZ_DATJPU010000012.1 coordinate 21,006, forward strand.
AGGCTGCACGGCGGGCGCGATCTGGTGGCGTCCCGGTGCTCTTTTTCCGAGAGGGCAAGGAAGGGGATCCGGCCGTCCTGATGGTAGGCACACCCCTGAATCAAGAGGCAGGATCGAGTGGCCCGTAGCACCTCGAACGCGGATGGATTGGGCTCGAACGCAATACCCGTCCATTGCAGGTGTTTTTCGAAATACGACGTATTGCTGCCCAGGACTCCGTCAAATGCGCCCACGTCAACAAAGAAGCCGGGTCCCCGGTTCTTGAAGAACCAGCGATTCAAGAAGATGTCCTGACCGATTTGGCTTTGGTAGCCCTGTCTGAACCGCGCTGCCGAGAAAACCTCTCGATAGATGTCTGCTGCGGACAGACCCGGATCATGATTCCGGAACAGGTAGCCGAACGCTCCGCCGTCGGGTCCGGGCGTCGTTGTCTGCCCAAGCAGTTTTCTTAGAGAGTTCGTTTCGCTGAGGGAAACGATCCTTCGAAACAATGAATACCGCGCCAAGTAGACGATTGTTCCCAGCGCGATTCCCTGGAAGGGCCGCGGAATTTTGAAGAGGTAAGCTAACATTCGCGCTGTAGCCCCGATTCGAAGGTTGAATCCGGTCGTGGCAATCGCGAGCACGTGTTCACGAAGATGGCGACCTTCATTGCGGGGTCTGACCCGTAGCGAGCCAGTGCAGCGTGCCTTCGTCGAGCCTCAGGGACAGAGCGGCCACGTTCTGCGCGAACTTATCCAACGTGGCGCAACCGACCACTGCAAAAGGATGGATCGGGTGGCACAGCACGTACGCGAGCGCAACCTGGGCGACGCTGACATGATGCCGGCGGGCGAACATCCTTGCGCGCTCCAGCCTTTGGATGTTCTGTTCGGTGCCGAAGTACGTTGCACACCATCGGCTCACGCGGTTGCGGCCCGGATTCTCCGGATCGTAGTGGTCGGAGAAGAATCCGCGGGCGAGGCTGGAATACGCGAACACCGACAGCCCGTGCGTCGAATACCATTCTCTCGCAGCACGCTGGCCGTCCCCTCCCAGCGTGACGGCGCCGGGCCACGGGGATCGCGTCCAGTCGGCAAGGCTGAACTGAACGCTCGACGCGCTAAATGGTTTCAAGCCGTTGTGGGCGGCAAACGAGTCGGCAGTGGCGATTCGGTCGTGGGACCGGTTCGACGCACCTATCGCGCGGATCTTGCCTTCGTCGATGTGACGGTTGAGCCGTTCCATGAGCGGTTCGACCCGCGCAGCGGGGTGATCGTAGTGCAGCAGGTACAGGTCGATAAAATCGGTGCCGAGCTCCTTGAGTGATGCGTGCAGGTCGTGCGACACGGCAGACGGGGAAAGCCGCGGACGTCCTAAGCGGCTGGGATGACATCCCTTGCTGATGACCACAACCTTGTCGCGGTTCCGGCGTTGGCGAATCCAGGCCCCCAGCGTGCGTTCGGCGTCCCCATATACGCGCGCCGTGTCGAATGCGTTACAGCCCAGTTCGAATGACCCATCCAAAAGCGCGAAGGCCTGCTGCTCAAGGCTTCGATGTGGCAGCCACGGTGATCGCCGGCCACGCAATCGATCGGTGCCGAAGACGATTCGGGAGACCGGCTCGTCGATCCCGGTGACCTTGCCGTAGTCCATTCAGTTCACGCGCTCGCCATATTCGCGAACGATGAAATGACACGCTCGAACTGTGAGGGCCATCATCGTGAGCGTGGGATTCTGGAATCCGGGGGAGACGAAGCATGCGCCGTCGGTCACGAACACGTTGTCAGCATCCCAGCACTGACAGTAGGAGTTCAGCACCGAGTTGTCCGGTTTGTCGCCCATGCGCGCGCCGCCCGTCTCGTGAATGGCTCCTCCGGGCCACAGGGCACCGTAGTTTGTGAGGACTCGGGATCGCAGCAGTCTGAAGGGGATGCTCCGCCGCCCGAGATCGAGGTTGTCGTCGACCTGCAGGCCGCCGGCGGCGGCGATCTTTGGAAGCTTCCGCTTCATATGGGCAACCATATTGACGTCGGCATGAGAGTGGGTGCAGTCGATTCTGGCTACCGGGATGCCCCACGCGTCCTTGACGCTCGGATCGAGCGACACGCGGTTTTCGTATCGGGGCTGCATTTCCCCGAACGCGCCTACGTTCCAGATCGGCCTGCCCCGGCCAATCGAGACCTGAACGCCGTAGCCGCCGGGAAAGTTCGTCGATTCCTTTTCGCAGAAGCTCGGTATGTAGAGGCCCGCTACCGCAAAGTCGAACCCATCCTCGTTGGGAGTGGGCTCGACATCCCCTTCGGGCACCTTGCCGGTCTGCGCGTACGCAATGTGGTCGCACAGGTAATGACCGAGGTTGCCGCACGATCCGCCGACGCCCGCCGGATGCCTCGCGCATGCCGAATTCAGGAGGATCCGCGCGCTCTCGATGGCCGACGCGCAGAGGACGACGACCTTTCCCCGGACTGCCCGCGTTTTCCTTGTCAATCGCTCGATGTACTCGACGCCGGTCGCTTTCCCCGACCGCGCATCGATCAGCAGCCGGCTCACGACGGCGTCTGTCCGGATCTCGAGGCGGCCGGTGGCCAGGGCGAGTCTCATGGGAAGCGGGACCCGGTTCTTGTCGTACCTGACGTTTCTCGCGTACGTCACGCGGACGTCCGGAAGTCGTTTCTCGACGTTGGTCAGGAACGCTTCTTCGATCTTTGTCGTTTTCGCGGGCCCGATGAACTGGCCGTCCGGACAGTTCGGGATGCCTGCGGGTATCCCGTGGACGCCGAGCGTCCGCTCGACGATGTCGTAGTAAGGCGCCAGGTCTTCGTAGGACAACGGCCAGTCGAGGCCGTCTCCGCGGATGCTGGCGGCTTTGAGCTCGTGATTCGACATGCGGGGTGCGTGTCTGGACCAGGTGTGCAGGCGGCCGCCGAGTTGCCGGCCCCTGAACCAGAGAAACGTTTTTCCCCGCGTCATCGTGTAGGGATTCTCTCTGTCGTTGACGTAAAACTGCTTGGTGGTCTCGGAGAAGGGTGAGCACCGCGCCTGAATGTGCTGGCCCTGCATCGCCGATTTGACGCGGCCCACAATCCCGTTCGCGCCCACCTCCGCGTCGGCAGGAAAGTCACGGGCGATGACGAGGTCCCTGCCCGCCTCGAGCAGAACAACCTCGAGGCCGCCTTCCGTGAGCTCCTTGGCAGCCCACGAGCCGCAGGCTCCGGAGCCGACGACGATGGCGTCATACCTCGAATCACTGCTGCTCATCCGTGCGTGTCTCGTTTCACGCGCATCAGCCGGCACGCCGCAGGCAGGCGAAATCCTCGACGAGATCGGCGGTGGCCGCGACGCTTTCGGCGGGTTTGGTCATCCGGGTGGCGATCTCGCGGGCCCG
>NZ_DATJPU010000013.1:0-2066 GCF_035506235.1 Mycobacterium sp.
GGCCTAGCCCGGATCGTTCAGTAGGCGCGTGATGTGGGTGCGCGGGGCGCGCTTGGGGCTGGCGGTGGGTCGTTGGGCGCCGGTCGAGTTCGTGTGAGGGTGATGGAGCCGTCTGCGCGGAGAGGTCGCGGTGGTCGATGGTCGTTGGTGGGCAGCGTTGATCGTCGGCGGCCGGCCGCGTTGGCGAGTGGTCGTCGGTGGCGGCGGGGCCGGTCAGCGCGCCGGTGGTGGCAGCGCGGCGAGGCGGGCGAAGGCGGCGGCCAGGGCGTGGGCCCAGGGCCAGCCGCGCGCCAAGCGCAGGGTCGCGCGACGGGCATGGAAGGCCAGCCGGGCGGCGGTGTGTAGCAGTCGGTAGCGCAGCGTCTTGGGTTCGCAGACAGCGAGCTCGCCGTCGAGCGCGAGGTGCTGGGTCCAAGCGATGATGTCTTGGGCGATGAGCGAGATCTCCAGCCAGGCGGCGTTGTGATCGAAGTCGCGGAACGGCAGATTCCCCAGGCCGGTCTGTTTGGCGACGCGGACGCGGTCTTCGGCGCTGGCGCGGGCGCGGTGCAGGCACTCGAGCTCGACCGCGTCGCCCTGAAGGTCGGTCAGGGTGGCCAGGAAGCGGTGGCCGTCATGGTCGGTGAAGGACAGCTGCGCGCCGGGGTGCGGACGCTCGCGGCGCACGATCACCCGGCTGCCCACGGGCCAGCCTGTGAGGTCGAGGCGGTCGGTGATCTCGGCAACCCACGCGCCCTCGCGCGCTTCGCCGTCCTGGCGGATCGCCGGACGCCACGCCGGTTCGGGCAATTCCAGGATCGCCCGGCGGATCGTCTCGGTCAGGTCGAAGCCCATCAGGAAGTTGACCGCGCGGCGCGCAGCTCGTCGGTGAGCTCGTGCGTCGCGGCGGCGCTGTCGGTGCGCACCACGGTCTGTGCGTGCTCGACGACGTTGCGCGGTAGCTGCTCGAGCGCGAGGTCGACGATCTCAACGTGGTCGGCGGCGGTGTTGGCGCCGGCGTTGCCCGGCCGCAGCACCCCGGCCAGCGGCTCTCTGGTGCCCTCCAGAAAGGCCAGCAGCGGGTGAAACCCGAAACCGCCCTTGAACGTGGCGGCGGCGCCGTCCCTCTCGGAATGCGACGTGATCAGCGTTGCGTCGATGTCGATGACCACTCGCGCGGGCGCCGCTCCGGCGTTCCAGGCGTTCTCGCGCGCCCGCGCGCGGGCGGCGCGCAGGGCGTCGAGCAGACCCGGATCGCCGGCGATCGCATCGACGACCCGAAACGCCGTCGCGTTGGAAGCCACGCGCCCGAACAGCGGCTCCTGGTCGCGGACGGCGCGCAGATCCGAGAGGCAGTCGCCACCGTCGGCGAGCATCACCGCCAAGTCCCTGACGATCCGGCCCGGGTCGTGCCTGCCGCGGCGCTCACGCACCCCCGCCAACCCCTGCAACAGCGCCCGCGTCAGGCCCAACCGGTCAGCCGCCTCGGCCAACAACGCCGCGCCGGCATGCGAGACCAACCCGTCTCCGTCCGGCGTGACTTCTACGGTAAACCGGCGCCCATCGCGCTGCACCTTCAAGGTGATCCTCCCGAGTCGCTCTGCAGGCCTTCGACATCCCGCAGAATCCCTGCTCAGGCGGACAGCCCAGCGGCCCCGACCACCGGGGCCGCCGCTGCTTCATGCACGATCCGGGCTAACCGGCCGCAGGACACTGAACGCCTACATAAACTGCCTGATTTGCAGGGACTTTGCCAGTCGTGATTTGGAACACATCTCGCACTGGCCTGAGAGGTCGACCAAGAGGATCCGCAGGTGGTTGCCGATGCCTATAAAACGGGTGAGGGCGGCGTGTTGACCGTTGACAGAGGAGGTATCGCGTGGGATCGTCGCGTGCGAGAGGGAAGGGAGGCAGCGGTATGTCTTTGGCTACGCGCATGTTCCTCGCAAGCTTGGTGCTCGGGGTCGCCGTGATCAGCCCGGACGCGGCACTCGGGGCGCCGCAGCGCCACGCGCTGCCGCTGGTCGGCAAGGGAACGATGGTCGTAACGGTCAACGGTTCCAGTCTGACCTCGACGTCTTCCGGTC
>NZ_DATJPU010000014.1:0-80241 GCF_035506235.1 Mycobacterium sp.
GACCCGGCCCTTGCCCAAACTGGTATCGGCGGGAAGAACGACCACGTTGTCGACCAATCAGGTCTGACCTACTGCCGAAGAAACGGCCTTGTCGGCGTTCTTCCCGCCCCTGCCGCGAACGTTGTTCAGACGCCTCCTAGATCCACCAGGTCCACCCCGCTGAGCAGACTTGCGGTCGACTCGGCCAAAAGGATCTGACCACCGTGCCCGGCGGCCATCACCCGCGCCGCCCGGTTCAGCACCGCACCGAAGTAGTCGCGGTCCCGCAGCTCTGCTTCGCCGGTCGCGATGCCCATCCGCACCGGCAACTCCAGCGCCTGCTGGGCGGCCACAGCCGCATCCACCGCTGACCTGGGCGAGGCGAACGCGGCGCATACACCGTCACCGGTGTGCTTGAACAACCAGCCCCCATGCGCCTCAATCGCCGCTCGCAAGACCTTGTCATGGGCGGCCAGCGCCGCTCGCATCTCATCGGCGTCGGCTTCCCACCGACGGGTTGAACCCTCTACGTCGGTGAACAGAAACGTCACTACCCCGGAAGGGGCAGCTGCCGCAGGCGCGGACACACCAGCAGAATCCCACAACAGACACACTCCCGCCTAGCATCGGCCATCGTGGCGTTCCTCGTGGTGGTGGGGCAGCGGCCAGTAGTAGGCCCGGAGCGGCAGATCAGAGGTATTCCGCCAACGCTTGCTGGCAGATCTCTCGATACACCTCTGGCCGCCCCTTGTGCACACGCCCATTGGAGGCGCTGTAGTGCGGAAGTTTCACAACTCGCGAATCCGCGGGTAATGACCTGGACAGCGCCTTATAGGTCTTGTCACCCAGGCATACGAACAACTGGTCTGGTTCCCCAAGTAAGGACACTTCCTGAATGAAGGCTTCGACATCCGTATCGCCGGGATTCACTTCTGCCGACTTGCTTTGATGCGTCCCTGGTATGAGGTCTGTCATGTAGCACCCCCAAAGCCACGTGCCGTAAAACGCTGTGGCAAGAAAGTGGTCGTTGTGTACGCCCGGCGTGTGAAAGTTGGCCCATTCGCGGCCGGGTATGCGCACCGGGGGCTGCCCATCGCCCGCTGGGTTGAGTCCGAGGATCACGGCCCGGCCGTGCAGTCTGTTGAGCTGCTGGGTTTCGTGCGTTGGGAATCGGAGGTTGCCGTGCCGGCCAAACGGAGGTGTGGCATCCCACGATCCCCAGACTGCCCAACTTCCATGCCAAGCGTATGGCTCCATCGTCTCGAAGAGGCTCAACATCCACTCCTTGATCTGTAGTGCGCAACGCTAGCGGGCAGACAGGAAGCGATCCCCCTCAACCCCGACCGCCTCGATGCAGCGGCCTGCGTGTATGTTCCGACTCTCAGGCCAAGCCAAGTTCCTTCAACAACGCCCACTCCGCCTCGAACGGCTTCCTTCGCTTCACTTGAGAAGGCTTTCCCTCCGCTGGCTTACTTGGACTGCCCACCGGCTGTTGCATCCGCACGTAGCGCCTGATCGGCGCGTCCATGGACTGGCCTGATCGCAAACGCCTGTAGTGCGTCGAGCACCAGCCCGACGTGTATGCCCGACGGCCGCAGTCAGTGTGCTTGCAGCGCATAGTTTCTCCGCTCTTCTATTAGTCGTGAGATGCCTGGGGTATACCCCCGCCTGGCGTTTTGGCCGGACAGGCCTGCGATATTTCGGCCTCTCTCCCTGAAGAAAATCGGTCCGTGCAATGCGAAATGCAAATCGCACAAGGCCTTCTCGAAGTACGCCTGCGGCTTGCAGGTACAGTTGATCACCGCGTCCCATCCAAGCCATCGCGGACCTCGCGGACCTCGCGGATGGTCGAGGGGTGGACGTACCTCTCCCACGCGTCCCGTAGGTCATCGGCGTGATAGCCCTTCGATGAACTGCCATCGATCCAGACATCTCTCGGCCGGATGTCGTACTCCCGCAAAAACCGGGCCAGGTCACGGAAGTCGAGCGGACTGCCGTCGGCGTGGAACCGCTGCCACGGTGATTCTGACAGCTCCGTTAACGCAGTGATGATGTCCTCGCTGCGCATCTTGTCGTTCGGCCCGAACACGATCTGAAGATCCCGCAGGAGCCGAACACCGAGACTTGCCTGTGGCTTGTCAGAAGTGAGGACGAGAGCTGCATTGCGTGCAGTGGCGGGCCAGTGACCCCCTGCAGCGTCAGCAACCATGATGAGCGGCTCCCACACATCGGCGGCGCGATCCTCCACCGGCATGTTGTCGGGCCACGACAGTGAAGCGTCCATCATCCACGAGCCGAGTGCAGCGCCAAGTGCATTGGCCTCCTTAGCGTTTACACGCGGACGCCACGGCTCGACGCGTTCAGTTCGCTTGCGCTTCTTCATTCGGATGATCACAGCTCGGTCGGCAATCGTTTCTGGCAACTTCCCGAGTCCGGCGAGCGCGACTGCGCAATAGGCAGGGTAGTCCTGACCTGCCAGGCCATCATTTCCCCAGTTGCCTCGACCGGCTGTCGCGCCACGACGATGACCCGCGTTCAGTACCGCCCTGAGTTCCTCATTGCCCCTGGTCTTTGGGCCATAGACAGTATCGATCTCGTCATACAACAGCGTTGGCGGAGGATCTTCGGAGATTCTCGCCAAGATATATCCCGTCGTTGCTTGCGAGACTCGGACGCCATGCGGCACCAGATGCTCGCTGACTTCCAGTGCACGAGTCTTTCCGCTGCCCTTTTCCGGTGACATGAAGCCGAGTCGCGGGGTGGAGTCCCATTCGTCCATGCGCCATGTGTGGGCGAGCCACAGTGCGTGTGCGTAGCGGGCGTGCTCGTTGGGGTGGGCAATGAAGCGAGTCAGGAACTTGTCCACGGCATCTAGGACTGCCCACCCGCCAACGTGCGCGAGATCCGCGAGGTCCGCGATGTCCCTGTCGAGTGAGGTCACTCCACACCACCTTTGGCGGTCGCCGCCTCCTGCGAGGCCATCCATGCGAGTACGTCGGTACGCCAGTACCGGACGTAGCGTCCACACTTCCAGCTCTTGGGGCCAATACCGTTTGCCCGATACCAGCGGTAGGTCGCTACGCTGTGGCCGCTCAAGGCAGCGGCGTCGCCGATGCTTAGCAACTCGTCGTTAGGTGTCGTTGTGCTGGGCATGATCTCTCCGTTTTCGCGGTAGCTGTTGTTGGCCGATTACGCCAACTCATTCTCATTAATCTGACCACGATCAGTTCCACGGTCGACCACGAGTTTCATCGGACCCGACGGTGTCTGAACTGATGTGCTGCTAACGGAATCTATTGTCTCTCAACCCGTTTTACCCTTGTGCCAGTTGTGCCATGCCAGCACATGTGGCACAACTGGACTCTGCTCGCATAACCCGTCGCACAGTCGGATGCGTACCTTACGATTCGAGCCATGAAGCATCATCGAGGGCAGCGTCAAGGCGTTGAGAACCTATGGGTTAGCAGGTCTGGCCAGAGGACGAAGCTTTACGGCAAAGGTAAGCAGTACCGGGCACGCTACGTCGACACCAGCGGCAAGGAACATTCTCGACGATTCCAGTACAAGGCCGACGCGACGGACTGGCTTAAACAGATCACGCGTAGCGGAGTCGACATTGCTCCACCTATGACGGGGGAATGGACTGTTGCGCAGCAGTTCTCGCTCTGGATACGCAAGGCAGACATTGCGGAGACTACCCGAGCCACGCGGCAGCACACATGGCGGGCGCACGTCGCTGACAAGTGGGGCGACCTACAGTTGACGAAGGTGTTGCCTCCAGAAATCAAGGCATGGGTGGCTGACATGGTCGACGCCGGGACGGGCGTACCGACCATCGAGAACACGCTTGGCGTCCTGCGGATGGTGCTGAAGGACGCGGTGGAAGATGGGCGGCTGATCCGCAACCCGTGCGAGGGGATCAATGCCCCCAAACGGCAGTACAAGTCGAGGGCGTACCTCACTCACCAGCAAGTCGAGCAGCTCGCTATGGCCGCCAGTGATGTCGACGGCCTGGTGGTCCGCCTCCTGGCTTACACCGGCCTGCGGTGGGGCGAGCTGGCGGCGCTCACGGTTTCGTCGGTAGACATGCTTCGTCGTCGAATGCAGATCGCCCAAGCGGTAGCCGAGGCAGATGGCCGACTGGAGTGGAAATCGCCAAAGGACCATGAACGCCGCTCGGTGCCCTTCCCGGCGTTCCTTGCGGATGACCTCGGTAAGCAGATGCTCGGCAAGGGCCGGGAGGATCTGCTGTTCTCAGGGGCGAAGGGTGGACCGCTCCGGATCTCCCACTGGAGGCCCCGAGTGTTCAACGCCGCCCGTGACTCGCTACATGGCTTTCCGAGCGTGACGCCGCACGACCTGAGACACACAGCCGCCAGCTTGGCGGTGTCTGCGGGCGGCAACGTTTTGGCGCTGGCAAGGATGCTGGGCCACGAGGACCCGAGCCTCACACTGCGGACATACGCCGACCTGTTCGACTCAGACTTGGATGCCCTAGCCGACGTGCTCGACCAGCACCGCACTGCGGCACTGCAACCATCAAATGCCAACGCTGGCAGTGAGCCTGAGGAAGAAAACGTACCGAGTACGCTGCAGCAGTCCGCATAGCCCACTCGTTAAGCCCGCTACCAGGCTTTTTGAGTCGGGGTGGCGGGATTTGAACCCACGGCCTCTTCGTCCCGAACGAAGCGCGCTACCAAGCTGCGCCACACCCCGCTTGAAGCCTCGACAGCCTATCGCACCGGCCCGCCCACTGACCAAACCGCAGGCTACGGGTTAGGCCCACACGCAGGTGCGCTCGAATTCCACCAGCGCCTCGGCGGAGCAGGCCGGGTCGAGCCCCTGCGCGCTGACCCACTCGTCGCTGAAATAGGTGTCGGCGTAGCGGTCGCCGCTGTCGGCGAGCAGGGTGACCACCGACCCGCTACGTCCCTCGGCGACCATCTCGGCGAGCAGCCCGAAGGCGCCCCACAGGTTGGTGCCCGTCGACGGCCCCACCCGGCGGCCCAGGACGGCGCTGACGTGGCGAGCGGCGGCGATCGACGCCGCGTCGGGGACCGCGACCATGCGGTCGACCACGCCGGGCAGAAACGAGGGCTCGACCCGTGGCCGGCCGATGCCCTCGATGTGGGAGGACGTCGGCATCACGATGTCGTAGCGGTCCTCGGAATAGGCGGGAAAGAACGCGGAGTTCTCCGGGTCCACGACGCACAGCCGGGTCGAGTGCCGCCGGTAGCGGATGTAACGGCCGATCGTCGCGCTGGTTCCGCCCGTTCCCGCGCCGACGACGATCCACTCCGGGATGGGGTATTGCTCCTCGCCCATCTGCTCGTAGATCGACTCGGCGATGTTGTTGTTGCCGCGCCAGTCGGTGGCGCGCTCGGCATTGGTGAATTGGTCCAGGTAGTGCCCACCGGTGTCTTGGGCGACCCGCTCGGCCTCGGCATAGACCTGACTCGAGTCGGCCACGAAATGGCAACGGCCGCCCTGTGATTCGATCAGCGCCACCTTGGCCGCGCTGGTTGACGCAGGCATCACGGCGACGAAAGGCAGCCCCAGAAGTGCCGCGAAGTAGGCTTCCGACACCGCCGTCGAACCCGAGGACGCCTCGACGACTGTGGTGCCCTCGCCGATCCACCCGTTGCACAGCGCATACAGGAACAACGAGCGCGCCAACCGATGTTTGAGGCTGCCGGTGATATGCGTCGTCTCGTCTTTGAGGTACAGCGCGACGTCGACGCCGGTGTCCCAGGCCGACGGCAGTGGGTACCGCAGCAGATGGGTGTCGGCGCTGCGCCGGGTGTCGGCCTGGATCAGCCGGATCGCGTTGTCCGTCCAGTCTCGTGGCAGGGCGCGGACCGCGATCCGGACCCGATCACTCAACGCACCGAAGCGGTCGGCTGCGAACGGCTCAAGTCGCTGGTGACATCGCGGTCGCCCATCGGGGTGGCGATCAGCGTCAGCAGCGTCGCCTCGGGCCTGCAGCAGAATCGCACTGGCGCAAACGGCGAGGTGCCGATGCCGGCTGAGACATGCAACTGCATGTTGGCGCCCCACCGGGACGGTCCCTTGGCCCGGGAGCGGTCTAGGCCGCAGTTGGTCACCACCGCGCCGTAGAACGGCAGGCAAAGCTGCCCGCCATGGGTGTGTCCGGCCATCACCAGCTGGTAGCCGTCGGCCGCGAAGCGGTCCAGCACCCGCGGCTCGGGGGAGTGGGTCAATCCCAGCCGCAGGTTCGCCGCCGGGCTGGCCGGGCCGGCGATGGTGTCGTAGCGGTCCCGGTCGATGTGCGGGTCGTCCACACCCGCTGCAGCGATGTGCAGGCCGGCCACCTCGAACTCACGCCGGGTGTGGGTGAGGTCGAGCCAGCCGCGCTCGGTGAACGCTGCGCGCAGGTCCTGCCAGGGCAACGGCTCGCCGCGGACCCGATGGGACGGGTTGGTCAGGTAGTTCAACGGGTTCTTCAGTCGCGGCCCGAAGTAGTCGTTGCTGCCGAAGACGAAGACACCCGGCCGCGACAGCAGGTCGCCCAGGTTTTGCACCACCGCGGGCACCGCCTTCGGGTGCGCCAGGTTGTCGCCGGTGTTGACCACCAGGTCGGGCTCCCAGCCGGCCAGTTCGCGCAGCCAGGCCTGTTTACGGCGCTGGTTGGGCAGCATGTGGAGGTCGCTGATGTGCAGCACCCGCAGCGGCGTGGATCCCGGCGACAGGACGGGCATGGTGATCTCGCGCAGCACGAACGCGTTGCGCTCGACGAACGCGGCATAGCCGATGCCGGCTAGGGTCGAGCCAACCGCGACCGCGCCGGTGCGCATGAGGACGGGCGTAACTTCAGCCATGCAGGCAGCCTACTGCCAGTTGCGGGTTGGCCTGGTATCGCTTATGCCACGCTTCTATGGAGGTGGCGGCTCCCCGGGCGGTGGCGGTGGGGCCAGGAGCGGGATCGTGATCGGTGGTAGACCCGGAATTTCGACGACCTGCGACCCGACCGGCGGCGGCGCTCCACCCGGCCCCCCTGCTGGCGGCGGAGGCGGCGCCGGAGGAACGCCGTTGCTGACCTGGAGCGTGATGATCGACCCCGGGATCGTCTGGCCGCTGGGTGTCGTTCCGACCACCTCGCCTTGCTTTGCGCTGCTGTTGACGGAGTTGGTCTGGTCGGAGACCTGGAAACCCGCATCCTTGATGCGCTGGCGGGCCATGTCGACGTCCAGGCCGGTGACGCTGGGCACCCGTCCCGCGGGGGAACCCTCGACGTAGCGCGGGTCGGTGGGCGGCAGTGCCACCGGCCCGAAGCTGGTGGCGATCGGCTTCATCGCGGTGAACCACGTGTGCGCCGGCTCGTTCCCGCCGTACAGGTCACCCTCGCCGCAGTGGCGCAGCGGGGAGGAGCACAAGTCGGTCGGGTTGGGCGAGTCGTCGTAGATGTAGTTCGCGGCCGCGTAGTGGCTCGTGAAACCCACGAAGCCGGACGAGCGGTGGGCCTCGGTGGTCCCCGTCTTACCGGACACCGGGAGGTCCCAGCCCGCCGCGCTGGCCGAACCGGCCGCCGTGCCGCCGCCCAGCGCGTCCTTGCTCATCGCGTTGGCCATGGTGTTCGCCAGACCCTCCGGCACCACCTGATCGCAGGTCTCGGTGGTCACGGCGACGTCATTGCCATTGCGGTCGATCAGCTTGTCGATCGGGCTCGGTGGGCACCACACACCGCCGGAGGCCAGGGTCGCCGCGACGTTGGACAGCTCCAGCGCGTTCACCTCGATCGGGCCGAGGGTGAACGAGCCGATGTTCTGCCGTTTGACGAAGTCGGCCAGGCTTTCGTTGCTGTCTCGGTTGTAGTCGCGGGCGGTGCCGGGATCGGCATAGGAGCGCAGCCCGAGCTTGATCGCCATGTCCACCGTGCGGGTGACACCGACCTGCTGGATCAGCTTGGCGAACGCGGTGTTCGGCGAGGTGGCCAGCGCCTCGGTCACGTTCATGGAGCCCCGGTAGTTGCCCGCGTTGACCACGCACCAGGTGTCCTTGGGGCAGCCCTTGGCCCCGCCGCTGCCCATGCCCTTGGCCTGGAACCTGCCCGGCACTTCGAGCGTGGCGTTGATGCCCATGCCCATGTCCAGCGCGGCGGCCGTCGTGAAGATCTTGAAGACCGACCCCGCACCGTCGCCGACCAGGGAGAACGGCTGTGGCCGCATCGTTTCGCCGGCGTCGAGGTTCAGGCCGTAGGTGCGGTTGCTGGCCATCGCCATGACGTGGTGGGAGGTCTTACCCGGCTCGATCACGCTCATCACGCTCGAGATGCCCGGCAGGGTCGGGCTGGCGTACTTGTCGATGGCCGCCTTGACCGGGATCTGCACGTCGGGGTCCAGCGTGGTGCGGATCAGGTAGCCGCCCCTGGCCAGCTGCTCCTTACTGATCCCCGCGCGCGACAGGTACTCCTGGACGTAGTCGCAGAAGAAGGCGCGGTCGCCGGCCGCGATGCAGCCGCGAGGCAGTTCGTTGGGCTGCGGCAGGACGCCCAGCGGAGTGGCCTTCGCGGCACGCAGGGCGTCGGCCTCCTGCGGCAGGTTCTCGATCATCGTGTCCAGGACCAGGTTCCGCCGGGCCAGGGCGCCGTCGGGGTTGGTGTACGGGTTCAGCGCGCTGGTCGACTGCACCATGCCCGCCAGCAGCGCCGCCTGCTGCCAGTTCAGGTCGGACGCATTGATGCCGAAGTAGGTCTGCGCCGCGTCCTGCACCCCGAACGAGCCGTTGCCGAACGAGACGAGGTTCAGGTAGCGGGTCAAGATCTCGGGCTTGCTGAAGGTCTTGTCCAGCGTGAGCGCCATCCGGATCTCGCGCAGCTTGCGCGCCGGGGTGGTTTCGACGGCGGCGCGCTTCTCCGCATCGGTCTGGGCGGTCACCAGCAATTGGTAGTTCTTCACGTACTGCTGCTCGATGGTCGAGCCGCCGCGCGTGTCGACGTCGCCGGACGCATAGCCCGCCAACCCCGTCAGGGTGCCCTTCCAGTCCACCCCGTTGTGGTCGGCGAACCGCTTGTCCTCGATCGAGACGATCGCCAGCTTCATGGTGTTGGCGATCTTGTCGGTGGGTGCCTCGAACCGGCGCTGCGAATACAGCCAGGCGATGACGTTGCCCTTCTTGTCGACCATCGTCGACACCGCCGGCACCTCGCCCTGCAGCAGCTGGGCCGACCCGTTGGCGACGACTTCGGAGGCCCGGTTGGACATCAGCCCGACCCCGCCGGCGAGCGGAAACATCAGTGCTGTGGCGACGACGCTCGCCAATAGGCAGCACCCCGCGAGCTTGAGAATCGTGAGCGCGGCCGGCGGGCGGTCTGACATGCGTACTAGGGTAGCGGCCCCTGGTCACCGGGCCACGCCATGAGTTGACCAAAGGCCCTCCTGGCCAGGGACCAGAGACCCTCCCACGTCATGACCAGCGAACTTACGATCGGCATCGGCAGAAAATTTGCGACTCCGTCACTGGTGGTCCACCGGGACGAAGTGCTCGGTCCCGTGGCCGGATTTATCCTGGTTGGGCAAGACTGCACGCGCGTCCCAAAAAAACCGTTATCAGACTGTTGCGCAATTGCCACCTGAGCACCTAACTTAGACACACGGTGCGATTCAGATAACACCGAATCGCATGGTGTGGCGTAGATCGCAAACAGAGGGTCTGCACCCGAGGAGGGCGGCCGTGACGAGCGGCCGGAAGGAAGGGAACAGCTCGTGTCAGGTTCACGGCCGGCCGCGCGTAGAACAAACATTGCGGCTGCACAGGGGGTACTTCGCAGTGTCGACTCCGAAGATCGGATCGCCTGGGTCTCGCAAGCGCTGTGCCGGACCACTGACCCCGATGAACTGTTTGTTCGGGGCGCCGCCCAACGCAAGGCCGCGGTGATCTGCAGGCACTGCCCGGTAATGCAGGAGTGCGGCGCGGACGCGTTGGACAACAAGGTCGAGTTCGGCGTCTGGGGCGGTATGACGGAGCGCCAGCGCAGGGCTTTACTCAAGCAGCATCCCGAGGTCGTCTCGTGGTCGGACTTCTTTGAAAAGCGCCGGGGCCGCACCGCCGGCTGACTCGCCCCTTCGAGCGCGCATCGCGCGGCGGGGTAACCCGTCGATTCGTCCTGAAAAGCTTGGTTTTCATCATTACTTTCTTGTTACGACCCTCGTCAAGGGTTTTGGCGGATCCGTGTTCAATAGCAGACTGACGCATGTTGAATACGAGCCGGCTTGTGCCCAATAGGGATTGGGCAGTAACGAAAACGGCCGTTCCGCAACAGACCGGCCGGTGTCAAATAGCTTTCGCCGACCCTTAATTGGGGTGTGCGCAATAGGGAAATTATTGAGCGCGGCGCCGCCCACAATTGCCGAGCGTGAGCCAAGCGACGCTTTTCCGGCGTGTCCCGTCGTGAAATGCACGCTGGGCCAACAAGGCTTTCGGCGGTTTCTCAGCGGGCCGCTTCGTCACCGACGGGGTTCGGATGCGCCGGTTTCTCAGCGCCCCGCTGCGCGGGCCGCTTCGTCACCGACGGCGGTGATCTGGTCGGCGAGCGCGCGCAGCGCGTCCAGGTCCGAGACGTCGAACGGCAGCGACGGCACCCCGATGACCGGCACATGCGGGTGGGCCGCGGTGAATCTGGAGAGCAGCCTGACCTCCCGCTTGGCGGTCTGTGCGCGGTCGGCGTGAATTTTCAGCACCGCGGCGGCCAGCGCGGCGGCCTCGGAATCCGAGGCGTCCAACGTCTCGCTTCCGTCGATCGCCCGTTCGACCGGAAGCGAACACAGTGTGGGGTGAGTGCGGTTCAGGACGAGCCCCGCGAGCGGCATGGCTTCCTGCGACAGCCGGTCGACGAAGAACGCCGCCTCACGCAGCGCGTCCGGCTCGGCGGCCGACACCACCACGAATTGTGTGCCGCGCCTTTTCAGCAGCGCGTAGGTGCGGTCGGCCTTCTCGCGGAAGCCGCCGAAGGTGGCGTCCAGCGACTGCACGAATGCCGCAGCGTCGCCCAGCATCTGCGAACCGAGCACCGTGGACATCGCCTTCATCGCCAAACCCATTGCGCCGGTGACCAATCGGCCGATTCCGCGGCCGGGTGCGAGCAGCAATCGCCACAATCGGCTATCCATGAAGCTGCCCAGTCGTTTCGGCGCATCCAAGAAATCCAGCGCATTGCGCGACGGGGGAGTGTCCACCACCACCAGGTCCCAGCGGTCCTGGCCCAGCAGTTGGCCGAGCTTCTCCATCGCCATGTATTCTTGCGTGCCGGCCAGCGAAGTCGCGACGGTCTGATAGAACTGGTTGTCCAGAATCGCTTGTGCCCGCCCGTTTCCGGAGTACTGGACCACCATTTCGTCGAACGTCCGGCGCATGTCGAGCATCATCGCGTGCAGCTCCCCGGGGACCTCGGGTGCCAACGGAACCCGCTGCGGCGTGTTACCGAGGTCGTTGACTCCGAGCGCTTGCGCCAACCGCTTGGCTGGGTCGATCGTCAAAACGCATACGGTACGGCCATATTCGGCTGCGCGTAGCGCCATGGCGGCCGCGGTGGTGGTCTTGCCGACCCCGCCGGCGCCGCAGCACACGACCACCCGGTTCGCCGTGTCGGCCAGAATGGCCGCCATGTCAAGGGTTGTCGGCGTGGTAGTCATCGAACTCCTTGCTGTGCAAGCGATTCCGAAAGCTCATACAGGCTACCCAGATCGATGCCGTCGGAAATCGCGGGCAGTTCCAGCCGCGGCACCTTCAAAGCGTCGAGCTGCTGCGCGGTCTCCGCGCGCGCGGTGATCCGGGTCGCGTGCTGGATGGTTTCGGTCAACAGCCCGGCGAAGTCGGTGTCGTTGAGCTTGATTCCGGCCATCTCCAGCCCCGCCCGCACCGAGTCCGCGTCCACATCCCCCTCCGCCGCCTTCGCCAGGTCACGCGGCTCGAGGAGCGACGGGATGTTGCGGTTCACGATCACGCTGCCGATCGGCAGCTCCATTTCCGCGAGCTCTTCGATGGCTTCCAGCGTTTCCTGCACGGGCAGCGCTTCCAGCAGCGTGACCAGATGGATGGCGGTCTGGTCGGAGTGCAGCAGCCTCACCACACCCTCGGCCTGCGAGAACACCGGGCCGCCCTTGGCCAGGTCCTTGACCGCCTTGGTGACATCCAGGAAGCGGGCGATCCGGCCCGTCGGCGGCGCGTCGACGACGACCGCGTCGTAGACCGGGTTCTTGGACCCCTTGTCGAGGCGCACCACCGACTCCTTGATCTTGCCGGTGAGCAGCACGTCGCGCAGGCCGGGCGCGATGGTCGTCGCGAACTCGATGGCACCGATGCGGCGCATCGCCCGGCCCGCGATGCCCAGGTTGTAGAACATGTCCAGGTATTCCAGGAACGCGGCCTCGATGTCGATCGCCAGCGCGCTGACCTCGCCGCCCCGCTCGGCGGTGGCGATCTTGAGTTCCTGGTAGGGCAGGGGCGGGACATCGAAAAGCTGCGCGATCCCTTGGCGGCCTTCGACTTCGACCAGGAGCACCTTGCGGCCGCCCGCCGCCAGCGTCAGTGCCAGCGCCGCCGCTACCGTCGACTTCCCCGTCCCGCCCTTGCCGGTCACGAAATGCAGGCGGACCTTCGACAGGCGCGCTGGCCAGCCGACCGAATTGCCGCCGCTAGGAGTGGATGCCACCATCGCATGCTAGCCCGACCGCCGCACGGCGCTTGGGCTGACCAGAGCCGTTCAGGGCCGACCGATAAGCTCGCGTCATGAGCCAACCCACCGCATGGGAATACGTCACGGTCCCACTGCTCACGCACGCGACCAAGCAGATCCTCGACCAGTGGGGGGCCGACGGCTGGGAGCTGGTATCCGTACTGCCCGGGCCCACCGGCGAACAGCACGTCGCGTATTTGAAGCGCCCCAAATAAAGATGTATGCCTCCGCCCGGCTGGGGCAGCTCGGGGTCGCGCTGCCGGAGGTGGCCGCGCCGCTGGCGTCATACGTACCCGCGGTGCGAACCGGCAACCTGGTCTACACCTCGGGCCAGCTGCCGATGGAGGCCGGAGAACTGGCGGGAACCGGCAAGGTCGGCGCCGAGGTCAGCCCCGAACGAGGCAAGGCGATGGCGCGGATCTGCGCCCTCAACGCCCTCGCGGCGGTGAATTCGCTGGTGGGCATCGACGCTGTCACCCGGGTGGTCAAGGTGGTTGGCTTCGTCGCCTCGGCCCCGGGGTTCCACGGCCAGCCAGGCATCGTCAACGGGGCCTCCGAGCTTCTCGCCGAGGTGTTCGGCGACGCGGGGGCGCATGCGCGTTCGGCGGTCGGCGTAGCCGAGCTTCCGCTGGACGCGCCCGTGGAGGTGGAGTTGATCGTGGAGGTCGGCGAAGGCCCGTGACCGAGGTTGCCGAGTCGCCGACCCATCCCGCATACGGCAGGTTGCGGGCGGTCACTGACACCATCTCGGTCCTACTGGCCGACAACCCCGGCCTGCTGACGCTGGATGGCACCAACACCTGGGTGCTGCGCGGACCGGGCAGCGACGAGATGGTCGTCGTGGATCCCGGCCCCGAGGACGACGAGCACATCGGCCGGGTCGCCGCCGTCGGTCGCATCGCCTTGGTGCTGATCAGCCACCGGCACGGCGACCACACCGATGGCATCGACAAACTAGTCGAACGCACGGGAGCAACCGTCCGTTCCGCCGGCAGCGGGTTTCTGCGCGGCCTGGGCGGTGAGCTGGTCGATGGCGAAGTGATCGACGCGGCCGGCCTGAAGATAAAGGTGATGGCGACGCCCGGCCACACCGCCGACTCGCTGTCGTTCGTCCTCGACGACGCCGTCTTCACGGCGGACACCGTGCTGGGCCGCGGCACCACCGTCATCGACAAGGAGGACGGCAGCCTGGCCGACTACCTGGAATCGCTGCGGCGGCTGCGCGGCCTGGGGCGGCGCCGGGTGCTGCCCGGGCACGGGCCGGATCTGCCGAATCTGGAAGCCGTCGCGGCCGGTTACCTGACGCACCGGCACGAACGCCTGGAGCAGGTGCGCGCGGCGGTGCGGGACCTCGGCGACGACGCCACCACCCGCCAGGTCGTCGAACACGTCTATGTCGACGTCGACGAGAAACTCTGGGACGCGGCGGAGTGGTCGGTTCAGGCGCAGCTGGACTACCTGCGGGCTCATTAGCGCGAGCAGTCGCAAAAACCCCCGATTTCCGGGCGTGTCGTGGGCTTTCGCGACTGGTGGCCGGGCAGGGCCCGGCGAACACCGCTAGAGGACTATCGCGCGCGCCTCGCCAGCCTTTCGGAATCCGAGATCAGCACGCTCTTGCCCTCGAGCCGGATCCAGCCGCGGTGGGCGAAATCGGCCAGGGCCTTGTTCACCGTCTCCCGGGAGGCGCCCACCAGCTGGGCGATCTCCTCCTGCGTCAGGTCGTGGGTTACCCGCATCGCGCCGCCCTCCTGGGTGCCGAAACGCTGGGCCAGCTGCAGCAGCTGCTTGGCCACCCGGCCGGGGACGTCGGTGAAGATGAGGTCGGCCAGGTTGTTGTTGGTCCGCCTCAGCCGCCGGGCCAGCACCCGCAGCAACTGTTCGGCGATCTCCGGCCGGTCGGCGATCCATGCCCGCAGCGCGTCGCGGTCCATCGACACCGCCCGCACCTCGGTAATCGTGGTCGCGCTGGAGGTCCGTGGGCCAGGGTCAAAGATCGACAATTCGCCGAACATGTCCGACGGGCCCATGATTGTCAGCAAGTTTTCCCGGCCATCCGGCGAACGCCGCCCGATTTTGACCTTTCCGGAGACGATGATGTAGAGCCGATCGCCCGGCTCCCCCTCGGCGAAAACCGTGTGCCCGCGGGGGAAGTCGACGGGTTGCAATTGCTTGGTCAGCGCGGTGACCGCGCCGGGCTCAACCCCTTGGAAGATTCCGGCCCTTGCCAGGATCTCGTCCACGTTGCCTCTTCAGCTTTCCAATGATGTGTGCGGGCAGGCCAACCCTGCTCGTGTGACGTAAGTCTAGAGGTAGGCGAAGTGTGTCCAACGTGCCACGCTACACACGATTGACGTGTCTAGGCCCCCTAAGTTGCGGATTGACGTGCGAATGGGCCCCCACCCGCGTCGGTAATCCGGGCTCGGCGCGGTCACCGAGATCGGCGGCAAACTCCGGCTTGGCGTGGCGCGGCCCCGTTTGGGGGCGGGCCGGCGGCGAATCGGCCAGCCGCAGCGCCTGGCGCCGATGCAGGTATTCCAGCGCCTCTGGCATGCCTTCGCGGGCCAGCGTGTGCACGTCGACGGGCTCCGCATGGTCGAGGAAGTCGTCGACATCGGTCGCCGTCACGGTGTCGTGGGCAAGCTCGGATTCCAGCCGCCCGAGACCGAGCGCCACGAGCATCAGCAGACCGGGGACGCACGCCACCAGCAACCATGACACAAGGAGAGTAAACATGGCTTAGGTCTCAGTGAGATCACGAAATCAGTACTCTGTCGTAGGTGACAGCGGCAAAGGCATCCGGGCGCACGAAGTCGACGCCATCCTCGCCCGACGGTGTCTCCGTCGATCGCTGGTCCAGAGAAACGCGGGTCGGGCTGGTGCGCCGGGCGCGGCGCATGAATCGGGCGCTGGCGCAAGCGTTTCCGCACGCACACTGCGAACTCGATTTCACGACGCCACTGGAGCTGACGGTGGCCACCATCCTTTCGGCGCAGAGCACCGACAAACGGGTCAACCTGACGACGCCGGCATTGTTCAAGCGATATCGCACGGCGCTGGATTATGCGCAGGCCGACCGCGACGAACTCGAGAACCTCATCCGTCCCACGGGTTTCTTCCGCAACAAGGCAACCTCGCTCATCGGTCTGGGGCAGGCCCTGGTCGAACGGTTCGGCGGCGAGGTGCCCTCGACGATGGCCGAGTTGGTCACGCTGCCGGGGGTGGGCCGCAAAACCGCCAACGTCATCCTGGGCAACGCCTTCGGCATCCCGGGAATCACCGTCGACACCCATTTCTCGCGGCTGGTGCACAGGTGGCGCTGGACCGCTGAAAAGGACCCGGTGAAGATCGAGCACGCGGTCGGCGAACTGATCGAACGCCGGGAGTGGACGATGTTGAGCCACCGGGTGATCTTCCACGGCCGCCGCGTGTGCCACGCCCGCAAACCCGCCTGCGGCGCCTGCATCCTCGCCAAGGACTGCCCCTCCTTCGGCCTCGGGCCGACGGAACCGCTGCTGGCCGCGCCCCTCGTGCAGGGCCCGGAGACCGAGCACCTGCTGGCCCTGGTGGGGCTCTAATACCCGGCGGAAGACCGTGACCCGGGCGACGCGCTGGACCATCGCGATCCTCGTGGTGGTGGCGGCGTTGGTGGTGGCCCTGGTGGCCCAGTTGCGTGACAGTCCCCCGCAGGCGGGCGGTCCCGCTGCCGCTCCGAATCAATCGCCGGCTCCCCGGGAACATCGCGACGCCGACACCCCTGCCGCGCTGGCGGGCCCCCGGCAGCGGGCCAGCCTGCCGCCGTGTCCCGCCCCCGGGGACGGCCCCGGCCCCGCGGCGCTGCGCGGTGTCACGGTGGAATGCGCCGCCGACGGCTCGGCCGTCGACGTCGCCCGCGCGCTGGCCGGACACCGGGTGGTCCTCAACCTGTGGGCATATTGGTGCGGGCCCTGCGCCGCCGAGCTTCCGGCGATGGCCGAGTATCAACGACGGGTCGGGCCGGACGTGATGGTGGTGACGGTGCACCAGGACGAGAACGAGACGGCCGCGTTACTGCGGTTGGCGGAGTTGGGTGTTCGGCTTCCGACCCTGCAGGACGGCCGTCGTCGGATCGCTGCTGCGCTGCGTGTGGTAAATGTGATGCCCGCGACGGTCGTACTCCGGCCGGACGGTAGCGTTGCCCAGATGCTGCCGCGGCCTTTTGCCGATGCCGACGAGATCGCGGCTGCCGTCGGAAACGACGCGGGTTGAGGCCGAGGGAGGTGCCGGTGAGCGCTGGGGGTACGCCCCCGCCCAGCGGGGACCCAACCCATGGGCGGGCGCCGGTTCCACTCAGGCCCGACGTGTCACCACCTTGGTTGCGTCCGCTGGTCGACAACGTCGGGCAGATCCCCGACGCGTATCGGCGCCGGTTGCCGGCCGACCTGCTCGCGATGGTGACCGCCAAGGCCGCTTCGTCGTTGGCGTCGTTGCGCGGTGACGGCCGCGAGGCCGCGGTCCTCGTGTTGTTTTCGGGCCCGGAATCCCCGTCGACCGGTGGCGTCCCCGACGACGCCGACCTGCTGGTCACGGTGCGCGCCTCGACACTGCGCCACCACGCCGGCCAGGCGGCCTTTCCGGGGGGCGCCTCCGATCCCACCGACGAGGGCCCGGTGGCCACCGCCCTGCGCGAGGCGCACGAAGAAACCGGGATCGACGTCCGCCGGCTGCATCCGCTGGCGACCATGGAACGGACGTTCATCGCGCCGTCACAGTTCCACGTCGTCCCGGTGCTGGCGTACTCGCCGGATCCAGGCCCGGTCTCCGTCGTCAACGACGCCGAAACGGCCATTGTGGCGCGAGTTCCCTTGCGCGCCTTCATCAATCCGGCGAACCGGCTGATGGTGTACCGGGGGAACCTCGGCCGCCGCTGGGCCGGGCCGGCGTTTCTGCTGAACGAGATGCTGGTGTGGGGATTCACCGGCCAGGTGATCTCCGCGATGCTCGACGTCGCCGGCTGGGCCCTGCCCTGGGACACCGACGACGTTCGTGAGCTGGAAGAGGCGATGGTGCTCGTCGGTGACGAGGATGGTCCCCTCTGATGAACGTCAACTCGATGACGCCGTCGCAGTGGCTGGATATCGCCGTCCTGGCGGTCGCCTTCATCGCGGCCATCTCGGGCTGGCGTTCGGGCGCGCTGGGCTCGCTGCTGTCGTTCGTCGGTGTACTGCTCGGCGCCATCGCGGGCGTGCTGCTGGCACCCCACATCGTCAGCCACATCGCCGCGCCCCGCGCCAAGCTGTTCACCGCGCTGTTTTTGATCCTCGCGCTGGTCGTCGTCGGCGAGGTCGCCGGCGTGGTGCTGGGACGCGCCGTTCGCGGCGCAATCCGTAGCCGCACAATAAGAACGGTCGATTCCGTCATCGGGGTGGGCGTTCAGCTCGTCGTGGTGCTGACCGCGGCGTGGCTGTTGGCGACGCCGCTGACGCAGTCCAAGGATCAGCCCGAGCTGGCTTCCGCGGTCAAGGGCTCCCGGGTGCTCGCCCAGGTCAACGAGCTGGCACCGCCGTGGCTCAAGACGGTGCCCAAGCGGCTGTCGGCGCTGCTGAACACCTCTGGGCTGCCGGCGGTGCTCGAACCGTTCAGCCGCACCCCGGTGATTCCGGTCGCCTCACCGGACCCCGCCCTGGCCAGCAATCCGGTGGTGACGAGCGCCGCGCCCAGTGTCGTCAAGGTGCGCAGCCTGGCGCCGAGCTGCCAGAAAGTGTTGGAGGGCAGCGGGTTTGTGATAGCTCCCGACCGGGTGATGACCAACGCGCACGTGGTGGCCGGTTCCAACAGCGTCCAGGTCTACGCCAGCGGCAATCCCCTCGACGCCACCGTGGTGTCCTACGACCCGTCGGTCGACATCGCGATCCTCGCCGTCCCGAACCTGCCGCCGCCGCCGTTGGCCTTCGCCCAGGGCGAGGCGAAGAGCGGCGAAAGCGTTGTGGTGCTGGGCTATCCGGGTGGCGGCAATTTCACCGCGACACCGGCCAGGATTCGCGAGGCGATCAGGCTCAGCGGCCCCGACATCTACCGCGATCCGGCGCCGGTCACCCGCGACGTGTACACCATCAGAGCCAACGTGGAGCAAGGTAATTCGGGTGGTCCGTTGATCGACCTGAACGGTAACGTGCTCGGCGTGGTGTTCGGCGCGGCCGTCGACGACCCCGACACGGGGTTCGTGTTGACGGCCGACGAGGTGGCCTCCCAGCTTTCCAAGATCGGTGACACTCAACGGGTGGCGACCGGGGCCTGCGTCAGCTGATGCCGCGCCCGATTGTCGCTCGGCTGCGCCCGCGCCCCGCGCGCTTACCTCGCTCGCGGCCCGTGCACCTGCTCGAGGAACTTCATCAGGTGCCTGTTGATCTCCTCCGGCGCCTCCTCGTGGCTGAAATGCCCTGCGCCGTCGATGGATAGGTAGCGGCCCTGCGGCGCGTAGCGTTGGGTGTGGTCGACCGGGTCGGCAAGCACGTAGGGGTCGGCGTCACCGCGCAGGTGCAGCAATGGCGTGCCGAGCTGTTGGGACATCGACCGCATGAATCGCCGGCCCTCGCCGCGTAGCTGGCTTCGCACCGCCCAGCGCTGGTACTCCAGCGCGCAGTGTGCCGCCCCGGGAATCTGGATCGCGGTCCGCAGGTAATCGGTTGTCTGTGAAAAGTCCTCGGAGGCAACCCATTTGGCGCAGCTGCGCCTCCGGACGAGGCGCTCGATCTCCGCCGCGTTGCCCCGGGTCAGCAGGCGCTCCGGCCAGATGGGCAACTGGTATTGCAGCAACGTCGGCAGCAGCGCGTAACTTTGATCGCGGCGCGTCAGCGTGGATCGGCGCAGCGCCGCCGGGTGTGGCGAGCTGATCAGCGCGATGGCGCGCACCAGCCGCGAATGCAGCAGCGCGGTCGCCCAGCAGGCCAGCCCGCCGTCGGCGTGGCCGACCAGCGTCGCCGACGAGTGCCCGAGCGCGCGGATGAGCCCGGCCGTGTCGCCGGCGAGCGTCCAGCCGTCATAGCCCCGGGGTGGCTTGTCGCTGCCGCCGTAGCCGCGCAGGTCGACCGCGACCACTCGCGCGCCGCTCAGCCCGCGCAGCTGATGGCGCCAGGACCACCAGAACGATCCGAAACCGTGCAGCAGCATCACCAGCGGCCGCGCCGTTGCCGGCTCCGAGGCCGGAACCGCCGGATCCCGTCCGTCCGGCAGGGCTTCGACGACGTGGAAGCGGATGCCGTTGGCGTGCACGTCCAAGTGGCGCCACGGCCCGTCGATGCGGGTGACCGACGGATCTGGTGCCGGCATCTACCAGCCCGAGGGATCCGCGGGTTTTTCGTGCCTCCCGCCGGAGGACTCGGGGAGTTCCTTGGGCGCGGCGGCCTTGTCGTGGCCGGGCGTGAGGGCGGTGCGCGTCTCCCTGACCGATTCGATCGTCTCCCGCGGTCCCTGGATGCGGCGGACCTTCAGAAAGCCCAGCAGCCCCAGCACGGCGCCGACCATCACCATGATCCCGAACACGATCAGGTACGACAGCCAGCGCCACAGCCAGGTGTCGAGCAGCTCGGCGACGAAGAAAAAGAAGAAGAACGTTGAGTAAAACAGCACCACCAGCGCGGCGATGAAATAGACGCTGCCGGTCAGGCCCTTTTTGACGTCCCGGGTGATCTCCGAGCGGGCCAGTTCCACCTCGGCGCGCACCAGGGTGGACACCTGGGCTGTGGCGTCTTTGATCAGGTCACCGATCGACGGCTCGGCGGGCCGGGCGTGCGGGTCGGCCAACGGAATCGTGGTCAGTGTGCTGGGCACACCGTTGTTGCGATCGACTTTGCTCACAGACCGTCCTCTCGGTGTTCTCGTCGCGGTTTATGTTGCCATGCGGTGGCATGCCACACGAGGGCAGCTGAAGGCCGGCCGAGGGACGGTGCCGATCCCGGCCGGGGCTCGGGGCCCGGCGTCCGGGCAGCGAAGCCGACGACGAGGGGGTAAGGTGATGGATCCCCTTGAGCGGGAAAGGAATAGGTAAGCAGCGTAGCCGCCACATCGACCCCGGCGAACCTGACACCATAGCGGACTAGACTGACCAGGCCACTGGGGATGCCGACCGCTCGATGGGAGTGTTGCTTTGCAGACGGCCTACCGTTGCTACCAGGCGGCGATGGTGGCCGCGCTGGTGGTACTCATCGGTGTGCCCGCGCACGCGGCCGCCGACGACAGGGTCCCGATGGGTGGTGGGGCCGGCATCGTCATCAACGGCGACACGATGTGCACCCTGACGACGATCGGCACCGATACCGCCGGCGACATGATCGGCTTCACCTCCGCGCACTGCGGCGGTCCCGGCGCGCAGGTCGCCGCCGAGGCCGCGCAGAACAGGGGCCCGCTGGGCATCATGGTCGCGGGCAACGACATCCTCGACTACGCGGTCATCAAATTCGATCCGGCCAAGGTGGCGCCGGTGGCCAACTACAACGGTTTTGTGATCAGCGGCATCGGTCCGGATCCGGCCTTTGGCCAGATCGCCTGCAAACAGGGCCGCACGACCGGCAATTCGTGCGGTGTCACCTGGGGGCCTGGCCAGGACCCGGGCACCATCGTCATGCAGGTGTGTGGCCAGCCGGGCGACTCCGGGGCGCCGGTGACCGTCAACAATTTGCTCGTCGGCATGATTCACGGAGCGTTCAGCGACAACCTGCCGACGTGCATCATCAAATACATCCCGCTGCACACCCCGGCGGTGGTGATGTCGATCAACGCCGACCTCGCCGACATCAACGCCAAGCACCGGCCCGGCGCGGGCTTCGTGCCGCTGCCGGCCTGACCGCGCTGAACTATTTCCCGGCCTTGATCGCGTCGAACACGCCGGGATCCAGCAGTGTCGAGGTGTCACCCAACTCCCGGTTCTCGGCGACGTCGCGCAGCAGCCTGCGCATGATCTTGCCGCTGCGGGTCTTGGGCAGCTCGGGCACCACGTGGACCTCGCGGGGCTTGGCGATGGGCGAGATCTCCCGGGCCACCTCGATGCGCAACTCGTCGACGATCCCGTCGTGCACCTCGAAGTCGGCACACAAGACGACGAACGCGCAGATCGCCTGGCCGGTGGTCTCGTCCGTCATACCGACCACAGCGGCCTCGGCCACCGCGACGTGGCCGACCAGCGCCGACTCCACCTCGGCGGTCGAGAGCCGATGCCCCGACACGTTCATCACGTCGTCGATGCGGCCGACCACCCAGATGTTGCCGTCGGAGTCGTAATAGGCGCTGTCGCCGGCGAAGTACCAGCCCTGCTCGGCGAACCTGGACCAGTAGGTCTCGACGTAGCGTTCGGGATCGCCCCAGATGCCGCGAAGCATGGACGGCCACGGCTGATCCAGGACGAGGTAGCCGGTGGCGTGCTCGCCGTTGGCATTGCCCGGCGGGATCTGGTCGCCGTGGTCGTCGACGATCTTGGCCGAGATGCCCGGCAACGGCCTCATCGCCGAACCGGGTTTGGCCGCGGCGACTCCGGGCAGCGGGCTGATCATGGCGGCGCCCGTCTCGGTCTGCCACCAGGTGTCGACGATCGGGAGGCGCTCGGCCCCGATCACCTTGCGGTACCAGCGCCACGCCTCGGGATTTATCGGTTCGCCGACCGTCCCCAGCAGCCGCAGGCTGGACAGGTCGTGCGCATCGGGGATATCGCGGCCCCACTTCATGAAGGTGCGGATGAGCGTGGGCGCGGTGTAATAGATTGTCACGCCGTACTTTTCGATGATCTCGAAATGCCGGTGCTGGGTGGGCGAGTCGGGCGTGCCCTCGTACAGGACCTCGGTGACGCCATTGGACAGCGGACCGTAGACACCGTAGGTGTGTCCGGTAACCCAGCCGATGTCGGCGGTGCACCAAAAGACGTCGCTTTCGGGTTTGATGTCGAAGACGTAGTAGTGCGTGTAGGAGCACTGGGTCAGATAGCCGCCGCTGGTGTGGACGATCCCCTTCGGCTTGCCGGTGGTGCCCGAGGTGTACAGCAGGAACAACGGCTGCTCGGCCCCGAACGGCTCCGCGGTGTGCTCGGGCGATGCGGCGTCGACGACGTCGTGCCACCACAGGTCGCGGTCGTCGTTCCAGGACACGTCAATTCCCGTGCGCCGCACCACCAGAACGCGCTCGACGGTGCTGGGACCGTCTGGGCCGGGCGAAACCGCCTCGTCTGCGGCGTCCTTCAGCGGCGCCGGCTTGCCGCGGCGGAACTGCCCGTCGCTGGTGATCAGCAGCTTGGCCTCGGCGTCGGCGATTCGGGCGCGCAGCGCCTTGGCGGTGAAACCGGCGAACACGACGCTGTGCATGACGCCCAAGCGTGCGCAGGCGAGCATCGATATCACGGCCTCCGGAATCAACGGCATGTAGATGGCGACCCGGTCGCCGGCGACCAGACCGAGGTCGGTCAGCGCGTTGGCCGCCTTGCACACCTCGGTCTGCAGATCGGAATAGGTCAGGCTGCGGCTGTCGCCGGGTTCGCCCTCCCAGTGGATCGCCACCCGATCCCCCAGCCCGGCCTCCACGTGGCGGTCCACGCAGTTGTAGGCGACGTTGAGCTTGCCGTCGGCGAACCACTTGGCGAACGGCGCTTCCGACCAGTCGAGGATCTCGGTGAACGGCGTCGACCACGAGAGCCGGTGGGCCTGTTTGGCCCAGAACGCCAGCCGATCCAGCTCGGCCTCGCGGTACAAGTCCTCACCGGCGTTGGCTTGCGCGGCGAACTCGGCCGGCGGGGGATACGAAGCCGGATGAGACGAGCCCTCGGTGTGGGTGGCGGTCACTGGTTTCCTCCTAATGTCGAGGCACGTCAACCGTCAGTGAGCCTAAACCTTTGAGGTGAAAAGCCGCTGCCCAATCCCGGTTCAAATGCGCCCGGAGGGCGGATAATCACCGGTGTGCCGGGACCGCAGGCGCGGCGCCTTCGCCGATCAGTCCCCAGCTTCGCCGTGGCCGCAACGAGTTACGCGGCCACCGCCCTGGTGGGGCCGCCGGCATGGGCCGAACCGGCCGACAGCGTCGACCAGCCGGCGCCATGCTGGTCGGAACAGGTCGCCGTCAGCGCATCTCCGACGCAGGGCGCCGCGGGCCATCGCGGGCTGACGCTGATGTTCACCCTTGCCGGCGGCGCGGACCCGTGCACACTCACCGGTTACCCGGGCGTCGACTCCGGCACCGGCGGCCCGGCGATCCACGCCCAGCCCACGCCGCGTGGGTACATGGGTGGCCTGCCCGCCGGAGTCGACGTGCCGCCGAGCGTCATCCTGTCGCTGTCGACTTCAGGGCAAGCCGTTGTCGAGGGGGTGGAGGGGGTGGAGGGCCCGGGCTTCGACGCCGAGGGCAACGCCTGCCCCACCTATACCGACCTGGCCGTCAGCCCGCCCGACATCATTCAGGTGTTCACCGTGACGGCCACCATCGACGCCTGCCGGCTGGAGGTCCACCCCGTCACCGCGGGCTGATGGCGCGCTGGTCAGGAATCGGCCGGCGCCAGGCAGTAGACCCGCGGCGGGGAGGGGTAAGCAATGGTCTTGTCCCCGGGCGGGCAAGCCGTTGTGTCCGTGCTGCCGTCGATGCGCCGCACGACTCTGGTCCGCAACGGCTGGGACTCGTCGCAGTCGCCGGGCCGCATCGTCAAGTTCCCGGCACCATCGGCCAGCTGGTAGCACTGGCCCTGCTTGAGGTTGAGCGCAAAGCACAGGATCGTGGCGTCATCGGTGTACCGGTTGTAAACGGAGTGATCGCGTTTGCCGTCCGGGCAGGTCGCCGAGGGACCGCCTCTGAAGGCGAGTTCATAGGTATTCGCGGCGTTGGCGCAATCGTTTTCCGGCTCTGAAATGAAACGCGTTGCGAGAAAAGAGTTTTGGTCGACGCACTGGCCGAACTGCATGGACTTGTTCGTGTCGAACGGGCTGCGGTAGATTGGTCGCAACAGACCCCCGGCAATTCCCAGCGCACCCAAGGTCAGCAGTGCGACACCGATGACGATTAGCGTGGTACCCCACTTTCCCTGTCGGCGCTGCGGCGGGTACGTCACTGGCGTTGTGGGCGGGTACGGGTAGCCGGCATCAACGGAAAGGCCGGCAACGGCGGTGACCGCTCGATTGCGTGCGCGTAATCCGATGATCAGACAGGCCAATCCGATCGCGGAAATGCCGAACATCGCCGCCAGATACCCAACCTGAACAACGATTTCGTACAACGTCACAGCGCCATCCTAGTCACGGCGACCCAATTGCGGCTCTTCATCGTCGCTTGAGAGCCGCGCCCCGGTCGGGCCCTCGCGGCTGCAAGCCCCAGGGCCGCTGATGACGGCCCGCCGCGCCCGGTCCCCCGCAAGCGGGAGGTGCCCCCAGCGCCGCGCTTGCGACCGTCACTGGGTCGCTGATGACGGCCCGCCGCGCCCGGTCCCCCGCAAGCGGGAGGTGCCCCCAGCGCCGCGCTTGCGACCGTCACTAGGGTCGCTGTCATGCGTCGGATGCGGGCCGCGCTGGCCGTCCTCACCGGGATGCTGGCGGCCGGGTCCCTGGCCGGCTGCGGCGGCGGCGTCCTGAGCCCCGATCTCGTGCTGGTCAACGGCGGGGAGCCGCCCTACCCGCTGGTCCCCACCAGCACCAACGACAGCAACGGCGGGCGGATCATCGACCGGCTGTTCGCCGGCCTGGTGTCCTATGACGCCGCCGGACACCCGGCGAACGAGGTGGCCCAGTCGATCGAGACCACCGACAACGTCAACTACCGTGTGGTCCTCAAAGCCGGCTGGAAGTTCACCGACGGCTCGCCGGTGACGGCCCGCTCGTTCGTCGACGCGTGGAACTACGGCGCCCTGAGCACCAATGCCCAGCTGCAGCAAAGCTTTTTCAGCCCGATCGACGGGTTCGACGAGGCGGCCGCAGCGGCCCCCAAAAACGGACGGACCACCATGTCCGGGCTGCGGGTGGTCAACGATCTCGAGTTCACCGTGCGACTCAAGGCGCCGACCATCGACTTCGTGTTGCGGCTGGGCCACAGCGCGTTCTATCCGCTGCCGGACGCCGCGTTCCGCGACATGGCCGCGTTTGGCCGCAACCCTTTCGGCGACGGCCCGTACCGGCTCGCCGACGGCCCCGACGGGCCGGCCTGGGAGCACAACGTCAAGATCGACCTGCGGCCCAACCCCGGCTACCACGGCAACCGGATGCCGCACAATAAAGGATTGCGGTTCGAGTTCTACGCCAACCTCGACACCGCCTACGCCGACCTGTTGTCGGGCAATCTCGATGTGCTGGACACGATTCCGCCGAGCGCGCTGCCGGTCTACAAGCGCGACCTGGGTGACAACGTGACCAGCGGGCCCGTGGCGGTCAAGCACAGCCTCGACACCCCGCTGCGGCTGCAGCATTTCGGCGGCGAGGAAGGCCGCCTGCGCCGGCTCGCGCTGTCGGCCGCGGTCAACCGCGAGCAGATCTGCCGGCGGATCTTCATGGGCACCCGCACCCCGTCGCGCGATTTCACCGCCCGGTCGTTGCCGGGCTTCGACCCGAACCTGCCGGGCAACAACGTGCTGAACTTCGATCCCGATCGCGCGCGGCAACTCTGGGCGCAGGCCAACGCGATCTCGGCGTGGGGCGGCCAGTATGCCATCGCCTACAACGCCGACGCCGGAAACCAGGAATGGGTGGACGCGCTGGCCAACAGCATCAAGAACGTGCTGGGCATCGACGCCGTCGGCGCGCCGCAGCCGACCTTCGCCGGGTTTCGCACTCAGATCACCAACCACACCATCGGGACCGCGTTTCGCGCCGCGTGGCAGGGGGACTACCCGTCGATGATCGAGTTCCTCGCCCCCCTTTTCGCCACCGACGCGGGGTCCAACGACGTCGGTTACGCCAATCCCGAATTCGACGCGGCGCTGGCGGCCGCCGAGGCCGCGCCGAGTATTGACCAGTCGGATGCTTTGGCCAATGCCGCGCAGCGAATCCTGTTCCACGACATGCCCGTTGTCCCGCTGTGGGACAACATCGGGGTGGTCGGGTGGTCGGCGGAGGTCAAGGACGTACACGTCACCTGGAACGGTCTGCCCGACTACGAGAACATCGTGAAAGCTTGAGATGGGCTGGTACATCGCGCGGCGGATCGTCATCATGGTGCCGGTCTTTCTCGGCGCCACGCTGCTGATCTACGGCATGGTCTTCCTGTTGCCCGGCGATCCGGTGGCGGCGATGGCCGGGGACCGGCCGCTGACTCCCGCGGTGGCCGCCGCACTGCGTGCCCGCTACCACCTCGACGATCCCTTCGTCGTGCAGTACCTGCGCTACCTGGGCGGCATCCTGCACGGCGACTTGGGGCGCTCCTATTCCGGGCTGCCGGTCAGTGCCGTTCTGGCCCATGCCTTTCCGGTAACGCTGCGGCTAGCCCTAATCGCGGTGGCGGTGGAAACGGCGTTCGGCATCGGCTTCGGCGTGGTGTCGGGCCTGCGCGAGGGCGGAATCTTCGATTCCACGGTGCTGATCGCCGGCCTCGTCATCATCGCGATCCCGATCTTCGTCCTGGGCTTTCTGGCGCAATTCGTGTTTGGTGTGCGGCTCGGGATCGCGCCCGTCACCGTCGGCGAGCGGGCGACCTTCGCGCGGCTGCTGCTGCCCGGGATCGTCTTGGGCGCGGTGTCGTTCGCGTACGTGGTGCGGTTGACCCGGTCGGCGGTGGCCGCCAACGCGCACGCCGACCATGTCCGCACCGCCACCGCCAAGGGGCTGTCGCGGCGACGGGTCGTGACGGTGCACATCCTGCGCAACTCGCTGATCCCCGTGGTCACGTTCCTCGGCGCCGATCTCGGGTCGCTGATGGGCGGGGCCATCGTGACCGAAGGCATCTTCAACATCCACGGCGTCGGCGGCGTCTTGTATCAGGCCGTCATGAGGCAGGAGGCGCCGACGGTGGTCTCGATAGTGACGGTGTTGGTGGTCGTCTACCTGATCACCAACCTGGCGGTGGACCTGCTGTACGCCGCCCTCGATCCCCGGATCCGCTATGGCTGAGCGCAACACCGATCGCCACGGCTTCTGGCGCGACACCTGGCGTACGCTGCGGCGGCGTCCGAAGTTCATCATCGCCGCCGCGTTGATCGCGCTGATCGTTGTCGTCGCGTTGTTCCCGGTGTTGTTCACCGGAATCGATCCCGGTTACGCCGACCCGAGCCAGAGCCTGCTGCCCCCGTCGGCCGCGCACTGGTTCGGCACCGACCTGCAGGGCCACGACATCTACGCGCGCACCGTTTATGGGGCGCGGGCCTCGGTCACCGTTGGGCTCGGGGCCACCCTGCTCGTGTTCGTCGTCGGCGGCGCGCTCGGCTCGCTGGCCGGCTTCTACGGGGGGTGGATCGACGCCGTCGCCTCGCGCATCACCGACGTGTTCTTCGGCCTGCCGCTGCTGCTGGCCGCCATCGTCATCATGGGCGTCATGCACCACCGCCGGGTGTGGACCGTGGTCGCCATCCTGGCCCTGTTCGGCTGGCCACAGGTGGCCAGGGTCGCCCGCGGCGCGGTCCTCGAGGTGCGGGCCGGCGACCATGTGCTTGCCGCGAAAGCGTTGGGGCTGAGCAACTTCCAGACCCTTTTCCGGCATGTGCTGCCCAACGCCCTGGGCCCGGTATTCGCGGTGTGCACACTGGCCTTCGGCGTGTTCATCGTCACCGAGGCATCGCTGTCCTACCTCGGCGTCGGCCTACCGGCGTCGGTGGTGTCCTGGGGTGGCGATATCAACCTGGCGCAGAGCCGGCTGCGGTCGGGCTCGCCCATCCTGTTCTATCCCGCCGGCGCGCTCGCGATTACGGTGCTCGCCTTCATGATGATGGGCGACGCGCTGCGTGACGCCCTGGATCCCGGCTCGCGGGCACGGCGTGCATGAACACCTCGGACGAGCCGCTGCTGTCGGTCGAGGGCCTGGAGGTCGGGTTCGGCGACGATGCCGTGGTGTGCGGCGTGGATCTGACGGTGCGGCACGGTCAGACCGTCGCGGTCGTCGGCGAATCCGGATCGGGGAAATCCACGACGGCCGCCGCGATTCTCGGGTTGCTGCCGCCCGGGGGGCGAATCGCCGCCGGGCGCATCGTTTTCGACGGGCATGACATCACCGCCGCCGACCGCCGGTTGCTGCGATCGATCAGGGGCCGCGCCATAGGCTACGTGCCGCAAGATCCGATGACCAACCTCAACCCGGTGTGGAAGGTGGGCTTTCAGATCCGGGAAGCGTTGCGGGCCAACGCGGATGGCCGTGAGGCGCGGCAACGCGCTCTCGAACTCCTCGCCGAGGCGGGCATGCCGGACCCGGTCCAGCAGGCCGCCCGGTACCCCCATCAGCTTTCCGGCGGCATGTGCCAACGCGCGCTGATCGCCATCGGCTTGGCCGGACGGCCGAAGCTGCTCATCGCCGACGAGCCGACCTCGGCGCTCGACGTCACCGTGCAACGGCAGGTGCTGGACCATCTGCAGCGGCTCACCGCCGAACGCGGAACCGCGCTGCTGCTGATCACCCACGACCTGGCATTGGCCGCCGAACGGGCCGAGTCCGTGTTCGTCGTCCACCGCGGGCTGGTGGTGGAATCCGGTGCGGCGCAGTCTATTCTCCGTGAGCCGCAACACGAATACACCCGACGGCTCGTGGCCGCCGCCCCGTCGCTGACACCGAGTCCGTCCCGGCCCCGGCCGCACACCCCGAAGCCGCCCCCCGACGACATTCTCGTCGCCTCCGAGCTGACCAAGACCTACCGTGAGTCGCGCGGGGCGCCTCGGCGGCGTGGACAGTTCCGCGCGGTCGATGCCGTGTCGTTTCGGCTGCGCCGGGCGAGCACGCTGGCGATCGCGGGAGAGTCGGGGTCGGGGAAATCGACGCTGGCGCGGATGGTGCTGGGCCTGCTGTCGCCCACCTCGGGCACTGTGGTTTTCGATGGCACCGACATCAACGACAGGCTGGACCGCGAGACGGCGTTGGCGTTTCGCCGGCGCGTGCAGCCGGTGTTCCAGAACCCCTACAGCAGTTTGGATCCCATGTATTCGGTTTTTCGTGCCATCGAGGAGCCGTTGCGGATCCATCGGGTGGGCGATCGCGACCAGCGCGAGCGCGCGGTGCGCGAGCTCGTTGACCACGTGGCGCTGCCGTCCTCGCTGTTGGGGCGGCTGCCGCGCGAACTTTCGGGCGGCCAACGGCAACGGGTCGCGATCGCTCGGGCGCTGGCGCTGCGGCCCGAGGTCCTGGTGCTAGATGAGCCGGTGTCCGCGCTCGACGTGCTGGTGCAGGCGCAGATACTGGACCTGCTGGCCGAGTTGCAGGCCGAACTGGGGCTGACCTACCTGTTCATCAGCCATGACCTGGCGGTGATCCGGCAGATCGCCGACGACGTCCTGGTGATGCGCGCCGGCCGGGTGGTGGAGCAGGCGCCCGCCGAGGAGCTGTTCACCCGGCCCGGCCACGAGTACACCCGCCGGTTGCTGGAGGCCATACCGAGGCCATTCTGAGGCCGTCCTGAGGGCGGTGGCGCCGCCCGATAGGTTGGCAAGCTGTGACGGCTGATCCGCTGGCCCCGCTGATGGAGCTGCCCGGCGTCGCGGAGGCCAGCGACCGGGCCCGCGACGCGCTGGGTCGCGTCCACCGCCATCCGGCCAACCTGCGGCGGTGGCCGGTGACCGCCGCCGAAGCGGCGCTGCGGGCTGCGCGCGCTTCGTCGGTGCTCGACGGCGGTCCCGTGCGGCTGGACGACCTGGCGGAGGCCGCCTTACCAAACAGGGGAGTCAGCGACCCGGTGTTCGGCGGGGCGCTGCGCGTGGCCCAGGCGCTGGAGGGTGGGGAAGGGCCCCTGATCGGAATATGGCGGCGGGCACCGTTGCAGGCGCTGGCCCGTCTGCACATGCTCGCCGCGGCAGAGCTGGCGGAAGACGACCGTCTCGGCCGCCCGCGGGCCGACGCCGAGGTGGGGCCGCGGCTGGAGCTGCTGGCGGAGCTGGTGGCCGGCCGCACCCGCGCTCCGGCGCCAGTGGTGGCGGCGGTCGCACATGGGGAACTGCTGACGCTCAAGCCATTTGGCAGTGCGGACGGCGTGGTGGCCCGCGCGGTGTCGCGGCTGGTGACGATCGCCAGCGGGCTGGACCCACACGGATTGGGCGTGCCCGAGGTGAATTGGATGCGGCGGCCCGCCGATTATCGCGATGCGGCGCGGGGATTCACCGACGGCACACCGGACGGGGTGGGCGCCTGGTTGGTGCTGTGTTGCCGGGCGCTGCAGGCCGGTGCGCAGGAGGCTTTGTCGATCGCCGAGTCGCTGCCGAGACGGTAGCCGAGGGCTTCGAACCGGCACCAAAGAATGCGTTTCGCAAATGTAAAAGCGGGCGACGTCCCGAAATATTCGGTCCGCCGCCCGCTAGCACGGAACTCGGTTACCAAGCGTGCATCTCTGGGCTGCGCGGGTTGGCCTCGGCGATCTTGCGACGCTTCCGGTTGCAGCCCCACCCAAAGGGCCGTCGACACCTTCCGCTTTTCGCAATTACGCAGGCCCGCAACACTTCTGCCATTATCGCGGCTATGACTCCGCGTGGGTGCCGGGTTCCATGCTGGGCGCCCGATTCGGGAGAACGATCCTTCTCTTCCGGATCGACCTAGGCCTCACCGGGCTTCCGTGGTTCCTTTGTACTACTAGACCCCAACCACATCAAGGCCTAATTGCGAAACAAAAATGTATTGCGCGAATGGCATGTTTGCTGCCGTGCCTAAAAGGCGTAGCGGCGCAGCAGCGAGTAGGTGACCGCGCCGGCGGCGAGTGCGGTGACGCCGACCGCGGCGGTGGTCGCGATCGCGGCGCCCGACGGTGCCGGAATCCGGTCGCGCAGCGATACCGGACGGGAAAACATCAACACTGGCCAGCCGCGCTCGACGGCTTCCTTTCGCAAACCGCGGTCCGGGTTGACCACGCTGGGGTGGCCGACGGCCTCGAGCATGGGCAGATCGGTGATCGAGTCGGAGTAGGCGTAGCAGTGCTCGAGCGGATAGCTCTCCCGCGCGGCCAGCTCCCGGATCGCTTGCACCTTGCCGTCGCCGTAGCAGTAGAACGCGATCTCGCCGGTGTACTTGCCGTCGTCGACGACCATCCGGGTCGCCATCGCGTGCGTGGCGCCGAGCGCCCGGGCGATGGGGGCCACGATCTCCTCCCCGGACGCCGAGACCACGACGACGTCGCGGCCGCACAGCTTGTGGGCGGCGATGAGGTCCGCGGCTTCGGCGAACACCAGCGGGGTCACGATGTCGTGCAGGGTTTCGTTGACGATCGACTTGACCTGTTCGACGTCCCAACCGGCGACCATGTTCGTCATGTGGATGCGCATCCGGTCCATCTGGTCATGATCAGCGCCGGAGAGCAGATAGATGAACTGGGCGTAGCTGGACTTGAGCACGGCGCGGCGGTTGAGCAGTCCCTGGTTGAAGAAGGGTTTGCTGAAAGCCAGCGTGCTGGACTTGGCGATGATGGTCTTGTCCAGGTCGAAGAAGGCGGCAGTACGGGCGCGGGGACCGGTAGTCGCAGCTGTTTCCGGTGAGGTTTGCTGCCGCGCGGCCGAGTCGGAAACGGTCACCGAACCAGCATAGGTCGGTCGTCCGGGGGCGCCGCGGCGTTGGGCCGAAAACGGCCGCTCATAGCCGCCGCAAGAACATACCGTCGGTATTTTTGCGGCTCAACGCACCTTTCGCACGAACAACTACTTGCGTTAGTGCGGACTGTCATGTGTATAGTAAGCATTACTCGGCCTGAGCCGAGGGTGCATCAGCCCGACCCCCCGGGGCTGATACACGACGACCCTCGCCTCCTCCCCCCCTGGCGGGGGTCGTCCCTTTTCTAGGGTAATTTTCTCCTCCGGTTGGGCGTCGTCCCGCCGGCTGCCGCGCGTTGCGGGAAGGGCGCCTTGGCGCCGCGGACGTGCCCGGTGGCGCGGCGTTTGTACACACTCGCGTCTCTATCCACAAAACCGGCTTTGGGACTGGTGTGCCAAGGTCACGGCCCCGCAGGGTGGGTGGATGACCAGCACCACGGGCACGAAAGTGGCGGGATCCGCGGCCGTGTTGGCGATGTTGACCGACCCGGAATTGCGCGACGAGACGGACCGGGTGGCCGCGGCGGTCGGTGGTCGGGTGGTTCATGGCGGCGCCTCGACGGTGAGCCGGAAGGCGTGGTCTGCGGCCGCGGCGGTGGTGCTGGACGAGGCCGCAGCGGATCGATGCGGGCAGGCGGCGCTGCCGCGGCGCACGCACGTCAGCGTCGTGACCCTCGAGGACCCCGCGACGGCGACCTGGGCGGCGGCCGTCGCCGTCGGCGCCCAACGCGTGCTCAAGCTGCCCGAGCAAGAGCGCGAATTGATCCGCGAGCTTGCCGAGGCCGGTGAGTCGGCGCGCGATGACGGTTCGCGTGGCGCGGTCGTCGCCGTCGTCGGGGGCTGTGGCGGGGCCGGCGCGTCTTCGCTCGCGGTCGCCATAGCGCAAGCCGCCGGCGACGCGCTCCTGGTGGACCTCGACCCGTGGGGCGGCGGCATCGATCTGCTGGTGGGCGGCGAAAGCGCACCCGGCCTGCGGTGGCCCGATCTGGCGTTAGAGGGCGGTCGGCTCAACTGGTCGGCGGTGCGGGAGGCGCTGCCGCGGCACCGCGGCATCAGCGTGCTGTCCGGTACCCGCAGCGGGTACGAATTGGGCGCTGCGCCGGTGGACGCCGTGGTCGACGCCGGTCGCCGCGGGGGAGTCGCCGTCGTGTGCGACCTTCCGCGCCGTCTCAGCGATGCGACGCAAGCCGCGCTGGATGCCGCCGATCTCGTCGTGGTGGTCAGTCGCTGCGACGTGCGGGCGTGCGCGGCGACCGCGGCGATGGCCCCGCTGCTGGCCGAGGTCAATCCCAATCTCGGGCTGGTCGTGCGGGGCCCGTCGCCCGGGGGTTTGCGGGCCGCCGAGGTCGCCGACATCGCCGGCCTGCCGCTGCTCGCGTCCGTCAAGGCTCAGCCGCAACTCGCCGGGCGGTTGGAGCGCGGTGGCCTGCGGCTGGGACGGCGTTGTCCCCTT
Source organism: Mycobacterium sp. (assembly GCF_035506235.1). GTDB lineage: Bacteria > Actinomycetota > Actinomycetes > Mycobacteriales > Mycobacteriaceae > Mycobacterium. The sequence continues at coordinate 33,746 of NZ_DATJPU010000014.1, forward strand.
GGGGTGGCGGCGCGCCGGGTGTTGGCCGTGCTCCCGTCGGCCGGATCGGCGCGGAACGGCTGGGCGGCGTGAGCGGCTCCCTGATCGACCGGGTGCGCGAGCGGCTGGCAGCCGAATCCGTCCCGCTGCGACCCGGCGTGGTGGCGGCCGCGATCCGGGCCGAGTCGGGCGGGATGCTCGGCGATACGGAGGTCCTCGCCAATCTTCGGGTCTTGGAAACCGAGCTCACCGGTGCCGGCATCCTCGAACCGTTGTTGTGCGGGGACGGCACCACCGACGTCTTGGTCACCGCACCCGACGCGGTGTGGGTGGATGACGGAAAAGGGTTGCGGCGCAGCAGTATCCGTTTCGCCGACGAGGCCGCGGTTCGGCGGTTGGCGCAGCGGCTGGCGTTGGCCGCCGGTCGGCGCCTGGACGACGCGCAGCCGTGGGTGGACGGCCGGTTGACGGGCATCGGCTCCGGAGGTTTCGCGGTGCGGCTGCATGCCGTGTTGCCGCCCATCGCGGCCGGCGGCACCTGCCTGTCGCTGCGCGTGTTGCGGCCGGCCACGCAGGATTTGCCGGCCCTCATCGCGGCCGGCGCGATCGACGCCCGGGCCGGCGCGCTGATCCGCGACGTCATCGCCGCTCGGCTGGCCTTCCTCGTATGCGGCGGCACCGGGGCCGGCAAGACGACCTTGCTGGCGGCGATGCTGGGCGCAGTAGCGCCCACCGAACGGATCGTGTGCGTCGAGGATGCCGCCGAGCTGGCGCCCCGGCATCCGCATCTGGTCAAGCTGGTCGCACGGTGCGCCAACGTCGAAGGCGTCGGCGAGGTGCCGCTGCGCGAACTCGTCCGGCAGGCGTTGCGGATGCGGCCCGACCGCATCGTGGTCGGCGAGGTCAGGGGCGCCGAAGTGGTCGATCTGCTGGCGGCGCTGAACACCGGCCACGACGGCGGCGCGGGCACGCTGCACGCCAACAGTCCGGGCGAGGTTCCCGCCCGGCTGGAGGCGCTGGGCGCCCTCGGCGGCCTCGGCCGGGCGGCTCTGCACAGCCAACTCGGCGCGGCCGTCCAGGTACTGCTGCACGTCGCGCGGGACCGGGCCGGCCGGCGGCGGCTCGGCGAGATAGCTGTGTTGCGCCGTGTTGACGGGCAGGCCCGGGCGGTCACCGCCTGGCATGCGGACCGGGGCCTGACCGATGATGCGGGGGACCTGCATCGCCTGCTGCGGAGCCGGACCTCGGCATGAACGGTCTTGCGGTTGCCGCCCTGCTGTTATCCCTTGCGCTGCTGGCGCTCCCGCCGTCGCCGCTGCACCGGTTGACGAGCCCGGGGCGCGTTCCCCGATGGCCTGTCGCCGGCCGCAGCGGGGTGGCAGGCGCCGCTGCGTGTGTCCTCGTGGCCGCCGCCGTCCTGCTGCCGGCGACAGCGGTGCTCGCCGTCGCGGTGGTGGTCGCGACCGCGAGCCTGCGGTACCGGCGGCGCCGTCGTATCCGGCGCGCCGCGGAAGAGGGCCGAACGCTGGAAGCCGCACTCGACCTGCTGGTCGGCGAGTTGCGCGTGGGCTCCCATCCGGTGCGCGCGTTCCGGGTCGCGGCCGAGGAGACCGCCGGCGCGGTTGCCGTGGCGTTGCGCGCGGTCGCGGCGCGGGCCAGGCTGGGTGCCGACGTCACCGCCGGCCTGCGCGCCGCGGCGCGCTCGTCGGCCCTGCCCGCACAGTGGGATCGACTCGCGGTGTGCTGGCAACTGGCCGGCGACCAAGGGCTGGCGATAGCCACGCTGATGCGTGCCGCTCAGCGCGATGTCGCCGAGCGGCAACGCTTTTCGGCACGCGTGAGGTCGAACATGGCCGGCGCGCGCGCCACCGCGACGATTCTGGCGGGCCTGCCGGTGCTCGGCGTGCTGCTGGGTCAACTGATCGGGGCCCGGCCATTGAAATTTCTGCTGGACGGGCACACCGGTGGCTGGCTGCTGGTCGTCGGGTCGACGCTGGCCTGCGGCGGGCTGCTGTGGTCGGACCGCATCACAGATCGGGTCGAGGCATGAGTACGGCGGCGGTGCTGCTGGCCGTGGCGTTGTGGATCGGCCCGGGCCCGTCGGCGGTGCGGGCGCGCGCGGGGGCCTTGTCGGGCGCTCATCGCCGGCGAGCGACGGTGCCGGCGAGGCCGCGACGTGGTCCCGACCCGCTGGCGGTCGCCTCCAGCCTCGATGTGCTGGCCGTGTGCCTGGAGGCGGGCATGGCGGTGTCGACGGCCGCCGCGGCGACGGCCCCATCCGCACCGCCGCAGCTGGCCGGGGTGTTGCGCCGCGCCGCGGATCTGCTGGCGCTGGGCGCGGATCCCGCTGTCGCATGGTCGATTCCGCCGAACCCGCCGACCGGCGCGGCCGGCGCGCACATCGATGCGCTGCTGCGGCTGGCCCGGCGGTCGGCGTCCTCCGGCTCGGCACTGGCCAGCAGCGTCGCCGAGTTGGCCGACCAATCCCGCCACGACGCCGCGCACGCCGCCACGGCGGCTGCCGAACGAGCGGGGATTCTGATCGCCGGACCGCTCGGTCTCTGCTTCTTGCCGGCGTTTGTCTGCCTGGGCATCGTTCCGGTGGTGGTGGGACTGGCCGGTGATGTCTTGCAGTCCGGCCTGCTGTGAAACGAAAGGAAGGCATTGATGGTCAACATGTTTCGCGCATTGCTGGCCCGCGTGGCCGTGCTGGCGACCGACGAGTCGGGCATGTCCACGGTCGAGTACGCGATCGGCACCATAGCCGCGGCCGCGTTCGGCGCAATCCTCTACACCGTCGTCACCGGCGATTCCATCGTCTCGGCGCTGACCAACATCATCGGTCGCGCGCTCAACACCAAGGTCTAGCCGGTTGTGCGGGCGCGAGCACCGTTGAGGCCGCGCTGGCGATCGCCTCGCTGGTCGTGGTGCTGGTGCTGTGCCTCGCCGGAGTCACCGCGGTGTCGATGCAGGTGCGCTGCGTCGACGCTGCCCGCGAGGCGGCGCGGCTGGCCGCGCGCGGCGACGAACGGTCGGCGGTTGACGCCGCCCGCCGCGTCGCCCCCGCGGGGGCGCGGGTCGAGGTGCATCGTGACGGCGAATTTGTCGTCGCCGCGGTCATTGCCCACTCAAAGGTCTTGCCGTCCTTGGACATTGCGGCCAGGGCGGTCGCGGCGGCCGAGCCCGGGGGATGATCGGGGCTCGGCGACGGTACTCGCGGCCGCGATGGTGGCGGTGCTGCTGTTCGTCGCCGGCGCGGGCGCCTATCTCGGCTCGGTGGTGGTGGCGCGCCACCGGGCGCAGGCCGCGGCCGACCTGGCTGCGTTGGCCGCGGCGGCCCGGCTGCCGGCCGGGGCCGCGGCGGCCTGCGCCCGCGCGACGGTGGTGGCGCGTGAGATGCAAGTGAACGACGCGCGATGCGAGGTGGACGACCTCGACGTCGTCGTCACGGTCCAAGTGGCCGTGGCCTTTGCGGGCGCGGCGCGGGCGGCCGCGCGGGCGGGGCCGGCCGACAGCGGCGGCTAGGTCCTGTCATCGGGGGCCTTTGGCAAGCCCGCGGCGGCGAGTTCCTCCTCCGTCGGCAATCGCAGGGAGACGAGTCCGGCGAAGGCGTCCGGTTCGAGTTCCACCCTGTTGACCGTGACGTGCACCGGCACCCAATCGACGTCGTGGCCCCGCATGCGCAGTACCCGACTCGTCGGGCCGTCGGCGAATTCCGTTGTCATGGAGGACTTTAGGTGTTCGTCATCGGGATGGACCTTCGGCCTGTCCGTCTTGCTGCCGCGCCAGTCGTAGAAAGTGCAGGGCTCGTCGAGCCATTTCAGCAGGGTCCAGCCGTCGAGATCGACCAGGGCCCGGTGGACCCCGGCCTGGGCGAGTCCGTTCAGGATCCGTTGCGCCAGATCGTCCGTGGACACGACCGGGCCCTTGAGTTCCGAGCGCCAGTTCATCGCCCGGGCGATCAGGTGGTCCCGGCCGTCCGGTCCCGGTTCCAAGGCCGTCCGCGCGACGAAACCGATCCGGATTGGCTTGCCTTGCCAGTCGGTGAGATCCCATGTGCTGCAGATTGTTTGGTCGGGCTTGGCCCGGACGGCCATGGCAAGCACCTTGGTTTCGTTCGGATTGAGCTGGCGCGACGGAAGGTCTTCCGCAAAAGCCCTGCCCAAGGTGACTTCGACGTCGGGGTTCTTGCCGCTGTTGGCCAGGGATTCCCGGGTATCGGTCGCCACGCCAAGGGTCAGGTCCCACTTCAGCGGGCCGGGGGTCGGCCGGTCGGCCGGTTCGGCGTCGGCGGGGCCCGTCCAGACATGGATGCCGTGGATCTGACCGTCGGACATGACCACGGGTTCGGTACGGATGACGCGGTCGCGCTTGGTGGTGATGCTGGTCAGGCTCTGCCCGGTCTGCACCGACTCGGCGATCGCGGTCCGGACGGCCGCGAGATGGGGACTGCGGCGCAGGAAGGTGGTGATCGGGACGAGGTTTTTGAGCTGCCGTCCCTGCGCGACTACGGCGGGCTCGCCCCCAAGCGTCTCCACGAGCAACCAGTCGTGGGCCATGCGGCTGATTTTACGGTGGACACCGGGGTCGATGGGGGCCGGGTTCGGTGCGGCGAGCAATGGCTTTTGCCCACGTCACCATCGCGGGTGATGGTATGTTGGCATTTCTTCGGCAGTGAGGAAACGCGCGTTGGAGCGGCGTCTGTCACGACGCTGATTTGTGGGGGTCGACCGTTGAGGGGTCGGTCGCCATCCCGAGGTCTCAGCGTGCGTCGTGACCCAGTTCCGCGAGCACCAGCCGCAGCACCGTCACCGCCCCCGCCTTGTCCAGTGGGTTGTTGCCGTTGCCGCATTTGGGGGATTGCACGCACGACGGGCATCCGTTGCGGCATTCGCACGCTTCGATCGCCGCGGCCGTGGCGCCCAGCCAGGTACGGGCCTGGCGGAAGCCCCGTTCGGCGAAGCCCGCCCCGCCCGGGTAGCCGTCGTAGACGAAGACGCTGGGCAGCCCGTCGGGTCCGATCGCGGTGGACAGGCCGCCGATGTCGCCGCGGTCGCAGCTGGCCACCAGGGGCAGCAGCCCGATGGCGGCATGCTCGGCGGCGTGCAATGAGCCGGGGATGCGGGGGGCCTCGATCCCGTTGCGCAGCAATGCATCCGGGACGATGGTGTACACGGCGGCGGTGGTGGGCAGCACGTGCTCCGGCATGTCCAGCTCGATGAAGTCGATGACCTCCCCGGACAGCCGGCGCCGCAGGTAACCAAAGACCCGATGAGTGACCCGGACCGGCACCAAACCCAGGCTGACGGGCCCGAACTCGCAGCGTTCACCGGTCCCGGTGACGACGATGTCGGTGAGCTCGCGCGCGAACGTCGCGTAGCCCGGATCCTCGGCGTGGACGAACGCGATCCCGTCCTCGGTGTCCAGGGAGTCGACGACGTAGGTCTCGCCCTGGTGCAGGTAGACCGCTCCCGGGTGGACCGAGGCCGGGGCCTGATCGACGCCGGCGCTGCCCAGCAGGCGCCCGGTGTCCGCCTCGACGATGACGATCTGGCCGCCCGCCGAGCCCCGAATGTCCACCGCGGAATGGGGCTGGATGCCGGCCGCGGGAAAGTACTTATCGTTGCGCCGCCGCAGCAGCCCGTCATCGACCAGGCCCTGAGCCACCTCGGCCGCGCCGAAATCCCGGACCTCGCCCTCGTCGAGGGGCATCTCGGTTGCCGCGCAGAGCAGCTGCGGACCGAGGATGTAGGGGTTGGCGGGATCGATCACGACCCGCTCGACCGGCTTGCCGAGCAGCGCCGCGGGGTTGTGTACCAGGTAAGTGTCCAGCGGGTCGTCGCGGGCGATCAGCACGACCAGCGCCCCCTGACCCCGCCGGCCTGACCGGCCGGCCTGCTGCCAGAACGAGGCGACCGTCCCGGGGAACCCGGCGAGCACCACGGCGTCGAGGCCGGCGATGTCGACGCCCAGCTCCAGCGCGTTGGTGGTGGCCAGCCCGCGCAGCCGGCCCTCGGCCAGGGCGCGCTCCAGCGCGGTGCGATCCTCGGCGAGATAGCCGGCCCGATACGACGCCACCTTCGAAGACAGCTCCGGGGCGATGTCGTCGAGACGCGCCCGCGTTCCCAGCGCGGTCAGTTCCGCGGCACGCCGCGACCGAACGAACGTCAGCGTCTGCGCTCCCTCGGCGATCAGGTCGGCCATCACGCGCGCCGCCTCGGCACCGGCGGAGCGGCGCACCGGCGCACCGTTCTCGCCGGTCAGATCCGCCCGCAACGCGGGCTCCCACAACGCCACCGTCCGGGCCCCCTGCGGCGAGCCGTCCTCGGTGACCTCCTCGACCGGGCGGCCGATGAGTTCGGCCGCCGTCGCACCCGGCGAATCCGTCGTCGCGCTGGCGAACACCACCGTCGGCGCAGAGGAATAGCGCTCACACAGCCGCAGCAGGCGGCGCAACACCATCGCCACGTTTGAGCCGAAAACCCCACGGTAGTAATGGCATTCATCGACGATCACGAATCGAAGGCCACGCAGCAGCACGGCCCAGCGGGCGTGGTTGCGCAGTATCGACAAGTGGATCATGTCCGGGTTGGAAAACAGCCAGCGGGAGCGCTCCCGGGCGAAGCGGCGCACCTCGGCGGGGCTGTCGCCGTCGTAGGCGGTGGGCGCGACGTCCTGCAGCCGCGGAATGGCCGCGGTCAGCGCATGCGCGGCGCGCAACTGATCGTGACCGAGCGCTTTGGTCGGCGACAGGTATAGCACCCGGGCCCGCGGATCCGTGGCGAGCGCGTTGAGGACGGGAAGCTGATAGGCCAATGACTTGCCCGACGCCGTGCCGGTGCTGATCACAACATGACGGCCGGCGTGGGCCAGCTCCGCAGCTGCCGCCTGGTGTGACCACGGGTCACTGATGCCGCGTTGCGCGAACGCGCGAACGAGGTCGGGCTCGGCCCACTCGGGCCAGCTGTGCGGCCGGCCGCTGCGCGCGGGCAACTCGGCGACGTGGCGCAGGGGATGCTCGTCGGCCGCGGTACCGGCGAGGGCGACGGCCAGCAGGTCGGCGCCGAAACTCGCCACCTCACACCCTCCAAGCATCCGACTAAGGATTCGTCCAAGACACAAGTCTGTCGCCGACGCCATGAACATGGTTGACTATTTGCGGTCGCAGCTTCTGTGTTCGTGTCAAACTTTCGCAGGAACAACGTTGCGGCCGCGGTTCCTGCGAGGTTATCGGTCGGGTGAAGTTCCGGCGACTCAGCGAGGTATGGCGGTCGTAGTCGGCCCGGGGCACCGAAAGGCGGTGCCCCGCACCCAAAAGAAAAGGAAAGATCGAGAGATGCCACAGGGAACTGTGAAGTGGTTCAACGCGGAGAAGGGTTTCGGGTTCATTGCGCCCGAAGACGGCTCCGCAGATGTTTTTGTCCACTACACGGAGATCCAGGGTTCGGGCTTCCGCACCCTCGAAGAAAACCAGAAGGTCGAGTTCGAGATCGGCCACAGCCCTAAGGGCCCCCAGGCCACCGGAGTCCGGTCCGTCTGAGACGAGCGGATTCTCCACGAGAACCCCCCGCGCAACCCGCTTTGCGGTCCCGCCGGGGGGTTTTCTTTCTGCGTCGAGCCTGTCCGGGCCTCCCGAGCCGCCGCGCCGAAGAACTGAAGGCGCAGACGGACGACCTGGCCTACTGTCGGTGGCGTGAGCCAGCTTTCCTTCTTCACTGCGGAGTCGGTGCCGCCCGCGGTCGCCGATCTCTCCGGGGTGCTGGCGGCCTCCGGCCAGATCGTCCTGGTCGGCCCCCCGTCTCAAAGCCAGGCGCAGGGCGCTCGGCTTGCCCGCCTTTCAGTGGTCGTGGACCGGGCGTGGCGGGCCTCGGCGCTGGCCGAGATGATCCGGGATGCGGGTCTGGAGCCCGAGATCGGCCGAACCGACGAGGACACCCCCTTGGTGCGGACGGCGGTGACCCCTTCGCTGGTGTCGCTCGCCGCCGAATGGACGCGCGGCGCGGTCAAGACGGTGCCCCCGCGGTGGCTGCCCGGGCCGCGGGAGCTCCGGGCGTGGACGCTGGCGGCCGGCAATCCCGAGGGCGACCACTATCTGCTGTGTCTTGACCCCCACGCACCCGACACCCACTCCCCGCTCGCGTCGGCGTTGATGCGGGTCGGAATCGCGCCCACCCTGATCGGCACCCGCGGTAGTCGCCCGGCGCTTCGGATCAGCGGCCGTCGAAGGCTATCGCGCCTGGTAGAGAACGTGGGGGAACCCCCGGACGGCGACGAGCCGTTGTCGCTGTGGCCCCGCGTCTAGCCGGACTCCAGCGCCAAAAATTTCAGCGGCCGGTTTGCGCAGCCCCACCCGAGGGTGCGAAATTGTCAGATGCCCCGCTGGGCGAGGGAACGCTGGCGTATCTGATTTCACCGGAATTTCGGACGCTGGCCTGTCATTCTTCCTGCAGGGCGGTCTCGCAAGGGGGGCCGGGATAAGAGATGGAGCGTAAGCGCAGTTGGCTGACCCGAAGCTAAAAGACCGCGTCAGCGGCACAAATGGCAGCCGTCGGCGGCTCGTGATCGTCGAGTCGCCGACCAAGGCGCGCAAGCTGGCGGGCTACCTGGGCTCCAGCTACATTGTCGAGTCATCGCGCGGCCACATCCGTGATCTGCCCCGAGCCGCCGCCGATGTGCCCGCGAAGTTCAAGTCCGAGCCCTGGGCCCGGCTGGGCGTCAACGTCGACCACGACTTCGAGCCGCTCTACATCATCAGCCCGGAGAAGAAGAGCACCGTCAGCGAGCTGAAGGGCCTGCTGAAAGACGTCGATGAGCTCTACCTGGCCACGGATGGTGACCGCGAGGGCGAAGCCATCGCCTGGCACCTGCTGGAAACTCTCAAGCCCAGCATCCCGGTCAAGCGGATGGTCTTCCACGAGATCACCGAACCGGCGATCCTCGAGGCGGCCGAAAACCCCCGCGACCTGGACATCGACCTGGTCGACGCCCAGGAGACCCGCCGCATCCTGGACCGGCTGTACGGCTACGAGGTCAGTCCGGTGCTGTGGAAAAAGGTCGCGCCCAAGCTGTCGGCGGGCCGGGTCCAGTCGGTGGCGACCCGGATCATCGTGCAGCGCGAGCGCGACCGCATGGCCTTCCGCAGCGCCTCGTACTGGGACATCGTCGCCCAGCTGGACGCCAGCGTGTCGGACCCGCAGGCCCAGCCGCCCACCTTCACGGCCCGGCTGACCAATGTGGACGGCCTGCGGGTCGCCACCGGCCGTGATTTCGACTCGCTGGGTCAGCTGCGAAAGGCCGACGAGGTCGTGATTCTCGACGAGGCCGGCGCGACCGAGCTGGCGGCGGGATTGCGGGGCGCGCAGCTGTCGGTGGCGGCGGTCGAGGAGAAGCCCTACACCCGGCGCCCCTACGCGCCGTTCATGACGTCGACGCTGCAGCAGGAGGCCGGGCGCAAGTTGCGGTTCTCCTCCGAACGCACGATGAGCATCGCCCAGCGCCTCTACGAAAACGGCTACATCACTTATATGCGTACCGATTCCACGACACTGTCGGAGTCGGCGATCAACGCGGCGCGCACCCAGGCGCGCCAGCTGTACGGCGCGGAGTACGTCTCGCCGTCGCCGCGCCAGTACACCCGCAAGGTGAAGAACGCCCAGGAGGCGCACGAGGCGATCCGGCCGGCCGGTGAGACGTTCGCCACCCCGGACGCGGTGCGCCGGGAGCTCGACGGCGACGAGTTCCGGTTGTACGAGCTGATCTGGCAGCGCACGGTCGCCTCGCAGATGGCCGACGCGCGGGGCACGACGCTGAGCCTGCGGATCGCCGGCGCATCCAACGGCCGCGATGTCGTGTTCTCCGCGAGCGGGCGCACCATCACGTTCGCCGGCTTCCTCAAGGCCTACGTGGAAACGGTGGACGAGCTGGCCGGCGGGGAGGCCGACGACGCCGAGCGGCGGCTGCCGCACCTGAGCGAGGGGCAGCGGCTGGAGGCCCTCGAGCTCACCCCCGACGGCCACGCCACCAACCCGCCGGCGCGCTACACCGAGGCCTCGCTGGTCAAGGCGCTCGAGGAGCTGGGCATCGGCCGTCCGTCGACGTACTCGTCGATCATCAAGACCATCCAGGACCGCGGCTACGTCTACAAGAAGGGCAGCGCGCTGGTGCCCTCGTGGGTCGCGTTCGCCGTCACGGGGCTGCTGGAACAGCATTTCGGCCGGCTCGTCGACTATGGTTTCACCGCGGCGATGGAAGACGAGCTCGACGCGATCGCGTCGGGCACCGAGCGACGCACCAACTGGCTCAACAACTTCTACTTCGGCGGCGACCACGGCGTACCCGACTCGGTGGCCCGCTCCGGTGGCCTGAAGAAGCTGGTCGGCGTCAACCTCGAAGGCATCGACGCGCGAGAGGTCAACTCCATCAGAGTGTTTGACGACGCGCAGGGTCGGCCCGTCTACGTTCGGGTGGGCAAGAACGGCCCCTACCTGGAACGCATCGTGACCAACGACGACGGCGAGCCCACGCCGCAGCGGGCCAACCTCAACGAGTCGCTGACCCCGGACGAGCTGACGCTCGAGGTCGCCGAAGAGCTTTTCGCCACCCCGCAAGAGGGCCGGGTCTTGGGGGTCGACCCCGAAACCGGTCACGAGATCGTCGCCAAGGACGGCCGGTACGGGCCGTACGTGACCGAGGTCCTGCCCCCGCAGCCCGACGAGGATGACGGCGGCGCCCCGGCGAAGAAGGGGAAGAAGCCCACCGGGCCCAAGCCCCGGACCGGTTCGCTGCTGCGCAGCATGGACCTGCAGACGGTGACGCTCGAGGACGCGCTGAAGCTGCTGTCGCTGCCCCGCGTGGTCGGCGTGGACCCCCAGTCCGGTGAGGAAATCACCGCGCAGAACGGACGGTACGGGCCATACCTGAAGCGGGGCAACGATTCTCGTTCGCTGGCCACCGAGGATCAGATTTTCGACATCACCCTCGAAGAGGCGCTGAAAATTTACGCCGAGCCCAAACGCCGCGGCAGGCAGACCGCTTCGGCGCCGCCGCTGCGCGAGTTGGGCGTCGATCCTGCGTCGGGCAAGCCGATGGTGATCAAGGACGGCCGGTTCGGGCCGTACGTCACCGACGGGGAGACCAACGCCAGCCTGCGCAAGGGCGACGAGGTGCTGTCGATCACCGACGAGCGCGCCGCCGAACTGCTGGCCGACCGGCGGGCCCGGGGCCCGGCCAAGCGGCCCGCGAAGAAATCCACACGCAGGGCGCCCGCGAAGAAGGCCACCAAGCGCGCTTAGCTGCGCACCTCGCTCGAGAGCTGTTCGTCGGCAACATCTTCCGGAGTGGCGAGTTTCACCGGCCGGGCCAACTGGGTCGGTGCCGCGCGCCCGCGCAGCTCGACCACCTCGCCCACGTCCCAGCACAGCGCCTCGGCGTCCAGCGCGCCGCTGACCGCGATCGCCGACGCGAGCACGTGCCCGGGCTCGAGCTTGGCCAGCTCGGTGAGCCGGGCGGCCTCGTTGACCGGGTCGCCGATGACGGTGTACTCGAAGCGGGCCTGCGCGCCGATGTGGCCGGCGATGGCGCGGCCGGCCGACACCCCGATCCCGAACTCCGCCGACCCGATCACGGGCAGGATCTCGTCGTGCAGCTCGCGCGCGGCGGCCAGCGCGCCGCCGGACGCGTCGGGGTGTTCGATCGGCGCACCGAAGATCGCCAACGCCGCGTCGCCCTGGAACTTGTTGACGAACCCGCCGTGCTTGCCGACGGTGTCCACCACGACGCGGAAGAACTCGTTGAGCAGGTGGACCACCTCGGCGGGCGGACGCGTCGCGGCCAGCTGGGTGGAGCCGACCAGGTCCACGAACAGCACCGCGACGTCGCGCTCCTGCCCGCCCAGCTCGGTGCCGCGCTCCAGGGCGCGGCGGGCCACGTCCTCACCGACGTAACGGCCGAACAGGTCGCGCAGGCGCTGCCGCTCGGACAGGTCACGGACCATGTCGTTGAAGCCGGCCTGCAGCAGGCCCAGTTCGCTGGCGTCGTAGATCTGCATGTGCGCGTTGTAGTTACCGCGCTGTACCTCGGACAGCGCCCAGCGCAGCTGCCGCAGCGGGTCGGCGATCGACATCGCCACCAGCAGGGTGCTGACCAGCCCGAGGCCCAGCGCCGCCAGCGCCAGCAGCAGGATGGGATTGAACAACTTCTCGGGCGTGGCGTGCAGCAGGGAGGCCTTGTCGGCCACCACGGCCAGCACGATCGCCAACAGCGGCACGGCGGTGGACAGCATCCAACTCAGCATCTGCCGCAGGATGACCCCGGGCGCCTTGACGTTCTCGGGCACGCCGCTGCGCAGGGCCGCGACGGCGACCGGCCGCAGCACCCGCTCGGACTGCAGGTAACCGATGATCGCGGTCGCGGCGGCGCCCAGCGCGGTGGCGACCGCGACGACGGGCGCGGTGTACTTGGCCACCGACCAGCTGGCGATGATGAACACCACACCGCCGATGCACCACGCGACCCCGCTGGTGAGGGCCCGGTAGAACGGCATGCGCAGCGCGCGGCTGCGGGCCAGTTCGGTGCCGGCCGGATCGTCGTCGGCGAGCAGATTGTCGCGGCGCTGCCAGCGAAACACCGGCAGCATCAGCCTGAGGTTGAACACGATCCCGGCCAGGAACAGGAAGATCACCACGCTGATGAAGATGGCCAGGTTGACCGGCGGCAGATCCTGCAGCTGGATGCGGTCCTGGGGCGGCAGCCCGTAGCGCAGGAAGCCCAGCACGAAAAGGCCGCCGATGATGTCGGCCTGCAGCATGCTCAGCGCGAACAGCGGCCACGGGGTGCGCACCACCCACCGGACGAACGCGTTGATTCGCCCGGGCAGTGCTGCCGCGGTTGCCACCAATCCACCGTATCGGGCAGGGCGGACTTGGCGGAAAACAACAAGTATCTCGGCAAGTCGTCGGCACCTGCCAAAATGCGCCGGAAGGTAACGGCATTGTCGCGATACGGTGGCCGATCGGTATCTGTCCGCCGGTGTCACTAATGTTGCCGGTGATGTCCGGGGTGTTTACGCGGCTGGTAGGCCAAGAGGCCGTGGTGGCCGGGCTGCTCGCCGCCGCGCGCGCCGCCCGCGGTGATCCGGCTCACAGCGACGCGGGCGACGGGACTATGACACATGCCTGGCTCATCACCGGGCCACCGGGTTCCGGCCGCTCGGTGGCGGCGCTGTGCTTCGCCGCCGCGCTGCAATGCACCTCCGCTGGCGAACCGGGGTGCGGGCGTTGCCGGGCGTGCACGACGACGATGGCCGGTACCCACGCCGACGTGCGCCGGGTGATCCCGGAAGGCCTGTCCATCGGCGTGGACGAGATGCGCGCCATCGTGCAGATCGCGTCGCGCCGGCCCACTACGGGGCACCGGCAGATCGTGGTGATCGAAGACGCCGACCGGTTGACCGAGGGTGCGGCGAACGCGCTGCTGAAGGTCGTCGAGGAACCGCCGCCGTCGACGGTGTTCCTGCTGTGCGCGCCGTCGGTAGATCCCGAGGACATCGCGGTCACGCTGCGATCCCGCTGCCGGCTCGTCGCGCTGGTCACCCCGCCGACCGAGGCGATCGCGCAGGTCCTCGTCGACAGCGACGGCCTGGACGCCGCGACGGCGAACTGGGCGGCGTCGGTCAGCGGCGGGCACGTCGGGCGGGCGCGCCGGCTGGCCACCGACCCCGAGGCCCGGCAGCGGCGGGAGCGGGCGCTCGGGCTCGTGCGCGACGCCGCGACCCCGGCGCGCGCCTACGCCGCCGCCGAGGAACTCGTGGCTGCCGCCGAGGCCGAGGCCGTGGTGCTGACGGCGGACCGCGCCGAGACCGAGACCGAAGAGCTGCGCACCGCCCTGGGCGCCGGCGGGACGGGCAAGGGCACCGCGGGTGCGCTGCGGGGCGCCGTCGGCGCGATGAAGGACCTGGAGCGACGGCAGAAGTCGCGGCAGACGCGGGCGTCGCGCGATGCCCTGGACCGGGCGCTGATCGACCTGGCGACGTACTTCCGGGACGCGCTGGTGGTGGCGGCGCGCGCCGGCGGCGTGCGGGCGAACCATCCCGACATGGCCGAGCGGGCGGCGGCGCTGGCCAGCCATGCCTCACCCGAGCGGCTGCTGCGCTGCATCGAGGCGGTGCTGGAGTGCCGCGAGGCGCTGGCGATCAACGTCAAACCCAAGTTCGCCGTCGACGCGATGGTCGCGACCATCGGCCAGGAACTTGGGTGACCCGGCCGGCCTGCCGTAGACTCGTGCCGCCCGGCAGGGCACGCCACCTTAGCTCAGTCGGTAGAGCGGCTCACTCGTAATGAGCAGGTCAGGAGTTCGATTCTCCTAGGTGGCTCCACTTTCGTCTCCGAACGTCACGCCAGCGTGACCGTCGGTCTGCAGCGTCACGCCAGCGTGACGCTGGGCCGCCTACTCAGGCCGGCGCGACGAAACCCACCGGTCCCGACGCGAGGCACAAGGCCAGCGCCGTGGTGTTGGCCCGGACGGTGATCGCTTCTCCGGCGCCGGGCAGCCGTGCGTAGACCCGGTTGAGCCCCGGATGCACGGGAACCTTGACCTCGGGTCCCTCGGATAGCGACAACGTCATCGAACCGTCGCTGTTCGCAAGGTAATTCAGCTCGACGGTCCAATCGGCGGGCAGCAGCGGGCCGTCGAGGACCAGCCGCGCCGGCTTGTCCGGTTGGGCGAAGTAGCCGCACTGCGGCAGAGGCCCGGGCACGATGGTGCGGATCCAAGTCACCCGTGCGGGGATCAGCCGGCCGGAGCTGTCCAGCATGCGCAATTGCGTTGTGGCCGAGCTGAATTCGGGTCTATCGCGCAGCAGCGCGAACAGGTGGCTGGCCAGGTTCTCCGGCGCGGCCACCCGTTGCAGCACCAGCGGGTCCACTTCCTGATCCAGCAGCGGCGCATCCGAAACTGCGTGCGCCGCTGCCAAACTCGCGCGCGCGTTCTCCAGGTAGGGCTGCGCGGGGTTGTCCCGCCAGCTGGCGAGAAACGTCCAGGTCGAGTACAGGCTGCTCGCCACGAAAGCCACCGCCACACCCAGGGTCACCACGGTGCGTTTCGGCGACGCGTCCAGCCACCGCGTGGTGGCGGGTCGGTTCGGCGCGCAGAACGCGACGGCCGCCAGCAACGCCAGCACGACGACGAGATCCGGCAGATACCGCAGGGTCTGAGCGAGCTCCAGGGCCGTCTGCCTCGACGACCGCATCAGATAGATCGGTACTTGACAGGCGACGGCGTAACCCGCGGCTGTCAGCCACACCGGCCCGATGCGCTCTTTGCGCAACAGCGACACGGCGACCGTCCCGATCAGCACCAGCCAGCCGAGCGCCATCACAAGCGGCGGTGGCGTGGCCCACGGCGAGGCCGGCGCCCACCGGTCCCAATGCCATGGCCCGCCGGCCAGCCCCGGCACGATGCCACGGGTGATCGATCGCCACACCAGATCGCCGGTCATCGACAGGTCGAAACTCCACCGCCGCTGGTTGACGACGGCCAGATACACCGCCACCCAGGCGACGGTCAACGCCAGCGACGCGATCCACAACCGCATACCGGCCCGCCACACCGTCCGCAGCGCGGACCCGTCACCCTGCACGTGGCACAGCAGGACGGCCACCGCGAAGGCGACGAACGGAACGACGGCTGCCTTCTCGAAGAACAACAGGCCGCCGAAGTACGCCAGCACACCGGTCAGGGCGTAGCGCGGGTTGCCGGTGCGGACCAGCAGGATTGCGTCGCCGCACACCCACGCCAGCGCGGCCAGCAAGGGCAGTGAGTTCAGCGCCGCCGCCCACCACGCGAAGCCCGGCACACCCAGCGGTGTGAACAGCGCGAACGTCAGCGGGATCAGCAGCGCCCACCGCCAGCCGAGGATGACGTACAGCGCGCGCAGCAGGGCCAGCGAGGCCAGCGCCTGCAGCACCAGCAGGCTGATCGCCGGCCCTGTCCAGACGAGCGGGGCCAGCCGGGTGATGCCCCCGGCGACCAGGAAGGCCGCGGGCATCACGTGGCCGTCATGGTCGTCGAACAGATACGGCGCCGACAACAGCCCCTCGGTGCCGGCCTTCCCGACGAGGATCAGGTCGTCCCAGTAGAAGTAGCCGCCGAACGCCAGTACCGCGCGTATGCCCAGCTGCACGACGATCAGCGCGGCGGCGACCAGCGCCACGCGAGGTAGGCGGCTCGCCCGCGCGGGCCGCCGGTATGGTGGGCCGGTGCGCGCACTGGTCACCGGGGCAGCCGGATTCATCGGCTCGACGCTAGTCGACCGTCTGCTGGCCGACGGTCACGCGGTGGTGGGGCTGGACAATTTCGCCACCGGTCGCGCGACGAACCTCGAGCATCTGGCCGACAACCCGGCCCACGTCTTCGTCGAGGCCGACATCGTGACCGCCGACCTGCACGCCATCCTCGACGAGCACCGGCCGGAGGTGGTGTTTCACCTGGCAGCGCAGATCGACGTGCGGCACTCGGTGGCCGACCCGGAGTTCGACGCGTCGGTCAACGTCGTCGGCACCATCCGCCTGGCCGAAGCGGCCCGACTGACCGGGGTACGCAAGATCGTGCACACCTCCTCTGGGGGCTCCATCTATGGCACGCCGCCGGTGTACCCGACCCCCGAGACGGTGCCCACCGATCCGGCGTCGCCGTACGCCGCGGGCAAGGTGGCGGGCGAGATCTACCTGAACACGTTCCGCCACCTGTACGGCCTGGACTGCTCACACATCGCGCCCGCCAACGTCTACGGCCCCCGCCAGGACCCGCACGGCGAGGCCGGCGTGGTGGCGATCTTCGCCCAGGCGCTGCTGTCGGGCAAGCCCACCAAGGTGTTCGGCGACGGTGGGAAGACCCGCGACTACGTGTACGTCGACGACGTGGTGGACGCCTTTATCAGGGCCTCCGGGGAGGCCGGCGGTGGGCAGCGTTTCAACGTCGGCACCGGAATCGAAACCTCGGACCGCCAACTGCATTCGGCGGTGGCCTCCGCCGTAGGCGGACCCGACGACCCGGAGTTTCATCCGGATCGCCTGGGCGACCTGAAGCGGTCCTGCCTCGACATCGGCTTGGCCGCACAGGTTTTGGGCTGGCGCCCGCAGGTTCGGCTGGACGAGGGCGTCCGTCGCACGGTCGAGTACTTCCGTCACGCCCAGACCGTTTGACCTTGCGCCGAGCGTGTACTGACGGGGAGAAGCCGCCGGCGGATTTTCGCAGTAGCTACACGTTCGACGACGGCTCGGGTTCCTGCGCGCCCTCCAGCGCGACGGCCCGGGCCAGTCGCGCGTAGCGCAATTCCAGGTCCTTGAACCGCATGTACGTGCTCAGCGTGGTGAAGCAAAACGCCATGATCAGCGCGTAGAGCATCAGGTCGGTGCCGCGGCGCACCCCGAACCAGTGGGCCACGACCGTGGTGTCGTCCGGCCGCAGCACGGCATAGATGCCGGCCAGCACGAAGACGACGTACCCGACCTTGACCCATGCCTTCGATCGCGAGCTGCGACGGGACCGCAGCAGGTAGAACAGCAGCGCGATGATCGAGCCGATCAGCAGTACCTGGATCCAGTTCATCTCGGAATCCTCCCTCGCAGGAACCCGTCGAAGATGATGTTGACGCCGTTGAGCAAGGGCTGCCCCTTCGATTTCGAGTATTCGGTGTACAGCACCTCCACCGGTTGTTCGGCGACGCGCCAATGGTTTTCGGCGATCAACGAGACGAACTCGTTGGCGTGGCTCATGCCGCTCATGGTGAGGTCGAGCCCGTCGGCGACCTTCTTGTTGAACACCCGCAGCCCATTGTTGGTGTCGGTCAAGCCGAGTCGGCGACCGCGGCGGCTGAGCCGCGCCGCGGTCCGCAGGACGATCCGCTTGAAAAATGGCGGCCGGCTACCCTCCCGCGTGCCGAACCGGGTGCCGATGACGACGTCGATATCGCCCTCGCTGAGCCGGTCGATCATCGCGGCCACGTCCTTGACGCGGTGCTGGCCGTCGGCGTCGAATGTGGCGAAAACCCCTGCCCCGGGCTGCTTGCGTGCGTACTCAACGCCGGTCTGGATGGCCGCGCCCTGGCCGAGGTTGACGGGATGTCGCACCAAATGGGCCCCGGCCCGCCGGGCGATTTCACCGGTGCCGTCGGTGCTGCCGTCGTCCACGCAGACGACGTGGTCGAAGACCGAGCGCACGTCGGCGATCACCTCGCCGATGACCGCGGCCTCGTTGAAGGCGGGAATGACGATCCAGACGCCGGAGTATTGGGATTCAGTAACCATCTAAGCCCATAGGTTAGCCAGGATCAGCCGGTTAAGCGCCCGGCGCGCGCCAGCGCCGCCAGGTGGACGCCGATTCCCACCAACGGGCCGCACAGCAGGCCGACCACGGTGCGCGTCTGCAGCGGCAGCGGCAACAGCAGCAACAGTCCCGAAGCCACCGTCGCCCCGACCCACCCCAGCGCGTAGGCCCGATGCAGCGCGGCGGCCACGGTGGCGGCGCCGGTCAGCGTCAGCATCGCGATCGCGACGGCGGCCGCGGTCAGCCACGCGAGCAGCGCGCTGCTGGCCTGATACTGCGGCCCGAAGAAGACCCGCAGCAACCAGGGCCCGACAACGCCCGCCGCCAGCACCCCGACCGCCCCGATACCACCGATGATCCCCGCCGGCGCGCTCAGCGCCCGCAGCCGGTCGCTGCGCTCGTCGACGAAATGAGCGATGAGGTTGCCCTGCATCGCGGTCAGCGGCACCAGCAGCGGCGCGCGGGTCAATGTCACGGCCAGGATGATCACGCCGCCCTCCGCACCCAGGTCGGCGCTGGTCAGCTTCAGCAGGACCGGAAACCCCATCACCAGGATCGCGCTGGCACCGGCCGCGGTAATCGAATGGGCGGCGCCGCGCAGGAAGGTCCCGGCGCTGCCGGGCGTCAGCAGCCGCGCCGCGGCGCGCGCCGTGGGTGAGGCGGCCAGCATGATCAGCCACGCCGTCGCGCCCGTCACGGTGGCCCACAGGAAGCCCGCCAGGCCCCAGCCGATCATGAACGTCGCCGCGGCGAGCGCCACCCGGATGACCGCATCGGTCACCATCAGCGCCCCGTAAGTGGTCCAGTGATCGGTGCCGGCCAGCATCCCCAGCAGAGTGGCGTGCAGACAGAAGCCGGCCAGCCCCACGCTGAGCAGCGCCACCGACAGCCAGCGCGCCTCGACGAACACCCGCCCGCTCCACAACGGCGAGCTGCCGGCGATCGCGACGGCCGCGACCACGCCGACCATGGCGGCGACGCGCAGCGGATGGGTGCGCCCGACCGGGGCCGCTCCGATGTCCCCGAGGTAGCTCGCCGAGCGGACCTCCCGGGTGGTCTCTTGCAGCAGACCGTTGGCGGCGCCGGTCACCAGGCCGAACGCGCCCCAGAACACCCCGAATACCGAAAAGCCGCGCGGCGCCAGGTCACGGGCGGCCAGATAGATCACCGCGTACCCGCACAGGGCGGTCAGCGCGGTGGCGGTGCCGACCCGGGCCACACTGCCACGCGCGACCGGCCCCCTCGAGGCCTGGGTACCTCCGACTTCGGGCATCGCCACAATTTGAAAATAGTAAGTGCCCAGCAGCGACGGATCGCGCCGGCGAGGCGGTTCGCTATTGTGGGCGGCTGTCGGGAAGGATCCATGGCCGCGTTCCGCATCTTCGGGATTTCGCTGTTAATCACCTTCGCGGCCCTTGCCCTCGGGTACGCGCACGGCGGCGCGAACGCCCTCTTTCTGCTGCTGGTGCTGGCCGTTCTCGAGGTGTCGCTGTCGTTCGACAACGCGATCATCAATGCCGCGATCCTGCAGCGGATGAGCCCGTTCTGGCGACAGATGTTCCTGACGATCGGGATCTTGATCGCCGTGTTCGGCATGCGGCTGGTCTTCCCGCTGTTGATCGTGTGGGCGACGGCGGGCCTGGAACCGGTGCGCGCGTTCGAGTTGGCGCTCAATCCGCCGCCGCACGGCGCGCCGGAATTCCCAGACGGGTCACCCAGCTACGAAAAGCTGATCGCGGCCGCCCACCCGCAGATCGCGGCCTTCGGAGGCATTTTCCTGTTGATGCTGTTTTTGGATTTCATCGTTTACGACCGGGATATCAAGTGGCTCAAATGGATTGAGATCCCTTTCGCGCGCATCGGACGGCTGGGTCAGGTGCCCGTGGTGGTGGCCGGCATCGCGCTAGTTCTCGCCGGGACGCAGCTGACGCACTCGAGCGACGAACGCGCGACGGTGCTGACCGCCGGGCTGCTGGGTCTGATCGCCTACCTCGTCGTCAACGGTTTGAGCCGGGCGTTCCGGCCGCCTGACGTCGAGGCGGTGACGGCCGGCAAGGCGGCCGGCGCGGCTGTCGGCAAGGCCGGTCTGACCCTGTTCCTCTATCTCGAGATGCTCGACGCGGCCTTCTCCTTCGACGGGGTCACCGGCGCCTTTGCGATCACCTCGGACCCGATCCTCATCGCGCTGGGCCTGGGGCTGGTGGGCTCGATGTTCGTCCGTTCGATCACGATCTACCTGGTCCAACAGGACACACTGGACCGCTACGTGTACCTAGAACACGGCGCGCACTGGGCGATCGGCGTGCTGGCCGTGATCATGTTGCTTTCCATCGAGCCGCGCTTTCAGGTGCCCGAGGCGGTCACCGCATCGGTTGGCGTGGTCTTCATCGGGGCGGCGTTGGGCTGGAGCGTGCTGCGCAATCGGCGCACTGCCAGGGCCGTTTCCTCGGACTAGGCCTCGATCTGGCCGGCGATGCGCCGTTCGATGGCGGCGCGGGCGGGCGCCGGCAGCACGATGAGCCCGTCGAGTTCCTTCCGCGCCCGTAGGTAGGCGTTCTGTCGCTCGTCATGCGTGGCCGCCTCGTCCTGCGCCAGGTGCAGCAGGTTCTGCGCGCGCGCCAGCCGTTGTTGGTCGTCCCGCGAGAAGTCGCTGCGGCGGCGGCGGATCGCCTCGGCCTCGGCGATTTCGAACGCGCTGATGTACTCGTGCACTGCGTCGCGGTACTCCACTTGCGCCGTCCGGTCGCCGACGAGGTCCTCGGCGCGCTCCGGACGTAGCAGGTCGGCGCGCGCCTTCGCCCGGTGAAACGCGATGGTCAGGGGATCGCGCATATCGGTCATCATCGGGAAGTCCAGCAATTTGGCGATATCGAGTTCGTAGTCGAACCACCGCGCATCGGTACGGTCATGCGCCGCAATGAGTTTGGCGAGCTCCCGGCGCGAGCCTTTTTCGTTTTCGCGCGCCCGCCCGGCCGCCTCGGCAGCAGCGATCTTGGCCTGCTGCTTCAGCCGGTAGCGTTCGAGCCGCCGTTCGGCGCGGCGCTCGTTGGCGGCCGCGACCGCCCGCACGCCGGCTCCGATCGAGCCGCCCAGCGGAAAGATCAGCCACCAGAAATTGGCGGCGAAATGCAGCATCGGAGTCACATCGCCAGGATGCCACCGCGACGCGGGACGCGGTTACGCCAAAAGCGTGAGTTACGTCAGCGCCCTTCAGTGCCCTTCAGTGCCCGTGGGCCTTGAACCGCTCAACCGAACGCTGCACCTCCGCCTCGGCTTCGGCGCGGTCCACCCAGTTGGCCGTCTTGACGAACTTGCCCGGCTCCAGCGCCTTGTACTGCTCGAAGAAGTGCTTGATCACGTCCAGCTCGAACTCTGGCACGTCGCCGATGTCCTGGATGTGGTCCCAGCGGTGGTCGCCGGCCGGGACGCACAACACCTTGTCGTCGCCGCCGGCCTCGTCGACCATCCGGAACATGCCCACCGGGCGCGCCTTTACGATCACGCCGGGGAACACCGACTGCGGCAGCAGCACCATCGCGTCCAGCGGGTCGCCGTCCTCGCCCAGGGTGTCGTCGATGAAGCCGTAGTCGGTCGGGTAGGCGAGCGAGGTGTAGAGGTAGCGGTCCAGACGCACCCGGCCCGTCTCGTGATCGACCTCGTACTTGTTGCGTTGGCCTTTCGGAATCTCGATGGTCACGTCGAATTGCACCGCGCCGGCTCCTTCACGAGGGATGGGGTCTGGGTAGGTCAGTTGCGCCGGGCATTACCCTAGTCGAGCGCGTTTCGGCCGATTCGGCAGAATGGGTCCAAACAGTCGGGAGAGTGATGGGTCCTACTCGCTGGCGGAAATCCACCCAGGTGTTCATCGGGTTGGCCGTGCTGGCGTTCGTGGCCGCGGTGGTGGCGGCGGCAACGTTTTTCACCACGGGCGGGCACGGCGCGGGCGCCGCGCACGTCCCGGTGCCGCCTCCGCGCCCGCCGACGGTCACGCCAGGGCTGGTCCCGGTCCCGGCCACCGCCGAGACGCCCAGCCCTGGGGGGGTGGCCGCCGCCCTGGCGCCGGCGGCCGCCGATCCCAACCTGGGCAAGCTGGGTGGCCGGATCACCGACGCCCTGACCGGGAAAGCGGTCTGGCAGGTGGCCGCCGACCTGCCCCTGGTGCCGGCGTCCACCAACAAGGTCCTTACCGCCGCCGCGGCGTTGCTCACGCTGGACCATCAGGCCCGGATCAGCACCCGGGTGGTCGCCGGCAGCCCGAACCCCCAGGGGCCGATCGTGCTGGTGGGCGCCGGGGACCCGGCGCTGTCGGCGGCGGCGCCGGATGTGGACACCTGGTACCGGGGTTCGGCGCGCATCAGCGACCTGGTCGAGCAGGTCCGGCGCAGCGGCATGACCCCGACCGCGGTGCAGGTGGACACCTCGGCGTTCAGCGGACCGACGATGGCCCAGGGCTGGGACCCAGCCGACGTCGACAACGGCGACATCGCGCCGATCGAATCGGTGATGATCGACGCGGGCCGCATCCAGCCGACCACGGTCAACTCGCGGCGGTCCAGGACGCCGGCGCTGGATGCCGGTCGCGAGCTGGCCAAGGGGCTAGGCCTGGATCCGGCCGCGGTGACGATCGGCTCGGCGCCGTCCGGGGCGCGGCAGCTGGCCGTGGTGCAGTCGGCGCCGCTGATCCAGCGGCTGTCCGAGATGATGGACCACTCCGACAACGTGCTGGCCGAATGCATCGCCCGGGAGGTGGCGGCGGCGATCAACCGGCCGCAGAGCTTCGCCGGGGCGGTCGACGCGGTGACCAACCGGTTGAGCACCGCGCACGTCGAGACCGCCGGTGCGACGCTGCTGGATTCCAGCGGGCTTTCGGTCGACGACCGGTTGACGGCCAAGACGCTGGACGGCGTGGTGCAGGCGGCCGCCGGACCCGATCAGCCCGCGCTGCGGGCGTTGCTGGATCTCCTTCCGATCGCCGGCGGCAGCGGGACGCTGGGCGACCGGTTCCTGGACCCGGCCACCGATCGAGGTCCCGCCGGCTGGCTGCGCGCCAAGACCGGCTCGTTGACCGCCGTCAACTCGCTGGTCGGGGTGCTCACCGACCGCAGCGGGCGGGTGCTCACGTTCGCGTTCCTCTCCAACGACGCGGGCCCGAACGGCCGCAACGCCATGGACGCGCTGGCCACCAAGCTCTGGTTCTGTGGGTGCGCATGACCGCCTCGTCCAACCTGACCCTCGGCACCGCCGTCGACTGGCGATTCGCCGCGACGGTCGGCCAGCGGCTGGCCCGCCCGGGCCCCGCTTCCAGCGACTACACCCGCCGCCAGGTGATCGAGGAACTGACGAGCGCGGCCGCCAAAGCCGAGCCGCCGGTGCGCGAGGTCACGGGCCTGGTCACCGGCGGTGTGGTGCCTGCCGCCCGCATCGTCGACCGCTCGCAGTGGATCGGCGCGGCGGCCGAGTCGATGCGGGTGATGACCAACGGCGGCGAAAAGCCGCGGGGGTTTCTCACCGGCCGCATCACCGGTGCGCAGACCGGCGCCGTGCTGGCGTTCGTGTCGTCGGGGATCCTCGGCCAGTACGACCCGTTCGCCAGCGGCCTAGAGGCCACAAAAGAGGGAAGCCTGCTGCTGGTGTATCCGAACGTCATCGCCGTCGAGCGCCACCTTCGGGTCGACCCGTCCGATTTTCGGTTGTGGGTGTGCCTGCACGAGGTGACGCATCGGGTGCAGTTCACCGCGAACCCCTGGTTGTCCGGTTACATGTCCGACGCGCTGGGGCTGCTGACGCAGGACGCGGGTGAGGACATCGGCCAGGTGGCGGCCCGGCTCGCCGACTTCGTGCGCAGTCGCGCCGCCGGGGCGGTCGCCTCCGACGGCGGCGCGTCGGGGATCATCGGCCTGGTGCGTGCCGTGCAGTCCGAGCCGCAACGCAAGGCCCTGGATCAGCTGCTGGTGCTCGGCACCCTGCTGGAGGGCCACGCGGACCACGTGATGGATGCCGTCGGGCCGGTCGTGGTGCCATCGGTGGCCACCATCCGGCGCCGGTTCGACGAGCGTCGCCACCGCAAGCAACCGCCACTGCAGCGCCTGCTGCGCGCACTGCTCGGGCTCGACGCGAAGCTCAGCCAGTACACCCGCGGCAAGGCGTTCGTCGATCACGTGGTGGGCAAGGTGGGAATGCAGCGGTTCAACACCGTCTGGTCGGGCCCTGAAACGTTGCCGCTGCCCGCCGAAATCGAAGACCCCCAGCGATGGATCGACAGGGTGCTGTAGGGCAGCTGCGCACGGCTGTCGAGGCGTTCGCCAACACCTATCTCGCCGCCGAGAAGCGGTGGTCCGTGGCGCTGTCCGGCGGCCCGGACTCGCTGGCGCTCACCGCCGTCGCGGCCCCTCTTCGGCCCACCACCGCGCTGATCGTCGATCACGGGCTGCAAACCGACTCGCCCGACGTCGCCGAAACCGCGCGCAAGCAGGCGATTGCCCTGGGATGTGTTGCGGCACAGGTACTTTGCGTCCAGGTCGGCAAGGACGGCGGCCCGGAGGCGGCGGCGCGCGCCGCCCGCTACGCCGCCTTGCGTGAGTCCTGCGACGGCCCGGTGCTGTTGGCCCACACGCTCGACGATCAGGCGGAGACGGTGCTGCTGGGGCTGGGCCGCGGCTCGGGGTTGCGCTCGATCGCCGGGATGCGCCCGCATGACCCCCCGTGGTGTCGGCCGTTGTTGGGGGTGCGGCGCTCCGCGACGCAGGCCGCGTGCTCGGAGCTGGGTCTGACCGCTTGGCAGGACCCGCACAACAGCGACCGCCGCTTCACCCGGACCCGGCTGCGCCTGGAGGTGCTGCCGCTGCTGGAGGACGTGCTGGGTGGCGGCGTGGCCGAGGCGTTGGCTCGCACGGCGACCGCGATGCGCGAGGACACCGAGGTGATCGACACGCTCGCCGCGCAGGCGCTGCCCGAGGTGCGGGCGGGCGCGGGGCTGCAGCCCGGGGCCCTTGCCGCGCTGCCCGGCCCCGTGCGGCGGCGGGTAATCCGCGGCTGGCTGCTGGCCGGTGGAGCGACCGGGTTGACCGACAGGCAGATCCGCGGCGTGGACGCACTGATCACGGCCTGGCGCGGCCAGGGCGGGGTGGCCGTGGGCTCGTCGCTGCGGGCTGAGCGATTGGTCGCGGGGCGGCGCGACGGCGTACTCACATTGTGGCGGGAACCTGTGTAAATCGGGGCTGCCGTTGGTTATTCGGCGGCTGGCGTGGCACTCTGTGGTCGTGGCCCAGACGTCGCCGCCGATCACCCCCGCGCAGCCCGCAGAGCTGTACCCTGGGGATATCAAATCGGTGCTGCTCACCGCGGAGCAGATTCAGGCCCGCATCGCCGAACTCGGCGAGGAGATCGGCAACCACTATCGCGACATCACCAGTGAAACCGGCCAGGATTTGCTGCTGATCACCGTGCTCAAGGGTGCGGTGATCTTCGTCACCGACCTGGCCCGTGCGATCCCGGTGCCGACCCAGTTCGAATTCATGGCCGTGAGCTCCTACGGGTCCTCGACATCGTCGTCGGGTGTGGTGCGGATCCTCAAGGACCTGGACCGCGATATCAACGACCGCGATGTGCTGATCGTCGAGGACGTCGTCGACTCCGGCCTGACGTTGTCGTGGTTGCTGCGCAACCTGAAGAGCCGGCGCCCGCGCTCGCTGCAGGTATGCACGCTGCTTCGCAAGCCCGACGCGGTGCGCGCCAAGGTCGAGATCGCCTACGTGGGCTTCGACATCCCGAACGACTTCGTGGTGGGCTACGGGCTGGATTACGACGAGCGCTACCGCGACCTGTCGTACATCGGAACCCTGGATCCTCGAGTCTACGAGCAGTAGCCGGCCATTGGTCCGATGGTGGCGACCCGGGCTCCGACCAATGCGTTGATTACCGCCTGCTGGCGATCGTTAGTCTGGGTCATCGCGGTATTGACGTCGGGTGCGGTGAACTCGATGCCCGCGTCGGCGGTCAGAGTGTCGGGCACGCCCTGGACCTGCCCCGAGCCGAGGACGGTCACCTGGCGGGGATTCGCACCTGGCGGCGCCGAGTTGTGCTTGTCGCAGGCCGACAGGGCGGCGACGATCAAGCCCGCCACGGCCAAGGCAATCGACCTGCGGACCAACCTCGGAGCGTTCAGTGCGATCGGCATGTCTGGACACTAGCGCCAGTGGGCAGACAAGGCGGGTCGGCCGGCAAAGCCGAGAGCGCATTTCGGCAACCGCGTCAAAGGCGCCGCAGCCCTCCGCCGGCGGATGATGATCATTCATCGAGCCGCAGCCGGAAACTTGAGCCGGGTCGGCCTGAACGCAAACATCTTGTCGGGCAAGTGGTTTAGCGGACGCCGTTGTCGTCGACTCTTGCCTCCGATACGGGTGGATTAATTGACGCTTTCGAAACCCCAACCGTGGCGCCAAAAATGCGCTTTGACCAATGATTTGGGTTTAATCCCCCCTACCCTGGGTACAGCTTTATATGTCTCCCAAGCAATTACACACGCGCCAGTACCCAGGCAGCGCATTTCGCCTGCCACACGCGAAGCAAATCAAGGCCACCGGCCGGCACACCATCCGGGCTGTTGCGACCGCCGCGACGGTCGGCGTGGCCGCTTGGTGTGGCTTCGGTACCGCGCACGCCGACACCAACCATGAGCAGCAAGCTTGCGCGCTGATGGACGATCACGCCAGCGCGGTGCATCTGGGCTACTCGTCGTATCCCGGCGAGTACGCCTTCTCGGTGCTTTCCACCGAGATGCCGCCGCTGGATGCGGCGCACGTCCTGCGGGCTGCCACTCATGATGTGTGCCCCGGCCACGCGGCCGATCTGCCGGGGGACTGGCAATAGGCCGGAGATAACGACTGAATCCGAACCTCACATCACGACTCGAGGGCGTAAATCCGCTACGGCTCAACGCATCTCATTCATTTGCGGTCGGCGGCCGGGGCGAGTCGGGCCATCCCGCGCAGGATCCACGGTGTCCGCCTGGCCATCACCTCCACGGCGCGATCCGAGCGGCGCATCGCGGTCCGACGGCCGGGGGTCGGCATTGATGCCAGCTCTGCCTCGGCCGATCCCGCCCGCGCGCCGTGGCGATCCACCGCCAGGAGTTGCCAGGTGCCGGGCACGCCACGCAACTCAACCGACCCGCGATCCATGAAGCCGGTGCCCGAGCCGACGACCAGGTCACGCACGGTGCGTGAGACCAGGATTTCGCCGGCTTCGGCCTGGCCGCAGATCCGCGCCGCGATGTGTACGGCGATCCCCCCGATGTCGGCCTCGATCAGTTCGCACTCGCCGGTGTGCATGCCGGCGCGGATTTCGATGCCCAGTGTCTCGGCGTCGGCGCGCAAGGCCTCGGCGCAGCGGATCGCCTGCGTCGGGCCGTCGAACGTGGCGAGATACCCGTCGCCGGTGCTCTTGACCACCGTGCCACCGAAACGTTGTGTGAGGTCGGCGGTGACCTCGCCAAAGCGGTGCAACACCGCGCGCCACCGCTCGTCGCCCGCCGCCGCGGCGCGTTGTGTCGACGCGACCATGTCGGTGAACAACACGGTGCGCAGGGCGCGATGGGACTGTGACGGTGCGGCATGGCTGCCGGTGAGGAACTCTTCGATCTCGGTCAGGATCTTGTCGGGCTCGGTGAACCAGGGCGCGTGGTCCACGCCGTCGACCTCGAGGTACCGCGCGCCGGCGATGTGGTCGGCGAGGTATCTGCTGAACTGCACCGGAGCGGCGTCGTCGCGGGCATGGATGACCAGGGTGGGTGCGGAGAGGGTCGACAGGATCGCCCGCACGTCAATCCGCAAGTTCGATTCCATTGTCGCCCGTATCATGCCCGGGCTGGCGATCATGCGCTCGAACATCGCCAGCTGGCGCATCGAGCGGATCGACGGCATAAAGGCCTTAAGTGTCGCACCGCTGCCCCACGCCGAACGGGCAGCGCGGCCCGCTTCCAGGGCGCGGGCGAAGTGCTCCGTCGACGGCGTGTAGTACTCACCCAGCTCGGCAAGGACGCGCGCCCGCAGCTCGGCCGGGCCGCGATCTAAGTCGTCCCAGCTGGCGCCAGCCGTGGACGCAAACGAGCCGTAGAGGATCAGCGCCCGCGTTCGCTCCGGTCGTTTTGCCGCAAACGCGATGGACTGTGGGCCGCCCTCGCTCATACCGAACAGGACGGGCTTTGCGAAGCCGACGGCGTCCATGACGGCTTCGATCTCGGCCGCTCGCTCTTCGAGCAAACGAACTTTCGGGATGGGGTCCGACAGCCCGTTTCCGGCCTTGTCGAACATGACGACGCGACAAAACGTGGCGAGCTGATCGAAGAAAGCCTTGAACTCGGGCATGGCCCAGAACAGCTCGGTGTGGCCGACCATCGGCCCGACGAAGACAAGCTCGACCGGCCCGTCGCCGAACACCTGATACGCCAGGCTCAGATCGCCGCATTTTGCGTACGACGTTTCCGCCACCGCATGAGCGTACTGCGGTCGGGCGCCGGCACCTGCCTTGTCCAGTGCATCGGGCCTGGGCACGCCGTCATTCCGGCCTTCGGCAGCAACATGGCCAGCACTGATTGCCAGCACTGATTGCGGTGTCGCCACCATACGACCTGTGGCGATCGCGAGCGCGGCGTAGCCGGGCGCGGCGGGTCGCCACCATACGACCTAGGGAGTGACGAGGATCTTGCAGTGCCGCTCGGGGTCGGCCAGGTTGTCGAAGGCCTGGCCGACCCCTTCGAGTCCAACCTCTCCGGTGATCAGCGGCGTGACGTCGATCTTGCCCTCGGCCAGCGCGCGCAGCGACTCCCCGAACTCCTCCGGGTTGTACGCCAGGACGAATTGCACGCTGATCTCCTTGGCGATCGCGAAGAACGGATGCACGGTGTCGGCCTGCATACACACCCCCGCGACCACCAGGCGGGTACCCGGCCGCGCCCGTCGCAGCACGTCGTCGATGATCCCCGGTACCCCGACCGCCTCGAACACGACCGCCGGCTTGACGGTGTCGAACGGCGAGCCCTGGGCCGCATCCACCGTCTGGTGTGCGCCCATGGCGCTGGCCAGCTCGCGGCGTTTCGGCGAAAAGTCAGCTGCCACAATGTTTTCCACCCCTCGCGCGCGAAGGGAAGCGATGATCGCGATGCCGATCGGACCGCAGCCGAGCACCAGGGCGGTCTCGCGCGGTGCGATGTTGGACTTGTTGACGGCGTGCAAGCCCACCGCCAGGGGTTCGGTCAACGCGGCATGCTTGAGATCCAGGCCGTTGGGGATGGGCAACAGCAGCGGGGCCGAGAGCAGCATCCGTTCGGCGTAACCGCCGATTGTACTGTTGCTGTAGACGATTGGCTCGACGCCCTTGGCGGAGAGCAGCACGGGAAGCGAGGTGACCGGGGTTCCCGGCGCATGCGTTTCCGTGTCGGGTCCGGCCTCGAGCACCTCGGCGCTGAATTCGTGACCCATGAACACGTCGCTGTTCAGGTCGACACCCATGCCGCCGGCGCCGGCGGCCACTTGGGCCGTCATCTCCACCACTTCGTCGCCGTGCGCGGCGAAATGCAGGTCGGAGCCGCAGATTCCGCAAGCCCGCACACCGACCAGCACCTGGCCCGGTCCCGGCACCGGCTCAGGGACGTCGTCGCGGTACACCATCCGGCCGTCGCGTAATACTGCAGCGCGCATCAGCTTCCCACGCCTTTCTGCTCGTCGACGTGCTCGGTGATGGCCTTCACGACCGCCTCACCGGCGCGCCCGATCAACTGGTCGCGTTTGCCCCGGGCCCAGTCGTGAGAGGATCGCGAGGCCTCGAGCTGTCCCTTGAAATAGGGAATCACCTTGCGGGCGAACAGGTCATAGCAGTGATAAGTCGCCTCGGGCGAGGCCCAGTCGTGGCCGAGCATCAGCAGCGTTCCGAAACCGCCCGATCGCTCGAGCAGGTCCTCGATGTGCGCGATTGCGTCGTCCGGCGTGCCGATGCAGCAATTGCCTTTGGCCGCATAGTCCGCGACGAACTCGTGCGGCGTCTGCGCCTCGCCGTCGACCGTGTTGGACAGCGGCACGAACCCTGCCGCGCCGAAGTAATTGGCGAAATCCTGGAGCCCGTAGGTGCAGTCGTCGATCGCCCGCTCGCAGCTGTCCGCGATGTGCATGATGCTCAGAACGCGCCAGTCGGACCGGTCGGGCTCGTCCCGGCCGACCTTGGCCGCCTGCTCGCGCACCACCTCCCAGGTGTTTTCCAGCGCGGCGTAGCCGCCCGGCACCGACATCGACAGCGACAGCAGCGAGGTGCCCAGCGCACCGGCCAGCCGCGGCCCGGACGGGGAAATCATTGCCGCGGTGGCGATCTCGGGGTAGGGCCAGGTGTAGGGGCGGATGTGCAGCTGCGCGTCGCGCAGCGTGAACCAGTCGGAGTGGCGGTCGATTCGCTCCGTCGGTGCGGCGCGGAACAACGCGAGTATCGCCTCGAGGGACTCCTGCATCATCCGCCGCTGCTCGATCGGATCGATGCCCATCATGTAGGCGTCCGACGGCAGCGCGCCCGGGCCGGTGCCGAACATGACACGCCCACGGGTCAGGTGGTCCAGCAGCACCCACCGATCGGCCACCATCAGCGGATGGTGGTAGGGCAGCGAGACCACCCCGGTGCCCAGCCGGATGTGCTTGGTGCGCTCCGCCGCGGCGGCGATGAACACCTCGGGGCAGGCGATCAGCTCGTAGCCACCGGAGTGGTGTTCGCCGAACCAGGCTTCGTCGAAGCCGAGGCGGTCCAGCGCCACGACGCGCTCCATGTCGTATTCCAGTGCGACCGTGGGGGATTGGCCGATGGGATGGAATGGCGTGATAAAGACTCCGAAACGCAGCGGCGCGCTCATCCCAGCTCCAATCCGTTGAGGAACTCCAACAGGATGGCGTTGACTTCCCCGGGCCGTTCCTGCTGCAGCCAGTGTCCGGCGCCCTCGATCATCACCTGCCGGTAGGGGCCGGAGATCGCCTCCGATGCGCGGTCGACGCGGGTGAACGTCAACACCGGATCGGCCGTCCCGGCGATAAACAAGCACGGCACGGGGATTTTGGCGTCCCTGAGCTGCGGCGTGGTCTCCCAGTTGCGGTCGAAGTTGCGGTACCAGTTCAGGCCGCCCGTGAAGCCTGTGCGGGAGAACTCGGCGATGTAGTGGTCGAGTTCCTCCTGGCTGATCCAATCCGGCAGCCCGTCGGGTTCGGGAAGGCGGTCGACGAAACCCTCGGGGCCGGGGGCGATCATCCGCAGGCCCGCGATGGGGTCCGCTGATGCCCCCAGACCGCCCATCATCCGGCGCATCGTGCGTGCGGGGTCGGCGTCCAGTTCGGCGTCCGCAACGCCCGGCTCCTGGAAGTAGAGGATGTAGAAGAAGTTTTCGCCGAATCGCTTGCGCCACGTTTGCGTCGGCGCCTCCTTCGGTCGGGGCAGCGCCGGCACGCTGAGCGCGGCGACGGCCGCGACCCGGTCGGGATGCAACAGCGGCGCATGCCAGACCACCGGCGCACCCCAGTCGTGTCCGACCCAGACGGCGCGCTCGGCGCCGACGTCGTCGAGCAGGCCCACCAGGTCGGCGGTCAACTCGTGGATGTTGTAGGCCTCGATCGGATGCGGGCGGGATGAGCCGCCGTAGCCGCGTTGGTCGGGTGCCAGCACGTGATAGCCGGCGCCGGCCAGGGCAGGTATCTGGTGCCGCCACGAATAGGCAAGTTCGGGGAAGCCATGGGCCAGGATCACAACGGGCGCGCCGCGATCTCCCGCCTCGATCACCCGCAGTTGCACACCATTGGTCTCGACTAACCGTTCGGTTGACGAAAGCACCGTCTCACCAAAGCACAAGGACCCCGGGCTGAGAAGGGCTTCTTCTGCGCCGAGCGCCACCCGGGCGCGATGCTGGCCGCCCGCAGTGACGCTGCCGTGACGCTCGACGATGTGTGGTTTGCCACGTCGGGAACCGATTCGGGAACTGCCGGTCGTTGTCTACCCAGGATGGTGCCGACCCGCTTCGCCCCGGCTCTGCCGGGACTGGCGATCGACACTAGCGGTAGCCTGGACTTTTCCAGCTTCGTGTATCGCGGAAGGACCTGGCCGACGAGGCCGATGATTGATGAACCGGAAAAACGTGATTCGCACGCTGACGGCGATCGCCGTCGTGGTGCTGCTGGGTTGGTCGTTTTTTTACTTCAGTGACGACACCCGGGGTTACAAGCCCGTCGACACCTCGGTCGCGATTGCGCAGATCAACGGCGACAACGTCAACAGCGCGCAGATCGACGATCGCGAGCAGCAATTGCGGTTGACCCTGAAAAAGGGCAACAAGGACACCGACAATTCCGACAAGGTCATCACCAAGTACCCCAGCGGATATGCCGTCGACCTGTTCAACTCGCTCAACGCCAAGAACGCGAAGGTCAGCACCGTCGTGAACGAGGGCAGCATCCTGGGCGAGCTGCTGGTCTATGTGCTGCCGCTGCTGTTGCTGGTGGGCCTGTTCGTGATGTTCTCCCGGATGCAGGGCGGCGCCCGGATGGGCTTCGGGTTCGGCAAGTCGCGGGCGAAGTTGCTTAACAAGGACATGCCCAAGACCACATTCGCCGACGTCGCGGGCGTCGACGAGGCGGTCGAGGAGCTCTACGAGATCAAGGACTTCCTGCAGAACCCCAGCAGGTACCAGGCGCTCGGCGCCAAGATCCCCAAGGGCGTGCTGCTCTACGGGCCGCCCGGAACGGGCAAGACGCTCCTGGCCCGCGCAGTGGCGGGCGAGGCCGGGGTGCCGTTCTTCACCATCTCCGGCTCCGACTTCGTCGAGATGTTCGTCGGTGTCGGCGCCTCCCGGGTGCGGGACCTGTTCGAACAGGCCAAGCAGAACAACCCGTGCATCATCTTCGTCGACGAGATCGACGCGGTGGGCCGCCAGCGCGGCGCCGGCCTGGGCGGCGGGCACGACGAGCGCGAGCAGACGCTGAACCAGTTGCTGGTCGAGATGGACGGTTTCGGCGATCGCACCGGCGTCATCCTGATCGCGGCCACCAACCGTCCCGACATCCTGGACCCCGCGCTGCTGCGGCCCGGCCGCTTCGACCGGCAGATCCCCGTGACCAACCCGGACATGGCGGGCCGCCGCGCGGTGCTGCGGGTGCACTCCAAGGGCAAGCCGATCGGTCCGGACGCCGACCTCGACGGGCTGGCCAAGCGGACCGTCGGCATGACCGGCGCCGACCTGGCCAACGTCATCAACGAGGCCGCGCTGCTGACCGCTCGGGAGAACGGCACGGTCATCACCGGCGCCGCGCTGGAGGAGGCGGTCGACCGGGTGATCGGCGGGCCGCGCCGCAAGGGCCGCATCATCAGCGAGCAGGAAAAGAAGATCACCGCCTACCACGAGGGCGGGCACACGCTGGCGGCGTGGGCGATGCCCGACATCGAGCCGATCTACAAGGTGACGATCCTGGCCCGGGGGCGCACCGGCGGGCACGCGGTGGCGGTGCCGGAAGAGGACAAGGGCCTGCGCACGCGCTCGGAGATGATCGCTCAGCTGGTGTTCGCGATGGGCGGGCGCGCCGCCGAGGAACTGGTGTTCCGCGAGCCGACCACCGGCGCGGTGTCCGACATCGAGCAGGCCACCAAGATCGCGCGCGCGATGGTCACCGAGTTCGGCATGAGCTCCAAGCTGGGCGCCGTCAAATACGGCTCCGAGCATGGTGACCCGTTCCTGGGCCGGACCATGGGAACGCAGGCGGACTACTCGCACGAGGTTGCCCGCGACATCGACGACGAGGTGCGCAAGCTCATCGAGGCCGCGCACACCGAGGCGTGGGAGATCCTCACCGAATACCGTGACGTGCTCGACATACTGGCCGGCGAGCTACTCGAGAAAGAGACCCTGCACCGGCCAGAGCTGGAGGGCATCTTCTCCGGTGTCGAAAAGCGCCCGCGGCTCACCATGTTCGACGACTTCGGCGGCCGGATCCCGTCGGACAAGCCGCCGATCAAGACGCCC
Organism: Mycobacterium sp.; assembly: GCF_035506235.1. Classification (GTDB taxonomy): domain Bacteria; phylum Actinomycetota; class Actinomycetes; order Mycobacteriales; family Mycobacteriaceae; genus Mycobacterium. The sequence goes on from NZ_DATJPU010000014.1 coordinate 68,076, forward strand.
GGTGAGCTGGCCATGGAGCGTGGCGAGCCGTGGCCCCCGCCGGTGGCCGAGCCGGCCTTCAAGGCGGCCATCGCCCGGGCGAGCGAGGCCGCGCAGGCCGAGGCCGACAGAAATGCCAACGGCGGCAATGGTTCTCACGGTGGTCAAGGGGCCGGAAATCGCCAGCCCGCTCCGCATGGCCCCACGCAGCCCGACTACGGCGCCCCGGCGGGCTGGTATGCACCGGGATGGCCGCCGCAGGAGCACCAGCCGCAGCAGCACCAGCAGCAGCCGAACTATTGGTATCCGCCCGCCTCGAGCCCCGCACCGCCCCCGCAGCAGCCGTATTGGCCGCCGCCCCCGCCCGGTTACCCGGGCAAGCAGGGTCCCCAGGGTCAGGGTCACGCGAGCCATCAGCCTTACCCACCGTATCCGCCCTATCCGCCTCCCGCTCAACCGAATCCGGATGCCGGAAGGTCGCCTGACCGCCAGGATGATGACGTGAGCCGGTCCAACCCGCCGGCCCACGGCTGACGAACGGAGGATTCGATGGCTCTCCCGGATTTGGAGCCGGATTTGGGCCCGGATACCCGCCAGGCGACTCCGCGCATCCGGGCGTTCGATCAGCAACGCGCCGAGGCGGCGGTCCGCGAGTTGCTCTACGCGATCGGCGAAGATCCGGATCGAAACGGCTTGCAGGACACCCCGTCCCGCGTCGCGCGCGCCTACCGCGAGATGTTCGCCGGGCTCTACACCGATCCCGACAGCGTCTTGAACACGATGTTCGACGAAGACCACGACGAGATGGTGATCGTCAAGGAGATCCCGCTGTACTCCACCTGTGAGCATCACCTGGTGTCGTTCCACGGGGTGGCCCACGTCGGGTACATCCCCGGCCGGGACGGCCGGGTGACCGGCCTGTCGAAGATCGCCCGGCTGGTGGACCTGTACGCCAAGCGGCCCCAGGTGCAGGAGCGTCTGACCAGCCAGATCGCCGATGCCCTGGTGAACAAGCTGGATCCGCGCGGCGTGATCGTCGTGGTCGAGGCCGAGCACCTGTGCATGGCGATGCGCGGTGTCCGCAAGCCCGGCGCCGTCACCACGACGTCGGCGGTCCGCGGCCAGTTCAAAACCAGTGCCGCCTCCCGAGCCGAAGCGCTCGACCTGATCCTGCGCAAGTGAGCCTGGCGCCCGTGCAGGTTATGGGAGTGCTGAACGTCACCGACGACTCCTTCTCCGATGGTGGGCGCTATCTCGATGCCGACGACGCCGTCGCCCACGGCCTGGCGATGGCCGCCGAGGGCGCCGGGATCGTCGATGTCGGCGGGGAGTCGACCCGGCCCGGTGCCGTTCGGATCGACGCCCGCCTCGAGACGTCCCGCGTGGTGCCCGTCATCAAAGAGCTTGCCGCACAGGGTATTACTGTGAGCATCGACACCATGCACGCCGACGTCGCGCGGGCGGCGCTGCAGAGCGGCGCGCGGATCGTCAACGACGTGTCGGGTGGCCGGGCCGATCCGGCGATGGCTCCGCTGCTGGCCGAGGCCGGCGTCACATGGGTGTTGATGCATTGGCGATCGGTGTCGTCGGAGCGCCCGCATCAAGCACCGCATTATCGCGACGTGGTGGCCGAAGTGCGTGCCGAGCTGCTCGCCAGCGTCGACGACGCGGTGGCCGCGGGTGTGGATCCCGGCCAGCTGGTGATCGATCCCGGGCTGGGATTCGCCAAGACGGGACAAGACAATTGGGCGCTGCTGCGCGCGCTGCCGCAGCTGGTCGCGACCGGGGTGCCGGTGTTACTGGGCGCCTCGCGCAAACGGTTCCTCGGTACGTTGTTAGCCGGATCCGACGGCTCGCCGCGACCGCCCGACGGACGCGAGACGGCGACAGCGGTGATTTCCGCGCTGGCCGCCCTGTACGGGGCCTGGGGCGTGCGCGTGCACGACGTGCGCGCCTCCGTCGATGCCCTCAAGGTCGTCGAGGCCTGGACAGAGGCGTCCACCGAGCTAGCTGGAGACAATGGCTGATCGAATCGAGTTGCGCGGCTTGACCGCCCGTGGCCGACACGGAGTTTTCGAGGACGAGCGTGCCACCGGGCAGGACTTCGTCGTCGATATCACCGTGTGGATCGACTTGGCCGACGCGGCCGCCAGTGACGAATTGGCCGACACCTACGACTACGCCGCGCTGGCTCAGCTGGCGGCCGACGTCGTCGGGGGGCCGCCGCGTCAGCTGATCGAAGCGGTCGGCGGTGAGATCGCCGACCGGGTGATGGGCGATCAACGCGTGCACGCCGTCGAGGTGGTGGTGCACAAGCCACAGGCGCCCATCCCGCACCAGTTCGCGGACGTCGCCGTGGTGGTTCGGCGATCGCGGCGCGGCGGCCGCGGTTCGGTGATCCCGGCGGGCGGTGCGGTATGACCCGCGTCGTGCTGTCCATCGGATCCAACCTTGGCGACCGGTTGGCCCGGCTGCAGTCGGTGGTCGATGGGCTGGGCGAGGCGGTGGTGGCGGTCTCCCCGGTGTACGAGACGGATCCCTGGGGCCGCGTGGAGCAGGCCCCGTTCCTCAACGCGGTGCTCATCGCCGAGGACCCGGCGTGCGACGGACAGGCCTGGCTGCGCCGGGCGCAGGAGTTCGAGCGGGCCGCCGGCCGGGTGCGCGGCGAGCGCTGGGGCCCGCGCAGCCTCGACGTCGACCTGATCGCCTGCTACGGCCAAACCGAGGTGATCGCGCGCGAGCCCAACCTGACGCTGCCGCACCCGCTGGCCCACCTGCGGGCCTTCGTGCTGGTGCCGTGGCTGGCCATCGAGCCGGACGCCGAGCTGACGGTGGCGGAAGGGCCGCGTCCGGTCGCGCAGCTGCTGGCCGAGCTCGAGCCCGCCGACCGCGAAGGAGTCCGGCTCTCGGGGCTGAGGCTGGAGCTCAAGGGACGGCAGGGCTGATGGGACCGACCAGGAAGCGTGATCTGACGGCCGCGGTGGTCGGCGCTGCGGTGCTGGGCTACCTGCTGGTGATCAGCCTCTACCGGTGGTTTCCCCCCATCACCGTGTGGACCGGCCTGTCGTTGCTCGCCGTGGCCATCGCGGAGGCGCTGTGGGCGCGCTACGTGCGGGCGAAGATCAACGACGGCGAAATCGGGACCGGGCCCGGCTGGCTGCACCCGCTGGCGGTGGCGCGCAGCGTGACGGTGGCCAAGGCGTCCGCCTGGGTGGGCGCGCTGGTGCTGGGTTGGTGGATCGGCGTGTTGGTGTACTTATTCCCGCGGCGGTCGTGGCTGCGCGTCGCCGCCGACGACACCACCGGGACCGTGGTCGCCGCCGTCAGCGCGCTGGCGTTGGTCGCCGCCGCGCTGTGGCTGCAGCATTGCTGCAAGTCTCCGCAGGATCCGACCGACCATGGCGAGGGCGCGGAAACGTAGCGCGCCGAGAGGCCCGCGATGACCCGGGCGAGAATCGCCGGAGTCGCGCGACACGCGGAGTGAACTCGCGCAGGTACAGTCAGGCCATGACCGTTCTGTCCCGCGGCGCCCGGGTCCGGCGCGGCGGCCGCAGGCCGGGGTGGGTGCTCTTGACGGCGTTGCTGGTCCTCGCGATCGGGGCCAGTTCCGCACTGGTCTTCACCAATCGGGTGGAACTCCTCAAGCTCGCGGTAATCCTGGCGCTGTGGGCCGCAGTCGCCGGCGCGTTCGTTTCGGTGCTCTATCGCCGTCAAAGCGACGCGGACCAGTCCCGTGTCCGCGACCTCAAGCTGGTCTACGACCTGCAGCTGGATCGGGAGATCTCGGCCCGCCGCGAGTACGAGCTGACCGTGGAGTCCCAGCTGCGCCGCGAGCTGGCCATCGAGTTGCGTGCCCAGGCCGCCGATGACCTCGCGTCGCTGCGCGCCGAGCTGAGCGCGCTGAGAACCAGCCTGGAGATCCTGTTCGACACCGACCTGCAGCACCACCCGGCGCTGGAGACGGTCGAAACGGAGGCGCCGCGCACGCGCGCGTACAGCGACTGGGACCGCAATGGCGAGAGCAACCCGGACTGGGTGTCCAGCGATCGGGTGACATCGGTCACGCGGGACAACCCGGCCGGCCAAGGCGACAGCCGCGCCGACGAGGCCGCGATCATCGACGTGCCCGAGGAGCCGCTGCTGCCGCCCCGGCAGCCGCCGCCCCCGCGCGAGCCCGTTCGCGGCCAGTACGACGTCCCGCCGGAGGCCCGGTACGTGGTCTCCCAGGAGCCCCCGTTTATGACCGCGCCGCCGGAGGCCGAGCCGCGATTCGAACCCCGGCACCAGCCGCCACCGCCGCCGGAACCGCGGCCGCAGCGGGATTGGCAGCCGGCCGGCGCCGACGCGCAGTGGATGCCCCCGGGGGCGCCGGGCAGCAACTGGGCCGGCGCGCCGGATGCCGAGCCGGCGGGGCGGCGCGCCCGGCACTACGGCTCCGAGGAACCCCTCGACGGCTCGCCCTTCGAGCACCCGCAGCCGCCGCCCTCCGGCGAATCCGGTCGCCGGGCGCGGGCGCGCCATTCGGCCGAGTATCGCGACTCCGGCGTGCGCAGCTTCGAGGGCCCGGGCGAGCCCGCGCCGCCTCCCCCGAGCGCGGCGGCCGCCGCCGCGCCGCCGCCCCCGCACCCGGTCCCGCCGTCCCCCGCCGCGCCGCCGCCACCGCAGATGGCCCCGCCGCCGGCGGCGGAGCCGGCCCCGCGGCATCGCGGCGCGGATCCGGTGGAGCAGGCGCCGGATGGCTCGGAGGATGAGCCGCCGAGCGGTGGTCAGTCGGTGGCCGACCTGTTGGCGCGGCTGCAGGTGCAGCCGTCCGGCGGGGGCCGGCGCCGTCGGCGTGACGGCTGAGCTGGGAGCTTCCTCACATCGGCCTTACATTGGGCTCGGCCTGAGGATCGACTAAAGTTCTAGTGACCGTCCGGTACCCGAGCAGTGGACCGGAACGAACCAAAGAAAGCTGTGAGGTCGTCTGCGATGGGGCAGTTCGACGGACTGCGCCCGGCCAGGCTCAAGGTGGGAATCATTTCGGCCGGCCGGGTGGGCTCCGCGCTCGGTGTCGCGCTCGAGCGCGCCGACCACGTCGTGGTGGCGTGCAGCGGCGTGTCGCGCGCGTCGCGGCAGCGGGCGCAGCGCCGGTTGCCCGATACGCCGGTGGTGTCGCCGCCCGATGTGGCCGCCAACGCCGAGCTGCTGCTGTTGGCGGTACCCGACAGCGAGCTCGCCGGCCTGGTGTCCGGGCTGGCGGCGACCTCGGCCGTGCGGCCGGGCACGATAGTGGCCCACACGTCCGGAGCCAACGGCGTCGGTGTCCTCGCGCCGCTGGCCCGCGACGGCTGCATACCACTGGCGATGCACCCGGCGATGACGTTCACCGGCTCCGACGAGGACATCAGCCGGCTGCCCGACACCTGTTTCGCGATCACCGCGGCCGACGACGTCGGGTATGCGATCGGGCAGTCGCTGGTCCTCGAGATGGGCGGGGAGCCGTTCTGCGTCCGCGAGGACGCCCGCGTCCTGTATCACGCCGCGCTGGCGCATGCGGGCAACCACATCGTGACGGTCCTCGCCGACGCGCTCGAGGCGTTGCGGGCCGCGCTGCGCGGCAGCGAACTGCTCGGGCAACAAACCGTCGATGACCAGCCGGGCGGGCTCGCCGAACGCATCGTCGGGCCGCTGGCCCGCGCGGCGCTGGAGAACACGCTGCAGCGCGGCCAGGCCGCGCTCACCGGGCCGGTCGCCCGTGGGGATGCGGCCGCGGTCGCGGAGCATCTGGCCGCGCTCGCCGAGGTCGATCCGGAGCTGGCCCGGGCCTACCGCGTCAACGCCCTGCGGACCGCCCGGCGCGCGCACGCCCCCGACGACGTCGTCGAGGTGCTGGCGCGATGACGGCCCCGCGGAAGCCGGTCTTCAAACCGGGCGAACTCAACCGATACTCGTCGCCGCGCGACGTCGCCGACGTCAGCCGCGCGCTGCGCCACACCGGCCGCCGGGTGACGCTGGTGCCCACCATGGGCGCCCTGCACGAGGGGCACCTGGCGCTGGTGCGCGCCGCCAAGCGCGTCCCCGGCTCGGTGGTCGTGGTCTCGATCTTCGTCAACCCCCTGCAATTCGGGGCGGGCGAAGACCTCGACGCGTACCCCCGGACCCTCGGCGACGACCTGGCGCTGCTGCGCGGCGAAGGCGTCGAGATCGTCTTCGCGCCGACCGCCGCGGTGATGTACCCGAACGGTCTGCGCACCACCGTGCAGCCCGGCCCGCTGGCCGCCGAACTCGAGGGCGGCACGCGCCCGACCCATTTCGCCGGCGTGCTGACCGTGGTGTGCAAACTGCTGCAGATCGTCCGCCCTGACCAAGTGTTCTTCGGCGAGAAGGACTACCAGCAACTGGTCCTGATCCGGCAGATGGTCGCCGACCTGAACATCGGCGTGGCCGTCGTCGGAGTCCCCACCGTGCGCGAGTACGACGGGCTGGCGATGTCGTCGCGCAACCGCTACCTGGATCCGGCGCAGCGCGAGTTGGCCGGCACGCTTTCCGCGGCGCTGACGGCGGCCGCGCACGCGGCAACGGCGGGCGCGCGGGCCGCGCTGGACGCGGCCCGCGCCGTGCTCGACGCGGTGCCCGCGATCAGCGTCGACTACCTGGAGTTGCGCGACGCGGAGCTGGGCCCGCTGCGGGCCGACTCGCCGGGCCGGCTGCTGGTCGCGGCCCGGCTGGGCACCACGCGGCTGCTGGACAACGTCGCAATTCGGATCGGAAACACCGCCGGCACCCATGGGCCGGACGGACACGTGCAATCGCATTGGAGGAATTGATGTTACGGACGATGCTGAAGTCGAAGATCCACCGCGCCACCGTCACGCAGGCCGACCTGCACTACGTCGGCTCGGTGACCATCGACGCCGACTTGATGGACGCCGCCGACCTGCTCGAGGGCGAGCAGGTGACGATCGTCGACGTCGACAACGGGGCCCGGTTGGTCACCTACGCGATCACCGGCGAGCGCGGCAGCGGCGTGATCGGAATCAACGGTGCCGCGGCGCATCTCGTGCACCCGGGCGATCTGGTGATCCTGATCGCATACGGGACGATGGAGGACGCGGAGGCGCGCGCCTACCGCCCGCGGATCGTGTTCGTCGACGCCGACAACAAGCCGATCGACCTCGGCCACGACCCGGCGTTCGTGCCGGCGGACGCGGCGGAGCTGTTAGACCCCCGGATCGGTGCGCGGTAGCCGTGCTGCTGGCCATCGACGTCCGCAACACGCACACCGTCGTCGGACTGATCTCCGGATCCAAGGAGCACGCAAAAGTCGTGCAGCAATGGCGGATTCGCACCGAATCCGAGGTCACCGCGGACGAATTGGCGCTCACCATCGACGGCCTGATCGGTGACGATTCCGAGCGGCTCACCGGCGCCGCCGCGCTGTCCACCGTGCCATCGGTGCTGCACGAGGTGCGCGTCATGCTCGACCAGTACTGGCCGTCGGTGCCGCAAGTGCTCATCGAGCCGGGGATACGTACCGGTATCCCGCTGCTTGTCGACAACCCGAAGGAAGTGGGTGCCGACCGGATCGTCAACTGCCTGGCGGCGTTTCACAAGTTCGGCAGGGCCGCGATCGTCATCGATTTCGGATCCTCGATCATCGTGGACCTGGTGTCGGCCAAGGGGGAGTTTCTCGGCGGCGCGATCGCACCGGGCGTGCAGGTCTCGTCCGATGCCGCCGCGGCCCGCTCCGCGGCGCTGCGTCGCGTCGAATTGACCCGGCCCCGTTCGGTGGTCGGCAAGAACACCGTCGAATGCATGCAGGCCGGCGCGGTGTTCGGGTTCGCCGGGCTGGTCGACGGTTTGGTCCAGCGCATCCGGGAGGACGTGGACGGATTTTCCGCCGGGCTGGGCGATCAGGTCGCGGTCGTGGCCACCGGCCATACCGCGCCGCTGCTGCTGCCCGAACTGCACACCGTCGCCCACTACGACCGGCACCTCACCCTGCATGGCCTGCGGCTGGTCTTCGAGCGAAACCTGGAAGCTCAGCGCGGCCGGCTGAAGACGGCTCGCTGACGGGCCGTCGCGGTTGCACCGAAACCGCTACAGCGGGGCTGCAGAGCGAATTTCACGCCGTCGGTGCAGGCTCGATGCCGTCAGCGCAGGCCCGACGCCCCGTCAATTAAGCTGGCACGTCGTGACATCTGAGCCGCCGGAAGCCGAGCCCGACATTCCCGAGCAGTTTCGGATCCGCCGGGACAAGCGTGCTCGCATGTTGGCGGAGGGCTGCGACCCCTACCCGGTCGCCATCGAGCGCACCCACACCCTGGCCGAGGTGCGCGCCGCTCACCCCGACCTGCCGGCCGACACGACCACCGACGACATCGTCGGCGTCGCGGGCCGGGTCATCTTCGCCCGCAACTCCGGAAAACTGTGCTTTGGGACACTCCAGGACGGCGACGGCACCACCCTGCAGGTGATGATCAGCCTCGACAAGGTCGGCCGGCAGGCGCTCGACGCGTGGAAGGCCGACGTCGACCTCGGCGACATCGTCTATGTGCACGGCAACGTGATCAGCTCGCGCCGCGGCGAGCTGTCCGTCCTGGCCGACTCGTGGCGGATGGCGGCGAAGTCGCTGCGGCCGCTGCCGGTCGCGCACAAGGAGATGAGCGAAGAGTCGCGGGTGCGCCAGCGCTATGTCGACCTCATCGTCCGCCCCCAAGCCCGGGCGGTGGCGCGGCAGAGGATCGCCGTTGTCCGCGCGATACGCAACGCGATGGAACGGCGCGGGTTTTCCGAAGTCGAAACGCCCATGTTGCAGACGCTGGCCGGCGGCGCCGCGGCCCGGCCGTTCATCACGCATTCCAATGCGCTCGACATGGATCTCTACCTGCGCATCGCGCCGGTACTGTTCCTCAAGCGCTGCATCGTGGGTGGATTCGACAGGGTCTTCGAGCTAAATCGTGTGTTCCGAAACGAAGGGGCCGATTCGACGCATTCTCCGGAATTTTCGATGCTGGAGACCTACCAGACCTACGGAACCTATGACGATTCGGCGATCGTCACCCGCGAGCTTATTCAAGAGGTGGCCGATGAGGCGATCGGAACGAGACAACTGCCGTTGCCAGACGGCAGCGTCTACGACATAGACGGAGAATGGGCGTCGATACAAATGTATCCGTCGCTGTCGGCGGCGCTCGGTGAGGAGATCACGCCCGAGACGACGATCGATCGGCTGCGTGCGATCGCGGATCGGCTCGGCTTGGAGATAGCCTTCGGGCACGGCAAGCTCGTCGAGGAACTGTGGGAGCACACGGTGGGCAACACGCTGACCGCGCCCACCTTCGTGAAGGATTTTCCTGTCGAGACAACGCCTTTGACGCGCCAGCACCGCAGCATCCCCGGCGTCACCGAGAAGTGGGATCTCTACCTTCGCGGAGTCGAACTGGCCACCGGGTATTCCGAACTGAACGACCCGGTCATCCAGCGTGAGAGGTTCGCTGCGCAAGCCCGCGCCGCGGCCGCCGGCGACCAGGAGGCTATGGTGCTTGACGAAGACTTTCTCGCCGCGCTCGAGTATGGGATGCCCCCGTGCACGGGAACCGGAATGGGTATCGATCGGTTGCTGATGTCTTTGACCGGCCTGTCAATTAGGGAGACGGTTTTGTTCCCGATTGTTCGGCCGCACCCCGGTTGAGTTACCCGTTGCGTCTGGATTGAGTATCCTGGGTTGTTATGGCAGATTGGATACTTGGGGAGTGATTCCAGACTGCTCAGCAACTGCTCAGGACGAAACGCGAGGATAGCTAATGGCGAAAAAAGTGACCGTCACCTTGGTCGATGATTTCGACGGTGCGGGCGCGGCCGACGAAACGGTTGAATTCGGGCTTGACGGGGTGACCTACGAGATTGATCTTTCGTCCAAGAATGCCGCGAAACTGCGCAACGATTTGAAGCAATGGGTTGCGGCGGGACGGCGCGTCGGCGGGCGGCGGCGCGGGCGCTCCGGCTCGGGACGCGGACGTGGAGCCATCGACCGCGAGCAGAGCGCAGCGATCCGGGAATGGGCCCGTCGCAACGGGCACAACGTGTCGACGCGCGGCCGCATCCCGGCGGACGTCATCGACGCATTCCACGCGGCGACCTGACAGGCTGCTCACCGGCGCCCGGGTCAAGGACCCGGGCGCCGGTTGTTTCATTTCGCTGGCGGCGAAAAGATCGCCGGTCGATATGGGAAACGCTTGGGTGGTTTTCCTCGTTTATCTGTTGCGCCTGTATTTCACAGGGGGATGCGGCCTGGACCGTCGGGCACCGCAACGTTAGGAACCCTGGCAGGCCGACCATTACAGTGGATGGCAGGTACGCCGGGGCGACCAGAGCCGACCACAGTACCGATGGTGAGGGAGAGCAGGTAACCACCAATGTTCGAAAGATTTACCGACCGTGCCCGCAGGGTCGTCGTCCTGGCGCAAGAAGAGGCCCGGATGCTCAACCACAACTACATCGGCACCGAGCACATCTTGTTGGGCCTGATTCACGAGGGCGAGGGCGTCGCGGCCAAGTCGCTGGAGTCGCTGGGCATCTCGCTGGAGGGCGTCCGCAGCCAGGTCGAGGAGATCATCGGCCAGGGGCAGCAGGCGCCGTCGGGCCACATCCCGTTCACCCCCCGCGCCAAGAAGGTTCTCGAGCTCAGCCTGCGCGAGGCGCTGCAGTTGGGCCACAACTACATCGGCACCGAGCACATTCTGCTGGGCCTGATCCGCGAGGGTGAGGGCGTGGCCGCGCAGGTGCTGGTCAAACTCGGCGCCGAGCTGACCCGGGTGCGCCAGCAGGTGATCCAGCTGCTGAGCGGCTACCAGGGCAAGGAGGCGGCGGAGGCCGGGACCGGTGGCCGCGGCGGCGAGTCGGGCAGCCCGTCCACGTCGCTGGTGCTCGACCAGTTCGGCCGCAACCTCACCGCGGCGGCGATGGAAGGCAAGCTCGACCCGGTCATCGGCCGCGAGAAGGAAATCGAGCGGGTGATGCAGGTGCTGAGCCGGCGCACCAAGAACAACCCGGTGCTGATCGGCGAACCCGGCGTCGGCAAAACCGCCGTCGTCGAGGGCCTGGCGCAGGCCATCGTGCACGGCGAGGTCCCCGAGACGCTGAAGGACAAGCAGCTCTACACGCTCGACCTGGGCTCGCTGGTGGCCGGCAGCCGCTACCGCGGTGACTTCGAGGAACGCCTGAAGAAGGTGCTCAAGGAGATCAACACCCGCGGCGACATCATCCTGTTCATCGACGAGCTGCACACGCTGGTCGGTGCGGGCGCGGCCGAGGGCGCGATCGACGCGGCGTCGATCCTCAAGCCGATGCTGGCCAGGGGCGAACTGCAGACCATCGGCGCCACCACGCTCGATGAGTACCGCAAGCACCTGGAGAAGGACGCGGCGCTGGAGCGCCGGTTCCAGCCGGTGCAGGTCGGCGAGCCGACGGTCGAGCACACCATCGAGATCCTCAAGGGTCTGCGTGACCGGTATGAGGCGCACCACCGCGTCTCGATCACCGACTCCGCGATGGTCGCGGCGGCCACCCTGGCCGACCGCTACATCAACGACCGCTTCCTGCCCGACAAGGCGATCGACCTGATCGACGAGGCCGGTGCCCGGATGCGGATCCGCCGGATGACCGCGCCGCCAGACCTGCGCGACTTCGACGAGAAGATCGCCGAGGCGCGCCGCGAGAAGGAGTCGGCGATCGACGCGCAGGACTTCGAGAAGGCGGCCAGCCTCCGCGACAAGGAGAAGCAACTTGTCGCGCAGCGCGCCGAGCGCGAGAAGCAGTGGCGCTCGGGTGACCTGGACGTGGTCGCCGAGGTCGACGAGGAACAAATCGCGGAGGTGCTGGGCAACTGGACCGGAATCCCGGTGTTCAAGTTGACCGAAGAAGAGACCACCCGGCTGCTGCGCATGGAAGAGGAAGTGCACAAGCGGATCATCGGCCAGGAGGACGCGGTCAGGGCCGTCTCCAAGGCCATCCGGCGCACCCGTGCCGGGCTTAAGGATCCCAAGCGCCCGTCGGGGTCGTTTATCTTCGCCGGCCCCTCTGGTGTCGGTAAGACCGAGCTGTCCAAGGCGCTGGCCAACTTCTTGTTCGGCGACGACGACGCGCTCATCCAGATCGACATGGGCGAGTTCCACGACCGGTTCACCGCGTCGCGGCTGTTCGG
>NZ_DATJPU010000015.1:0-40374 GCF_035506235.1 Mycobacterium sp.
GATGCCCAGCACGCCCCCGCCGTTGCCGAAGCCGAGGTTCGCGGAACCGAGGTTTCCGCTGCCCAGGTTGGAGTTGCCGAAGTTCCCGAGGCCGAAGTTCGTGTTGCCGATGTTTCCGCTGCCCAGGTTCGCGAAGCCCCAATTGCCGTTGCCGAAGTTCAGGTTGCCGATGTTGCCGCCACCCAGGTTGAAGTTGCCGGTGTTGCCGCCACCCAGGTTCCAGCTGCCGATGTTGCCGAGGCCGGTGTTGATGGCCGGGATGCCGGCCAGGGTGGTCGCCGCCAACTGGGCGGCCGCCGCCGATGCCCCACCGTGATACCCGACCATCGCGGCCACATCGGCCGCCCACATCTGTTCGTAGTCGGATTCCACCGCCGCAATCACCGGCGCGTTCTGCCCGAACACGTTCGACATCACCAACTGCACCAGGTCAGACCGGTTGGCCGCCACCACCATCGGATGCACCGTCGCTGCCATGGCGGACTCGAAGGCGCTGGCCACCGCCTTCGCTTGGGCGGCCGCGACCGCCGCCTGGGCGGCCGCCCCCTGCAGCCACCCCGCATACGGCGCCGCCGCCGCGGCCATTGCCGCGGAGGCGGGACCCTGCCAGGCCCCGCTCGCCAGGCCCGACGTCACCGACGAAAACGAGTCCGCCGCCGATCCCAATTCGGCGGCCAAACCCTCCCACGCCGCGGCGGCCGAAAGCATCGGTGCCGAACCGGCACCGGAAAACATCAGCAACGAATTGATCTCCGGTGGCATCGTCAAGAAACTCATCAGCCGCCCTCCCGTTCGCGGTGCCACGAAATTCATCCTCCGGAGCCGCGCGTCTCGCCAACAAATTCGGCGATTCCGCGCCCGACCGGTGAAAAAACTGTATGGAGTCGTCGTGCGGAAATCCAAGTTTTCGAAAAGTTGATGTGAAATCGGTTCGAGCGAGTTCCGCACGCCCCCTTTGGAAATCGCCCGCTAATCATCCGAAAATGATGATTTTTGGAAATTTTCGGATACTTGAGTCTTTTGATGCTCAGCTCAGGAACGGGCGCGCGGCCAGGACGTAGATCGCCAGCACGGCCAGCGGCGCGGCCAGCGGCAACCACGGCAACTGCAGCGGGAAGGATGCCGCGACCAGTCCCGCGCACGTAAACCCAACGGCCGCAACCACTGTCGGCCAGCTCCACATCACCACGCCGGGTGTCGCTGCTGCGTGGCGGCACACCAGGTAGGCGGCGGCGCAGAGCCCGGACCAGGCGGCGAAGACAAGCGATTGATCCGACGCCACGATCGTCGCCACCGAGAGCAACACGGCAATCGTCGCCACCGCGCGGAAAACCAGTCCGGCGCCCACCGCGATCAGGGCAGCGGCCGCCGTGACGAGTGCGGGTCCGTGGGAGCCGACGGCGGCCAATCCGACCATGAGCACGCCGAATACGGTCGCCATCGCGATTGTCGCCGAACGCGGGATAGAAGTCATACCACCGCTATCCCCTGAGCCGTCCGCGCACGCGATGGCGGCGATCCGGCAGCACACCCATCGACTGATCCAGCGTGCTGTCCCCCCGCCAGCCCACGATGTCCACACCGACGGTCGCCATGTCGCGATACATGGCGGAACGCTGCAGCGCCCACATCCGATCGATCAGCGGGTCCTGCGGGCTCTCGAAAGGTGAGCTGTCGAGGATGTCGACGGCGATCACGACATGGCCGCGTTTGCGGAGGTCTATCAGCGCCAGCGCGAATTCGGTGTCGAGCAGCGTGGAGAACGCGATCACGATCGCCCCCACCGGCACGGCCGCGCGCGGAGCCAGTGTGCCCGTGGTGTTTTCGAATTGGTCGCCGGCGGTGAGCACGGTGTCGAGCACTCGGTAGAACTGGCGCTGTCCGATGTCGGCACCCAGCCACCGCGGGCGGTTGCCACCGAGCGCGACCATCCCGGCCCGATCACCGTGGCGCAAGGCGGTTTGCACCACCTGCGCCGCGCCGCGCACGACTCGTTCGGTGGCGGCGGTCGCCGGACCCGCCGGCTGCCGGTAGGTGTCGATCAGCACCACCACGTCGGCGGCACGGTCGGTCAAGCGCTGCGTCACGTGCAACTGGCGGCGGCGCGCGCTCACCGGCCAGTTCACCGCCCGCAGTTGATCACCGGGCACGTAGGGGCGAATGTCCGCGTACTCGACGCCCGGGCCGATGTGCCGGGTGAGGTGGGCGCCCAGGCGGTCGAGCAACTCCGTCTGCGGGATCGGCGTCGACTGCGGCGGCGTCAGCGGGAAGACGAGGACATCGGCGGCGTCGACGGTGGCCGTCCCCGTCACCAATCCGCCGCGCGCGACCACGTCGATTCGGGCCCGGACCGGATAGCGGCCCCAGCGTTTCGCGGTTGCCGCAACCGTTTTCGCATGGCCGGATTCCGGCTCGAGCGCCTCGAGTTCCATGCCGTCGACCGGCGAAACGGTGAGCTCGACCGCCGAGGGGCCGACAGCCCCGGTTGCCAGGGTCACCCATACCTTCAGCCGCGCCCGCTCGTTTTCGAAGCATCGCTGGGAGTGGGGTTCCCCGTGCACCGAGATCTTCGGTACGGCGCGTTGCCAGCTGATCGAACACAGCACGCCGAGCAGCGGCGCCGTGAAGGCGATCAGCTGCCAGCGCGCCCCGATCACGGCGGCGGCCAGCGCGCCCCCGGCGCAGGTCGCGATCGCTCGCGCCAACGGCGAAGCGCGCCAGCGGAATTCGACGTCGCGGCTTTGGATCACACCGGTCTCATCCGGGCCCCGCGGGCCCCGCGCTGGTTCGGGGTACCGGCAAGCGCCGCAGCAGTTCCCCGACAACATCGGCGCCCTGGATCTTGCGCACCCACATCTCCGGCCGCAAGGTGATCCGGTGCGCCACGGCCGCAACCGCGAGCGCCTTGACGTCTTCGGGGATCACGTAATCGCGACCGAGCAACAGCGCACGGGCGCGCGCGAGTTGAACGAGGTCGAGTTCGGCCCGGGGGCTCGCGCCCACCGCGACCTGCGGATGATGGCGGGTGGCGGTGGCCAGCGACACCACATAGTGCAGAACGTCCTCGTGCACGGTCACCTGCTCGACCGACTCGCGCATCGCCAGCAGATCGTGGGCGTCCACCACCTGATTGACCGTCGGCTCGGCCGAACCCCGTTCCAGGCGGCGACGCAGCATCGCGGTCTCGTCCCGCTCGGAGAGGTATCGAAGTTCGAGCCGGATCGCGAACCGGTCCAGCTGCGCCTCGGGCAACGGATAGGTGCCCTCGTACTCGATCGGGTTGTCGGTCGCCAAGACGATGAACGGCGTTGGCAGCTTGTGGGTTTCGCCGTCGATGCTCACTTGGCCTTCGGCCATCGCCTCCAGCAGCGCCGCCTGCGTCTTCGGCGGCGTGCGGTTGATCTCGTCGGCAAGCAACAGGTTGGTGAAGATGGGCCCGGCCCGGAACGCGAAGCGACCCGACTGCATGTCGTAGATCGTCGAGCCGAGCAGGTCCGCGGGCAGCAGGTCCGGCGTGAACTGGACCCGGGTGAATCGAAGCCCCAGCGCCGAGGCGAAGGATCGGGCGATGAGCGTCTTGCCGAGGCCGGGCAGGTCTTCGATGAGCACGTGGCCGCGCGCGAGGACGGCAATCAGGATGAGCGTCAATGCCGATCGCTTCCCCACCACCACACGTTCGATTTCGTCGAGCACCGCCTCGCACTGTGCGGTGGTTGTCGCGGCCGGCAGCGTCATATTTGCTCCGATGTCATATTTGCTCCAACTTTCGCAGAATCTCTTCCAGCACCGCGCGGCCCGGACCGGGGTGCTGGTCACCGGTGCGCGTGACGTTGTTCGGATTGACCCATTCCCACAGCTCCGTGCCGAACAGCATCCGGCCGCTCGCGTGATATGCCATGGGATCCTTGGATTGCCTTTGGCCCGTTGTCATTTCGTACCGCCGCGCCAGCATGGGACGCAAATGGCGGTCCCAGTCCGCCCGCGTGGAGTCCGACCACCGGATTGTCGTCTCGGTGGTGGCGAGCCAGCGTCGCAACGAATCCCCCAGGTCGTCGTATTCCGGCTCGGCCGCCGGCTCGTTGCCGCGGCCCAGGTAACGACGGATGTTGAGCAGCACCAGCGCCAGGGCGATGCCCGCGGCGGCCAGCAGGAACCGGCGGCCGTGCAGGATCAGCGCCAACAGCTCTATCCCCAACACGAGGCAAACGCCCAGGGCTATCAGCTTTTTCATACCGGGCTCCGCAATTCCGCGAGGACCAACCGCAGGACGTTCACCGCCACCTCACGGTGTTCCTCGTTCATCACGTGCGGGCTGAAACGTGCCTCTTCGAACAGGTTCACCAGCCGCTCTGCGTTATCGGCATGCAGCGCATGGTGTTCGACGGCACGGACCAGGACCTCCGTCGGGGTATCGAAGTCCTGGGGGGCGGCGCCGGGCACGTTGGCCAGCTCCCGCTCCATCGCCGCGTAGCACGCGATGATCGCGTCGCGCGGTTCGCGGCTGAGGTCGCCGATCTCGGCCAGCCCGACCTCCGCCGCCCGCGCCAGCGATTCCGAGCGCGGCGCCGGGGGTTCGAAATGATCGTCGGCCCGATTATCGGTGGCAGCCGGTATCGCGGCGCGCGAGCGCCGCCGCGCCATGATCACCGAGCCGACAATGATCACCAGCATCATCGGGATCGCGCCCGCAAGCAACACCCCGAACATGTCCCCGGAGTTGTTCGGCGGGCGTTGCTGTGGCGGCGCCCCGCCCGGGCGCCCCGACGGCGGTGCGTCGGGAGCCGGGCCGGGTGCGGAGGGGTTGACGGCGTGCGGCACAAGGTAGTGCACCAGCAGCGTCGCGATCAGCAGCCACGCCACGATCAGCACGAGTCCGATGAGCAACACCCGCCAGCTCGGGCGGCCCTTGCCGGTGCCAAGCATGTCGGATAGATCTTCCTGCTTCGGAGCCATCGCACGCGGATCCCGCAACCGTGCGATGACGGCGATCGCCAGCAGCGCGAGGGCCGCGCTGAGGGTCACTATGACGAATAGCAGCGCCGCGCGACCGCCGCCGGGCTCCGCCCGCACCGCCCGGCCCTGGGCCGGCAGGTATCCGCGGAGGGCGGCGGCGACAACGATCATCAGGACGAGCAGCGCAACGACGCGCCCCGTCGGCTTGTCAATACCGGGCTTGATACCGGGCATGCGCACACCACTCGACCGGTTGCCTGCCGCCGTTGCGGCACTGGCTTTCTCCATACTGGCACACGCCGGGGCGCGGTTTGTCCACAGTTGCGGCTTCATCCACAGGCCGGTGTCGTCGCGGTGCGGGGCCCGTCGTTTTGACGGGGGTGGTTCATAGCTTCGGGGCATGGGTTTTCGCGGGAGCGCCAAGCAGGCGCAGGAGCGCATCGATGGAGCTTTGGACGCCATCGACGCCGCGCACGCCGTGCTGCGCGAGACCAGTTCGGATGTGGTGGGCAACGACTTCCGCGTTGAGGTGGCCGAGCGGTTGGAGACCCAGGAGCGGCTCAATCGGGGTTTGATGTATCGGTTTTTCGGTGAGATCGCCGAACCCCCCGACGGCGCCGAGTGCGTCCCGGCGGTGCGAGACATGCTCTGGGCCCGGCTGCGCGTCCCACCCAAGGAGATCATCCGCCGGTTCAAGCAGGCGGCGCGGATCAGGCCGCGGCGCTCGCTGACCGGTCCCCCGGTGGGGCCCGAGCTGGCCGAGTTGGCGGCCGCCGTCGAGGCCGGCGCGGTCGGCGAGGACCATATCCGCGCGGTCTGCCGCGCCATCGACGTGTTACCGGCCTGCGTGTCGCCCACCGACGTGGCCGAGGCCGAACGCAAACTGGTGGCGCACGCGCGCAAACTCGACGCCGGAGTCGTCATCAAGCTGGGTATCAGGATCGCCGACTACCTCAACCCCGACGGGCTGTTCACCGACGAGGACCGGGCCCGCCGGCGCGGCCTGCGGCTGAGCCCGCAGGGACCCGACGGCATGTCGCGGCTCTCGGGGCTGCTGGACCCCGAGGCCCGCGCCTGCTTCGAGGCCATCGAGGCCGCCGTGCGGCCCGGCCGCCACCAACCCCTGGACACCCCGCCCGAGCAACGCGACAAGCGCAGCGCGGCCCAGCGCTGTCACGACGCACTCAAACTCGGCCTGCACACCGCGATCGGCTCGGGAGAACTCGGGGTGCACCGCGGCCATCCCGTCACCGTCGTCGTCACGACCACCCTGGCCGAACTCAACCAGGCCGCCCACGCCGCCGCCGCCGCGTCGACCCCGATGCCCGCCCCCGCGCTCACGGGCGGCGGTTCCCGGCTGCCGATGCCAGACCTCATCCGCATGGCGGCCGGGGCGATTCACTACTTGGCGGTGTTCGACGAGCATACCGGCCGGCCGCTGTACCTGGGCCGCCAAAAACGCCTCGCCACCGCCGACCAGCGACTGATCTGCTACGCGCGCGACCGCGGCTGCACCCGACCCAACTGCCTGGTGCCGGGCTACCGCTGCGAGGTGCACCACTGCCCAGACTGGGCCGTCGGCGGGTGCACGGACGCCGACAAACTGTATTTCGCCTGCGGCTGCGACCACGACGGCACCAGCCGGGGTGACTGGCACACCACCGTCACCGAGAACGGACGACTCGGCTGGACCGATGGCACCGGCCCACCCGAAATCAACCACGCCCACCACCCCGAAGAACTCCTACACGGTGACCCCGACCCACCCGACGAAGACGAGGGTTGAGCGGGTGCACGCGCGGTGCCACACTGAACCGGTGCCGCCGTACCGTGACCTGGCCGCGTACGACGATCGAGCGCCCGGGTATGACCACGGGTGGCGCGGCCGATTGCACCATGAGATCACCTATCGCACAGCCGATCTCGCCGTGGCGACCATCGCCTTCCCTCGTCATGTGCTCGACGTGGGATGCGGAACCGGTCATCTGCTGCGCACCCTCGGCCGCCGATACCCGGACGCCCGACGACTCTGCGGCATCGACGCCGCGCCCCAAATGATCGCGACGGCAAGAGCTTTCGCAGGCGACGACCGGCTGAGCTTCTCCGTCGGCGTGGCCGAACGACTCGGTTTCCCCGACGGCACCTTCGACCTCGTCGTCAGCACGACATCGTTTGACCACTGGACGGATCAACAAGCGGGACTGATCGAATGCGCCCGGGTGCTGCGCCCCGGTGGCGAGCTTGTGCTCGTCGACCAGTTCTCGCGGTGGCTGCTGCCGACCCTGGCCACGAGCCGTCGCGGCAAGGCCCGCACCCGGAGCCGCGCCACCCGCCTCCTGCGGCGCGCGGGGTTTGCGTCCCCACAATGGCACCGGCTGTACGCCGTGATCATCAACGCGGTCACGGCCACCAAGCCGGGTTAGCCCGGCGTGAACGGCCGGAAGCTGCCGTCGAGCACCTGCAGATGGCCGATCGTGCGCCCGGTGACCGCCGCGGGATCCACCAGCGCCAATTCCACTGCCGCCGCAGCGAATTCATCGGCGGGGGCGGTGTCCACGAATTCGCGGGCGTAGTAGGCCAGGCCCGGAGTGAGGATCGGCTTCGACGGCGAAAGCGCGTTCACCGCGATGTTGTGGTCGGCGAGATCGAACGCCGCGCACTGCGTGAGGTGCTCCAGCGCCGCCTTGGACCCCCCGTAACCGGGCAGCACCCCGCCGCTGCGGTCGGCATAGGGTCCGTCGCCGGGCATCCGCGACGCGACCGAGGTGATGTTGATGATCGAGCCGCCACCCGCATCGATCATGTCGGGGCACACCAGTTGCATCAGCTCGTAGGCGGCGAACACCCCGATGTCGAAATGCCGGCGATACGCCTGCAGCGGCGTGCTGACGAAGCCCGGCCACCCGGGTTTGGCGGCGGCCGACGCAGCGTTGGCCGTAGGCTTGGCGCGCGGCGCCCCTTCCGTTTTCGAGCCGGGCACCGGCGGGCGGCCGGGCGCGGTGAAGGCCGCGTTGTTGACCAGAATAGTGATGGGCCCCAACGCCTCTCGGGCCTCGCCCACCAGCCGGGCGACGTCGTCACGGTTGGTCAGATCGGCGCGGATCGCCACGGCGCGTCCGCCGGCCGCGTCGATGTCGGCGACCGTCTCGCCGATGGTTCCGGGCAGCCGCTCGTCCCATACCTGTTCGGTGCGCCCGGCGACGGCCACTGCCGCGCCCTCGGTGGCGAGCGCCAGCGCGATCGCCCGGCCCAACCCGCGGCTGCCGCCGGTGACGATCGCGGCGCGTCCCGCAAGTCGCCGCGTCACCCGGTCACCCCGTGCACGACGATGGCGGTCGTCTGCTCCACCCAGGTGTCATCCAGGTCCTCCTCCGGGCGCAGCAACATCCGCAGCATCGTCGCTCCCCCGATCAACTCGATCAATCGGTCCGGATCCACGCCCCGATGCGCCTCACCACGGTCGATGGCCTCGCCCAGCCGCACCCGCACCGCCGCGAACACCTCGGCGAAGCGCGACATCACCCGGGCGTTCAGGGCCGGATCGGCCGTCATGTCGGCCACCAGCCCGGGCAACGCGGCGCGCACCACCGGGGTGGTGAACACGTCGCGGGTCGCCTCGATCATCATCCGGACGTCGGCGGCGATGTCGCCGGCCGGGGCCACCAGCGCGGTGGGCGCCGTCGGGAACGCCGCCTCGTGGACCAGTTCGGCCTTGCTCGACCATCGGCGGTACAGCGCCGATTTCGTGGTGCCGGCGCGCTCCGCCACCGCGGCCAGGCTCAGGTTCGAATAGCCGATCTCCACAAGCAGTTCGGCGGTCGCCGACAGGATCGCCGAGTCGATGCGCGGATCCCGGGGCCGCCCCGCGCCGGGGGCCTTGTCAAGGTAGGACGGGTCTGCTTTCATAACGCTACCTACCGTATCGTAATTGCCTCACTGACGTGTCGAAGAATGGAGGCACCTGTGTCCAATGAACCTGTGCTGGACAAAGTCGACCGACTGCAGCGCTCCAGCCGGGACGTCAGCACCCTGCCCGCGGTGATGTCGCGATGGCTGTCGACGGTGCTCCCCGGTGGGGACGAGCCCGCTAAACCCCAC
This sequence comes from Mycobacterium sp., assembly GCF_035506235.1. Classification (GTDB taxonomy): domain Bacteria; phylum Actinomycetota; class Actinomycetes; order Mycobacteriales; family Mycobacteriaceae; genus Mycobacterium. The sequence continues at coordinate 9,052 of NZ_DATJPU010000015.1, forward strand.
GTGACCGTGGAAAGCGGCGTCGACTCGACGGGCATGTCGTCGGAGACCATTATCTTGACCGGGCGCTGGGAGCAGGACGGCCGGCCGATCGAGCAGAAGCTGGTGGCCCGGGTGGCGCCGACCGCCGAGGACGTCCAGGTCTTCCCGACATATCGGCTCGACCACCAATTCGAAGTGATCCGAAAGGTCGCCGAACTCACCGACGTCCCCGTCCCGCGCGTGCGCTGGCTGGAGCCCACCGGCGACGTCCTGGGAACGCCGTTCTTCGTGATGGATTACGTGGAGGGCCTGGTGCCCCCGGACGTCATGCCCTACACCTTTGGCGGGAACTGGTTCGCCGACGCGCCCGCCGAACGCCAGCGCGAATTGCAGGACGCCACGGTGGGGGTGTTGGCCAAACTGCACTCAATCCCCAATGCCCAGAACACATTCGGGTTCCTCTCCGCAGAAGACGGCGACACCGCCCTGCGCAGGCACTTCAACTGGGTGCGGTCGTGGTATGACTTCGCGGTGCCCGACATCGGCCGATCACCGCTGCTGGAGCGGACTTTCGAGTGGCTCGAGGACAACTGGCCCGGCGAGGCGGCCGCGCGTGAGCCCGTGCTGCTCTGGGGCGACGCGCGGGTGGGCAACGTGTTGTACCGCGACTTCCACCCGGTGGCGGTGCTGGACTGGGAGATGGTGACGCTGGGGCCACGCGAGCTCGACGTAGCGTGGATGATCTACGCGCACATGGTCTTCCAAGAGCTCGCCGGCCTGGCGAGCCTGCCGGGCTTGCCCGACGTGATGCGCGAGGACGACGTTCGCGCCACCTACCGGCGACTCACCGGCGTCGACGTCGGCGACCTGCGCTGGTTTTACGCCTACTCCGGGGTGATGTGGGCGTGCGTGTTCATGCGCACCGGGGCACGACGGGTGCACTTCGGGGAAATAGAGAGGTCGGACGACCCTGATTTCGCAGAATCGCTGTTCTACCACGCCGGATTGATGAGGCGTCTCATCGGAGAGGATCAGTAATGCTCGGACCGCTCGACGAGTTTCCGGTTCATCAGGTTCCCAAGCCGATCGCGTGGGCGGGCTCCTCGGACCGCAACTTCTACGACCGCTCCTACTTCAATGCCCACGACCGCACCGGAAACATCTTCGTCATCAGCGGCATCGGCTACTACCCCAACCTGGGCGTCAAGGACGCGTTCTTCCTCGTCAGGCGCGGGGACACCCAGACCGCGGTGCACCTGTCGGACGCCATCGACCAGGACCGGCTCAACCAAAACGTGAACGGGTACCGCATCGAGGTCATCGAACCGCTGCGCAAACTGCGACTGGTCCTCGATGAAACCGAGGGCGTCGCAGCCGATCTCACCTGGAAGGGCCTGTTCGGCGTCGTCCAGGAGCAGCCGCACGTCCTGCGGTCCGGCAACCGGGTGACCCTGGACGCCCAGCGGTTCGCCCAGCTCGGCAGCTGGAGCGGCCGCATCGCCATCGACGGCGAGGAGATCGCCGTCGATGCCGCGGCCTGGCTCGGCAGCCGCGACCGGTCCTGGGGCATCCGGCCCATCGGCGAGCCGGAGCCGGCCGGCCGGCCCGCCGACCCGCCGTTCGAGGGCATGTGGTGGCTCTACGTGCCTATGGCCTTCGACGACTTCGCAATCGTGCTGATCATCCAGGAGGAGCCCGACGGGTTCCGCTCGCTCAACGACTGCACCCGGGTGTGGCGCGACGGCCGCGTCGAGCAGCTGGGCTGGCCGCGGGTGAAAATCCACTACCGGTCCGGCACCCGCATCCCGACCGGCGCCACCATCGACGCCACCGCGCCCGACGGCACGCCGGTCCACTTCGACGTCGAGTCCAAGCTTCCGGTGCCCATCCACGTCGGCGGCGGCTACGGCGGCGACTCGGACTGGCTGCACGGCATGTGGAAGGGCGAAAAGTTCGTCGAGCGGCTGACGTACGACATGACCGACCCGGCCATCGTCGCGCGGTCCGGCTTCGGCGTGATCGACCACGTGGGCCGCGCGGTGTGCCGCGACGGTGACGGGCAACCGGTGGAGGGCTGGGGCCTCTACGAACACGGCGCTCTGGGCCGCCACGACCCCTCGGGGTTCAAGGACTGGCTTACGGTGGCCCCGTAGGGCTTTCGACGCGCCTAGCGCAACTCGTCCACGATCTCCGACAGCGTCTGCAGCCCGATCGGTGACGGCTGATACAGGCACACGGTGTCCGCGACCCCGTCGACGCGGTCGCGGATGTGGGCGGCGATCTCCTTCGGCGTGCCACAGGCGGCGATGGTGTGCAGCAACTCGTCGTCGATGAGGCCGCCCATCTCGTCCCAGCGGCCCTGCTTGGACATCGCGTTGAGTTCGGGCTGCAGGTTCTCACACCCGTGCGCGGCCAGGACCGGCCGGTACGCCGGGGTCGAGCCGTAGAATCCCAGCAGCCGCCGCGTGCCGCTGTGATCGTCACCCGCCGAGACGATGATCTCGGGAATGACGGCGAACTCCCCGGGCCGGCGGCCACCGGCCTTCAGGCCGTCGCGCACCGCGGGCATCGTGTGCTCGTGCAGGAACCGCTTGGTGCCGAACGGCATCACCAGGAGGCCGTCGGCGTGTTCGGCGGTGGCGCGGGTCAGCCGCGGCCCGAGCGCTCCGACATAGATCGGCGGCGGGCCGTAGGGATTCGGGCCGGGGGAAAACGTCGGCGTCATCAGCGTGTGGTGGTAGTAGTCGCCGCGAAAGTCCAAGCGGCCACCGGTGTTCCAGGCCGCGAAGATCGCGCGCAGGGCCGCGATCAATTCGGTCATGCGGGCCACCGGGTGCTCGAACTGCGCGCCGAACCGCCTCTCGATCTGCGGGCGGATCTGGGTGCCCAGGCCGAGGAAGAATCGCCCCCCGCTCAGCAGCTGGTGATCGTTGGCCTGGTGCGCCAGGTGTATCGGATTGCGCGGAAAGGCGATCGCCACATTGGTCATCAGGTCCAGCCCGCCCACCGCGGCGGCCAGCGTCAGCGGGGCGAACACGTCGTGCTGCCCCTCGAAGGTGGCCACACCGCCGGCCCCGGCGTCGCGCAGCGCCCGCGCGCGCTCGGCCGCGTCCACCGGCCCGTACAGCGCGGTGATGACTTTCATCGACCTACCTGGGCACCGAGTTGGACCGGCAATGGAAATTGATCTTACGAAATCGTCAAAATACGGTTGACTAGGGGACGTGACGAAGCCGCCGCCGGTTGTCGACGTGGTCGTGGTCGGTGCCGGCTTTGCGGGGCTGTCCGCGGCGCGCGAGCTGACGCGGCAGGGCCATGACGTGCTGGTGTTCGAGGGCCGTGACCGGGTCGGCGGCCGGTCGTTCACCGGCAGCGTCGCCGGGCTGCCCGCCGATCTGGGCGGCACCTTCGTCGGCCCGACCCAGGATGCCGTCCTGGCGCTGGCCGCCGAGCTTCGGGTCGCGACCATCCCGACCCACCACGACGGCAAGAACGTGATCCACTGGCGCGGGTGGGCGCGTCCGTACCACGGCACCATCCCCAAACTTTCGCTGACCGGGCTGCTCGACATCGGCCGGCTGCGTTGGCAATTCGAAAGGATCGCCCGCAGCGTCCCGGTGGCGGCCCCTTGGGACGCGCGCCGCGCACGCGAGCTGGACGGGATGTCGCTCGGCGGCTGGCTGCGCTCGGTGCGCGCCAGCGCCTCCTCGCACGACCTGATGGCCATTGTGGCCCGGGTGACCTGGGGGTGCGAACCCGACGAGGTGTCGATGCTGCACGCCGCCCGCTACGTGCACGCCGCCGGGGGGCTGGACCCGCTGCTCGACGTCGAAAACGGCGCCCAGCAGGATCGTTTCCCCGGCGGCACCCAGCAGATCGCCGAGGCGGCGGCCGCCGAGCTGGGCGCGCGCGTGGTGCTGGGCGCGCCGGTCCGGCGCATCGAGCGGCACGGGTCGGGCGTCACGGTGACGACCGACGCCGGTTCGGCCGAGGCCGGCTTCGTCATCGTCGCCATCCCGCCGGCCCATCGGGCATCGATCGAGTTCGCTCCCCCGCTGCCCGACGAATACCACCAGCTCGCCCATAATTGGCCGCAGGGCCGGCTCAGCAAGGCCTACGCGGCCTACGAGACGCCGTTCTGGCGGGCCGGCGGGTTCTCCGGGCAGGCGCTTTCCGACAGGGGCCCGGTGTTCATCACCTTCGACGTCAGCCCGCACGCCGACGGCCCCGGCATCCTGATGGGCTTCGTCGACGCCCGCGCGTTCGACTCGCTTCCCACCGAACAGCGCCGCCGCGACACGCTGCGGTGCTTCGCCTCGCTGTTCGGCGACGAAGCGCTCAAACCCCTCGACTACGTCGATCAGCGTTGGGGCGCAGAGGATTTCGCGCCGGGCGGTCCGACCGCGGCGGTGCCGCCGGGTTCCTGGACCCGGTTCGGGCCGTGGCTGCGCGAGCCGGTCGGGCCGATCCACTGGGCCGGTACCGAGACCGCGGACGAGTGGACCGGCTTCCTCGACGGCGCCGTGCGGTCCGGCCAGCGGGCGGCCGCCGAGATCACCGCCTTGCTATGAGCCTTGCTAAAGCTAAAGCCTCGCTATGAGCTGATCCGGTGGAGCCGCACGTCGTCGGTCACCGATTCCACCAGAGCCCGCAGATGCCGGTTGACCTCGCGCGGCTGTTCCAGCATCGAGCAGTGGCCGCCGGGCAGCTCGACCAGGCCGACGACATTGGGCGCGGTGCGCGCGATCCTGCGGGACTGGCCGATCGGCGTCAGCCGGTCGCGTTGGCTGCCGATGACCAGCGTCGGCACCGTCAACCCGTCCAGATCCAGATGCCGCGACCCCAACGCGTTGACGAGCATCTTCGCGCAGCCGCCGCGCCCGGCCGGCGACGTCTGCGCGAACAGCTCGTAGACCATCCGCGCGACGCCCGGGTCGGCGCCGTCCGCGACCGCCAGCATCGCGACCAGGTAGCGGCTGGGGATCCGGGCCCCGGGCGGCAGCGGGAACCCGCCGAAAGCGGTGATCAGGCCGCGGGCGGCCAGGATTCGCGCCACCGACAACGTCCGCAGCTCGCGCGGCACCGACAACAGTCTCACCTGCCGCACCAGATCCCCGGTGGTGGTGTTGATCAGGGCGACGGCGTCGGCGCGCCCGTTGACCTTGTGGCGATACTGCGCCGACCAGGCGGCGATGGTGATGCCGCCCATGGAGTGGCCGGCCAGCACCGCGCGCTCGTGCGGCGCCAATGTCGCCTCGAGCACCGAATCTAGGTCGGAGGCAAGGCATTTGAGGCTGTAGCCGCCCGTGCCCGGGACGCCGCTCCGTCCGTGGCCGCGATGGTCGAACGCGATGACCCGGTAATCGGTCGCCAGGTCCCGGATCTGGTGCGCCCAGGCCCGGATCGCACAGGTGATGCCATGCGTGAGCACGATCGGATAACCCTCTGGCGGCCCGAAAACCTCTGCGTGCAAACGAGTTCCGTCGGCCCCGCGGACCGTCACGGCGCGGCTGGGCGGCAGGCCGTCGGGGAGCCGCTCGCATGTTCGATTCGATGTCACAGCGCTCATCGCCGCTCCCCCTTCGAACGCGGCCACGTCGCCGCACTCCGATATAGGCTCCCGATATAGGCGCAGTGTAGCCCGCTCTCAACGACGAACTGATGAAAACGGCCCAATACACGCGGCGAATTTCAGCACGATTGTGCAACAAACCGCGCGCCGCGCCCCACCGGACGTGAGACGCTGGCAGCCGTGCACCCGATGTCCCGTCGGGAGTTCCTCACGGCGACCACGAGCCTGGTCAGCGGCGCACTGGCGGCCGGCTGCGCGCCCGGTCCCCCGCCCCCGCCGGACACCCCGCCGGACACCCCGCCGGACAATAAGGCGGTCCTCGTCGTCGGCGCCGGCATGGCGGGCCTGTCCGCCGCCCGCAGCCTTGCCGACGCGGGATGGCCGGTGCGCGTCATCGAGGCCCGCGACCGCATCGGCGGGCGGGTGCACACCAACCGCGAATGGGACGTACCGCTGGAGATGGGTGCGTCCTGGATCCACGGCACGACGGACAATCCGCTGATGGAGCTCGCGCACGAGGCGCGGGCCCAACTCGTCCCCACCGACTACTACGGGTGGGCGAAGCTGGTGGTCGATCCGCGGCTCCCGCCGCTCGAGTACGACCCGGAAACGTGGCGCACCTTCGTCAAACGGGCTCGCGGCCACGTCGACGGCGGCAGCCTCGGCGCCGCGGTGGACCGCGCGGCCACCCGTGCCGGGCTTTCCGATGCCGACCGGGCGCAGCTGGGATTTTATGTCACCACCGAGATCGAGGATGAATACGCCGCCGGCGCGGACCAGTTGTCCGCCAACACCTTTGACCATGGCGAGTACGCCCTCGGCGACCAGGACGTCGTCACGAGCGGCTACGACGCCCTGCCGCGGCTCCCTGCCGACGGGTTGCAGATTCAGCTGAAGACGCCGGTCACCGCGATCGCGCGACACGATAATTCCGTCGTCGTGCGCGCCGGAAACCGGTCGTTCGAGGGGCCGGCGGCGATCGTCACCGTTCCCCTGGGCGTCCTGAAATCCGGTGCGATCACGTTCGAACCGCCGCTTCCCGACCCGCACATCCACGCGGTGAACGCGCTGGGATTCGGCGTGCTGTCCAAGAGCTTCTTCCGATTCAGCCGACGCAGCTGGGACGCTGAGAACGCCTTCTACCAGTACCTCGGCGCCGAGCCGGGCGCGTGGTCGCAATGGTTCACCCTGCCGGGCGCCGCGGGGCCGATCGTGTTGGCCTTCAACGCCGGTGACCGCGGCCGGTGGGCGGAGTCGGCGCGGCCCGCCGAGCTGATGGCCGGCGCGCTGCCCATCGCGCGCCGGCTGTTCGGCGACGAGGTCGCACCGGTCGAGGTCTCCAGCTCGAACTGGGCCGTCGACCCGTATGCTCTCGGCTCGTATTCCTTCCATGCCCCCGGTTCCGGCCTGGGCGACCGGCGCCGGCTGGCCGAACCGATCGGCGACCGGCTTTACCTCGCGGGTGAGGCGGTCGGCGCCAACAATCCGGCCACCGTGACCGGCGCCGTGGCCAGTGGCCGATACGCGGCCGGCCAATTGATGCACCGATTGGGCGGCTGACCGTCGCTACGAGCGTTGCAGCGCCTGCGCGCAGGCATCGAGGATGGCGAGGAAGCTCGAGCGCAGCAGCCGATAGCTGAGGGCCTCCAACAACTTTCCCCCGGCCCATGCCGGATGGGTGTAATTGGTCAGCCAGTCCACCCGGGTGACGTCCCCTGAGGCGGTGAACGTCAGCGTCCCGCCCTCGTGGTTGAACGGCGGGAAGGACCGGACGATGAGGTAGGAGTAGCTGTGCGGCCGGTCGTAGGCGGTGATCTCCTCGCGGAACCACGTGCCGACCCCGACCACCTCACGCACCGCGCCCGCGCCATGCCCCGGCGAATCCTTTGCGTAGCCGGCCTTCAGCACCAGCGGAGCGGCCGCCAGGTTCGCCGGGTCGGCCAGCCAGTCGAAGACCCGTTCGGTGGGCGCGGGGATCGTTCGCTCCACGCGAATCTGGACCATTCGACCCATGCTAGGCGCCGTCGTCTCGCACATAATTCGTCTCGCACATCATGTCTCGCACACTATTGTGTAGCGTCAACGAACGGGAGCCGATGAGAACCGTGTTGTTGGACACGCACGACCTGGGTAAGGCCGAGCAGATCCTCGGTCAGACCTACGTCGCCGTGCGCATCGGCCGCACCGCGAGCGGCGCCAACCACATCAGGATCTCGAGGCGGTCCTTGGGGCCGCTCACCATCGATGAAGCCGAAGCCGGCTGCGAGTTCAGCTACGACTCCGAGTCGCCCGAGAAGATCTACCTGTGCCGGGTGCGTTCGGGACTGGTCGAGGAGCGGATACCCGGGGCCGCCACGAATTCCGTTGGCGCCGAAGAGGTCTTGGCCCTCGGCGCGCTCGACGTGCCCTTCACCGGGCGCGTGAGCCACGCGCGCTGCGACATCGTCACGGTGGACAGAGGCCTCTTCGATCGGGTGGCGACGATGGGTAACGGTCACCGGCCCGGGCCGATCCGATTGACCGACTCGCGGGCGGTTTCCGCGGCGGCCGGAAGGCAATTGGTGCGTGCCGTCGACTATGTGCGGGACGGGTTGCTGACCGACCCGGCCCCGAGCGGCGCGATGCTGATCGCCTCCACCGCGATGCAGCACCTGGCGGTCACCATGCTTGCCGCCTTCCCCAACAACGCCTTGCTGGATCCCACGATCGAGGATCGGCACGACACCACGCCGGCGTTGCTGCGGCGCGCGATCGCCTTCATCGAGGAACACGCCGACAGCGACATCGGGATCGCCGACGTCGCCCGCGCGACCTACGTCACCCCGCGCGCGATCCAGTTGATGTTCCGTCGTCACCGCGATTGCACGCCGATGGAATATCTGCGCCGGGTCCGGCTGCACTACGCGCATCAGGACCTGCTGGCAGCCGACAGGGCGCACAGCACCGTCACGCAGATCGCCGCCAGGTGGGGGTTCGCGCACACGGGTCGATTCGCCGTCTACTACCGCCAGGTCTACGGCCAAAGCCCGCATACCACGCTGCGCAACTGACGCTAGGTCACCAGTTTGAGCGTGGCGTGGGGGCTCTGGCCGTACGTCTGCCGATACAGCACCGCGAACCGGCCGGTGTGCGCGAAGCCCCAGCGCTTTGCGATCTCGGTGACGGTGCTGCGGGACGGCTCGGCGGCAATCAGGTCGTCGTGCGCGCGATGCAGCCGGACCCGGCGCACGTATTCGGTTGGCGTGGTATCGAGCTGGCGCCGGAAGAGGTACTGCACCGCCCTTGGCGTCAGATGGACGGCGGCGGCGATGTCGTTGATGCTCACGTCGCCGGCGACGTGGCGGTGGATGAAGGCCACCGCCCCCTTCAGGGTTTCCGGGAGCGCGGGGTCGCCGGCCAGGTCCTGCTCGGTGGCGTTGGATGGGTAGCACTCGAGCAGCGCGCCGGCCAGCAATGGGGCCATTGCGGCAACGATCAGCGGTTGCTGGGCGGTGTCGGGCGCGGCCATCGTCGCGGTCACGTAATCCAGCGCCCGATGCCACGCGCGCACCGCGCCGCGCGAGCGTGGGCGCCAGTTCAGGAACCGGATCTGGTGCGACAGCGGTGCGTGCCAGCCCGCGGCGACCCGGTGCAGCGCGTCCGCGGCGATGCTCACCACATCGAACCGCGCGCCACTCACCCGAAGCGCGCACGACATGCCGTGCGCGACCAGAATGGGGCAATCAACGTTCGGGAACGGCCCCCCCGTCACGGTCAACGATCCCGCGCGGGGCTGGATCACGACAACGGTGTCGGCGGGCGGTATTTCGAAGGCCAATTGCCCCTGGATCGACACCTCGTCGACCGCCATGGAACCCGTGGCGCAGCGCCGGTGGGTGACGCCCGAGCGGCTCGTGACCCCGCTGACGCGCCAGCCCGGCGTGTAGGCGCGGGCATAGAACCCGCGGATCGCCTCCGGTTCGACGATGCGGAATTGCTCGTACCGGACGGCGGCCCCGCTTGGGGCCGACCCCGGGTCAGGCGCGGGGGTGGGACGCAGATCGACCTGGATCGCGTCGGGTTCACCGGCGACGCCGACGACGAATCCGGGTGCCGCCGTGTCGGCGATGGCCGTCATCGGGGACCTGCGCGGCGGCCACCGGGTGCTCTCACGGCCGCATCACCGGGCACCTGTAGACTGAAACTCGGCCGGCAGCCAGTGTCGCGACACGAGCTGTCGGTAGATGTTCAGTGAGTCGAGCGCGATCCGGTCCCAGGTGAAGCGGGAAACCGCGCGGCTCCGACCGGCCGCCCCCATGCTCTCGCAGTGGAAGCTCTGCGCCAGAAGGCTTCTCAGGGCCGCGGCCAGCGCGGCGGGGCTACGCTGCGACAGCACCTGCCCGGTTACGCCGTCCACCACGGCGTCGGTCAGCACGCCGACGGGCAGCGTCACCACCGCCACCCCGCTGGCCATGGCCTGCAACACCTGGGTCGCAGGAGGTGGCCGCCGGGGTGTGCAGGCGACCACGTCGGCCGATCGCAGCAGCGAGGGCAGGTCGCCACCGCCGACCGCGCCCGCAAAGCGGACCCGGTCGGACACGCCCGACTCGGCGGCGAGACGTTCCAGCTTGGCCCGCGCCTCGTCGTGGCCGGGGCCGCCGGCGGCGGTTTCGGCCAAGACGAGTTCGGCGCCTACTACCTTGGGCATTGCGCGCAGGGTGATGTCAAAACCATGGTGCTCCAACAGGTCGGGTGCCAAACAGAGGATGCGATGGAGGCCGTTGCGGGCCGCCGCCGGGCCGACCGGACTGAATCGCTCGACATCGACGCCGCCGCACAGGCTCGATACGCGGGCCCGACCCCGCCGCAGCCGGGCCAGCACGTCGACGTCGGCCGTGCACTCGCCGGTCACCCACGTCGCGCCGCGCGCCAACAGTGGCTCGATGCGTTCGCGTTCGCGCTCGCGGCGGTCGCCGGAGGCCGAACCTGACGTCGCGGCCAGGCCCAGGAAGGTCTGCACGGTCGGCAGCCCTCGCCGTCGTGCCGCCAGTTGTGCGGCCAACCCGCCCAGCCAGCCGTAGGCATGCACCACGTCGGGTGCATCGGATGACCACATGCGCTCGAGCACGGCCGCCCACTCCGCGACATGGGGCAGCACCTCCGCGGCGGGGGCCGCCGCGCGGGGACCGACGCGGATCACCTTCGCGGGGCGCCGGCCCGGTTGCCGGACATAGGCCGTCGCCTCGTGTCCCCGGGCCGCGAGCGCGGCACACAGTTCCTGAGGGTCGTCGCTGACGAGGTCGTCACCGGTGACGATCGCGATCTTCACCATGGCTCCCTTTTGAACTAGCGTGAAGGCCAACCAACCAAAGGTGCTACCCGGCTCGGTGCAAACGAAACGCCACGCCCCGCGCTCTTCGTTCATCGTCCCGGCGTTTCGCATATCGGATGTCCCGACGGGCTGCCCACCGGAGGACACTGGGGGAATGACGACCCCACCCGAGCGCCCTCCAGTTGAACTGGTGGTCCTGCTGGCGTCGGCGGGTGGGCTGGACGCCCTGTCCATCGTCTTGCATGACCTGCCGACCGAGTTTCCCGCCGCCGTCGTCGTGCAACAACACCTCGGCGGCCTCAGCAGCGTGCTCCCGACGATCCTGGGCAGGCAAACGCCCCATCGGGTCAGTTGGGCTCAGGACGGTCAGGCCGTCGTGCCGGGACAGGTGGTGGTCTGCCCGCCCGGTATGCACCTGGAAGTCACGCCCGGCGGCCGCTGTCGCCTGCACGGAGTGGAGGCGCTGGTCGAGCGGCGCTTCGACCTGCTGCTGGCGTCGGTGGCCAAGTCGTACGGGCCGCGCAGCGTGGCGGTGGTGTTGTCGGGCTCCGGGCAGGACGGCGCCATCGGCACCGTCGCGATGAAGCGGGCCGGCGCCATCGTCATCGCCCAAAGCCCGGAAACCGCCCAGTACCCGTCGATGCCGCTCGCGGCCGCGCGGGCCGGCGCCGACCTGGTGTTGCCGATCCACGAGATCGGACACGTCCTGGCCGAGATCGTCGCCGGCGGGGCGCTCGAGCCCACGGCGCACCACCCGCCAGTGGGCAACGGCGACAAACCGAGCGCTGCGGAGGGGGAACCGATGGATGACCCGCGCGCCGCACCCAACAGCGCGGCCAACCGCGCCGAGTCGGCCCGACAGCGCGCCGCCGAGCTCCGGCGCAGACGCCAGGATCTGTCCGAAGGGTTCGGTGCCACGGCACACAGCGTGGCCATCGCGCGGCGCAGGGCCCAAGAGTCGTTGCGCCGAGCGCAACTCGCTCATCAGGCGGCTTCCGAGGCGGCCGCGCGGTGGGGCCACTGACCTAGCCCACGACCTCCATGAGCAGCAGCGCCCCGCCGACGGTTCCGTCGGCCGAGCGAAACGATGTGCACCGGACCCGCACGCGGGCCGCGCGGCCGCGCCGGTTGACGGCGTCCACGACCGTTTCGCCGAAGCTGTCCGGGTCGACGAACGCGTTGCCGATCAACGGCCGCACGGTGTCCAGCGGCAGCCCGATGTCCAATCCGGTCAGGAGGGCTCCCGTTGTCTCGTCGGACCGCAGCCCCCATAGGTCCTCGCAGCCGCGGTTCCACACCACCACCCGCATCTCCCGGTCCACCACGACCATCCCCAGCTGAACCGAGTTGATCAGCGAATCCAGGAAGTTCTTGGCGTCGTCCAGTTCCACGCTGCGTTCGCGCAGCGTGTCGTTGATGGTGTGCAGCTCGTCGTTGGTGGACTGCAGCTCCTCGTTCATCGTCTCGAGCTCTTCGTTGGTGGACTGCAATTCCTCGTTGGTGGTCTCGAGTTCCTCCACGGTGGATTGCAGTTCCTCGTTGGTGGTCTCGAGTTCCTCGTTGGTGGATTGGAGCTCTTCGTAGGCCGCCTCGAGCTGGCGGTTGGTCTGCACGACCTTGTCCAGCAGCGCGCGCGTCGCGGTGACGTCGAAGAACACGATCGACACGCCGAGCAGGCCGTTCTCGGCGTCGACGAGCGGATTGATGTGGATTTCGAACCACACCGTCTCGGCGCCGGGTCGCTGCCACTTGACGTCGGGAATGCGCGTCGACCGCCGCTCCACCTTGGCCTGCTCGAGGTAGGCGCGCAGCTCGACCGGGCGGTAAGACACCTCGAGGTCGCGCAGGAGCCTGCCGATGTCGCGGGCCGACAGGCCGAAGACGTTCTCCGCCTGCTGGTTGATCATCGCGACGGTGTCCTCGCCGGTGATCACGATCTGGGCGACCGGGCTGGCGCGGAAAGCCAAGTCGCGCACCGTGGTCAGGCCCGGCAGGTCGGTGTGGCGCTCGTAGAAGGCGGCGGCCGGGTCGTAGCGATCCACGTGGCCCTGGGATCCGGCGACCTTGCGGAAGATCCGGTTCTTGAGGTTCAGCGGCGCGAAGCGGTCGCTGTGGCTCAACAGCATCTCGGCGTGCCCGAGGAACAGCGTGCCGTTGGGCGCGAGGGCGAAATGCAAGCGCCCCACCACGTTTCGCTGCGTCTCGGCGTTGAGATACATCAGGGTGTTGCGGCACACCAGCAGATCGACGCGAGAAATGGGCGCATCCTTGACCAGGTCGTTGCGGCCGAAGATGACCGCGCGGCGCAGATCCTTGTGGAAAACGTAGCGGCCGTTGACCTGTTCGAAATAGCGCGCCAGCAGATCCGCCGGCACGCCCTCGACGGCCTTCGCGTCATAGGACGCTATCCGCGCTTGGGTGAGCGCCTCCTCGTCGATGTCCGTGGCATAGATCTTGACCCGCTGGCGGAACGCGTCTGGGCCCAGGGCCTCGGCCAGCAGCATGGCCAGCGTGTAGGCCTCCTGGCCGGACGCGCATCCCGCGCTCCACACGCGGATCGGGTCGTCGGGCCCGCGCTCGGCCAGCATCCGCGGGATGACCTCGGCGCTGATGAATTCCCAGGCCTCAGGGTCCCGGAAGAACGCGGTGACGTTGATGAGGATGGTGTTGAACAGCGCCGCGAATTCATCCGAGCTGGCCTGCAGAACGTCGAGGTACTCCTCGAATGTTTTGTATCCCGCCTGATCCATGCGGTGGCGGACCCGGCGCATCAGCGACGTGCGCTTGTAGCCCGTGAAGTCGAAGCCGCGGGAATCCCGCATGTAGCGCAACAAGGCCTCGAAAGCCTCGTCAGTCGTAGCGTCCATCAACGTCCCGTTCGAAAGCGCGTTCGGCGAAGGATTCGAACACTACTCGCAGTGTTACAGCTGGTTTTCGCGACCGACCAGTGCCCACACCGTCTTGCCTGACGACGTCGGGGTGGCGCCCCACGCTCGGCAGAGTGCGGACACGATAGCCAGGCCGGAGACGATTTCGGCGCCGCGATAGGCGTCTTCGTGCCGGCCCGGCAGGTGCTCACTGTGATCCTCGACCGCGACCGTGACGGTGTCCCGATAGCTCTCGACAATCAGTACCGGTGCGCTCTGGGTGTGGTCGAGGACGTTTTCGACGAAGACGGTGCCCACCGTCGCCGCGACGGGGACCAGGTCGGCGTTGTCCCACTGGGTGAGCCAATCGGTGATCATGGCGCGGGCCAGGCCGACGCCGACCCTGGCGGCGGGGAGCTCGCTGCGCGCCCGCCGGCGGACGGGTAACGACCTGCCCCGCAGGGCATCCAGCGCCAGCTCCAGGTTGGGATGCACGGGCACATACCGGGTCACGCCGACGGCGGTGATCGCCCGCCGCACCTGCGGATGCGCGCACACCAGCAGGACGGGCACGTCCGGCCAGACGCTGACGTGCCAACGGGCGCTGGTGAACACCGTCCAGGCCGAACTGGACGGCACGGACAGGCGGTTGACATCCACGATCACCGCGCGCGGCTCGTCGAGCGCCGCCTTGATGACGCTGTCGCGCACGCTCCGATACGTGTTGCTGTCCAGCACCCCCTCCATCACCAGGATCGGCACATCCTGCCGGGGCGCCGTGTCGATCTGGATCCTCGACCGCGATTCATCCACCGGCATCACTCCGATGGGGGGCATTGGCCGCCAGCCGCTCGCCGATCACGGTCAGCGCGCGTTCGCTTTCCTTGGCCAGCGAGTTGTAGTGCTGAGAGACTGGACCGGGACCGGCATTGTCGGCCATTTTTCGGGCCAGTCTGGCTTTTTCCTGCAGGCTGCGCAGCGCCACCCAGAGGGCGCCCTCGACCTCCCGGTCCCGCGCGGCGAGAAAGGCATCGGCCGTCCAGGCGTGGCCGACCTGGCAGCGAAAGTTGCCCTCGCTGATCGAGACCAGCGAGCCGTTGCAGTCGGGGCAGGTGTATGCCGACGGCACACCAAGTTCTCGCGTGTCGAAGTCGGTCGAAAACGGGGCGGTCATGGCGATACGGTTCTCCAGGTCCAGCGCGGGGTCGGGTTTCAAGTCTGGGTCCTCGAATTCTTCCTGGGACAGCTCTTTGAGGACCGCCCCGATGTCGTCCGCCCTGGCCTGCCGATCCAGCACGCCGGCGGCAAATGCATTTGTCGGCAGCGCGGGAAACGTTGCGTCCTCGGGTAACTGGCCGATGGTGGTGCCGCCGCGCGAACGGATTGCGGCCAAGCCCAGCACGCCGTCGTCGAGCACGCCGGAGAGCAGCACGCCGATCGCGAATGGCCCGTACTCCACGGCGACCGAGCGGAACAATGCGTTGATGGCGGGCCGATGCCCGTTCTCGGTCGGCCCCTGTGACAGCACCACACGATCGTCGGCGACCAGCAGATGACGGTCCGGGGGGCTGACGTAGATGTGGCCCGGCTCGAGCGTCGTTCCGTCCTGGGCGGTGACCGCCGGCAGCGGCCCGCTGCGATCGATGATCCGCGCCAGGATGCTGGGCGCGCCGGGGGGGATGTGCAGCACCACCAAGTAGGCGTAAGGCAAATCCGCCGTTAGCCCGGCGGCCAACCGCGAGAGCGCTTCGATTCCTCCTGCCGAGGCACCGATCGCGACCACGCCGCGCAGGCCGTCGTTTCCGTTGGTCGCGTCAATCACCACCCTTGATTACCCCCACCCAGGGTACGTAACCGCGTGCCTGCTGGATAGAGACCCGGACGAACCGTTTGCACGGGGTTCTCGGTGGTACCCAACACGCCATGACCAATCACACGTCCGATCCGAAGCAGCGCGACCTCGAGCCTGCGCGGGTTAGCCGCGGCACCGGGTACCTGACCACGCAACAGGGCGTCCGGGTTGATCACACCGACGATTCGCTGACCGCAGGTGAGCGGGGACCCACGCTGCTGCAGGACTTCCACGCCCGCGAGAAGATCACCCACTTCGACCACGAGCGCATCCCGGAGCGGGTGGTGCACGCGCGCGGGGCACCCCGATTACAACCGGCGCGACCTGTGGGAGGCCATCGAGTCCGGCCAGTATCCCGAGTGGGAGCTCGGGGTGCAGCTGGTGGCCGAGGCCGACGAATTCGCGTTCGACTTCGACCTGCTCGATGCCACGAAACTCATTCCGGAGGAACAGGTTCCGGTCCGCCGGTGGGCAAGATGGTGCTGAACCGCAACCCGGACAACTTCTTCGCCGAGACCGAGCAGGTTGCTTTTCACACCGCGAACGTGGTGCCGGGCATCGACTTCACCAACGATCCGCTGCTGCAGTTCCGCAACTTCTCCTACCTCGACACCCAGTTGATCCGCCTGGGCGGCCCCAACTTTGCGCAGCTGCCGGTGAACCGGCCGGTGGCCGACGTCCGCAACAACCAGCAGGACGGCTACTCCCAGCACGCCATCCCGCAGGGCCGATCCAGCTACTACAAGAACACCCTCGGCGGTGGGTGCCCCGCGCTGGCCAATGAGAACGTGTTCCGCCATTACACGCAACGCGTCGACGGCGCCGCGATGCGCAAGCGCGCGAAGTCGTTCGAGAATCACTACAGCCAGGCGCGGATGTTCTGGAAGAGCATGTCAGCGGTCGAGGCCGAACACATCGTCGCCGCGTTCGCCTTCGAGCTGGGCAAGGCGGAGGTGCCCGACATCCGCTCCGCGGTGGTGACCCAACTCGGCCGCGTCGACCACGAGCTGGCCGCCCGGGTGGCGGCTAAGCTCGGGCTTCGGCAGCCGCCCGACGAAGCGGTCGACGGCGCGGTGGCGGCGTCGCCGGCGCTGTCGCAAATCGGCGTGAGCGACAGCATCGCGTCGCGCAAGATCGCCGTCCTGGCCGCCGACGGCGTGGATGTCGTTGGCACGCAACGCTTCAAGGAGCTGATGCGAGAGCGCGGTGCGGTGGTCGACGTGTTGGCGCCGGTTGCCGGTGGCACCCTGCGCGGTGGGTCCGGCGGCGAACTTCCCGTCGACCGGGCGTTCACGACGATGGCGTCGGTGCTTTACGACGCCGTGGTGGTGGCGTGCGGACCGGACTCGGTGGAGACGCTCTCCCACGACGGCTATGCCGTGCACTTCGTGGTCGAGGCCTACAAACACCTCAAACCGATCGGCGCGTACGGCGCCGGCATCAGGCTGTTGCGCGCTGCGCACATCGACACCCGCCTCGCCTCCGACGGCGACCCGGCAACAGACGTCGTCAGCGACCGGTCCGTGGTGACCACCACCGCAGCCGCCGACGAGTTCCCCGACGAGTTCGCTGCGGAATTCGCCGCCGCGTTGTCCGGCCACCGCTGCTGGGAACGCCAAACAGACCCGGTGCCCGCCTAGGAATTGGGCAGCCGTGACCGGGTTTTGACCGTTGCCGTGTGGGGCATTCCGGCAACGGCTCTGAAAAGGATGTCTCGAAAGGATGAATCTGGAAAGGATGAATCATGCCGCGTTCGTCGATCAAAAACGAAAAGATGTATCAGGATCTCCGCAAAAAGGGCGACTCCAAAGAGAAGGCCGCGCGGATTTCCAATGCGGCCGCCGGCCGGGGCAAGTCGTCGGTCAGCCGCAAGGGCGGTAAGTCCGGGTCGTACCAGGACATGACGGTTCCGGAATTGCGGAAGCGGGCCAAAGAGCTTGGCCTGTCGGGCTACTCGAGTCTGACCAAGGACAAGTTGGTCGCCAAACTGCGCAACCACTGACCGGCCACTGATCGGCACTGAGCCGCGCTCAGCCGGTGAGGCCGAGCCGTTCGGCCAGCACCAAAAATGCGACCGCGTAATCGTTGGCGGCGGTGTCGGCTTTGATGCGGTCCCCAGTCCAGGCGTTCGCGCACCGCCCGTACGGCCGGAAGCAGCCTCGCGAAATCGCAGTGATGTTCGTTGAGGGAACGCAGCTTCTGGATGACCACCATGGTCCCCGCCCCCGGGGGATGCAACCTGGCCGGCCTCGGCGCGGCGTTGTTTGGCGTCCGTTTAAGCGGCGGCCAGATTGGCAAACCTTTGTGTTATGTCAGCCCTCGTGTCCCGCGCCCACCGTGCCCGCGGGGGGGCTGCCGCCGCGCACTGTCTCGGACCATTCGAGGGATCGGCGGCGGGTGATTGCGCGTGACGGCGGGGTTGGTCAAGCACTGGCTGGAGTCGGGGCGACTCGAATTGCCCTTGCCCGCCTCGGGACGCACCCCCGAACGCTGGCAGCGCCTGGCACGGCTCGCCGAGGACGACATCGTGGCGGCCCGCATCGCCGAGTCCCACGTCGACGCCGTCGCGATCCTGCACGAGCTTGGCGGCAAGCCGCCCGATTCCGGGCAGCTGTGGGGCGTGTGGGCGGCCGAGGCGCCCGATGCCATGCTGATCGCCACCACCCTCAGCGGCGGCGCCGTCGTTCTCAACGGCACCAAGGTGTGGTGTTCGGGCGCCGGGTTCTGCACGCACGCGCTGGTGACCGCCCGGCTCGACGACGGAAGGCGCGGCCTGTTCGCGGTGGCGGTCACCGAGCCCGCCGTGAAGGCGTTGCCGACGACGTGGTGGAACGTCGGGATGGCGGGCAGCGACACCAGGGCGGTGCAGTTCACCAACGCCCACGCCGTCGCCGTCGGCGATCCCGATGACTACTTCAATCGGCCGGGGTTCTGGCACGGCGCGATCGGCGTGGCCGCGTGCTGGCTGGGCGGCGCGCGCAGGGTCGCCGAGCCGCTGTATCGCTGCGCCACAAGCAAATCGGCGGACGCGTATTCGCTGGCGCACCTGGGCGCAGTCGACGCCGCGCTGGCCGCGGGCGACGCGATCCTCGCGGCGGCGGCCATGCAGATCGACTCGGACCCATTCGACCGCTCCGATACCGCCCAACTGCTGGCCCGCCGCGCCCGCACGGTGGTGGAACACGCCGCCGACGAGGCCATCACACGCACCGGCCGCGCCCTCGGGCCCGGCCCGCTGTGTCAGGACGGTCGCCACGCTCAGCGGGTCGCCGACATGACCATCTACATACGCCAAAGCCACGCCGAGCGGGACCTGGCCGAACTCGGAAGGCTCGTCGGGCGGGCGCAATGACCACCATCGAGCGCCCGGTGCGCCCCCCGGAAACCGTCTTCGCCGGCAATTGCGCCAAGTTCGCGGCCAAGCCGCTCACCCGCGGCGGCACCCCGGTTCCGATGTGGCTGGCCGCGCTCGACAGCCAACCGCCGCCGCCACTGGACCTGAGCACCTGCCCCCGGCTGGTCGTCGTCGCGGCCCACCCCGACGACGAGACGCTCGGCCTCGGCGCGACGATCGCGCAACTGGTCGCCGCGGGCGTCGACGTTCGGGTGATCACGGTCAGCGACGGGGGCGCCGCCCGCCCCGGCGCGACGCCGTGGGAGCGGGCGCGCGCGGAAATCACCCGCAGGTACGAAGTGCGCAGGGCGACGGGCGTTTTGGGTGTCCCGCCGCCGGTATCGCTGGGTCTGCCCGGCGGCGAGCTGGCCGACCACGAGGACAGGGTCGCCGAACTGCTCGAGGGGATCCTGCAGGACACCGCGCCCGGGGCCTGGTGTGCCGCCACCTGGCGGGGCGACGGGCATCCCGACCACGAAGCCGTGGGGCGTGCTGCCGCCGAGGCCTGCGTGCGCACCGGCGCCGCGCTGCTCGAATACCCGGTGTGGATGTGGCACTGGGCCAGCCCGGCCGACCCCGCGGTGCCCTGGGACCGGGCCCGGTCCGTGCACGTTCCCGGTTGGGCGCTCGATCGCAAACGCCTTGCGGCCCAATGTTTTCGCAGCCAACTCGAGCCGGGCGGTGCGGGCGCCCCACCCGTGTTGCCGTCCTTCGTGGTGCAGCGGCTGCTCGCGGTGGGAGAAGCGGTGGGAGAAGTGGTATTCCGCTAGCCGCGGATGCCGCCGAGGTGAGTGCACGCTCCGAGAGTGGGTATCGAATCACCTATGCGCGTGGCGACCTTCAACATCCTGCACGGCCGCACCGTCGGGAACGGGGTGCACCCTGCGCGGCTGGCGGACTGCGTGCGCCGCCTGGATCCCGACGTGCTTTCCCTGCAGGAGGTCGACTGTGACCAGCCCCGATCTTCTCTCGCGGATCTCACAGCGGTGGCGGCCGAGGCCATGGGAGCGGTAGAGCATCGGTTCGTGGCCGCGATCTCGGGCACCCCGGGAGCGACCTGGATGGCCGCCACCGGCCATGAACAACCCGGAACCGCCGCCTACGGGATCGCGCTGCTGTCCCGGTTTCCGGCGGCCAGTTGGCAGGTGGTGCGGTTGCCCCGGATTCCGATGCGGTTTCCCATGTACCTGCCGGGACCGAACCGGGTGATGGTCGTCGACGAGGAACCGCGGGCGGCGGTCATGGCGCAGCTACACACCCCGTGGGGCGGGCTGACGGTGGCCAACACGCACCTGTCCTTCGTGCCGGGCTGGAATCGGCGCCAGCTGCGCCGGCTGATCCACGACCTGCACGGCTTCCCGGGTCCCCGGCTGCTGACCGGCGACCTCAACATGAAGCCCGGCGCGGTGCGCCGCTGGTCGGGCATGCGGCCGCTGGCCGTGGCCGCGACGTTTCCCGCGCAAACCCCCCACCGCCAGCTCGACCACATCCTGACCGACCACCCCGGTCTGCGCGGCGGCGCCGTGGAATCGGAAGCGATGCCGATCTCCGACCACCGGCCGCTGGTCGTCGACCTGGAGCGGGCGTGAGCGCTTACCCGCCGGCCCGTCCCGTAGCACCGAGACGGTGCCGAACGCGATCGATGTCGTCCAGCGAGGGCATCTCCTCGGTGATCCGGGTGATCTGCACGCCGACATCGGCGTTGGCGGTCGTGCGGCGCTGGTGCAGCGTGCTCGCGATCGCCGCGACCTCGTCGTCGCCCAGCCGCCGTGGCAACAGGGCCAACAGTGGCGCGTAGCCGAGGGCGGGCGCATGGCTCGGGTAACCCGCGCGCAGAAACGCAACGATGCCCGAAATGCCGTTGCGCAGGCCCATCTTCCACCTCTCCCAGCACCCGGCTTCGCACCCGAAGCCGGTTCCTGCCAGGAATATCCCGGTGCGGGCGTTTGAAACCCCCAAAAAGGGGTCCGGTCCAACATGCGGACCGGACCCCTCCTGGAATCGACCTACTGG
This sequence comes from Mycobacterium sp., assembly GCF_035506235.1. Taxonomy (GTDB): domain Bacteria; phylum Actinomycetota; class Actinomycetes; order Mycobacteriales; family Mycobacteriaceae; genus Mycobacterium. Next base: position 30,040 of record NZ_DATJPU010000015.1, read on the forward strand.
TTTTCCTTCTGGCGCTCTTCGGCGGCCTTCGCCCCGGCGCGCGCTGACTCCGCTTCGGCTTCCTTCTTGCCCGCGTCGCGCTGGGCGTCGGCCTTGTCCTGCTGCGCCTGGCCTTCTTCGACGAGGTCGTCGCGCCCGGTGACTGTCCCGCCAACCTCCTTGACCTTGCCTTTGACACCTTCGACGGCGCCCTTGACGGCTTCCTGCGGTCCGCTCTTGTCATCCCCCATGGGGTCGACCTCCCTTTCGGTGGTGCGTCTTGATTCGCATCTACCGGCTTCCCGCCCGGCGCCCGGCCAAACACCCCCGCGCCGATCCTGTGTGCATGATCACCGAGCGCTTCGCCGCGCGAACGATCATGTTTGGAAAACCAATTTCCGGGTAGCTTCAGCCGTCGACCAGGGAAAGGACCATCGAAGGGGGTGGCGTCACTGAGCACCATCGCTGTCATCGGGGCGACCGGCACGGCCGGCTCGCGCGTCGTCGCCAGGCTGAAGGCCCGCGACGTCGCGGTGGTCGAGATCTCCCGCCGTCACGGCGTCGACGTCGTGTCCGGGCGGGGGCTATTCGAGGCACTGGCGGGGGTGGACGTCGTGATCGACGTCAGCAACCCGTTGCCGGACCGGTCCGGCATCACCCAGACGGTGGCCACCGCGACCCGCAACGTCGTGGGCGCCTGCGCCGCGCGGGACGTTCGGCGACTGGTCGTGTCGACGGTCGCCGGCGTGGAAGACTCGGTGTTCGACGGCTTTCGGTACTACGAGGCCAAACGGGCGGCGAAGGCCATCATCCTCGACGGCCCGGTCCCGGCGACGATCGTGAAATCCACGCAGTGGTACGAGTTCGCCCGGCAAGGCGACGACCGTCGCGTGCGCACCGTGCAGCCCGCGCTCGGCGCGCTCGGCACCGGGGCGCTGCTGGCCTCCGACGGCGCAGTGATCGTCGGCCCCGACGTCGACACCTGGCTGCACACCCTGGCGCCCGCCGCCGCGGACGGCGATTCGCCCGACGGCGACGGTGCTGCGCCGACGAAGCTGCGGGACCTGTCCAAAACCTGAGTGACGGCCTAGCCGGGAAACGAACACCTGGCGGCGGCGGCGCCCGCGGTGCCGGGGTTCAGCATGCCGGCGGCGGAGGGGGCCGCTAGGCTCGTGTCAAGTTGAATCCACAGCTGCCGTCGTTACGAGCGGCGTGTAGGACAGCGCAGTCAGTCGCTCGCCCTGCTCACCACACTTTGAGGGACTTTGAGGGGCGCAGACAGATGACTTCTTCACCCAACCCCAGACCCGGCTGCTGCGGAGAACCGCGCAATCGCTACGTGATTGATTGCGCGGGTGCGCAGGTGCACGTTCACGCCCGCAGCGTGGCCACCGTCCTGCGCATCGAGGGCGAAATCGACACGTCCAATGTTGATCTCGTCGCCCAGGCGGTGCGCCGCTTTGCGCGGCTCAAGGCCCCGCTGGTGCTCGATGTCAGCCAACTGGACTTCCTGGGCAGCGCCGGCCTGCGGATGTTGCTGTTCCTCAACGAGGAGCACCGGGAAGCACAGCTGCACAACAACGTCGTCAGCGGCGCGGCCCTGCGCCGGCTGACCCGCGTGGTCACCGACCACGGCCTGCCCGTGGTCGATTCGGTTCCCGAGGCCCTGCAGAACACCCACGACTTCATCCACGCGCGCCGCCGGCTCCTCGCGGGCCTGGCTCGCCAGGGAGAACCGCAGCGCAAGGCGCATTAGCGGGCCCGTTTCGACCGCCCGTTTCGACCGCAGTCAAGGTCACGGTTTCGTCACGATCCGGATCACGATTGCTTAAGAGCCGGTCCCGTTCTTTAAGAATTCTCAGCATTGGCGGCCGAATTTGGTTGTCCGCTTAGCAAAAACCCGTCCCGGAGGCGGATCGGGCGGTGGGCGGCGCGGGATGGCCATTTCGGGCCGACGGCGCCACTGGTTCGCCTCCGCTACTTTGGTTTTCGAGGATCGGGAGCCTCTCTCAAAGAAATCGATTGATCAATTTCGAAGGACAACACTGATCATGAAAATCCGCAGTATCGTCGCGCGCCGGCGAAGTGCCGGCGTCAGCGCGGGCTTCCTGCTCGGGGGATTGACCATGGGCATCATCGGTGCCCCGTCGGCGGCCGCGGCACCCGACTGCAGCCCGGGCGGCGTGAACGCGACCGTTACCTCGGCGCAGGGCGCGGCGCAGCAGTACCTGGCCGCCCATCCGGACGCCAACCAGGCGGTCACGGCCGCCTTCGGCCAGTCGCGGCCGGAGGCCGCGTCCAGCCTGCGCGGCTACTTCACCGCGCACCCGCAGGAGTACTACGACCTGCGCGGCATCCTGGCGCCGATCGGCGACACCGAACGGCAGTGCAACGTCAAGGCCCTGCCGCCGAACCTGGAGTCGGCCTACCAGGAATTCATGGCCGGCTGACAACCCGGCTGATGACGCCGCGAACGACCCGCCACAGCGCCGTGGTGGGTCGTTTCGCGCTGACGGGCTGCGGGTAATTGTGCAGTCAGCCAAAGGGCATGGAGGCAACGATGCGGCTGCGTCGCAGCGATCTCGGCAAGCCGGGAATCGCACGCAAACGCCGGGGCAAGGGCTTCGCCTACTACGACCCCGAGGGCAACCGGCTGTCCGACCCCGACACCCTGGCGCGCATCAAGGATCTCGTCATTCCGCCCGCCTGGAAAAAGGTGTGGATCTCGCCGCACCCCAGCGGCCACATCCAGGCGGTCGGCACCGACGCGGCCGGACGCCGCCAGTACCTCTACCACCCCGCATGGCAGCAGGAGCGCGCCGAGGAGAAGTTCGACCGCGTGCTGGAGCTGTCGGTGCGGTTGCCGATGTGGCGGGCGCGCATCGCAAAAGACCTGTCGCGCCGCGGCTTAACCCGCGAGCGCGTGCTCGCGGTCGCGCTGCGCCTGCTCGACCGCGGATACTTTCGCGCCGGCGGTGAGCAGTACGCCGAGGAAAACGAGTCCTACGGGCTGGCCACCCTGCTGCGCAGTCACGTGACGGTGCGTCCCCACGCCGTCGCATTCGACTTCCCGGCCAAAAGCGGAGTGCGGCGCACCGTGGAAATCGAGGACGCCGAAATCGTCCGGGCGGTGCGTGCGCTGATGCGACGCCCAGAACGCACCGACCGATTGCTGGTGTGCCGCAAGGACTCCGGCTGGATCGACATCCGGTCCGACGACCTCAATGCCCGGTTCAAGGAGATGGTCGGCGACGAATACACCGTCAAGGATTTGCGGACGTGGCACGGCACGGTGCTGGCCGCCGCGGCGTTCGTCGACGCGGACCCGCCGGTCTCGCAGCGGGTGATCAAGCGCGTCGAGTCCGCCGTCATGAAGGAGGTCGCCGAGGAACTCGGCAACACCCCGGCGGTGGCGCGCGGCTCTTACGTTGACCCGCGGGTCGTCACCGGTTATGAGCAGGGGCTGACGATCGGGGCCGCGGCACGACGCGCGCAACGGGCCCGTCGGCCAGAGGCCGCGCAGGAGATCCTGGAGAAGGCGACCCGCATGCTGATTCGCCGGGTCGCCAAAGGCCACAGCGCATCCGGCTCCTCCGTGCTCGCCTGGAGCGCGTGAGACAGGGAAGCCTCTGACACCAGTGCGCTCGGCTACGGCCGCACCGGCGAAAAGCGTCTCTGAAAGCTTTCTCTGAAATCAGTGGAACGGGCCGATCCGCGTAGGAATAACGATCACGAATTCGGGTATGCGGGAATTTGTGCGCCAGGCACGCGGACTGCGCTGCCCGGATGCTGCCCGGAAAGTCGAACCCATGGCGATCCGGGGTCTGGTTGGGCGCGGCGAATACGCCAATGCGGTCGGAAATCCTGCGCGCCCGGCGACACCCCAGTGACTAGGAGGGCAATCAATGTCGAAACAAGAGGTCTCGGACTACCTGCTGGAGCGGCTGCGGACCTGGGGCGTCGAGCATGTATTCGGGTATCCCGGTGACGGCATCAACGGGATCCTCGCGGCGTTCGGGCGCGCCGACAACAAGCCCATGTTCATTCAGTCGCGGCACGAGGAGATGAGCGCGTTCGAGGCGGTGGGCTACGCCAAGTTCACCGACCGGGTCGGGATCTGCATGGCCACGTCGGGCCCCGGCGCGATCCACCTGCTCAACGGCCTGTACGACGCCAAGCTCGACCACGTCCCCGTCGTGGCGATCGTCGGTCAGACCAACCGCAGCGCGATGGGCGGCTCCTATCAGCAGGAGGTCGACCTGATGAGCCTGTATAAGGACGTCGCCAGCGACTACGTTCAAATGGTCACTGTCCCTGAGCAATTGCCCAACGTGCTGGACCGTGCGATCCGGGTGGCCCTGGCCCAGCGGGCGCCGACGGCGCTGATCATCCCGTCCGACGTGCAGGAGCTGCCGTACTCCCCGCCCACCCACGCCTTCAAGATGGTGCCCTCCAGCCTGGGCATCGAGTGGCCCGCGGTCGCTCCCGACGACGCCGCGATCCGGCGCGCGGCCGAGGTGCTCAACGCGGGCAAGAAGGTCGCCATGCTGGTGGGGGCCGGCGCGCGAGGGGCACGCGAGGAGCTGACCGAGGTCGCCGACCTGCTGGGGGCAGGGGCGGCCAAGGCGCTGCTGGGCAAGGACGTGTTGAGTGACGAATTGCCTTGGGTCACCGGATCGATCGGGTTGCTGGGAACGCGGCCCAGCTACGAGCTGATGCGCGACTGCGACACCCTGCTCACGGTCGGATCGAGCTTCCCCTACACGCAGTTCCTGCCGGAGTTCGGGCAGTGCCGCGCGGTGCAGATCGACGTCGACGGCCGTTTCATCGGCATGCGGTACCCGTACGAGGTCAATCTGGTTTCCGACGCCAAGGCCGCGCTGCGGGCCTTGATCCCGCAGCTGCGCCGCAAGGAGGACCGGGGGTGGCGCGACACCGTCGAGGCGAATGTGGCGCGCTGGTGGGAGACCATGGACATGGAAGCAAAGGTCGGCGCCGATCCGATCAACCCCATGCGGTTGTTCTCCGAGCTGTCCCCGCAGCTGCCCGACAACGCCATCGTCACCGCCGATTCCGGTTCGTCGGCCAACTGGTACGCGCGGAACCTGCGTTTTCGCGGCAACATGCGCGGCTCGCTGTCGGGCAACCTGGCGACCATGGGTCCCGGCGTCCCGTACGGCATCGGCGCGAAGTTCGCGCACCCGCACCGCCCCGTCATCGTGTTCGCCGGTGACGGCGCCATGCAGATGAGCGGGATGGCCGAGCTCATCACGATCAAGAGGTACTGGCAGGAGTGGGGTGACCCGCGCCTGATCGTGGCGATCCTGCACAACAACGACCTCAACCAGGTCACGTGGGAGATGCGCGCGATGGCCGGGTCGCCGAAATTCGCGGAGTCGCAGAACCTTCCCGACATCGACTTCGCGGGGTTCGCGGCCGGGCTGGGTCTCAACGCGATGGCCATCAAGGACGCCGACGAACTCGGCGACGCCTGGCGCAACGCGTTGTCCGCGGACCGCCCCACCGTGCTGGACGTCCACACCGATCCCGACATGCCGCCGATTCCGCCGCACGCCACCTGGGATCAGTTCAAGGCGGCGACCGCGGCGGTGCTGTCCGGCGACGAGGACCGGGTCGGCTTCGTCAAGGTCGGCCTGAAAACCAAAGCCCAGGAGTTCTTGCCGCACAAGAAGAGCTGACGGGACGAGCTGGCGCGCACCGCCCGGCTCACTGGGCGTAGGCCGTGCGGGCGCTGCACAGGTCGTCGACGAATAGCGCGTAGGCCTCGTCGTGGGAATCGCTGCGATCGCGCAGCACCGACGACGGATGTACGGTCGCCACCACCATCGGCTGCGGCTCCAGCCGGACGTCGACCGTGCTGGGGAATCCGATCACCTGACCGCGCTGGGCTGACACCCGAAATGCCGCCCCGAGAAGCGATTGCGCGGCGGTCGCGCCGAGGCAGACGATCACCTGCGGGCGCACCGCCTCGATCTCAGCGATCAGCCACGGGCGGCACGCGACGACCTCGGTGCGGCTCGGTTTCTGGTGTATGCGCCGCGTGCCGCCCTTACGGGTGAACTTGAAATGCTTGACGGCGTTGGTCTCGTACGTCAGCGTCGGGTCGATGCCGGCGTCGTCGAGCGCCCGCGCGAGCAACCGCCCCGCCGGGCCGACGAAGGGCAGGCCGGCGCGGTCCTCCTGGTCCCCCGGCTGCTCGCCCACCAGCATGATGGGCGAGCCCGGGTGGCCGTGACCGAAGACGGTTTGCGTCGCGTCGGCATACAGCGGGCAGCCGTGGCAGCGTCCGGCGGCCGCCTTCAGCGCCTCAAGGCTGCGATCCTCGGGCAGGTAGCGCGCGGCGCTGATCTCGGTGGCGGCCATGATTCAGCGTATTCAGTGGCATTCAGTGGCGGCCCGGGGACGTCATGTCCCCGGGCATACCCCTGCGTGTCGGCCGGGAAACGCCCGCTCAGCCCTTCCCGACGATGGCGTCGCGGGCCCGGTCCAGCATCGCCGCGAACGGGCCGGCGGCCAGGTTGGCCAACCGGGACTCGACGCCGGCGTGCGGCCGGGTGGGCGCGATCGCCTCGGCAAGCTTGGCGGCGCGGCCCATCCTCTCCAACTCCTCGTCGCTCAATTCCTCGCCCAGCTTGGCGAACTCGTCGGACTCCTCGTGCTCGGCGTGGTCGATGACGGCATCGCGGAGTTCCGTCAGGTGGCGGGTGAACTCCGCGCTGTCGACGTCGAGCTTCTCCAGCTTCTGCAGCACCGTCTTGGCCTCGTGCTCCTCTTCCAATCGCTTGCCGACCACCGCGGCACCGTTGCCGAGCTTCCGCTTGGCCCGCGGGTGCACGATCTCCTCTTCGGCGGTCTCGTGCACGGCGAGCATCCGCCGAAGTTTCAGGAACGCCTTCTCTCGGTCCTTTCCGGTGGCCGACAGCGTCTCCGCGAACAAGGATTTGATCTGCTCGTGCTGGCTGACAAGGAAGTCGACCACGTCGGTGGGCGACTCGATGGCGTGTTGCGCCATGATGTCCCTCCCATTTAAGCCATTTGATTCCAACAGCGGCGCGCGGGCTGCTGCGCGCTCTGTAGCGGCTACCCGACCGTCCCGGCCACCAAACCGGCAGGTGTGGGGGTGCGTCAAGCGGGTATTTCTCCGATCATGGGTTGGCGTTCGGGGCTGGCCGGCGCCGTCGGCGCCGTCATGGTCGCGGCGGGCTGTGCCGCGCCGGGATCGACGCTGGAGAGCGCGCCCGAGGTGGCGTTGTGGTCCGTCGGCGCGCCGCTGCGCCAGCCCGTGTGGTCGTATCGCACGCACGCGCTGATCGCGATCACCGACGATCACCGGCTGGCCGAGGTCGCCGAGGGCGCGCGCCCCGACGACGCGAAGACGCGGCTGTCCGCGCCCATGGCGGTGGGACGCAACCTGCAGATCAGCCAGAAGGACGACCGGGTCGTGTTTGTGCCGCAACCCGAGCGTGGCAAGGTCGCCTCCATCGACCTCGAAAGCCTGCGCCAGATCAACGATTTCGACGCCGGCCCGCACCCCGCCTGTCTGGCCGAAGACGCCGGGATGCGGATCTTGCTCGCACTCTCGGCGGACGGAACGGCGGTGACGCCGGTGGACCAGTACGGCTTCCGCAAGCTGCCGACCGCGACGGTCACCGACGACCCCGCGGACAGCATCGACGGCGCCAACCGCGGTCGAAAGATCGACTACCACCTCTACGGGGCATCGGGAATCCGCTATTACGAAGGCTTTTCGTCGCCGCCGACCAAGCGCGGCTCGCTGGGCATGGACGTCGCGGTCTCGGCCGGCGACGGTGCCGCGGACACCCGCAACTATGTTGCCGGACACGACAGCAACACGCTGTATGCCGTCGACTCGCGCCGCGGCGGCAGGGGGATGGAACTGCTGGCCAGCGCCGAATTGCCGTCGCCGATCCGCGAACTGGGCACCGACGACACCCGCATCTACGCCGCGACCGACCGCGAGGTGGTGGTCCTCGAGACGGCGAGCTTCACCGGCTTTGCGGACCGGAAGATCCCGGTGCTCCGCGTCATCGACTACCGGTCCCACCTGCCCGGCGGCGCCGCCCGGTCGGCCGGCCTGTCGGGCATGGCCATCGGACCCCACCGCGTCTATCTCACGCTGGCCGGCGCGCCGTATGTGATCAGCGTGGCCAAGCCGCATCTGTGAGACATCCTTAGGCGGAGGAAGATAGGCGGAGGAAGAAACGATGAGCACCACACGAAATCCCACCCGCGCGGCGATCGACATCGACAACGACGTCGAGTTGATCAACCAACAGATCAAGGCGCTCAGGGACCTTGCGAAGCGGGACGACGAAGAGCCGATCAGCGAAGGCCAGCGCTACGACTTCAGCATCAGGTGGGGAACGGTGCTGGCCGGTCGGCTGCGCCGGCTGGTGCATTACAGTTCGCTGGGCCGGCTCGACGAGGCGGACGAGCGCCGATTTCACGCGTTGCTCGACGAATTGCGCACGCTGTCGCACCTGATCGATCGGTTCCGGCTCGCCTCGCCGAACTTCACCGACAGCCCGCCCGCCAAGGCGAAGCGTTTCCGTCCCCGCCGTTAACGCTCTGCCCGAAAGTCCTTCTCCGACAGCATGATCCCGGTGCGCGGCTTGGTGCAGTCGGGATTGCGGCAGGTCAGCGCGACCATGTAGGCGTCGCGGTCCTCGTCGAGGAACAAAAAGCCGAGGAACAGCGCGTCGCCGACATCGAACTCCGTTGCGCCGCAGCACTCGCAGTACCCGCCCTTGGCCGCGATCTGTTCCGAAACCCGTTGGCGGGCCGCCGGGTCCAGAGCGGTCAGCTCGCTCATGTCAGATCTCCACGTCCTTGTCGTAGTGGACGTTGTCCTCTCGCCAGCCGCCCAGGCCATGGCCGATGCCGCGGTGGTCGTCGATGAACTCGATCTGGTTGATCCATTTAGCCATCTTGAAGCCGACCTGGGTTTCCACCCGCAGCCGCAACGGCGCACCGTGCTTGATGGGCAACGGTTTTCCGTTCATCTCGTACGCCAGGATGGTTTGCGGCTTGTAGGCCAGTTCGATGTCCATCACTTCGTAGAACTGCCCCTCCCCCTCCGCGCTGGGTTCGTCGCGGCCGGTGTCCTGCATGGTCAGGAAGCACACGAAGCGCGCCTGGGGCAGCGGGCGCACCAGGTCCGCCAGCGCGGCCAGCGGGAGCCCCTTCCACTCGCCGATGCTCGACCAGCCCTGGACGCAGTTGTGCAGGACGCGTTGGCTTTGCGGTTCGGCCAGCGCGCGCAGGGCGGCAAGGTCCAACGTCACCGGCTCTTCGACGAGCCCACCGACCCGCAACCGCCAGTCGACGAAGTTGTGCACCGCCATCACCTTGTACTCGGCCGAACACGGTGGCTTGCCGTTGACGCGGTGTTCTTCCGACAGTATCCGTTCCGGGTAGTCCTGTCGCGAGTCCAGGGGGCGCAGCAGGATGAGCCGGGCCCGCGTGATGACGGCGCCGAGAATGCGGCGGACCTGTACCGGCCGGCGCAGGCTCCACACCGTGGCCGCAACGTGAATGGCGACGATCGCGCCGATGATCACGAAGGACAACACGGTTGCCAACGTGAGATTGCGGACCGAGCCGAAGATCATCGAGGCGTTGAGCTGGCCCCAGCCCCAGAAGAAGACCATCGACACGTGGATCGCGATGAAGACCAGGAACGCGACCAGCCCCAGGAAGTGCAGGCTGCGCACGGATTGCCGCCCGCCGCAGGCCCGCAACAGCCAGGGGAACCTGGCCTCGATCGCCGGGGACTGCAACGCGCCGGTGAGGATCTGGAAGGGCGCCAGCACGAAGATGACGCCCGCGTAGGTCAGTTTCTGGATGGCGTCCAGCGGTTCGTTGGGCAGCAGCGGGGGCAGATTGAACGTCATGTAGGTGACGATGTCGTTGCCGGCTTCGGTGAAGGTCGCCCACGACTGGGGCCAGTATCGGTGCCATTGACCCGTGGCGAACAGCAGGACGTAGTACGACAGCCCGACCAGGACCCAGCCGATCACCGAGATGAAGTGCCAGTGGCGCCCCATGCCGAGCTTCTTGTGACCGGGCAGCGCCACCAGCGAGCTGTAGTCCTCCTCCTCGTCGAGGGTGTCGTAGAGCTTGTCGGTCGGCATCGTCTTGGTGGTGAAGCGCGCCCACTCGGTGCCGGGCCTGCTGTCCTCGCGCCAGTACAGCTTGGGGTGGGTGGACAGGATCTCGATGCCGCTGCGCAGCAACAACGTCAGAAAAAGGACGTTGAGCCAGTGGTCGATGCGCAGCCACGCCGGGTAGTCGAGCACGATCTCGGTCATCTGC
>NZ_DATJPU010000016.1:0-6371 GCF_035506235.1 Mycobacterium sp.
GTCGGTCTGACCAACACCACCACTGGGACTATGGCAATCGAGGCGATCGCGGCGGCGATCATCGCCCGCCATATCACCCGGATACCCTGGGTGTTCAAGTAAAGAGTTAACCAGTCAAAGTGATCGCTCTCGCGCCACCACCGCCCGACAGCGTTCACGCGGTGCTCCTTCGCTTCGCGATACACGCGATAGGTAGGACGTTTAACTGTGGCCCGACAGCTATCCATGCTGGCAGATGTTTCTCTGGCTCAGGTGACGAATCTGCTAGTCGTCAGCTGCGCGAGGAAAAGGCAGCCCGAATCGCCGATGAAGTCGCTCAGGTGGTTGGATGCGACAAGTCACGGCTCTTGACGCCGTCAAGACCCGAGAACGAAACCGCAGGTAACGAGGGGGACCGAACGGGAACCGAAAAGTAGCGAAACCGCAGCTCAGAAGGAACATTGCCGGGTGAGCAAGCGGTTCGATTCCCGGCAGCTCCACTGTACGTCCGAGCCGGCGGCCTTCTGGTTGGCGAAGCTGCGCTGAAATCGCCGAGCCGAATGCGCAGCCGCGGCTAGCGGGGGAGCTGGAGGTAGCGATGCACGTGGGCGATCGCTATGCCGCCTTCGCCGACAGATGCCGCCACGCGCTTGACTGATCCGGAGCGAATATCGCCGACCGCGAAAATCCCCGGGGCGCTTGTTTCGAGGGCGAACGGCTCTCGATCGGCGTTCCATTGTCCCGTCTTCATCGCGTCGGTCCCCGTCAGGACGAAGCCATGCTGGTCGCGCGAGATGTCCGAGGGCAGCCAATCAGTCGCCGCTTCGGCACCGATGAGGACGAAGAGCGCCTTGGCATCCCGTCGAGTTGTCATGCCGGTGCTTCGATTGATGATCTCGATCGCCTCGAGTTGTTCGTGGCCGTGCCCGGCGACAACCTCGGTTCGCGTTTCGACCCGGATGTTCGCTTTCGTTGCGATCTGCTCGATGAGGTAGTGAGACATGCTCTCGGCAAGCGACTCGCCCCGCACGAGGAGCGTCACCGATCGCGCGTGGTTGGAGAAGAAGATCGCAGCTTGACCGGCCGAATTGCCGGCACCAATGAGATACACATCGTTTCCCTGCGTCAGACCGGCGTCGCTGCGTGCCGCGCCGTAGTAGACACCGGAGCCGACGAATCGATCGACCGAATCGACCCGCAGGCGTCGCCACTGGACGCCCATCGCGAGAACGATCGACTTTGTTCGCAGAATGTCGCCTCCATCGAGGGTGACCGTCATGTCGGCGGGGTCGATGCCTTCGACCCGACGGGTCACGACGATCTCAGCGCCCAGCCGCTTCGCCTGTTGTAGCGTCCGGCTCGCGAGCTCGTCACCGGAGACGCCGAACGGAAATCCCGTGTAGTTCTCGATCCGGGTCGAGGTGCCGGCCTGCCCGCCGGGGGCGAAGGATTCGATCAGTCCGGTCTGCAGGCCTTCGGAGGCGCCATTGACCGCCGCGGTCAGACCTGCCGGCCCACCGCCCACGATCACTACGTCGTAGTCTTCCCGGCTTGGCTCGACTGTCAGTCCGGCCACAGTGGCGACGGCACGGATCGTCGGGGTAATCAGCCGCGTGCCGTCGTGCAGCACAACTAACGGATGCCCGGTGGCGTTGCCTCCGGTGCGTGCGAGAGCCGCCGGATCGTCGGGGTCTAGCCGTTCGTAAGGAATCTGATTGCGATGGAGGAAGCTGTCGCAGTCGTGCACTCCCGGGTCGACGCGCGGGCCGATTACGAACATAGTGGGCTCGCTTGGCTGCGCGGTGGCGTTTCTGAGCATCTCCATGCGTTCCAGCGCGGCGGCACCGACCGTTTCGGAGACCTGGGGGGCCATGGCGGCGAGCGTGTAGAACACCTCGACCGTCACCTTCAGCACGCGGGAGGGCTCGACGGCTCGCATGCTAGCGGGCAATGGCGTACCGAGCGTCATCGGGATTTCGCCTGAGACTTCGCCCGGAAGCCGGACGCCAATCACCTGCTCGACTCCGTTCACCAGCTTCGTCAACTCGGTCTTACCTTCGACCACGATCGCCAGGGACCGGCTTTCGCCCTCGTGGCCTACGTACTCCCGGGGGATGAGGTGGATGTCCTCCACGGCGCCTGCAAGGTACTCCAGTTCTTTCTCCCCCAAGGTCGAGAAGAGCGGGATCGTGGCCAGCTCCTCGATAGTGAACATGACTGCCTCCCAAGCTCTTTCGCGGGGGAAGCCGCTGATCGCCAGAGCGGCTTCGCATTCGGTGTCGATTTTTCGATGCAGTAATCGTCGACCGCACAACAATGCGGCACATGAGGCATCCGCCCTAAAAATGTTGGGGATCGACCTCGGCTTGCGGACGTTCAGCTGGTGTAGCAATAAGCGTTGGGACCGCGCGAAGTTAGGAGCGCAAGACGGGCCAGAGATCGCCATTTGGTTCGCGAGGAACGGGCGGCCACAATCACTCATGAAGTGGTTCATTCAGCTTGATGCGGTAGGTGACCGGCCTGACGCCGTCAAGACCCGAGAACGAAACCGCGGGTAACGAGCGGGACTGAACCGGAACGAGACGTAACGAAACTGCAGCTCAGACGGCAAATTGCCTGGTCGAGCGCCGGGTTCGATTCCCGGCCACGCCACGACGAAAGGCCAACGGCGTCGACAATCGGCTCTACCGATCACGCGGTCGATGGGCCGGAATGCGCGGTCGCGCAACGGCCGACGAGCCGCGGTGCCGTTCGTTCTGGAAAGCTTGGCGGTCATGGCGACTACCAAGAAGGTTCGGCAACTCAACGCACTCGACCTGGACAAGCTCGTGAGCTACAAGTCGGTTGACTCGACACCCACGGCGCCGTCAACGGTTCAGGTCGCGGGCCGCCTGTATTCGATCCACCACGGGTTTGAGGACACCCGGCTGGGGATCGGACCCACCGTGGTCGCGGTGACCGATATAGATGCAACACTCGACTTCGAGTAGCCGATCAGAAGCCGGCTGAATGACAGGCGTAAGCGCGCCCGAGTACTGCGTGCGATGAATGTCATCGTTGCCGGTTCTGCAACCTCTGGTTGATCCGGGCGAGGGGGCCCTTGTCATGCTCCGACTCTGCCTCCCTCGCCTGTTCGGCCGCTTCCGCCCTGGCCTGTTTAGCCTTTTCTTCTTCGAACTCGTCAAGCTCATGGCCCTGTTGCTCGATAAGCGTGAGAAATTTCTCGAAGTCCGGCATCTGCGCCTCGAGCTGGTCTGCCGACATCTCACCGGTGACTAAAATCGAGTTGTCCTCGCTCGCCACACCCAGGGTGGATTCGCCGAGACCACTGATTTCCGGGTTGTCTGCACGGACATCGACTTCTGCCGCTTCGCCCTTCGTCAGCGGGCGATTCAGCTGCAGGAGAAACGTCCGTGGCTTCGGCCCGGGTGCGACGCCGACAATTCTGAGTTGCGCGGCTGTCGGCATTGCCACTCCTTCCTGGCCGAACTGGTTACGGCGACCGGCCACAATAAGGCTAACGGCGCCCGCGGCCACCGAGACCACAAATCGCCACGGTGACAACTAACTGCGTGAATACTCGCCTTGGCTTTTTCGACGACAGCCTCATTCAACCTGCCACCCGATTGTCGGAGTGCCAGCTGCCCTTCGGACTGAATTGGCATTTTCCGCGAGCTTCCGGATGTGCGGCCGGTTTGGCGATCGTCGTCGCCTACCACCGCATGCCAAAGGAGAAGACCCCACGGCGCTGCGAAGCATCCATGCGGCCACGCGCGACGGGCTCCCCGAATTTAGCGCGGCACATAAATACCTAAGGTGTATCTAAACCCTCTAGATCATGCATTCAGTACGGAATATACTAGTCCAATGGGCTATCGGTTTGCTGGTCCTGTCCCGCCTCGATGCTGGGGTGCGGGCACACCGCCCGCAGCCCGTTTCCGTCCATCACTCGCATGAGGAGAAGTACATGTTGTCCGTGACCACCGCCGGGCGCCACACCGCAACGGCGGAAAGACCACGTCAAATGGCAACGCACAATGGGAAAACGGCCACCCGCAGGGTCGTCCCGCTGGCCGGAGCCGGTCCGCTCGTCCTGGCAAGCGCACTGGCTCTGGCTATTCCCGCACACGCCGCCACCACATGGATGGCGGGAGCGGTGAACTCCGGTTCGACGAAAGACAAGACCGAGGCCTTCTTTTATACCAACGCCTACACCGAGTCTGATGCCGAGGAGCATGCGCTGGCGAACTGCACCGCGAAGTTCCCGACCGGCTGCCAACTCGCCGGAAGCACCACGAGCTGCATGGCTGTCGCGCTCGGTTCAGGCAGGGAATTCGCGGTCGCCTACGGCCCGACGGTGCAGGCGGCGCAGGTGTTGGCGGCGATGGAGATCCACGGCCGGGTCAACCTGGCTGCCGGCGGGCGTTGCAGTTGGGATTGAGAGGGTACCGGTGGCGCTGGTCAGCTGCCCGCCTCGATAGCCGCGACTCTTGCGGCCGCGTCGGGTCCGCAATAGCGCTGCAGGTCCACCCGACCGGCGGCCAGCAGATCGTCGATGCGCCGCTTGAGGTCACCTGAGGAGAGGTGGGCATACAGCTTCGCGCCCGGGCAGGAAGTCTGAGCCAGGTCCCTATGACCCGCCAGCGTGTTGGTCGCGATGCGGAAATTCTGCACGGCCCATGCGAACGCGAGAGCGGCTCCGTGCAACTGGGCCTCCGACACCGCCTCCTGGTCGAAGTCGCCTTCGCAGAGGACTAGGAAATGGCCCGTCGTGTCGTAGTCCGTGGCAGTGTCGCCCGCGATTTCGGTGCTGCGCAGTTCGTAGATGTTGCCGTCGCGGTCGACGCCGACGTGGTACGCGATGTCGATCCAGCCCAGCTGGTCTTGGTGGTAGCGCTGGTCCCCCCGGAGTCGGCCCGGGGCATTGCGGTTGTCGCCGAGCACCACGGCCTCGTGGTGCAGGGTCATCCGGGTGATGGTGTGCGGCCTACCGCCGGGCCGGGCAGCTCGCGCACCCCACGCCTCCCGGCACAGCAGCTGAGCCGAGGCGCTACTGGTCAGGCGGACACTTGTCGTCGACGTCGAGCATGCACCGAGCATGGACGCCAAGCCGACGCCGCCGGCCAGCCGCAGCAGCTGACGGCGGTGGACGAGGCCCGGTGGTTCATCGGGCCGATCGGGAGCGGGCATATCAGTTGAACCTCCCCTCCGCTCTCAACGGAATCAAGGCCCTGGGCCGAAATCGGTACTGGACCGTCAGCCCAGATGGCTGCGCAAAAATGTGTCGTACGTCACACTCGGCTGCTTCCGCGAACAGATACTCGCCACCGCTGGTAGAACGCACCTACCGCTGATAAACACACGTCAAACAGGCTCGTTCTTTGCTGGGCGGAGGGAGGAATTTGCCGTTGACCGCAGGTGTCCACGACGCGAGAGCGGCTGAACCGGCCACCGAGACAGAAGGCACTGAAGTCTGCTGTGTCGATGTCGACGCGAGCACCACTACCAACGGCGAACACGACCCCAATCACCCGACGTCCGCCGCGCCGGAAGATCGCCAGGCCGCCGCGGAGGCGTCGGTCGGCCGCCAGGTCATCACGGCGCTGGGCAGGCCGGTGCGCTACGGCCTCAATCAGCTCGATTCCTCGTTGCAGACGTTGGGCCGCTTCTTCGACCTGGCCGCCCAGGCCTTCGGGTACCTGACCACGGATCTGATCCGGTTGCGCCACCCCTGGCGCGACACCCTCAACCAAGCCTGGTTCATCATCAGCGTCACGGCGATACCGGCGTTGCTGGTGTCCATCCCGTTCGGCGTCATCGTGGCGGTGCAGGTGGGCAACTTCATCCAGCAGGTCGGCGCTTCGTCGGTCTCGGGCGCGGCCGGCGGTCTCGGGGTGATCCGACAGGGTGCACCGGTCGTCGCCGCGCTGCTGCTGGGCGGTGCGGCGGGTTCGGCGGTGGCCACCGATCTGGGCGCCCGCACCATTCGTGAAGAGGTCGACGCGCTGCGTGTCATGGGCATCGACCCGGTGCAGCGGCTGGTCACCCCTCGGCTGGCGGCGATCTTGATCGTGGCGCCGGTGCTGTGCTCCTTTATCATCTTCATGGGCCTGGCGGCGGGCTACGCCATCAATGTCGGCTTCCAGTCCGGCACCCCGGGTAGCTACATCGCGTCGTTCGCGTCGTTCGCCAGCGTCAACGACGTCGTGGTCGCCGTCCTCAAGACCTGGCTTTTCGGAGTGGTCGTGATCCTCGTGGCCTGCCAGCGCGGTCTTGAGGCCAAGGGCGGTGCACGCGGCGTGGCCGACGCGGTCAACGCCTCCGTTGTCATCGGCATCGTCGCGGTGTTCGTTCTCAACCTGCTGATCACGCAGGGACTGTCGATGTCCATG
>NZ_DATJPU010000017.1:0-11141 GCF_035506235.1 Mycobacterium sp.
GGGGTTGAGCCGCTCGACGATCACTTCGAAGGGCGCGTCTTGGTGCTCGTAGGCGGCCAGGCTGCGCTGACGCACCTGGGCCAGCAGCTCGGCCACGGTGGGATCACCGGCCACCTCGACCCGCAGCACCAAGTAGTTGACGAAACAACCCACCAGCTCATCCAGGGCGGGATCGCGCCGCCCGGCGGTCGAGAATCCCACGGCGACATCGGTATTCGCGCTCAGCTTGACCAGCAGCAGCGCCAGCGCGGCCTGGATCACCATGAAGCTGGTGGCGTTGTGCTCGCGGGCCACCCGGGCAACCCGCCGGTGCAGCTCGGCCGGCCAGTCCACGGCCAACCGGGCGCCGCGGTGATCGGCCACCGGGGGATAGGGCCGATCGGTGGGAAGCGCGAGTCGTTCGGGCATCCCGGCCAGGGCCTGCTCCCAGTGGGCCAGCTGCGCGGCGATGCGGCTGCCTTCGTCGTCGAGATCCCCGAATTGCGCGCGCTGCCACAGCGTGTAATCGATGTACTGCACCGGCAATTCGGCCCAGCCGGGGGCACGGCCCGCGCACCGGCTGGCATAGGCCGTCCCCAGATCACGCACCAGCGGGGCGATCGACCAGCCGTCGGCGGCGATATGGTGCACCGCCGCCGCCAGCACATGCTCATCGTCGGCGACACGGAAAAGCCTTGCCCGCAAAGGGATCTCGGCGGCCAAATCGAAAGTGTGCCGTGCCGTGCGCTCGACCGCCTCCTCCAGCCGGCTCGTCGGCCACGCGGTGGCATCGACAACCTGCCAGCCGAAGTCGGCCCGCTCGGGCTCGAGCACCAACTGCCGAGGTATCCCCTCGACCGCCGGGAACAGCGTGCGCAGGCTCTCATGGCGGCCCACCACATCGGCCAGCGCCGCGCCCAACGCGTCGGCGTCCAACTGCCCGCACAGCCGCAACGCCACCGCCAAGTTGTAAACCGGTGACGGCCCGTGCAATTGGTCGATAAGCCACAACCGGTTCTGGGCAAACGACAACGGAACCACCACAGGCCGCCGGCCGGCCACCAACCGCGGGAGCCTGCCCGCATCCACACCAATACGGAGCGCCAACTGGGCCACCGCGGGCGCCTCAAACACATCGCGCACCTTTAGGCCGCCATCCAGGGCGGTGTTGACCGCGGCGACCAGCCGCATCGCCGACAGCGAATCCCCACCCAACCCGAAGAAGGAATCGTCAACCCCGACGCGCTCAAGCCCCAGCACCTGGGCGTAGACGCCGGCCAGGATCTCCTCGGCGGGCGTGCCCGGGGCGCGGTAACGATCGCTGTCCTCGTACTCCGGTGCCGGCAAGGCCCGTTTGTCGAGTTTGCCGTTGACCGTCAAGGGCAGCTGCGTCAACGTCACCACCGCGGACGGAACCATATGCGCCGGCAGCCGCGTGGCTAACGCGGCACGAACCGCGGCCGGCTCGGCGGTCCCGGTCACATACCCCACCAGTCGCGGTTCGCCGGGGCGGTCCTCACGGGCGATCACCACCGCCCGCTGCACCCCATCTACGGCGGCCAGGGCGGCCTCGACTTCTCCCGGTTCGATGCGATGCCCGCGGATCTTTACCTGGTCATCGGCGCGCCCCACATACTCCAGCTGCCCATCAGCCCGCCAGCGCACCAGATCCCCGGTGCGATACATGCGTGTTCCAGGCGCTTCCGCGTCGGCGAACGGACAGGCCACAAACCGCGACCCGGTCAACCCCGCCCGGCCCACCTAGCCCACCCCGACCCCCCGGCCGGCCACATACAACTCCCCCACCACCCCCACCGGCACCCGCCGCAACCACCCGTCGAGGACGAACAGCGCAGCGGTCGAGACCGCTGCACCTATCGGCACCACATCGATTCCCACCGACAACGGCGCGCTCAGTGACGCATACACCGTGGCCTCGGTGGGGCCGTAGGCGTTGATCACCACCCGGCCCGGCGCCCACCGATCCACCACCTCGACCGGGCAGGCCTCACCACCAAGCAGCAACGCCACCGACTCCAATCCCTGGGGGCTCAGCGCGGTTACCGCTGACGGTGTTTGGGTAAGTACGCTGACCTGCTCCGTGACCAGCAAGGCGTGGAAGTCGTCCGGTGAACGGACCACCGACTCGGGCACCACGATCAGGCGCCCACCGCCGAGCAATGCGGCCCAGATCTCCCACACCGAGAAGTCGAACGCGTAGGAGTGACACTGCGTCCACACCTGCGCAGCGGGCAGGTGCGCCGGCGATGACTCCGCCAAATGGATCACGTTGCGGTGGCTGATGGCCACCCCCTTGGGCGTACCGGTGGTGCCCGAGGTGTACATCAGGTACGCGATGTCATCGAGGGCCGGGGCCGGCAATGCCGACGTGGGCTGGGTATCGACAGCAGGGTCGTCGACATCGGTCACCCGAAGGTCGCGCTCGGGCAGCCGCCCGCGCAACCCGTTGGTGGTGATCGCGACCATCGGCGCGGCATCATCCAGCAGGAACCGAATCCGCGCATCGGGCAGCGCGGGGTCAATTGCCAGGTAAGCCGCTCCGGTCTTCAGCACCGCCAGCATGGCGACGACAGCCTGAGCCGAGCGCTCCAACAGCAGTGCCACACACGAGCCCGGGCGGACACCCTGGCCGGACAGCAAGTGCGCCAGCCGATTTGCGCACTCATCCAGTTCCCGATACGTCAGGGACAGGGCCCCGAAGACGATCGCCACCGAATCCGGAATCCGGGCCACCTGCGCAGCGAACATCTCCGGTACCGACGTCGGCGCGGACACGGGCTGGGTGATCGCCACCCGATTACCCCACCAATCCAGCCGAGCATGCCCGGCCTCGTCGAGAACGTCGATCGACGACAACGGCCGGGTCGGGTCCGCGGTCATTGCCGCCAGCACCCGCTCCAACCGCGCGGCTACATCGAAGGCGTCACAATTGGAAAGCAAGTGCCCAGCACCCTGCGTGCTGAGGAAAAGCTGATCACCGTCCTTGAAGAAAACCAGCCCAAACTGGTCTACGAGCCCCGAATGGGTCAGGGTCGCCAGTGCCGGAGCACCAGCAAAATTACCCATATGCGTAGTCGGAATGAAGTTGACGACTACCCGATTCGACGCTCGCCCGGAGTCGCGAAAACTTGCCCTCTTCTCGAGAAGGTGCACCGGAAACCGCTGATGCCGCAGCGCTTCTCGCATTCGGGTGTCCACATGTTCGCAAAAATCGGCAACCGCAGACCCCGGGCAAGCCTTGAACACCACCGGTACGACCCCGGAAATCATTCCGGGGACCGTCCGTGCCTCCGGACGCACCCGCCGGCTGACCGGAAAATCGAGCGCCAGCTCCGGAGCCCCGACGCCCCACCCACGCACGAGGAGCGCGCAGGCCGCGGTGATCACCGACGAGCTACGCACCCCCAAAGCCCGGGACAACTCGTGGATCCCGGCAACGACCGACGGATCCAATTGAACCGGCGGAGCTGACTCGTCCGGCTTACAGTCGCCCGCGGCGTGCGCCGCAAGGTAACTTTGTTCGCTTTCCGGCGGAAGGTTGTGCGCCCAATAGGCTTGATCATCGCGATAATCGGCTGACTCTTCGTATGCCGACTCACAATCAACCAGCTCACTTAACGACCCAAAAAAAGCGGTGGGAATCGACGCGCCAGAAGCGATTGCAGAATAGACGTCGGCGACCCGGTGACAAACGAGAGCGAGGCCTATTCCGTCGACGACTATATGATGGCAGCAAACGAACCAGTAAAATTCATCAACGCGCGTCTGCAACAACGCAAATTTGAACAGCGGACCGCTAAACGGCATCTCCATGCGTTGGATCGATGATGCTAGCCGATAGGCGTCCCGGACAGGATTCTGTGCGGATGTGAGGTCATAGCGAGCAAGCTCAACGTGGGGGTCGTCAACCGCCTTTTGGAAAACCTGGCCGTCCATCTGGAAAAAGACGGCTCTCAGTGGTTCGGCCTCGCGTACCACCTGACGGATCGCCGACTCAAACAAGCCAGGGTCGATCGGGCCCGCGATTCGTAGCAGCACACCCAGCTGCCACTTCGCACCGAAGCGACCGGTTTCCTGCGCGAGCCATATATCCAGCTGTGCCCGCGTCAGCGGAAGCATCCGGTCATCAAGTTTCAATAAGAATCTCCCTGCCGTTCACTGATCGAGGTCACGGTCCTCTGCCCGCCTATAACGCAGACTCTTTGGGCGTATGCCGGTCCCGTGCGCCACCACGGGCTGGCCGGAGCATCAGCGAAGGTCGGCCACGGGCTGTGTTAATCCTCGTCGTCGACCAAGACGGAAAAACTGCCATCGGTGGTCGAACGAATTGATACCCACCCCCTCTCTGGCCCTTCTCGTCGACGTGGGTGGAAAGTGTTCCAACTTTACTGAAGGCCAACAGGGTCGATCCGGGGTTTCGACAAAGTTCCTGAAGGTGACCTGTCGACTGCCGCGGGGCCGCTGCCGCGCCAATTGCGGCCACCGGGCGGGGGTTTCGCTTCTGCTGACGCGACTCCCCCGCAAAGGACGCAAACAGCACGCCATTCGTGTCCATGCCAGCTAACCTGATAGTGCCTCGCAATCCCACACTGGAGACGACATGACCAGCACCACGGACCGGGACGGCCCCCGGGTGGCGGCGAGGCCCCACCGCGAGGGCCCTGCTGGGTCCGGCGGTGGGCTTTCGGTGTCTGCCCCGCCTAAACGTTCACGTCCCGGTCCACGATGGTGGCCGGCCTTCGGCGAACGCCCTTGGGCCCTCCGTGGCGTCGCTGCTGCGCTTACGCAGTTCCTCACACGGATAGGCCTCGTCGAAGGCGTCCGGCAGCGGCAGGTCGAGCGAGCGCCACATGGCCTGCTTGGTCGCGCGTACGGCCAGCGGTGCGCCCCGCAGCAGGTCGTCCAACCAGGCCTGTGTCGCGACGTCGAGGCGCTCGGGCGCGACCACCTCGTTGACCAAGCCGTAGCGCAGCGCGTCGTGTGCGGTCATGCGGCGGCCGGTGAGCAGGTACCCGGCCGCCACCCGCGGTGGCAGCTGGCGGCCCAGTCGAAACACGCCTCCAGCACCGGCTACCAGGCCCAAGCGGACCTCGGGCAATCCGAACTGCGCGTCGCTGGACGCGACAATCAGGTCGCAGGCGAGCGCAAGTTCGAAGCCGCCGCCCAGCGCGTATCCGCGCACCTTGGCGACCAGGGGTTTGGTGATATCGAACCGGTCGGTGAGCCGCGGTGCACCCGGCTTGCCCCGGCTCCCGAACGACGACAACCCCACCGCTCCGCGTGCGTCGCGATCCGCCAGTTCTTTGAGGTCCTGTCCGACGCTGAACGCGCGAGTACCCGAGCCGGTCAAGACGCCGACCCAGACGTCCGGATCGGACTCGAAGTCCTCCCAGATCCGGGCGAGCTCCTCGTGCATGCCCACATTCATGGCGTTGAGCGCCTCCGGGCGACGCATGGTGATCGTGGCCACCCGATCCCGCTTCTCGTACCCGACAAACTCCAAGTCGCCCATCGCAGCAGCCATGCCGCCAGAGTAAGCCGAGCCGTAGTGGCCCGACCGTTACAGTGCGGCGGCGAGCGACCATGATGCAAGCGCGCCTCTGCTCGGTCGGAACCAGCGTGCCGCCGTTCCGGTACACCCAAGACGAACTGATCGACCAGCTCAACATCGAGGACGACAAGATCCGCTCGCTGTTCAAGAACAGCTCGATCGCGTCCCGGCATTTGGTCTTGCCTCCCCGGGACGTCAACGGGCGACTCGAGCCCGAAAGCCAAGGGCAACTGCTTGACAAACACCGCGAGTGGGGCGTCAAGATGGCCGCCGAGGCCATGGACAAGTGCTTGGCGAATATTGGCCGCACCCCTGCCGACGTCGACTACCTGTGCTGTGTCACCACTACCGGTTACCTCACTCCCGGGATGTCCGTGCGGCTTATGAAACACCGGGACATGCGGCCGGACTGCGCACGACTCGACGTGGTCGGCATGGGGTGCAACGGGGGACTCAACGGGTTGGTGTCCGTGTCCGCCTGGGCCGAAACACACCCCGGTAAGCTGGCCCTGCTGATCTGTGTCGAGACATGTTCGGCCGCTTACGTTTTCGACGGCACGATGCGGACCGCCGTCGTCAACTCGCTATTCGGTGACGGGGCCGCCGCGCTGGCGGCCAGCACCGATCCGCACCTGGCGGAGTCGCCGCACCCCCTGGTGCTCAAGACCAGCACCCACATCATCTTCGAAGCGCTGGAGGCGATGCGCTACGACTGGGACGACAACCGGGCGCTGTTCAGCTTCTACCTCGACCCCCAGATTCCATACGTGATCGGCGCCAACGCCGAGACCGCACTGAGCCGCCTGCTGTCTGGCACCGGGCTGGACATCACCGATATCGACCACTGGCTGGTGCATTCCGGAGGCAAGAAAGTACTCGACGCGCTGCGCGTGAACCTGGGGTTGAGCCGCCACGACGTCCGCCACGCCGTGAGCGTGCTTCGCGACTACGGCAATCTCTCGTCCGGCTCTTTCCTGTTCACCCTCGAGCGGCTGAATCGCGAGAACGTCGTCCAGCCGGGGGAATACGGAGTGATCACCACGATGGGCCCCGGCTCGACCATCGAGATGGCCCTCATCCAGTGGGCGTGAGGGGACGCAATGATCGAGCCATCCGGGGAGCGCGCCGACTGCTTCACTCTCCCCGCAGGGGACCTTGCCGGCCGGACAAGGGTTTTGCGCGACTTCATCCGATCCCAGGCGAACGGTTTGGCGGTCATCGACCTGCGCGAGGCCGGGCTGGAGCACCTGTCGCCCGGTGACGGCATCGCCGATGTCAACGGCTGGGAGCGCACACTGCGCCTGATCGAGCGCTCACCGGCGACCACGGTGGCCCTGTTCGGGCAGCGGATCGGCGGATGTGCACTGGAGATCGGCCTGGCGTGCGACTTCCGCATCACGGGCCCTGGCGCCCAAGTGATTTGGCACAACGACGGCGCGGTCTGGCCCGGCACCGCGCTGTTCCGTCTGGTCCAACTGATCGGGCCCGCCCAGACCATTCGGCTGACACTGCTCGGAGAGCCGGTGGCTGCGAGCGCGGCGCTCGTCAGCGGCCTGGTCGACCTCATCGCCGACGACCAAGCGGCCGAGGTGGAGACGCTGCGTGCGGCGGTGGCCGGGCTGGATGACCTGCGGGTCGTCCGCCAGTTGCTCAGGGAGGCCGCACACACTAGCTACGACGAAGCCCTGGGAGCCCATCTCGCGGCGTGTGAGCGCTATTTGCGGCGACGCGGGGTCGACTAGATGACCGGCCGAATTCCCGCCCCGGACCGGGCCTCGCCGGTCGCGGCGCAACACAGCCGGCCCAATCCATGGGACCGGCCGTCGACAGCGGCGGAGCTACGCGTCGCCGCGGCCTGGTTTGACGACCACATCCGGGAGGTCTACCAGGCGCTGACGGCCACCTCCTGCGATGGGCGCAGGCTCGGTGACCTGGTGCGCGCGGCCGGTGACCGGTTTCCCGACCTGCTGCCGAATCGGGCGACCAGACAGCGCGACGACGGGCTGGTCCCGAGCGATCGGCTCCGGGTAGAACGCGACCAGGGCCGGTTCCTGCGGGCCCTCCTGCGCAACCCGGACACCGCTATCCCGGCGCTCACTGACATGCGCGCGCCGCTGCCCGAGTCCGCTGCCCACGCCGTCCAGTTCCAGGCCTCCGGCGAGCTCGTCCTGCGGACGGTCACGCTGCGCCGCGCGGCCAACGTCGCCGAGCTGACGTTGACCAACACCATGACGCTGAACGCGGAGACGAACGAGCTTATGCGCGATCTGGAGACGGCCGTCGACGTGGTGTCACTCGACCCCGCCACCTCGGTCGGCGTGATCCGTGGCGCCCCAATGGAACACGCGTCGTACGCCGGCAAGCGGGTGTTCTGCGCCGGGATCAACCTCAAGCACCTCGCAGCCGGCAAAATCTCATACCTGGACTTCTTGATCGGTCGCGAGGCCGGCCTGCTGTCGAAGCTGGCGCGCGGGGTGCATGACCCCACGACCGGGCGCGACGTCGCCCGGCTGTGGATCTGTGTCATCGATTCCTTCGCCATCGGCGGCGGCATGCAGCTCACCCTCGTGGCCGACCACGTGATCGCCGTCGATGACGCCTGGCTGAGCTTGCCGGCCGCGAGCGAGGGCATCGTTCCGGGCGTGGCCAACCTGCGCCTGCCCGGCCGCGTAGGGGTGCGGCTCGCCCGCGATCTGATCCTGCGGGGGCGTCGTCTGAGCGGCGCCGAGGCGATGCAGGCCGGCCTGGTCGACGCCGTGGTCTGCGCGGCAGACGTGGATGCAACGGTGGCGTCGGTGGCCGCGGCGCTGTCGGAGCCGGGGGTGGTGCCCAACAAGCTGATGCTCGCCCACGGCATCGAGCCCGGAGATGAGTTCGCGATGTACCTGGCCGACTTCGCGGTCGTCCAGGCCGAACGCATGCACGCCCCCGATGTGCGCCGCAAGCTGTCGAGCCGTCAATGACAGGGACCGCACAGGCAGGCAAGCCCGAAGCCCAGATTTTGGGCGCGATCGGATTTCTCAATGAGGTGATGGCCCGCTACCCGCACGCCATCTCGTTCGCCCCGGGCGCACCGCTGCTGGACGGCGTTACCCGCGAGCGCCTCATCGCGGCTGTCGATGACGTAGCCGATCACTTGAGCAACGGGGCGCCAGGCTGGGACGCCCTGTTTCAGTACGGCCCCAGTCAGGGGATCGTCAACGCTCAGCTCGCCCGGGCGCTGTCCGCTACGGGAACCCTCACAGTCGGCGAGTCCGACATCACCATCACCGTCGGCGCCCAAGAGGGGTTCCTTCTCATCCTTCGCGCGCTGGAACTCCATCGCTCCGGGACCCTGGGCATCGTCACCCCGGCCTTCGCGGGGATTCGCGGTGCGGCGACCTTCATGGGTGCCCGGACCGCGGACGTTCTCGAGGGCCCCGAGGGCGTCACCGCGGCGGACCTCGAGGCGGCGTGCGCGCGAGCGGAGGCCCTCGGCGAGCCGCTGCGAGCCCTGTACGTCGCACCGGACTTCGCCAATCCCTCGGGGACCGTAATTCCCCGGCGCGCCCGGCTGGAACTTCTGCGCGCCGCCCGGGAGCGGCAGGTGGTGTTGATCGAAGACACGACCTACGGCTTCACCGATCCCGATGTCCCGCCGTGCCTGAAAGCTCTCGACGAAGACGGGGTGGTGATCCAGGTCGGCACCTTCTCCAAGGTGTGCTTCCCCGGGGCCCGCGTGGGGTATGTGGTCGCCGACCAGCCGTGGCACGGGTCCACCCTGGCGACTTGGCTGGCCACCCTGAAGAACACCACCACGGTCAACACCTCTCCGCTCAACCAGGCCATGGTCGCCGGCTTGGTGCTGGCCGATCCGGCCGTACTCGCTGAGCGCGAGCGCGTCCTGGCACAGTCGTACCGCACCAAGCGGAATCTGCTGTTGACCGCATTGGACGACGAGTTCGCTGACGCCACCGAACTCGGGCTGAGCTGGAACCGGCCCACGGGCGGCTTTTTCGTGGTGATGCAGACCCGGCAGGACCTGGACCACGCCGCCCTCCAACGCTGCGCTGCGGACCATCGTGTGCTGTGGACCCCGATGCGTGACTTCTACGCCGGCCACGGCGGTGACAAGAAGCTGAGGCTGTCGTGCAGCCACGTACCGACAGACCAGATCAGGGAGGGGGTTCGCCGTCTCGGCGGCTTCCTTCGCGAAGGACAAGAGACGGAGGCCCAGTGAGTACCCGACACCACGGCGCGCCCGCGCTTCCCCATTGAAAGCCCCTGATCCGCAATGAAATTCGTGGTGGCCAGCGATGGAAGTCGCGGTGATGTCGAGCCGTGCGCCGCGGTGGGCCGTGAGTTGCTACGCAGAGGACACGAAGTGCACGTGGTCGTCCCGCCCAACCTCGTCGGCTTCGTCGAGTCGGCTGGGCTTGCGGCCGTCGCCTACGGGCTCGACACCCGGAAACTGATGGAAGCGCGGCGCGACTTGGCGTGTTCGGCCCGTGACCCCCGGGGGATCCAAGATCTGATGCGGTTGTGGCGCGAATGTCGGGAGTTCCGTAACCAGTGCTGGAGGGAGATCAGCACGACGCTGACGTCCCTGGCGGACAGAGCCGACCTCTTACTTACGGGCCGGGTGTTCGAGGGCGCCGCCGCCAATGTCGCGGAGTATCACGACATTCCGTTGGCCACACTTCACTACCTCCCGGTGCGGCCCAACGGCCAGCTGCTGCCGTTCCTGCCGGCGCCGTTGACCCGCTCTGTAATGACGATGAAAGGGTGGCTGGCTTGGCGCACGGGGAAGAGACTTGAGGACGCGCAGCGCCATGAACTGGGCCTACCGAAGGCAACACGCCCCTCGGTGCGACGGATCGCAGACCGCGGATCGCTGGAAATCCAGGCCTACGAAGAGTTTTGCTTTCCCGGGGTGGCAGCCGAATGGGTGAAATGGAATGGGTGGAAGCCCCCCCGAAGGCCCTTCGTCGGCCCGTTGACGATGGAGTTGGCGACGGACGGCGATGGCGAGGTCGCGTCGTGGATTGCCGCGGGAACGCCGCCGATTTTCTTCGGCTTCGGCAGCATGCCGGTCGAGTCTCCGGCCGACACGATCGACATGATCGCCGGGGCCTGCGCGGAGTTGGGTGAGCGAGCATTGGTGGGCGCCGGCTGGAGCGACTTCGGCTGCGTCCGGCGATTCGAGCACGTCAAGGTGGTGGGTGCGGTGAACCACGCGGCGGTCTTTCCCACCTGCCGCACGGTCGTCCACCACGGAGGCGCGGGCACCACAGCGGCAGGCCTGCGCGCCGGCGTCCCCACCCTGATCCTCTGGTGGGCGGGCGATCAGCCGTACTGGGCCGCTGCGGTGAAACGATTGAAGGTGGGCGCCGGCCGGCGCTTTTCGGCCACTACCCGGGAATCCTTGGTCGCCGACCTGCGCCGGATTTCGGGCCCGCAGTACGCCGCCCGGGCCCGCGAGATCGCCACCCGGATGACCAAACCCGCCGAAAGCGTCGCGGCCACCGCCGATCTCGTCGAGGATTTCGCCTGCCTGCGGCGTGCCGGCTGATGCGCGTGAAACGAGACACGCACGGATGAGCAGCAGTGA
>NZ_DATJPU010000018.1:0-89771 GCF_035506235.1 Mycobacterium sp.
GCTTCCGATGTCGGACCTGATTCGCATGGCCAGCCACGCTCACCACTACCTGGCGATCTTCGACCAGGGCAAACCCCTGGCGCTACATCACACCAAGCGCCTGGCCTCCCCCGCCCAGCGGATCATGTTGTACGCCAAGGAACCGCGGCTGCACCAAACCCGGCTGCGACGCCCCGGCCTACCACAGCCAAGTCCACCACGTGCGGGGCTGGGCAACCACCTACCGCACCGACATCAACGACCTCACCCTGGCCTGCGGCCCCGACAACAGACTCGCCGAAAAAGGCTGGACCACCCGCACCAACGCCCGAGGCCAAACCGAATGGATACCACCGCCAAACCTCGACCACGGACAACCCCGAACCAACACCTTCCATCACCCCGAACGATTCCTCCGCGACGACGAAGACGAGGACGACGACGACGACGAACCCGATTGACCCGGGATCGTCTTCGGCTAGCTGCTCGCTTCGCGCGCGGCTGCCTTCTCCAGCTCGGTCAGCGCCGGCTCGATGCGGTCGGCCATGTCGTCGATGTCGTTGGCCACTTCGGGCGTCGTCACGAAGCCGAAGTCCAGGTAGTCGGTGTAGGAGAAGCAGGTGATGTTCAGGGCGACGTCCATGACGGGCGGGCCGAGCGGCACCAGCGAATCCAGCTTGGCGCCGGCCATGTACAACGGGAACGGCGGACCGGGGACGTTGGACACAACCAGGTTGATGGGGGCCAGGTTTCGCGACAGCCCGCTGGCGGTGTACGCGCGCGCGGCCAGCTGCAGCAGCCCGGGCGGCGTGGTCTCGGTCAGCCCCATGATCTGGTGCGCCGACAACGCCTTGGCCATCAGCTTGGCGCTCTGGGTGCTTTCGCGGATGGCCTGCAGCCGCTCGGCCGGGTCCTCGATATCGGTGGCCAGCGACACGGTCATCGAGCTGACCTTGTTGCCGACGTCGTCCTTGTTCTCGTCGGTGCGGGTGGACACGGGGATCTGCGCGATGAGCGGTTTGGCCGGCAGCTCTCCCCGCTTCTGCAGGTATTCGCGCGCGGCGGCGGCCACCAGCGCGAGCACGACGTCGTTGAGCTTGACGCCGTACGCGTCCTTGATGGCCTTGGCGCGGGCCAGCTCGACGCGGCAACCCGTGATCCGCCGGTGCGGCGACACGGCAGCGTTGAACCGGGTCTTGGGCGCCTCGAAGTAGCCCGGCGGCCTGCTGCTCACAGCCAGCGCGGCGACCTGCTGGCGCAGGGTCTGCTCCATTAGCCGGGCGATGCGGAAGGGCGTCTTGATGCCGACATTGATCAGCGCGCCCACCGCGCGTCGTTCCAGCCCCGGAATCTTCGATCCGACCAGCGATCCCACCGTTTCCCGTTGCGCCGGACGCGGTTCCGGGGTGACGTCCAACAGGATCTCGCCCAGCCCCGCCCCCGAGACCCCGTCGACGATGGCGTGGTGCATTTTGGTCAGCGTTGCGATCCGTCCAAATTCCAAGCCCTCGATCACCCACATCTCCCAAAGCGGCCGGGAGCGGTCCAGCTTGTAGGACATCAGCCTGCCCACCAGCTCCTCGAGCTCCCGGCGGCCGCCGGGCGCCGGAACGGCGATGCGCCGGATGTGGAAATCGACGTCGAGTTCCTCGTCCTCGACGAACCACGGCCGGTCCAGCCCGAGCGGCGCCCCGGTGACCCGCCACCGCAGCTGCGGCAGCTCCGGGAGCCGCTCGATGATCAGTTCGCGGAGCCGCTGAAAGCTGTACTCGGGCGCGTCGTGGGGATCGCAGATGGCCAGAGCGCCCACATGCATGTGCCAGCCCGCAGTTTCCGCGGACCAAAACGCCGCGTCAACGCTCGAAAGCCGTTTCATGACCTGACCGTAGCCCGGTGTCAGGCATCCTCCAAGAGGTCCGGCGTCACCGCCGACTCGGTGTCCGGGATGCCATCGACCTTCGCCTTACGGTCGGCCATCGACAGCAACCGCCGAATGCGGCCGGCCACAGCGTCTTTCGTCATCGGCGGGTCGGCCAGCCGGCCCAGCTCCTCCAGGGAGGCCTGCCGGTGCTCGACGCGCAGCTTGCCCGCCGAGGCCAGATGCTCCGGGACGGTATCGCCGAGGATCTCCAGCGCGCGCTCCACCCGGGCGGCCGCCGCGACCGCCGCCCGCGCCGAGCGGCGCAGGTTGGCGTCGTCGAAATTGGCCAGCCGGTTGGCAGTCGCGCGCACCTCGCGACGCATCCGCCGCTCCTCCCAGATCAGCCGCGTGTCCTGGGCCCCCATCCGGGTCAGCAGGGCGCCGATCGCCTCACCGTCGCGCACCACCACCCGGTCGGCGCCGCGCACCTCGCGCGCCTTCGCGCTGACCCCCAGCCGGCGTGCCGCGCCCACCAGCGCCAGCGCGGCCTCGGGGCCGGGGCAGCTGACCTCCAGCGCCGACGAACGTCCCGGCTCGGTCAGCGACCCGTGCGCCAAAAAGGCGCCCCGCCACGCCGCCTCGGCGTCGGCGATGCTGCCGCCGACGACCTGGGCGGGCAGCCCGCGCACCGGACGGCCCCGCATGTCGAGCAGCCCGGTCTGCCGTGCCAGCGCCTCGCCGTCGGTGGCCACCCGCAGCACGTAGCGGGTGCTCTTGCGAATCCCGCTGGCCGACAACACATGCACGACGGCGTTGTACCCGTAGAGCTCGAAGATGTCCTTGCGCAGCCGGCGCGCGACGTTGCCCAGGTCCACCTCGGCCTCGACGACCACCCGGCCGCCGACGATGTGCAACCCGCCGGCGAACCTCAGCAGGGACGTGACCTCCGCGCGCCGCGCGCTGACCGACTTCACAACCAGGCGGCTCAGCTCGTCTTTGACTTCGGTCGTCATCGCCACGCGTCGTCACCCCTCTCACCGTCGACGCGGATTTCGTTCGTGGTCGTCGCCGAGGGGGCTCCCGGGCCTTTCGAACCACCACTGTGGCCCGCTCGGACCCCGTCGAGCGCCGCCGCGAGCTTGCCCGGGTCATGTAAAGGTGTACCAGGTCGGGACACGTCGGCGAAGTGGACCTCGGCTTCCAGCAGCGTCGCGGTACGGCGCAGCTGCTCGCGTTCGCGCTCACCGGTCACCCGTTCGGCGTCGATGATGATGTCGTGCACGGTGAAGCCGGGCGCGTGCTGGGCCAGCACGTGCAGGTGGCGTTCCACCGAGAAGCCGGCCGTCTCCCCCGGCTCGGCGACCAGGTTGAGGACCAGCGCCCGCCGCGCGGTGGTGGCCCGCAGCGCCGAGGCCAGCCCCGGCACCAGCACGTGCGGGATCACGCTGGTGAACCACGATCCGGGCCCCAGCACCACCAGGTCGGCGGCCATGATGGCGTCGACGGCCTGCCGGGTCGCCGGAGGATTGGGCGGCAGCAGCCGGACCCGCCGCACCTTGCCCGGTGTGGTCGCGATCGCCACCTGGCCGCGGATCAGGCGGAACATCCGCGGGTCGGCCTCCAGGCCGGACACGTCCGCCTCGATCTGCAGCGCGATCGGGCACATCGGCAACACCCTGCCCTTCACGCCGAGGATGCGGCCGAGCTCGTCGAGGGCGGCGACCGGATCGGCGAGCACCTCGTTGAGGCCGGCCAGCAGCAGGTTGCCGATCGGGTGGCCGGCCAGCGCGCCGTTGCCACCGAATCGGTGCTGCAGGATGGTCGCCCACAGCCGCCCGTGCGGACTGTCGGAGGCCAAGGCCGCCAAGGCCATTCGCAGATCGCCGGGCGGGATCACATCCAGTTCGCTGCGCAGCCGGCCCGACGAGCCGCCGTCGTCGGCGACGGTGACCACCGCGGTGACGTGGGGCGTCAGCCGGCGCGCCGCCGACAGCGTCGCATACAGGCCGTGTCCGCCCCCCAGCGCAACGATGCCATCACTCATTCGCGACCCAGATCCCGGTGCAGCACCCGCACCGCCAGCTGCGGGTTGCCCCTGAGCAGCTGCATCAACGCCTCGGCGATCGCGACGCTGCGATGCTTGCCGCCGGTGCAGCCGATGGCGACCGTCATGTAACGCTTGCCCTCCCGGCGGTAGCCGTCGACAACGAGGTTTAGCAAACGATGGTAAGCGTCGAGGAACTCTTCCGCGCCGGGCTGGCCCAACACGTAGTCGCGCACCGCGGGATGCTCGCCGGTGAGCGGGCGCAGGTCGTCGACCCAGTGCGGGTTGGGCAGGAACCGGACGTCCATCACCATGTCGGCGTCCATCGGCAGGCCGTACTTGAAGCCGAACGACTCGACGGTGACGCTGGTGGACGCGCCGGTCTCGCCGCCGAAGGCGCGCTCGATGCTCTCCCGCAGGCCCCGCACCGACAGGGTCGAGGTGTCGATGATCAGGTCGGCGGTGGCCCGCACCGGCGCCAGCATCCTGCGTTCGGCGGCGATGCCCTCGGCCAGGGTCTGCTCGCCCTGCAGCGGATGGCTGCGGCGGTTCTGTTCGTAGCGGCGCACCAACATGTCGTCGGAGGCCTCCATGAACACCACGCGCGGGGTGATGTTGCGGGTGGCCAGTTCGTTGCGCACCGAATCCAGATCGCCGGTGAACCCCCGCGACCGCACGTCCATCACCACCGCCAGCTGGGTGATCCGCGAACCGGCGGCCAGCCCGAAATCGACCATCCGGGTGATCAGCTGGGGCGGTAGGTTGTCGGCCACGTACCAGCCGAGGTCCTCGAGCACCTTGGCCGCCGTGCCCCGCCCGGCCCCCGATAACCCCGTCACCAGCACGACGTCGATGCCGGCTCCGTCTTCCGGGTAGGCGCCGCCGCGGTGGTTGTCGGTGAACTCGTCTTGGCTCGTCATTCCGGAACTTCCGGTTGCTCGGGTCGCAGGGCCTCGAGGACGGCCGTGGCGGTGGCCACGCCGATGCCCGGAACGGCGGTGATCTGGTCGACGGTGGCCTCCTTGAGGCGGGCTATCGATCCGAAATGGGTTACCAGCGCCTTGCGGCGATGTTCCCCCAATCCTGGCACCGAATCCAGCGCTGAGGCGGTCATTCGCTTGGATCGCTTGCTGCGATGGTAGGCGATGGCGAACCGGTGCGCCTCGTCACGCACGCGCTGCAGCAGGTAGAGGCCCTCGCTGTTGCGCGGCATGATGATCGGGTCGGGCTCCGACGGCACCCAGATCTCCTCCAGCCGCTTGGCCAGGCCGATGACCGCGACGTCGGTGATGCCGAGCTCATCGAGCACGGCGGACGCCGCGTTGACTTGCGAAGCGCCGCCGTCGACGACGAACAGGTTGGGCGGGTAGGCGAAGCGGCGTGATTTTCCTTCCGGGGAAAGCATATTCGGGTCTTTTTGCTCGCTCAGGTGCCGCGCGAACCGGCGCCGGGTCACCTCGGCGATGGAGGCCACGTCGTCGGAGCGTCCCTGCCCGGCCGCCTCGCGGATGCCGAAGTGGCGGTAGTCCGACCGGCGCGGCAGGCCGTCCTCGAACACCACCAGCGAGCCCACCACGTCGGTGCCCTGCACGTGGCTGATGTCGACACACTCGATGCGCAGGGGCGCATCGGCCAGACCCAACGCCTCCTGAATGTTCTGCAGCGCGGCCGATCTCGCGTTGAAGTCGCCGGCCCGCTTCAGCTTGTGTTGCTGCAGCGCCTCTTTCGCGTTGCGCTGCACGGTTTCGGCCAGCGCGCGCTTGTCGCCGCGCCGCGGCACCCGCAACGCGACCCGCGAGCCGCGCAGGCCGGACAGCCAGCTGGTCAGCTCGTCGGAGTTGGACGGCAGGCACGGCACCAGCACCTCGCGGGGCACGGGGTTGGTGGATTCGTCGGCGGCGCCATCGAGTTCGGCCTGCTCGCCGTAGAACTGGGTCAGGAATTGCTCGACCAACCGCTCCTCGCCCGATTCTCCCGGGTCCCCGGACTTTTCGACGATCCAGCCGCGCTGGCCGCGGACCCGGCCGCCGCGGACGTGGAACACCTGCACCGCCGCCTCCAGGTCGTCGTCGGCGAAGGCGACCACGTCGGCGTCGGTGCCGTCGCCAAGCACCACGGCCTGCTTTTCCATGGCCCGCTTCAAGGCGCCGAGATCGTCACGAAGCCGAGCCGCCCGTTCGAAGTCGAGTTCCTCGGCGGCGGCGTTCATCTGCTGCTCCAGGTCGCGGGCGAACCGGTCGGTCTTGCCGGACAGGAAGTCGCAGAAGTCCTCCACGATCTGGCGGTGCTGCTCCGCGCTGACCCGCCCGACGCAGGGCGCCGAGCATTTGTCGATGTAGCCGAGCAGGCACGGGCGGTCGATCTGCTTGTGCCGCTTGAACACCCCGACCGAGCAGGTGCGCGCGGGGAACACCCGGGTGAGCAGGTCCAGCGTTTCGCGGATCGCCCACGCGTGCGAGTACGGCCCGAAATAGCGTACGCCCTTGCGCCGGGGACCGCGGTAGACCATCAGCCGCGGGAACTCCTCGTTGAGCGTGACGGCCAGCACCGGGTACGACTTGTCGTCGCGGTAGCGGACGTTGAAGCGCGGATCGAACTCCTTGATCCAGTTGTATTCCAGCTGCAGCGCCTCGACTTCGGTGTTGACCACCGTCCACTCGACCTTGGCCGCGGTGGTCACCATCTGCCGCGTTCGCGGGTGCAGGCCGGCGATGTCGGCGAAGTAGGACGTCAGCCTGCTGCGCAGGCTCTTGGCCTTGCCGACGTAGATGACCCGCCCGTGCGCGTCCCGGAACCGGTAGACGCCCGGTTCGACCGGGATGGACCCGGGCGCGGGGCGATACGTTGCGGGATCTGGCACGTTCCCAGGCTAGTAGTCGCTGACGGGGCGTCGAGAGCGGCGGGGCGCCCTCGGGGTCGCGCGCGCGAGGCGTCCTCGAAAACCGCGGAATTCGCTGTTGGGAGGGCTACGATCCGCGTATCCCTGATCGCCGGGCAACCACTACCGCTGGGGGTTCCGAGTGTCGTTGGTGATCGAGCCGGAACTCGTCACGGACGCGGCCGGCGATATCGCGGGTATCGGTTCGTCGGTGGCGGTGGCCCACAGGGCGGCGGCGGCCTCCACCACCGGGGTGGTGGCGGCCGCCGGCGATGAGGTGTCGGCGGCGATCGCTTCGATGTTTTCCAGCCACGCCCGGGACTATCAGGCGCTCGGCGCGCAGGCGGAGGCGTTTCACGCCCAGTTCGTCGCAGCGCTGAGCGGGGCTCCGGGCGCGTATGCGGCCAGCGAGGCCGCCAGCAGCTCCCCGCTGCAGATCCTCGCGCTAGACGTGCTCGGGGTGATCAACCTGCCCACCGAGCGGCTGGTGGGGCGCCCGCTGATCGGCAACGGCCTCAACGGGACGCCGGGATCGGGGCAGGCCGGCGGGGCGGGCGGGATCCTGCTGGGCAGTGGCGGTAGCGGCGGGTCGGGAGCGTCCGGGCAAGCCGGCGGCCCGGGCGGTCCGGCCGGGTTGATCGGCTCCGGCGGTGCCGGCGGCATGGGAGGCTGGGACGCGTCCGGCGGGTCCGGCGGCACCGGCGGCTTGATCTGGGGCAACGGCGGCGCGGGCGGGATCGGCGGGCCGTTCGGTACCGGCGGCGTCGGCGGCAGCGCGCTGTACTTCGGCAACGGCGGGCCCGGCGGGTTGGGCGGGGAGCTTGGGGGCAGCGGCGGTACCGGCGGCCGCGGCGGGTGGCTGGTCGGCAACGGCGGCGCGGGCGGTACCGGCGGGGTTTCCGGCGGTCCCGGGGGCGTCGCGGGCGGTGTCGGCGGTGCCGGCGGCGCCGCGCCCCTGTTGGGCCTGCACGGGGCCGCCGGCGGCACCGGTGGTGCGCCCACCATCCCGGTGCAGGTGGACCAGCAGATCAACAGGCCCTACGTCGACGTCTCGATCGCCGGCGGACCCAATTCGCAAGTGGTTCTCGACACGGGATCCCGAGGTCTCGTCGTCCCGCCGCAGGACGTCAACTTCGCGACCCTCGGCAGCCCCACCGGGACGGGCAGCGTCATTTACGGCGACGGGGGAAACACGCTAACCGAAAACTACACAACGTATCTGGCAACGGTGAACTTCGGGAATGGCATCATCACCCAGCCGACCACCGTTGCCGTGATCACGTCCGTGACGCAGACGCAGAACGGCATGTCAACGAATCTGCCCGTCGCCGACGGGCTTCCGGTTCTGGGCATCGGCGGGAGCAACCTCGTCGGCCCACTGGGCACTAGCCCCGTGCAAGCCCTGCCGGGCACCCTCGACCAGGGTGTGCTTCTCAACGAGCCCGCCGGCTCTGCGCAGTTCGGCGCCAACCCGCTGGCCGCCCTCACCTCGTCTTCCGGGGCGCCGGTGACCACGCTGAAGGTTTCGGTCAACGGCGGCACCGCGGTGACCGTTAATGACGCGTTCGTGGATTCCGGTGGCCTGTGGGGAGATATCCCCGCGACGCTAGGCACCGGCTCGGTGGACGGTTACGTGCCGCAGGGAACGACCCTCACCGTCTACACCGCCAACGATGTCACGCTCTACCAGGAGACGGTCGGTGCGGCTCCGACCGCCCCGGTTGTCGTCACCGGGGCGAATGGCCTTTTCAATACCGGGAATTCGCCATTCGAGATAATGCCGATCTACCTGTCGTACGCCCCCCTCAACACCGGGACGTTGTTCTTCGACGCCTGAACCGTTAGACGCGCAGGTCTGGCCGGTATCGCGCCAGCAGCGACCGCACCGTGTCCATGGCGTCCACGGCGCGGTCCCTGTCGGCGGCCTGGATCGCCATCACCGGCCACGTCGGCTCAGGGAATCTGCTTGTATTCGAACAGTTTTCGGCACCGACAGCCCGGCCGGCCCCATCCGCAGCCGGGGCGCGCGGACAACAACATGGGGGCGATACCTAAAAGGGCGGTGGCTCCTCGGCATCGGGTGTCGGACGGGCAGGTCGTCAGCGGCACGGTGATCTGGACCCTGCCCGACACCTACGTCACCACCCCGGGTAGCGCGCTGCTGTTCCCCAGCTTGTCTGTGCCCACAGGCGATGCACCGAAGGCCACCGACCGGTGCGGCGAGCGCATGGCGATGATGTCCCACGCCGGCGCACCCCGCGCGCAAAACCGGGCCGCGCGCATCGCCACCAAACGCCGCCGCAACTGCCAAACCCGACTAGCGACCCAACTCACACCAACCGGGCCCCCCGCGGAGGTGTACCCAAAATGGCGCTTACAGGGCAGTCTGCCGCATCGGCTGTCATCCTGAGTCTCATGTCCGATACCAAGCACGTCGTCCTGATTCATGGCGCGTGGAGCCGTGGCGAGCAGCTGACTCCGGCCCGCACCGCGTTCGAAGAGCGTGGCTACAGGGTGCACACCCCGACGCTGCGTCATCACGACCTACCAATGCGGGAAGGCGCGATGAAGGTCGCGTCACTAAGCCTCAGCGACTACACCGACGACCTGGTGGCATACGTGAATTCCCTGGATTCCCCAGCGCTTCTAATAGGTCATTCGATGGGAGGGCTGCTGGCGCAATTGGTTGCCGCGCGCACACACCACGCTGGGTTGGTCGCAGCGTGTCCTGGCCCAACCGCGGGCATCCTCGGTACGACTCCCACAAACATGCGGATGTCCCTCCCGTCCTTGCTGCGGCCACGCGCATGGGCCAAGCCGGTGTATCCCCCGACGTTAGAGCAATGTCAACGGTGGATCGCCAACTCTCAGGCTGAGGACACCGCCCGCGAGATATATGACGGCTTGGTCTGCGAATCCGGACGAGCATTCTGGGAGATGGCCCTTGCGGTGCTGAAGCTTTCCAAGCCAACCCTTGTCGACTTCGCAGCGGTGACAACCCCCGTGCTGGTGATAGGGGGCGAGTGCGACCGGATCGTGTCAACCGGAGTCGTGCGCCAGACCGCAGCCAAGTATCAGCAGGGCACCCACGTCGAAATTCCGCGTTCCGACCACATGGTGTTTTCAGGGGAAGCGCTACCCGTCACCGTGGGCCAGATCGACGACTGGATTGCTAGGAATCACGTGCTCGCCATTGCCTAATTGCCCCGGCAGACACAGTCAGGGGGTATCTCAGAAAATCTCCCGTGCCATCAGGCAGCTGATAATCGCGCCACGCTGAAACGTCTTGAGCAAATGATGGGTGCGATTGTCAGAAAACATTTCAGAGCACACCCAAGCCTTATTGCACATTTCGACTGTTGACAACTCCGTGTCGACACGGAATCGCGCTGGCCGAGGGCGAGTCCGTGCGCAGCGGATCGGGCGCCTGGCGGCCGAGCCGAGACGCGGCGCATGCACCGAGATGCGCCGCGCCATCGCCAGTTTTGAACACCTGCGCCGGCGGCTGAAGGGCTGCACCGCATAATCGACCCGATCGGGACCACGCTATGAGCAGCAGTTACACGCCGCCGTGGCGAAACGACGCCGCGGCAACGGGTGGTGGCTGCACGGGAAGCCCATCAGCTACCGCTCGGTGACCATGCTGATCGAGCAGGCCCGCCGCCCTGTCGGCCCGCCGCTAACCTCCGGCGTGCCAAGCCGAGCGGTCCGCCTGTCGTTGTCACCGAAGACTAGTCTCGCACGATATGGTACGCTCGTACCCGAATCAACGCGGACGATTTGCTGCCGATAGCTTCCGATTCGCCGGGTTGCTTCGCCTGTTTGCTGGGTCTCTTTGCCACAGGGGCGACCGAGTTTTCCTGGAAGAGCTCAGCTGACCTGGCCAGTCAGGCGAACTTGATTTTCCCAAAAAAGCCCTGCCCTACGGCTCTTCATGTGCAAACGTTTGACGCAGCCAGTTAGCTGTATTGAACACGTATTGTAACGATGTGTCTCTTGCCGTGCGCGTCACTCATCGATTATGGTCGGCACGGTGAGACCGTCCCGGCTAGAGCCGCAACAGCGACGCGAGCAGCTGCTCGACATCGGAGCAGCGTTATTCGCGGAAAAGCCTTATGAAGATGTGTGGGTGGAGGAGATCGCCGCCCGCGCGGGTGTGTCGAGAGCGACGCTGTACCATTATTTCCCGAGCAAGCGAGACTTATACGTAGCTATATTCAAGCGAGCTAGTAACCGCTTGCGGGCACGCGCCAATCCTGATCCGCAGCTACCGCTGACAGAACAGCTTGCCACTGGACTCGAGGCCTACATCCAATATTTTGCCGACCATCCCTTTGAGGCAGTCGCGATGAACCGCGGCGCATTGTCGGATGACCCGGCGATCCAGGCCATTATCACCGAAGAGCTCAACGTCGTGGGCCAACGCCTGATCGATGAACTCGTCGCGGAGGGCAGACTGCGCGATGTCACCGAGATCGCGGTAGAGGGCTGGTTGGCGTTCGTTCGCGCAGCCTGCGTGAAATGGGTTCAGTCGCAGAAAATTTCGCGAGACGACCTCACCGAAATGTGTCTACGCGCATTCGACTGCGCTCTCGGGCACCCCAACAAGTCGGTTGGGTCGCTGAATGTATGGAATATCCGATCTAAGTTGATCGCTCTTTCTCCCATAACGGTGAACCTACCCCGGGGGCGCAGGCCGGCTGCACTGCCATGAGACTGGTCCTTAGCGAACCGCCCTACTGCTTAGTAACGGCACAGAAGATGCGGCTTGCCGGCGAAGGCCGTTCGGCGCAAATAACGCCTTAGCGGAAAAGGTGTCCACTTTTTTCGCCGCAGCGCCGATTCGAGCAAAGAGTCGCCAGCGTTGGGGGGCGCACTGCAGCATCGCGGCCACCTGCGCGGCCACCACCTCCACGTATCGGTCGCCCAGTCGGCCTGCTCCCCGGAATCGCCGCAGCGCAACACATTGGGTCACCAACGGCCAACAACCGCCCAGCGGACTCTGGGATCGGACAGGATGCATACCACCGCCGCCGAGCATTCCGCCGGCCGGACGTCGGCGAAGTAGTTGTCACCACCGCAATCGGTAGTTGTCACCACCGCAATCGCGGTTGCCGCGCCGAAAGGAGTCGAATCCCCGGACTGCAACAAGAGGCCACTTGCCGAGATCGACGGCTGCCCGCCCGAGCGAGAATCCCCCGGCTGGCCGGAAGCCCGGAAAACCGCCCGACCCGCCACCGATGTGGCGCAGGCACACAACCGCGCCGCAGCGATGGCCAATGCGGCAGTCACCCACCCAGGACGCGCCATCGGGCGACCCTATAGCGCTCAGCGCAGATCCGGCCGGTATCGCGCCAGCAGCGACCGCACGGTGTCCATGGCGTCCACGGCGCGTTCCCTGTCGGCGGCCTGGATCGCCATCACCGGAACGTACTCGTCGTCGGGCAGGTCGATGCGCGCCCACCGTTTCCCGGCGGGAAACGACACACCGGCCACCTCACCCCAGGGAATCAGCCTGTATCCGAAGAGGTTTCGCACCGCCAGCCCGGCCGGGCCCACGCGCAGCCGCGGCCGCGCGAACAGCAGCACACCACCGGCGATCACCAGGCCGAGCACGGCGATGGCCACCTGGTCGGAGGTGTGGAAGATGACGCCGCTGGACTTGATCTTGAGCAACAGGCCCACCACGATGTGCGCCGCGGCGATCACAAACGCCGCCGCATAGACGAAAACCGGCGTCCGGTGGGGACGCAGCTCGACATCCCAGACCTCGCGGTTGGGCGCACTCACGACCGGGCGCGCAGGTCACGGAGGGTCAGCGCGGCGGTCAGCGCCGCCCCCGCCGCCTGGGCCCCTTTGTCCTCGGCCGATGTCGGCAGCCCGGCCCGGGCCAGCGCCTGCTCCTCGGTGTTGGTGGTCAACACCCCGTTGGCGACGGGCGTCGACGTGTCCAGGGCGACCCGGGTCAGCCCTTGGGTCACCGCGTCGCACACGTACTCGAAATGCGGTGTCTCACCGCGGATTACGACACCCAGGGCGATGACGGCGTCGTGGTTGCTGGCGAGCTGCTGCGCCACTACGGGGATCTCGATCGCGCCGAGCACGCGGACCACCGTCGGGTCCTCGATGCCCGAGTCGGCGGCGACTTTGCGCGCGCCCGCCAGTAGCGCGTCGCAGATCTCGGTGTGCCAGGTGCTGGCGACGATGCCGACCCGCAGGCCGGACGCGTCCAGCGCGGGCAGCTCCGGCTCCCCGCTACCGCTCACAAAGCACCGCCGAATTCACCCGGCAAATGGACCGATTCGTGAAAGTCGTCCAGCCCCACCAGGTCGTGACCCATCTTGTCGCGCTTGGTCATCAGGTAGCGGATGTTCTCCGCGTTGGCCCGCACCGGGAGGGGCACCCGCTCGATGATGTGCAGGCCGTAGCCGTCCAGCCCGACCCGCTTGGCCGGGTTGTTGGTCAGCAGCCGCATCGAGCGCACCCCGAGGTCGACGAGGATCTGCGCGCCGATGCCGTAATCCCTTGCGTCGGCGGGCAATCCGAGCTTCAGGTTGGCGTCGACGGTGTCGGCGCCGGCGTCCTGCAGCTGGTAAGCCTGCAGTTTGTGCATCAGGCCGATGCCGCGGCCCTCGTGGCCGCGCATGTACAGCACCACGCCGCGGCCTTCGCGCGCGACCATGGCCATCGCGGCGTCCAGCTGCGGCCCGCAGTCGCAGCGACGGGAACCGAACACGTCGCCGGTCAGGCATTCGGAGTGCACGCGGACCAGCACGTCGTCGCCGTCGGCGTTCGGCCCGGCGATTTCGCCGCGCACCAGCGCCACGTGTTCGACGTCCTCGTAGATGCTGGCGTAGCCGATCGCGCGAAACTCGCCGTGCCGGGTGGGGATCCGCGCCTCGGCGATCCGCTCGATGTGCTTCTCGTGCTTGCGCCGCCATTCGATCAGGTCGGCGATGGTGATCAGCGCGAGGTCGTGCTCGTCGGCGAAGACTCGCAACTCATCGGTCTGGGCCATCGAGCCCTCGTCCTTCTGGCTGACGATCTCACAGATCGCGCCCGCGGGCCGCAGCCCCGCCATCCGGGCGAGATCGACGGCGGCCTCGGTGTGGCCGGGCCGGCGCAGCACGCCACCGTCCTTGGCACGCAACGGGACCACGTGACCGGGGCGGGTGAAATCCTCGGCGATGCTGGTGGGGTCGGCCAGCAACCGCATGGTCGTGGCCCGGTCGGAGGCCGAAATCCCGGTGCCGACACCGTTTTTCGCATCGACGGTGACGGTGTAGGCGGTTCCGTGCTTGTCCTGGTTCACCGCATACATCGGCAGCAGCCCCAGCCGGTCGCAGATCGCGCCGTCCAGGGGGACACACAGGTACCCCGACGTGTAGCGGACCATGAACGCCACCAGCTCCGGCGTCGCCTTCTCGGCGGCGAAGATCAGGTCGCCCTCGTTCTCGCGATCCTCGTCATCGATGACGATGACGGCCTTGCCGGCCGCGATGTCGGCAACCGCCCTCTCGACGGAGTCCAACCTCGTCATCGTTGCTGCCTGCTCTCATAGGGGCCCACCGGAGAAGCCCAAGTGTCGCATTCAGTATGAACCACCTGGGCGGCGCGGTTATTGCCACGGGTTTTTGAGGTTTTGGGGAGGGTCGATCACCCGGGCGCGCAGCGTAAGCGCGGGGTGAGCGCAAGTTAGGTGGAAGCTATGAGGCGCGGTCAACGCGAGTGAAGGCGTTTCGGCCTCATTCCTAAGGGGAATCTGAGGCGGCATGAATACCAACACGCAAACAAAGCCTTGGGTTCGTCTGTGCACCGGTGCGCTGGCGGCCGGCGGCCTGGCTGCATCCATGCTGGGGCTGGCCTCGGGCACCGCCCAGGCGGCTCCTCCGCCGGCTCCCATGTACCACCACCACTGGTGCCCGGGCGACCAGTGGGACCAGGGCTGGGGCCCTTACCAGAACTGGAACCAGTGCCGTGACTGGGACGACAACTACGGCGGCCCCGCGGGCTACGGAGCACCGCCTTGGGCGGGCCCGCCGCCATCGCCGCCGCCGTGGGCGCCGTGGGCCCGGGTGGTCTGGGACCAAGGCCAGAACCATTGGGGTTACTGGGACGGCCCCAACTGGCGCCCCCTTTAAACCAGCTGTAACCAGCCGAGCTGAAAGCAGGCCGCTGCAACGGCGAAAGCGCCGCTGTGTGCGGCCTGTTTTCAACTTCGTGAACAGCGCTGCCCAAACAAGCTGTTGCATCCCAACGGTGCGGCATCGGCTCAAGCAACCCGCGGGCGACCCACGGAAGGGTTGGGTCCGATGGCAGGTGCTGAGATTAGCGACGGCTGCCGCATACGTGCTTTGAAACCACGGATCAACTGCCAGTTCAGGGTTGCTGGGAGAACACCGCAGCTCGGGTGCCGGTGTAGGAAAACCTGGCCGACTCGGGATCCGCTAGCACCTGCCGGGAACAGTACGGTTTCGTCATGCCTCCATGGGGCCCTATGGCCCTAGGCCCCTACGCCCTAAGGCCCTAGGCGCTCACGAGCGCGAAGCGAACGCTTGAGGGTTATGCGTGAATGGGGCTTCGGCGGGGGCTTGAGCTTGGGACCGCCCGGCGACGTCCATGCATGCGACGTCGCGCAGGCTGTGGAGCTGGTCCGCGCGTTGCGCGAGGAATTGCATGCGATGAGCCACAAGCTGGTGTGGCTTGAGCGCCAAGATGTCGCCGGCATGCACGGTCAGGCGTCGGCCATCCGGCGCGAAGCGGCTGCTCTGCGGCTAGACATCTCCGAGGCCCAGATTCTCATCGAACGGCTACAGCGCCGTTACCTGAACCGTGACGGAAATGGTCACCGAACCCGGTGACGCAGCCTAGCCACGCTTCGCCTAGCCACACTTCCGGATAGCCGGGGCCGGCAACAGGCCCGAAATCGGAGAGAACCATGCGTAAACGCAAGCCACCGCTCACGAAACGTATTGCAGCGTAAGCCAGAGGGCCAACAGCGGGATGTCCAACGAGCAGCAGCGTGTCCGTGGGCCGACGGTCGTCCACTAGGACAGGCTCATCGCCTCGCTGCACGACATCCTGGACGTTTATGCCTGTGACCAGCGTTTATCTGCCCATCAGCCGCTCAACATATTTGGCGATGACGTCGACCTCGAGGTTCACCTGCGTCCCGACCGGGGCCCGGCCGAGGGTGGTCAGTTCCCGCGTCGTCGGGATCAGCGAGACCTCGAACCAGTCCCGCGGCTCGGACCCGAGCCCGGACACCGTCAGGGAGATCCCGTCGACCGTGATCGACCCCTTTTCCACGACGTAGCGGGCCACCGCCGGGGGAACCTCGATCCGCACGATTTCCCAGTGCTCGGAGGGGGTGCGGGCCACCACCTGGCCGGTGCCGTCGACGTGCCCCTGCACGATGTGCCCGCCCAGCCGGCTGTTGATGGCCGCGGCGCGCTCCAGATTCACCCGGCTGCCGACCTGCAACTCGCCGAGGTTGGACCGGTTGAGGGTCTCGCCCATTACGTCGGCGGTGAAGCGGCCGTCGGGCTTCAGCTCGGCGACCGTCAGGCACACGCCGTTGACGGCGATCGAATCGCCGTGGCCGGCATCGGCGGTCACCACCGGCCCGCGGATGGTCAGCCGCGCGGCATCAGCAAGGACGTCCCGGCCGGTGATCTCGCCGAGCTCCTCGACAATTCCGGTGAACATTGCACCAGGTTAACGGGCCGATGCGCGGCGAGGCGGCCCCCACGTTCCCAAAGCCGGTCACCGGCACCCTCTACGATGCAGGGTATGCAAACCCCC
Source organism: Mycobacterium sp. (assembly GCF_035506235.1). GTDB lineage: Bacteria > Actinomycetota > Actinomycetes > Mycobacteriales > Mycobacteriaceae > Mycobacterium. Next base: position 16,567 of record NZ_DATJPU010000018.1, read on the forward strand.
CGCCGCTGGTCGGCCGTCCTTGCATTCTTGAGCCTTGCCACCGCCCTGGTCGCGGGCTGCTCGTTCAGCTCGTCGAAAAGCGGGGGCCCGTTGCCCGACGGCGCGACGCTGGTGAAGCAGTCCACGGATGCCACCAAGAACCTGAAGAGCGCGCATCTGGTGCTGACGGTGGGCGGAAAAATCCCGGGCCTGCCCGTGCGGAACCTGACCGGCGACCTCACCACCTCCCCGAACGTCGCGGCACAGGGCAACGCCCAGATCAGCTATCTCGGGCAAGACATCAGCGCCGACTTCGTCGTGGTGGGCGGCGACCTGTACACCAACGCCCTCAACCCCGGCGACAAGACGATGACCGATGTCGGTCCGGCCTCCCAGGTCTATGACCCCTCCGCGATCCTGAGCCCGGACACCGGCCTGCCGAATGTGCTGGCGAACTTCACCGACGCCAAGTCCGAGGGGCGCGACCAGGTCAGCGGCCAAACCGCGGTCCGCATCAGCGGAAACGTCTCGCCGGACGCCGTGAACAAGATCGTCCCCCCCTTCAAGGCGACCAAGCCGGTGCCGGCCACGGTGTGGGTCGTGGAGACCGGTGACCACGAGCTGGCCCAGATCAGCCTCCAATACAGCCAGGGCAACAACGTCCAAATGACGTTGTCGAACTGGAACCAGCCGGTGCAGATCAACAAGCCCGCGGCGAGCTCATGAGCCGGCTGGCAGGACGCCGGGTCGCGATCGGGGCCGGCAGCCTGGCGGTGCTGCTGGGCGCCCTCGATGCCTACGTCGTGGTCACCATCATGCGCGACATCATGCACGACGTCGGCATCCCGATTAACCAACTCCAGCGGATCACCCCGATCGTCACGATGTACCTGCTGGGCTACATCGCGGCCATGCCGCTGCTGGGTAAGGCTTCCGACCGGTTCGGCCGCAAGCGACTGCTGCAGGTCAGCCTGGCCACGTTCATGGTCGGCTCGGTGATCACCGCGCTGTCGGTGGCGATCGGCAATTTCGACGTCGCCAGCATGAATGTGGAGATCTTCGGGCACCCGCTCCGCGACCTGGTGATCCTCGGGTACCCGATACAAAACTTCCACGTGCAGACGCTTCACGTGCTGGTCGCCGGCCGCACCATCCAGGGCATCGCCAGCGGCGCGCTGCTGCCGGTGACGCTGGCCCTGGGCGCCGATCTCTGGGCGCAGCGCAATCGTGCCGCCGTACTCGGCGGCATCGGCGCCGCCCAGGAACTCGGCAGCGTGCTGGGTCCGCTGTACGGGATTTTCATCGTCTGGCTGTTCCGCGACTGGCGTGACGTGTTTTGGATCAACGTCCCGCTGACCCTGGTCGCCATGGCCCTGATCCAGGTCAGCCTGCCCGCGCACGACCGCAGCGAGGCGCCGGAGAAAATCGACGTGGTCGGCGGCCTGCTGCTGGCCGTCACCCTCGGTCTCGCGGTCATCGGGCTGTACAACCCCAACCCGAATGGTCAGCAGGCGCTGCCTAGCTATGGGTTGCCGCTGGTGATCGCGGCGGCCGTCTTCGCGGTCATATTCCTGCTCTGGGAACGCTTCGCGCGGACCCGGCTGATCGATCCGGCGGGAGTGCAGTTCCGGCCGTTCCTGGCCGCGATGGGCGCGTCGTTCGCCGCGGGCGCCGCGCTGATGGTGACGCTGGTCGACGTGGAATTGTTCGGTCAGGGCGTGCTGGGGTTGAACCAGAACAAAGCGGCCGCGATGCTGACGTCGTTCCTGATCGCGCTGCCGATCGGAGCGTTGCTGGGCGGCTTCATCGCGACCCGCGTCGGCGACCGCGCCGTCACCCTGGTCGGGCTGCTGATCGCCGCCGGCGGCTACCTGCTGATCGCGCACTGGCCGGTGGACCTGCCGCACTATCAGCACAGCTTCTTCGGGTTGTTCACGGTGCCCGCGATGAACAACGACCTACTGATCGGCGGGGTCGCGGTCAACAACGATCTGCTGATCACCGGTTTGGGGCTCGGGCTGGTGATCGGCCCGCTGACGTCGGCCGCCCTGCGGGTGGTGCCCGCGGCCGAGCACGGCATCGCCTCCGCGGCGGTGGTGGTGTCCCGGATGACCGGCATGCTGATCGGCGTGGCCGCGCTCAGCGCATGGGGGCTGTACCGCTTCTACCAGATCCTCAACGAGAAAAATGCTGCCCTGCCCGGCGGCATGAGCAAGCCGGATCGAGCCGTCGCCCAGGCGCAGAACGTCCTGCCGTCGTTCGCGGCGATGTACGGCGAGATCTTCACCATCACCGCCGGCGTCTGTGTGGCGGGAGCGCTGCTGGGCCTGTTGATTCGCGGCCGCAGCGAGCACGCCGAGGAGCCCGAAGTCCCCGAGCAAGAGCGCGCCGTCGTCCCTGCGCCCTGAGCGCCATCAGGGTTAGCCGCCGTGCGGCACCAGGCTGAGCACCAGATCGGGGCCGGCCCGGTCGATCCCGTCGAACCGCCAGCGCAGCGCCCGCGCGATGGTGGGCACCCCGACGTCGTCGACGGCCGTGATGGGCCCGCCCAGCAGGATCGGCGCGACGTAGGCCAGGACGCGGTTCACCGCCCCGGCCCGCAGGAAGGCGCCGGCCAGGGTGGGGCCGCCCTCCAGCAGCAAGTCGGTGCGGTCCGACAGCGCCCTGATCACCTCCATGGGGTCGTGGGTGCGAATCACCATGGTGCGCGAATCGTCGTTGAGAACCTTTGCCTCCGGCGGTATTTCGCGCATCCCCACGACCACCCGCAGCGGTTGGCGGTCCGCCAGCGAGCCGTCGGGGCGCCGGGCGGTCAACGCGGGATCGTCGGCCAGCACGGTGCCGGTGCCGACCACGATCGCGTCGGCGGTCGCGCGGCGCCGGTGCAGGTCCAACCGGGAGGCCTCGCTGGAAATCCACTGGCTGGTGCCGTCGGCGGCCGCGCTGCGGCCATCGACGCTGCTGGCGTATTTCCAGGTCAGGTGCGGCAGCCCGGTCCGCTGCTTGTGCAGCCACTCCCGCAGCGGCCCGGCGGCCACCTGATCGGCCAGCACCCCGGACCGCACCTGCACGCCCGCGGCCTGCAGCCGGCCCGCTCCGCCGCCCGCGATCGCGTTGGGGTCGTCGACGGCGTAGACGACCAGGCTCACCCTTGATTCGATCAGGGCGTTCACGCACGGCGGGGTCTTGCCGTAGTGATTGCACGGCTCGAGGGTGACGAACGCGATGCCGCCGGCGGCCAGGCCGCCGGCCCGCCGCAGGGCCAACACCTCGGCGTGATCACCACCCGCGGGCTCGGTGGCGCCGACGCCGACGACGCGGCCTTGGGGGTCGACGATGACGGCCCCCACCGGGGGGTTCGGGTACGTGGTGCCCTTGACCTGGTAGGAGTGTTCGATGGCCAGACGCATCGCGGCGTCGAGGCTGTCGACCGACTGGGGCTGGTTCACGCGCTCAGATGCGCTGATGCGACGGCGGCGTGTCGCCGCAACGCCTCGACCGCGGCCTCCGGGTCCTCCGCCCCGTAGACCGCCGACCCGGCGACAAAGCAGTCGACGCCGGCTTCGGCGGACTGCACGATGGTGTCCTCGTTGATGCCGCCGTCGATTTCGACCAGGATCGTCAGCTCTCCGGCGTCGATCATCTTGCGCGCGGTGCGGACCTTTCCGAGCACGTCGGGAATGAAGCTCTGGCCCCCGAAGCCGGGCTCGACCGACATGATCAGCAGGGTGTCGAAGTGCGGCAGGATCTCCAGGTAGGGCTCCAGCGGCGTCCCCGGTTTCACGCTGATCCCGGCCTTGGCGCCCGCGGCGCGAATGTCGCGGGCCACCCCGACGGGATTGTCGGTGGCCTCGGCATGGAAGGTGACGTTGTAGGCGCCCGCTTCGGCGTAGGGCGGCGCCCACCGATCCGGGGCCTCGATCATCAGATGGCAGTCCATCGGGATGGTGGTGCTGGCCAGCAGGGCCTCCACCACCGGCAGGCCGACGGTCAGGTTCGGCACGAAGTGGTTGTCCATCACGTCGACATGCAACCAGTCGGCGCCGGACACGGCGGCCGCTTCGTCGGCGAGTCGGGCGAAATCGGCGGAGAGGATCGACGGCGCGATCAGCGGTCTACCGGTATGGCCGGGCATGTGCGCCACACTACTGAGCCCGGCGGCCAACCTCACCTCAGGCGCGGCGCAGGGCGACCGCGAACATGGCGTCGGTGCCGTGGCGGTGGGGCCAAAGCTGCACCGAGCTCTCGGTGGGGCCCTGCGCCGTGCCCTTTTCGACGGGCTCGAACAGCGGCCGGGTGTCCAGGGCCTCCACCGGCTGCCGGCGCAGCGTGTCGCCAATCACCCCAACGGTTTCCGCGAGGTGCGGCGAACAGGTCGCATACAGCACCACACCGCCGGGCCGGGTCAGCGCGATCGCGGCGGCCAGCAGCTCGCGCTGCAACTTGGCCAGCGGCGGCACGTCGGCCGGCTGGCGCCGCCACCGCGCCTCCGGCCGGCGCCGCAACGCCCCCAGCCCGGTGCACGGCGCGTCGACGAGCACCCGGTCGAAGCCGGGTTCGAGACCCGTCTGCCGCCCGTCGACCCGCAGCACGTCGACCGGCAGCCCGCGGGTGTTCTCGGCCACCAGGTCGGCGCGGCGCGGCGCGGGTTCCACCGCGGTGACGCGGGCCCCGGAGTCCACGCCCAGCGCGGCCAGCAGGGCGGTCTTGCCGCCGGGTCCGGCACACAGGTCGAGCCATCGGCCGTTGTCACGGTCGACCGGGGCCAGCGTCAGCGCGCGGGCCACCAGCTGGCTGCCCTCGTCCTGGACCAGCGCGGAGCCGTCGCGCACGGGAGCCAACCGCCCGGGATCCCCGCCCGGCAGATACACGGCGTACGGCGAATAACGGCCGACTGCGCCACCCACCGCGTCGGCCAGCTCGGCGGCGGTCAGCACGCCCGGGCGCGCCGCCAGGTGTACCTGGGGCCGTTCGTCGTCGCTGGCCAGGACCGCGTCGAGTTCCCCCGCGGCCGCGCCGAGCGCGTCGGCGAAGGCCTGGGCGATCCAGCGCGGGTGCGCGTGCACGAACGCGGCGTGCCCGATCGGATCCCGGGCCGGGTCGGGCGCCAGCTCATCGACCCAGGACTGCTCGTCTCGGCCGGCGATGGTGCGCAGCACACCGTTGACGAAACCCGCTCGGGCCGAGTCGAATTCGATGCCGGCCTGTTCGACCGTGGTGGACACCGCGGCGTGGGCGTCGACCCGGGTGCGCAGCAGCTGGTAGGCGCCGAGCCGGAGCAGGTCGAGCAGCACCGGGTCGATGGCCTCCGGCGAGCGCCCGGCGGCCGCGCCGATGACGGCGTCGAGCAGCCCCCGGGTGCGGCAGGTGCCGTAGGTCAGCTCGGTGGCGAAAGCGGCGTCGCGGCCGCCGATTCCGCGCTGGCGCAGCAACGCCGGCAGCGCCAGGTTCGCGTACGCGTCGCGCTCGCTGACGGCCCGAAGCACCTCGAACGCGGCCGCGCGCGCCGGGTCCAGCGGCCGGCGCCGCCGCTGACGCCCCCGGTTGGTCGGGCGGGGCGCGCTCATGACGCCCGCGCGGCGGCGTCGAGCCGGGCGCCGCGCGCCCAGTCGACGGCGTTCATGAGCTTCTTGCCGGGCGGCTGGATCTGGCCCAGCCGCACGGGTTCGGAGCCGGTGCCGATCCACACGCTCTTGCGGTTCACGTGAATGGCACCGGGCGCCAAGGGTTCTGGCGACCCCGAGTCGAGCCGCACCGGTCCGAGCTTGACTCGCAGGTCACCGATGAGCGTCCAGGCACCCGGGTTCGGCGTGACGGCGCGGATCCGGCGCTCCACCACCGGCGCGGGCAGGTCCCAGCGCACCCGGGCCTGCTCGACGCTGACCTTGGGCGCCACGCTGACCCCCTCGGTGGGTTGGGGCCGCGGCGTCAGGGTCCCGTCGGCGATGCCGTCCAGCGTGGCCGCCAGCAGCTCCGCGCCCGAAACGGCAAGGCGCTCGAGCAGATCGCCCGCGGTGTCGGTCGGCCCGATCGCCTCGGTGACCACCCCGTACACCGGCCCGGAGTCCAGGCTCGGCTCGATCCGGAAGGTGGTCGCGCCGGTGATGGTGTCCCCCGCGGCGATCGCGGCTTGCACCGGCGCCGCGCCGCGCCAGGCCGGCAGCAGCGAGAAGTGCAGGTTGATCCAACCCTGCGGGGGCACGGCGAGCAGGCCGTCGCGCAGCAGGGCGCCATAGGCCACGACCGGGCAGCAGTCCGGTGCGAACTCCGACAGCTCGGCGACGAACTCCGGCGAATTGGGCCGGGCCGGCCGCAGCACCGGGATGCCGCGGTCGAGCGCCTCGCGGGCCACCGGTGACGGCTCCGGCTTGCCGCGCCTGCCCGAGGCGGCGTCGGGCCGGGTCAGCACCGCGAGCACGTCGTGGCGGGGCGAATCGATGAGGCGACGCAGCGCGGGCAGCGCGGGTTCGGGAGTTCCGGCGAAGACTAGACGCACGGGCACAAGTCTAGGAAGCACCGGATCTCCGCAGGACACGCCTAGGAACCGCACAGTTTCACACAGTTGCGTCAGTATATTATCGCCGCTGGATATTATTTCTGGCGGAAATGGTCGCGGATTTCTCTGCCACCGCGCCCACGACGACGAGGTCGAGCAGCCAGTCCGTTCCCAACTCAGGAGGTCCCATGACCCTCGACGCTGTCGACACCACCATTCCCGACGACATCGCGGCCACGCATCGCGCGATGTGGGCGCTGGGCGACTACGCCCTGATGGCCGAGGAGGTGATGGCGCCGCTGGGTCCGGTCCTGGTGGCCGCGACGGGTATCGGACCGGGCGTGCGCGTGCTCGACGTCGCCGCCGGCTCCGGCAACATCTCGCTGCCCGCCGCCAAGACGGGTGCCGACGTCGTCTCCACCGACCTCACGCCCGAGCTGCTGCGGCGGTCCCAGGCGCGGGCCGCCGCGCAGGGATTGCTGCTGGACTACCGCGAAGCCAACGCGCACGCGCTGCCGTTCGGCGACGGCGAGTTCGACACGGTGATCTCGGCCATCGGCGTGCAGTTCGCGCCCGACCACCAGCGCGCCGCCGACGAGCTGATCCGGGTTTGCCGGCCGGGTGGGATGATCGGCGTGATCAGCTGGACCCCCGAGGGGTTCTTCGGCCGGATGCTGGCCACCTTGCGGCCGTACCGTCCGAGCCTGTCGCCGGCGGTGGCGCCGGCGGCGTTGTGGGGACGCGAGGGTTACGTCGCCGGGCTGCTGGGCGATCGGGTCGGCCGCGTCACGACGCTGCGGGGCAACCTGCGGGTGAACCGGTTCGACAGCGCCGAGGCCGTGCACCGCTACTTCAAGGATCACTACGGCCCGACGATCGAGGCGTACGCGAACATCGGCCACAACCGGATCCTGGCCGCCGCGCTCGACGCCCAACTCGTCGAACTGGCGCACCAGCACCTGGCCGACGGCGCCATGCGGTGGGAGTACCTGCTGGTCACCGCAGAGAAGCTCTGAAAAACTCTGAGAAGCGCCGAGTCAGGCCCGTGCCGGGCCGCCCCCCAGCCCGGCACGGGACCCCGACGACCGAAACCGACTACAAGTCGATGTCCGCGTCCAGGTGGACGTCGGGCTCGCCGCCGGCGGCGGTGAACGCCGTCAGGGCCCGCACCAGCCCGTGGCGTTCCGGCGGCGGCATCTTCTCCACGATGGCGGCGATCTCGGCGCGCCGGTACGCGGTGACCCGGCGGACGATCTCGCGGCCGCGCTTGGTCAGCGCGGCGAGCAGTTCGCGGCGGGAAGTGGGGTGCGGGAGGCGGTCGATCAGTCCGGCGGCGACGAGCCGGTCGACCATCCGGCCGGTGGCCGACGGTTGCACGCCCAGCAGGCCGGCTAACGTGGCCAGGTTGATCGGGCCCCGGTTGGCCAGGATCACCAGCGTCCGGAACTGCGGAATGGTGATGGTCTCGTCGACCTGCCCGATCGAGCGGGCCGAGATCGCCACCAGCAAACGGGAGGCGGTCAGCAACGCGTCGGTGATCGCGTCCAAAGACTCGTCCGCCGTAGTCGCGTTGTCCGACGCCATTGCGCCTCCCCTTCGGGCCATCAGCGAGCTAAAGAGTAGAAAGTGTAACAGCCTTCTAATGTCGAGATCTGGGATTGTTTCCCACAAATACTATCGCCACAGGGAATGATTTGAGCCGGGCGAAGAGCTATCCGATGTGCAGCGGGTCGATCTGCACCCGCACCGGCTCATGGTTCTGGCGCGCGCTGAGCACGCCCACGCCGCGCCGCAACGCGGCCGCCAGCGCCAGTCCGTGCTCGCGGCGCACGCGCACCAGCATCCTGATCGCGGGCACATCCGCCGGCGTCCCCGGCGGACGGCGCACGCCCGCCGGCAGGTCCACCGGACCGAGCACCTCGGCCCCGTCGGGCAGCCCCGCCTCCTCCAGCAGCGCGGCCACCGCTTCGGCGCCCCCATCGATGGCCGCCATGTGCACGCTGGGCGGCAGGCCGACCTCGGCCCGAGCCGCCAGTTCGGCATCCGCATGCCCCACCGGGTCCCAACGGATCAGCGATTGCACTGTGGGAATGGATGATTCGGCGACCACCAGCACCACGCCGCCGTCGCCGCGCGGACGCACCAGCGCCGCGGCGCTCATCCAGCGCCACAGCGCTTCCTCGGCGGCGCGCAGGTCCTGGCGGCCCAGCAGCGCCCAGGTGTCCAGCAGGAGCGCCGCCCCGTACCCGCCCTCCGCTCGGGGTTCGGCGCCCGGAGTCGCGACCACCAGCGCCGGGCGGGCGGCCACCTCCCCCACGACGGCGTCGCCCGCCGAGGTGATGACCGGCGTACCGGCGAAGGCGCGGCCGAGCTCCTCAGCGGTGCGCCGCGCCCCCACGACCACCGCGCGCACGGCGTCGGATCCGCAACGCGCGCACCGCAGCTGCGGTTCGGGGCGTCCGCACCACCGGCACACGGCGCCGGGGCCGCCCTCCTGCAGCGACAGCGGGCCCGTGCAGTGCCGGCACCGGGCGATGGTGCGGCAGCGCCCGCACGCCAGCGACGGGACATACCCACGCCGCGGCACCTGCACCAGCACCGGCGCCCCGGCCTGCAGCGACGAGCGGGCGGCGCGGAGCGCGATGGACGGGATCCGCGCGGTGCGGGCCGCCGGGTCGCGTTCCTCGGCGTAGCCGCTGTCGTCGAGGGCGACCACCCGCGGGGTGCGGGCCCGCACCACCGGCCGCGCCGCGACGATGTCGTGCGCCCATCCGCGGCGCACCAGCGCCTGGGCCTCGGCCGTCCGCGCGAAGCCGCCGATGAGCGCCGCGCACCGGGCCTGATGGGCGCGCAGCATCGCCACCTCGCGGGCGTGCGGGTACGGCGCCCGCGGCTCGGCGAGGCTGTCGTCGGAGTCGGCCCACACCATGACGAGGCCCAAGTCGGACAGCGGCGCGAAAACCGCGCTGCGGGTGCCGATCACCAGCCGCGCGGTGCCTCGCAGCGCCGCGAGCCAACGCCGATAGCGGGCGGCCGGACCCAGCCCGGCCGACAGCGCCACCACGCATTCCGGGTCTATGCGGGCGGTCGCGGCCTCCCACAGCGTGTCCAGGTCCCGCTGGTCGGGCACAATCGCCAGCGCCGCCCGTCCCGCCCGCACGGTCTGCGCCGCGGCCTCGGCGAAGCGGTCGGCCCATGGCTCGCCCGGCAGCGCCTGCCAGACGGCCCGGGCGGCGCGCGACTCGGCCAGGGCGGCCAGAAACTGCCCGCCGCGGCCGTAGGCCTCCCAGCCCGAGGCGTCGACGGACGAGACCACGGGCAGCGCGAAGACACGCGCCGGTTCCCGCTCGACCCGGGCGTGCCGGGGCGGCACCGCCAGCCGCAACACGTCGGGCCTGGTGCCGGCGTAGCGCGCCGCCACCGCGTCGACCAATCGGCGAATCTCCGGGGTGAGCACCGGTTCGGCCGACACGACGCGATCCAGCCAGCCGAGCTTGCCGGTGTGATCGGTGTCGTTGCGGCGTTCCAGGACGAACGCGTCGACCAGCCGGCCGTGGAACCGCACCCGCACCCGTACCCCGGGCTGGGCGTCGTCGGACTGCCCGGCCGGCACCAGGTAGTCGAACTCGCGGTCCAGGTGTGGCACCGAGAGCATGGGCAGCACCCGGGCGATGGGTTCGACCTCGGGAGTTACCTTGCCGGCCAAGGGAACCGACAACTAGCCTTCGTCAGTCTCGGGCCCGTGATCGCCCTCGTAATCGCCCTCGTAATCGGCTTGGTAGTCGCCCTCGTAATCGGGTTCCTCCCGGCCGAAGAAGAATCCCGCCGTGATCAGGACCTGGCCCGCGGCGTACAACCACCAGATCGGCACCGCCAGCGCGTCGTTGTACAGGATGAACCGGCCGATGGCGATCATGGCGTCCGACGCCGCAAAACACACCGCCCCCACCGCCGTCCAGATCGTCGGCAGGTCCGCCAGCAGCGCCGCACACACCATCGCGGTCAGCACGATCATGTAGAGCGTCACCGGGATCGTCAGCTTGTCGCGGACCAGGTGCGGCCAAAACCACAGCAACAACGACACCGAGACGAGGCACATCAGCACGACGGCGGCCAGGCGCGGCCGCGACGTCCGGGCCAGGGGAACCAGCGCGCCCAGGAAACACAGGTGCGCCAACAGGAACGCCGCCAGCCCCAACCCGAATGACATCGTCCACCACGGGATGGCCAACAGCCAGTCGCCGACCGCCGACAACAGCAGCGCCGGTATCAGCCACCGCCGCTCGCGGACGATGGGGTGCCCCACCGCGGCCACGGTCAGCAGCAACGCCATCGACGCCTTGAACAGCGGCTGCAAAACCCAGTGCCCCGTCAAACTCGTTCCCGGCGGCGAGCGCAACGCGATCACGGTCAGGTAGACGCCGTAGGCGAGGCCCGCCCACCCGGCCAACACCCACCCGCCGGACACCAGGCGCGGTGCGTACGGTACTTCCATGCCCAGCTTGGACACAGCCGAGGAAAACCCTGGTATCGACCCCATCTTGCAGAAGGTACTGGATGCGGTTCCGTTCCGGCTATCAACTGACGATGGTGTCGACGCGGCGCGGCAACGGTTCCGCGACCTGCCCCGACGCCCACTGCACCCCGAGCTGCGGGTCGAGGACCGGGCGATCCCGGGTCCCGGCGGCCCCCTCGGCACCCGGATCTATTGGCCGGAAACCGATCCCGCAGAGGACGGGGCTCCCATCGTGCTGTACTTCCACGGCGGCGGCTTCGTGGTGGGCGACCTCGACACCCACGACGGCACGGCTCGCCAGCACGCCGTCGGCGCCGACGCGATCGTGGTGTCCGTCGACTATCGGTTGGCGCCGGAGCACCCCTACCCCGCCGCCGTCGAAGACGCTTGGGCCGCAACGCTGTGGGTCACCGAGCACGGGGGGCAGCTCGGCGCCGACACCAACCAGGTGGCGGTCGCCGGCGATTCGGCCGGCGGGACGATCGCCGCCGCGACCGCGCAACGCGCCCGCGAGGCTGCCGCCGAAGGCGGGCCGGCAATCGCCTTCCAGCTGCTGTGGTATCCCTCCACGCTCTGGGACCCGTCGCTGCCGTCGTTCACCGAAAACGCCACCGCGCCGATCCTCGACGCCAGGTCCATCGCCGCGTTCTCGCGTTGGTACGCAGGCGAAGTCGACCTGTCGGACCCGCCGCCGGGCATGGCGCCGGGGCGGGCGAAAAACCTGGACGACCTGCCACCGGCCTACATCGGCGTCGCGGGTCACGACCCGCTGCGCGACGACGGCATCCGGTACGGCGAGCTGCTGGCCGCCGCGGGCGTCCCGGTCGAGGTGCACAACGCTGAGACCCTGGTGCACGGTTACCTCGGCTACGCCGGCGTGGTGCCGGCCGCCACCGCCGGTATGGAGCGTGGGCTCGCGGCGCTGCGGAATGCGCTGCACAGGTGAACGCAAGGCGTACTTTGTACTAATGATTGAGCCGACCATCGCTCGACCGACCATCGATCCGACGCTGAAAACGCTGCTGAACGCCTTCACGGTCACCTTCAACGCCGCCGACGGTGTCGAGGTCGCGCGCTCGAGGCTGCGGCAGCTCAAGGTGCCCCCGGAGCTGCTTCCCGATCTGCGCACCGAAGAGCGGAGGATCGGTCACGGCGAGCTCACCGACATTCCCGTCCGGATCTACTGGCCGGCCAGCGACCGCGAAACCCTGCCCGTCGTCGTCTTCTACCACGGCGGCGGGTTCTCGCTCGGCGACCTGGAGACTCACGACCCCGTAGCCCGCACGCACGCCGTCGGCGCCGAGGCCATCGTGGTGTCGGTCGACTACCGGCTGGCCCCCGAACACCCGTTCCCGGCCGGCGTCAACGACTGCTGGGCCGCCTTGCAGTGGGTCGCCAAGAACGCCGCCGAGCTGGGCGGCGACCCGGACCGGATCGCGGTGGCTGGGGACTCGGCGGGCGGCAACCTCGCCGCCGTCATGGCGCACCTGGCCCGGGATAACGGTGGACCCGCGCTGACGTTCCAGCTGCTGTGGTACCCGACGGTCACCGCCGACCTGTCGCTGCCGTCGCACAACGAGAACGCCTACGCGCCCATCCTGGATCGCGACGTGATCGAGGCCTTTCTCTCCTGGTACCTGCCGGACCTCGACATCACCGACCCGAAGGCCCTGCCGACCACGCTGGCCCCGGCCAACGCGGACGACCTCTCCGGACTGCCGCCCGCCTTCATCGGGACCGCCGAACACGACCCCCTGCGCGACGACGGGTCGCGCTACGCCGAGTTGCTGAATGCCGCGGGCGTGCCCGCCGAACTGAGCAACGAGCCGGACATGGTGCACGGCTACGCGAGCTTCGCCCTGGTGATTCCCGCTGCGGCCGAGGCCACCAACCGCGGGCTGGCGGCGTTGCGCAAGGCGCTGCACCCCTAGCCCTTTACGGGCCCCTACGCGTATACGCGCTGGGCGCGACGCCGTACCAGCGCTTGAACGCGTGCGAGAAAGTCGAGACCTCGGAGTAGCCCAGCCGGGTGGAAACCTCATCCACCGTCAGCCCGACGTTGCGCAACAGGTCGACCGCCACCGCGGACCGCGCCTCGTTCAGCAGCGCCCGAAACGAGGTTCCCTCCTCGGCGAGCCGGCGGCGCAGCGTTCGCGGATGAATGGCGAGCTCGCCGGCGACGTCGGGAAGCGTCAAGAACACGCCGGAATCGCGGAACAGCTTGCTGCGCACCAGCGCGGTGATGCCCCGGCGGTGCTCGTTGGTCTGCATCAGCACGTCGCACTGCGCCATGCACATCTGAAGCGTGTGGCGATCGGCCTGCGGCAGCGGCTCGTCGAACATGGCGCGCGGGAAGTGCAGCCTGTTGTGCGCGCGGCCGAACCGGACGTCGTGCACCGGCACCAGTTCGAGCAGCGGCCGCAGCAGCTCCTCGTCGACGGCCAATTCCGCCGACACCTCGTCGGCGTACTTCTCGGCCACCGGCAACGCGAAACTGACTGTGGTCGCGATGATTCCGGCGATGTCGCGCTCGATGAAGAATCCGCGCACATCGGTGGGCAGGTGGCCGGCCTCGAGTCCGAGGACGTAGCCCTCGGCGGTCTCGAACAGCGTGAGGTCGATGTGCATCATGGTCAGCGCGAAGTACCGCATCGCGATCGAGAACAGTTCCCGGAGGGTGCCGCACGACATCACCGCGAAGCCGAACAGCCCGAGGTGCGTGAGAGCGAACCGGCTGCCCACATCGACGCCGATACCGGCTTGACCCGGCAGCCGCGCCAGCACCCGGCGCACCGCCTCGATCTCGTCGAGGGCGCTTACCATCGCGTCCGGCCGGCTCAGGGCGGCGGGGTCGATCGCGGTGCCCGCCAGGACCTCGCCCGTCGGCACCCCGCGCTCGCCGGCCACCTCGCACAAGACCCGGGTCGCATAGACCGGGTGACTCAACGTCGGTGGATGACCCATGGACTGTCCTAATCTCCCAACTCCCTGTCCGATACTCTCATTACCGGCCGCCGCCGTCATCCATACAGTGGAGTCATGGCGACCCTCACCGCTGAGCGCCCCCTGGGGGGACCCGCCAGACGCCTGAGCTCCTGGACGATGACCCGCGAGGCCCTCACCGTCGGATTCGATGTGGGCGACCGCTTCGTCGGACGGTTACGCGGCAACGATATCGTTCGATTCCGTTGCGCGGGAAGACGTTTCGTCTCGATCAGCCATCCCGACTACGTCGATCACGTGCTGCACGAGGCCCGGCTGAAATACGTCAAGTCCGACGAGTACGAGCCCATCCGGGCCACCGCGGGCGTCAACCTGCTGACCGACGAGGGCGATTCCTGGGCCGCGCACCGCGGCACGCTGAACCCGACCTTCGCCCGGCGCCACCTCAACGGCATGGTCGACCTGATGATCGACCCGATCATGGGGGTCGTCGACGCCCTGCAACCGGGCACGCGCTTCGACATCCACCAGACGATGGTCGAGGCGACGCTGCGGGTGGTCGCCAATTCCCTGTTCGGCCAGGACTTCGGGCCGCTGGTCGAGAGCATGAACGACCTGGCGACGCGCGGCCTGCGGCACGCCGAGCGACTAGAGCGACTGGGGCTGTGGGGCCTGATGCCGCGCGGGGTCTACGACACACTGAATTGGTTGGTGTTCTCCGGCTTTCGCATGCCCCCGCCGCTGCGCGACATCCAGAACATCACGCTGACCCTCGACCGGGCGGTCAACGCGGTCATCGACCACCGACTGGTGCAACCGACCGACTCCGCCGACCTGCTCGACGTGTTGCTGCACGCCGACGGCGGAACGTGGCCGCGCCGGCGGGTGCGCGACGAGGCCCTGACGTTCATGCTCGCCGGTCACGAAACCACCGCGAACGCGATGTCGTGGTTCTGGTACCTGTTGGCACAGCACCCCGGCGCCCGCGACCGGATGCTCGCCGAAATCGACGACGTGCTGGGCGCCCGCCGTCCCACCGCCGAGGACCTGGGCAGCCTGCCGTGGACCACCGCATGCCTGCAGGAGGCGCAGCGCTACCTCTCCGCGGTCTGGACGATCGCCCGCCGCGCGATCGACGACGACGTCATCGGCGGGCGTCACATCCGGCGCGGCACCACCATCCTCATCCCGATCCACCACATCCACCATGACCCGCGGTGGTGGCCCGACCCGGAAACCTTTGAGCCCGGCCGGTTTTGCCGGCCGGACAGGAACCGTCCCCGCTCGGCCTACCTGCCGTTCGGCGGCGGCCGGCGCATCTGCATCGGGCAGAGCTTCGCCCTGATGGAAATGGTGCTGATGGCCGCGATCATGAGCCGGCGCTTCACCTTTGACCTCGCGCCCGGCCATCCCGTCGAACTCGAGGCAACGCTGACCCTGCGGCCCAAGCACGGCATTCACGTCATCGGAAGCAGGCGCGCATGAGCCCACGCGGTATGGAAACCCCCGACTACGACACCCTGATCGTCGGCGCGGGATTCTCCGGCATCGGTGCCGCGATCAAGCTCGACCGGGTCGGGCTGTCCAACTACCTCGTGCTCGAGGCCGGCGACGGCGTCGGCGGGACCTGGCACTGGAACACCTATCCCGGTATCGCCGTGGACATTCCGTCGTTCTCGTATCAGTACTCCTTCGAGCAGAGCCCGCGCTGGTCGCGGACCTACGCGCCCGGCCGCGAGCTCAAGGCCTACGCCGAACACTGCGTCGACAAGTACGGCATCGGGTCGCGGATCCGGTTCCACACCAAGGTGCTCTCCGCCGATTTCGACGACGAGAACCGCCTGTGGCGGGTGCAGACCGACCCCGGCGGCATGCTCACCGCCCGGTTCCTGATCAGCGCCAGCGGCGTGCTGACCGTGCCGAACCTGCCCGACATCGACGGGGTCGACTCCTTCGCCGGCACCACCATGCACACGGCGCGGTGGGACCACAGCCAGGACCTGACCGGCAAGCGCGTCGCGATCATCGGCACCGGTGCCTCGGCCGTGCAGGTCATCCCCGAGATCGCGCCGATCGTCGCCCAACTCACGGTGTTTCAGCGCACGCCGATCTGGTGCTTCCCGAAGTTCGACGTGCCGCTGCCCGCGCCGGTCCGCTGGGCGATGCGGATACCCGGCGGAAAGGTGGTCCAGCGGCTGCTCAGCCAGGCCTTCGTCGAGCTGAGCTTCCCGATCTCGGCGCAGTACTTCACCGTGTTCCCGCTCGCCAGGCGGATGGAGTCGGCCGGACTCGCCTATCTGCGCCAGCAGGTCACCGACCCAGCGGTGCGCGAGCAACTCACCCCCCGCTACGCCGTGGGCTGCAAGCGGCCCGGATTCCACAACGGCTACCTGGCCACCTTCAACCGCGACAACGTCCGGCTGGTCACCGAGCCGATCGACAAAATCACGCCCGCCGCCGTGGCCACCACCGACGGGGAGACCCACGTGATCGACGCGCTGGTGCTGGCCACCGGCTTCAAGGTGATGGACACCGACAACGTCCCCACGTTTGCGGTCACCGGCAGCGGCGGCAAGTCCCTGAGCCGGTTCTGGGACGAACACCGGCTGCAGGCCTACGAGGGCGTCAGCGTCCCCGGCTTCCCCAACATGTTCACCGTTTTCGGCCCGTACGGGTACGTCGGCTCTTCGTATTTCGCGCTCATCGAGATGCAGACGCACCACATCGTGCGGTGCCTGAAACGCGCTCGGCGCGAAGGCGCGACACGTGTGGAGGTGACCGAGGAGGCCAACCAACGGTACTTCGCCGAGATGATGCGCAAGCGGCACCGCCAGATTTTCTGGCAGGACAGCTGCCGGCTGGCCAACAGCTACTACTTCGACAAGAACGGCGACGTGCCGCTACGTCCCACCACCACGCTGGAGGCCTACTGGCGCAGCCGGCGGTTCGATCTCGACGACTACCGCTTCAGCCGTTAGCGGCCGGCCCCGACTCCAGCGTGGCGCGCAGATGCGGGGCCAAATCAGGGTTTTCGATCGGATGGCCAAGGTACGGCCCGGCCGCGCGGTGGCCCGCCAACTCGTCAGCCAGCACCAGTTTCTCTGCACCGGGCGGCCACTTCCCTTGGCTACTCGGCCGGCACCGCAAACGGTGGTCGCAGATGCGCGAACATGGGGAAGTGTCGGACGTTGAGCGTGGCAAGCTGCAGCCCTTTGACATCCGCTGTCGCGGCGATCAGGTAGTCACCGAGGCCAATACCGCTGTGACTGCGACGATATCGACGCATCATGTCCCCGGCGCTACGAGCGATGAGCTCGGTGGCCGGTTCCGCGCGGAAAGAGGACAGCAGCCGCCACACGTGCCGACGCTCGACGGAGCGCATGCCGCCGGCAACCTCAGCGATCGACACCACGCTGATCGCCAGCGGCCCTTCTCTGCGGGCATCGAGGAGCCAGTCTCGAGCAGCGCCGAGCCCGCGCAGATGCGCGATCAGCACATCCGAGTCGACCAGCATCACGACGAGCGGTCCCACACTCGGGCCAGATGCTTCTCACGGGCGCCCGGGCCGCGCGCCGGCACCTCGATGTCGCGCAACGCCCCGAACGAATCCTTGATCGCGTCAAGGTCGGTGGCGACATGCTCATCCACCCCCGCCAGAACACGGTCCAGCAGTTGGCGTATCACTTCCGCGCGCGACACGCCCTGTTGCGCCGCCGCGCGGTCGAGCGCCGCCGTCTGCACCTCGTCGAGGTAGATGTTCGTGCGCTTCATACACCACATTATACATCACTCTGCTAGACCGTATGGGAGGCTGGGGCCTCCGCTCACATGTGAACGTGGGTTGCCGACCGTCATCCGTCATCACGGTCGAACGGATCGCCGACGCCTGCGGGTTCGCGGTGCCCTACTACGAGCTCGTCGACGAGCGCCCGGTCCTCGACGCGCACCACGAGAAGGCGTCCGATGACGTGTATGCCCGGCTCGCCCGGCGCAACAGGCAGAGCATCGATGGGCTGCCGGCACTACAGGCCGACCACCCGGTGCCTAGATCGCGCGCTTGAGCTCGTCGACCATATTGAGCTGTTCCCACGGCAGCTCGATGTCGGTGCGCCCGAAGTGGCCGTAGGCGGCGGTCTGCGCATAGATCGGGCGCAGCAGGTCCAGGTCCCGGATGATCGCACCGGGCCGCAGGTCGAACACCTCCGGAACGATCTTCTCGATCTTGACCGGGTCGACCGTCGCGGTCCCGAAGGTCTCGACGAACAGGCCGACCGGCGCGGCCTTGCCGATGGCGTAGGCCACCTGCACCTCCACCCGTTCCGCCAGGCCGGCGGCGACGATGTTCTTGGCCACCCAGCGCATCGCGTAGGCCGCCGACCGGTCCACCTTGGACGGATCCTTGCCGGAGAACGCGCCGCCGCCGTGGCGGGCCCAGCCGCCGTAGGTGTCGACGATGATCTTGCGTCCGGTCAGGCCCGCGTCGCCCATGGGGCCGCCGAGCACGAACTTGCCCGTCGGGTTGATCAGCAGCCGCGTCGACGACGTGTCCAGCGTGCCGTGCGCCAGGTCGTCGAGCACGGTGTTGAGGACCTTCTCCCGGATGTCGGGGGTGAGGGTGTTCTGCAGGTCGATGTCGGCCGCGTGCTGGGTGGAGATCACGACGGTGTCCAGCCGGACCGGGACGTTGTCCTCGTAGGCGATCGTGACCTGGGTCTTGCCGTCGGGGCGCAGGTACGGCAGCACGCCGTTCTTGCGGACCTCGGTCAGCCGGCGCGACAGCCGGTGGGCCAGCGCGATGGGCAGCGGCATCAGCTCGGGGGTGTCGCTGATCGCGTAGCCGAACATCAGGCCCTGGTCGCCGGCGCCCTGGGCGTCCAGCGGGTCCCGCTCGCCCTCGACCCGCGCCTCGTACGCGGTGTCGACGCCCTGGGCGATGTCGGGTGACTGCGCGCCGATGGCGATGTTCACCCCGCACGACGCCCCGTCGAAGCCCTTGTCCGACGAGTCGTAGCCGATGTCGAGGATGCGCGCGCGGACCGTGTTGGTGATGTCGGCGAAGGCCTCCTTGGCCGTCGTCGTCACCTCGCCCACCACGTGCACCTGTCCGGTGGTCACCAGCGCCTCGACTGCAACCCGTGAGCGGGGGTCCTGCGCCAGCAGCGCGTCGAGGACCGAGTCGCTGATCGCGTCACAGATCTTGTCGGGATGCCCCTCGGTCACCGACTCACTGGTAAACAGCCGACCCTTTTCGCTCACAGTCTCTATCCTTCCAATAGTTAGTTAATCGAATAATATCGTCCCGGTGGGCCAGCCCCCGTCCGGGCGCCGTACCGAAGCAAACCCCGCTACTCGCTGCGGCCGTGCAGGAACGCGACGACGGCATCCACGATACGACTGGCCATCAGCGTCTTCGAGCCGTGCGGCAGCGCCGACTCGGTGCCGTCGGAAGCCAGCAGCCAGCCGTCGTTGCTGTCCACCTCGAACGCCCTGTTGTCGCCGACGGCATTGACGACCAAGAGGTCGCAACCCTTGCGCCGCAACTTCTCCCGGGCGTGGAACAGCACGTCGCCGTTGGCGTCGCCGGTCTCGGCGGCAAACCCCACGATGGCGCGCATGTTGGGCAACTGCCCATGGGCTCGCGCCCGCACCGCGCCGGCCAGCACGTCGTCGTTGCGGACCAGCTCGATCGTGGGGGACTCGGACTGGTTATCCGGGCCCTTCTTGATCTTGGCGGCGGCGACCTGCGCGGGCCGGAAGTCCGCGACCGCCGCCGCCATGACCAGCACGTCGGCCTCGGGCGCGTGCTTGGACACCGCCTCCCCGAGTTGCTGCGCGGAGCTGACGTGCACCACGTTGACGCCGGCGGGGTCGATCAGGCCGGCGGTGTGCCCGGCGATCAGGGTGACCTCGGCGCCGCGCTGGGCGGCGACCCGCGCCACCGCGTAGCCCTGCTTGCCGGAGCTGCGGTTGCCGATGAAGCGCACTGGGTCGACGGGTTCGCGGGTGCCGCCGGCCGTGACCAGCAGCCGCCAGCCGGCGAGGTCGTAGGGCAGCGCGTCGTGGCGCTCCAGCAGCAGGTGGGCCAGTGTGGTGATCTCCTCGGCCTCGGGCAGCCTCCCCGCGCCGCTGTCGGTGCCGGTGAGCCGCCCGGATGCGGGTTCGAGCACCACCGCGCCGCGGCGGCGCAGCGTGGCCACGTTGTCAACGGTGGCCGGGTGCAACCACATTTCGGTGTGCATCGCCGGCGCGAACAGCACCGGACATCGGGCGGTCAGCAGGGTGGCGGTCAGCAGATCGTCGGCGCGGCCGTGCACGGCACGGGCCAGCAGGTCGGCCGTGGCGGGCGCCACCACGACGAGATCGGCCTGCTTGCCGAGCTGGACGTGCGGCACCTCGGGAACGTCGTCGAAGACGCCGGTGCGCACCGGCTGACCCGACAGCGCCTCGAAGGTGGCGGCCCCCACGAAGCGCAGCGCGGATTCGGTGGGGATGACGCGGACCTCGTGACCGGCCTCGGCGAGCTGGCGAACGACGGTGCACGCCTTGTAGGCGGCGATGCCCCCGGAGACGCCGACTATGACCCGTTTTGAGATCCGCTCACGGACATCCACAGCGCGCCCGGCCTGCCCGTTACTCGCCCTCGGTGTGTTCGAGCAGGTCGGCGTGGATCTCGCGCAGCGCGATGGACAGCGGCTTTTCCTGCAGCCCGGGCTCGACGAGCGGGCCCACGTATTCGAGGATGCCCTCGCCGAGCTGGTTGTAGTAGTCGTTGATCTGGCGGGCTCGCTTGGCGGCGTAGATCACCAGGGCGTACTTGCTGGACACGCGGTCCAGCAGCTCGTCGATGGGCGGGTTGGTGATGCCCAGCGGGGTGTCGTAGGCGCTCTGTCCGCCTGCCGACGGATCGAACTGGTCCACGGCGGTCAGCGACGCGTCGGACTGGGGAATGCTCACGTAGGTCTATCTCCTGGCGGATTGGAGTCGGTTGAATCTGATCTGGCTGCTGGCCCGGCCAGGCAAATCATGCCGGGCCCGGCGCAGTTCCCACCAGCAACGATACCAATTCGGCGCACGCAGACTCCAATCGACGGTTGACCACCACCTCATCGAAGTCGTCCTGGGCCGCCATTTCGATGCGGGCGGTGTCGAGGCGACGGCGGATATCCTCCGCCGTCTCGGTGCCACGGCCGACCAGCCTGGCCTTCAGGTCCTCCCAGCTGGGCGGGGCGAGGAACACGGTGATCGCCTCGGGCATCGCCTTCTTGATCGCCCTGGCACCGGCCAGGTCGACCTCGATGAGCACCGGAAGCCCGGACTCCATGGCGGCCCGCACCGGCTCGGCCAGCGTGCCCGACCGGTGCAGCCCGCCATGGATCTCCGCCCATTCCAGCAGCGCGCCGTCGTCGATCAGCTTTTGGAACTGGGCGGGGGTGATGAAGTGGTAGTCGACGCCGTCGACCTCGCCCGGCCGCGGCGCCCGGGTCGTGGCCGAGACGCTGAACTGCAGGTTCGGGATCCGCTCCCGCAGACACCGGACCACGGTTGACTTGCCGACCGCGGAGGGGCCGGACAGCACGACCACACGCCCCCTGCCCATTGGCTCGGGGCGTGCCCCCTGCACGACGTCCGGCCCCTCGGGGGCGCTCACCGGCGCTCCCGGGTCGGTACCCCCACAGGCCGTACGGCCCGCATCGTCGCAGGCCGGGCCCGATCGCCCGCCGTCTCATCAGGCCTGTCGGCCTGCATCGTCGGCGGGCGAGTTAGGCGGAGCCGAACTTTTCCAGCAGGGCCTTGCGCTGCCGGTCGCCGAGGCCGCGCAGGCGGCGGGTGGGCGCGATCTCGAGCTCGGTCATGATTTCCTGCGCCTTGACCTTGCCCACCTTCGGCAACGCCTCGAGCAGCGCAGACACCTTCATCTTGCCCAGGACTTCGTCGCTCTCGGCGTCCTTGAGCACCTGGGAGAGGTTGGTGCCGCCACGCTTGAGGCGGTCTTTGAGCTCTGCGCGCGCGCGACGAGCGGCAGCCGCCTTCTCCAAAGCGGCCGCGCGCTGCTCGTCGGTCAACTGGGGAAGGGCCACGATTCCTCCGTATCTGATCAATCGGTAATCGATCTCGTTTGTCTCTGCCGGGTACTTCAGCCAGCGGAGATGACCGTACTCAGGCTTCCTGACGAAATCTAACCCGCCCCCCTGGTTAATTGTGCAAATGTGCAGCGTGGAGCGCGCGGGCGAGCCCGGCACGGGGTGCCAGGGGCCCTGCGGCGACGGGTCGGGAAAGGGCGCCGGCGCCGGTGCTCAATCGCCCGCGGGAGCCATGGATATGGTGCTTGACGTGGGGTTTTGTGCCCATGGGCGAAAGCCGCGCGCCGCGGCCGCGGGCCCTGCGGGCGCCCACGGCGGACGGCCCCGAGTCGGGGTGCGGCGGATCACGCATTTTTTCGTGGCGTGTCGCGCGTGTCGCGTCCGCGGCCAAGCGGCAGGTCGGCGGTCCGTCCGCAGGGATGTTTCAGCTAATGCCCAGCCAAATATCAGATACCATCGAGCCGTGCCGAACCTGCGCATCCGTCAGGCGGCTGAGCTGCTCGGAGTCAGCGACGACACCGTCCGCCGGTGGATCAACCAGGGCACGCTGTCGGTCAGCCACGACGCGGCCGGCCGCAAGGTCATCGCCAGCGAGGACCTGGCCGAGTTTTCGCGTTCCAACGCGCCCACCCCGCCGCCGGATCCGCTGAGCATCGGCAGCTCGGCCCGCAACCGGTTCGTCGGCCTGGTCACCAGCGTGATCAGCGACAAGGTGATGACCCAGGTCGAGATGCAGTGCGGCCCCCACACCATCGTCTCGCTGATGAGCACCACGGCCGCCCAGGAGCTGAACCTGCAGCCCGGCAGCGTGGCCGTGGCCGTCGTCAAGGCCACCACCGTGATCGTGGAAACGGCGCGGCCGGGAGCGGCGATCGCCGCGGAGTGACGGCCCTAGGGGACGGACAGGTACGCGACGGCGTCCAGCATCCGCTCGCCGGCCGCACGCAGGCCGGACACGCTCGGTCCGGCCCGCAACACCTCGCGCGCCACCGCGGGCAGCAGCTGGCCCGGCGCGGCCCCGCCCAGGCCGCCGAGCGCCTCGGGCCGCCCGCCCTGCGCCCCGACCCCGGGCACCAGCACCGGTCCGCCCAGCCCGCTGACGTCGGGGGCCTCGAACACCGTCGCGCCGAGGACCACGCCGACGTACCCGGGCTCGGATCCCGTGGCGGACCGGTTGACCACCGCCGCCTGGTCGACGATCAGCTGGGCCACCGTCCGGCCGTCGAACGTCGCGCGCTGCACCGTGCCGCCCTCCGGATTGGAGGTCGCGGCCAGCACGAACACCCCACGGTCGGTTGCCGCGGCGGCCTCCAGCAGCGGCCGCAGCGACCCGAATCCCAGGTAGGGCGAGGCGGTCACCGCGTCGGCGGCCAGCGGCGAATCACCGGCCCAGGCGGCGGCGTAGGCCGCCATCGTCGTCCCGATGTCGCCCCGCTTGGCGTCGGCCAGCACCAGCGCCCCGGCCGAACGCAGCGCGGCGATGGTGCGTTCGAGCACCGCGAACCCGGCGGCGCCGTAGGCCTCGAAGAACGCCACCTGGGGCTTGACGACGGCGAATCCGGCGAACGCCTCGACGCAGGTGTCGCAGAACGAGGCGAGCCCGTCGGCGGTGGTCGGCAGGCCCCAGGCCCGCAACAGCTCCGGATGCGGGTCGATGCCCAGGCACAGCGGCCCGCGGCTCAGCTTCGCCGCCGCCAGCCGGGCGCCGAACCCGGTCATCGGAAGTTGCCCCGGGGCCCTACGGCCCCAGCGCTTTGCGCGCCGATGGCGCTGTGCAGCTCCTGCAGCGACCGCACGCCGATGTCGCCGCGGATCCCCGCCTCGATGCCCTGCACGGCGGCCGAGGCGCCCTGCACCGTCGTGACGCACGGGATGTTCACCGACACCGCGGCCGAGCGGATTTCATAGCCGTCGATGCGCGGGCCGGAGTTGCCGAACGGCGTGTTGATCACTATGTCGACCTCGCCGGCCTTGATCGCGTCGACCGCGGACATCGCGGGCCGGTCGGGCTGCGGCGGCTCGAAGTGCTTGCGGACCTCGTCGCAGGGAATCCCGTTGCGGCGCAACATCTCCGCGGTGCCCTCGGTGGCCAGCACCCGAAAGCCCAGATCGGCCAGCCGCTTGACCGGAAACACCAGTGATCGCTTGTCCCGGTTGGCCACCGACACGAATATCGTCCCCTCGGCCGGCAACGATCCGTAGGCGGCGGTTTGGCTCTTGGCGAAGGCGGTGCCGAAGTCGCGGTCGATGCCCATCACCTCGCCCGTCGACTTCATCTCCGGGCCGAGCAGCGAGTCGATGGCGGCCCCGTCGACGCGGCGGAAGCGGTGAAACGGCAGCACGGCCTCCTTGACCGCGATCGGGGCTTGCGGCGGCGCGTGCGCGCCGTCCCCCGAGGCCGCCAGCATGCCCTCGGCGCGGAGCTGGGAGATGCTGGTGCCCAACATGATTCGCGCGCACGCCTTCGCGAGCGGGATCGCGGTGGCCTTGGATACAAACGGCACCGTGCGGCTGGCTCGCGGGTTGGCCTCCAGGACGTAGAGCACGTCGTCCTTGAGGGCGTACTGCACGTTGAGCAGCCCGACGACGCCGATGCCGTGGGCGATGGCCTCCGTGGCGCGGCGCACCTTGTCGATGTCGCTGCGGCCCAGCGTGACCGGCGGCAGCGCGCAGGCCGAGTCGCCGGAGTGGATGCCGGCCTCCTCGATGTGCTCCATGATGCCGCCGATGTAGACCTCGGCCCCGTCGCACAGCGCGTCGACGTCGATCTCGGCCGCGTCCTCGAGGAAGCGGTCGACGAGCACCGGGTGTTCGGGCGAGAGCGCCGTGGCCCGGGTGATGTAGCCCTTCAGCGTTTCCTCGTCGTAGACGATCTCCATGCCCCGGCCGCCCAGCACGTACGACGGCCGCACCAGCACCGGATAACCGATCTCGTCGGCGATCCGGCGGGCCTGCGCGAAAGTCGTTGCAGTGCCGTACTTTGGCGCTGGCAGCCCCGCGGTGGCCAGCACGTCGCCGAAGGCGCCGCGGTCCTCGGCCAGGTCGATGGCCTCCGGCGGGGTGCCCACGATCGGAACCCCGGCGTCGAAGAGCCGCTGCGCCAGCCCGAGCGGGGTCTGGCCGCCGAGTTGCACGATGACTCCCGCGACCCCGGGGCCGCCCGCGCCCGACTGCGTTTCCGCGCGGAACACCTCGCACACGTCCTCGAAGGTCAGCGGCTCGAAGTAGAGCCGGTCGGCGGTGTCGTAGTCGGTGGACACCGTCTCCGGATTGCAGTTGACCATCACGGTCTCGAAACCGGCCTGCGACAACGTCGTTGCGGCGTGCACGCAGCTGTAGTCGAATTCGATGCCCTGGCCGATCCGGTTGGGACCCGATCCCAGGATCAGCACCTTGGGCTTGTCGGCCTGCGGGGCGACCTCGGTCTCGGCGGCCGGGTCCAGCTCGTAGCTGCTGTAGTGATAGGGCGTCTTGGCCTCGAACTCCGCCGCGCAGGTGTCGACCGTCTTGTACACCGGGTGGATGCCCAGCCGCTCGCGCAGCGAGCGCACCCCGTTCTCCCCGGCCAATTCCGGACGCAGGGCGGCGATCTGGCGGTCCGAGAGACCGTTGTGCTTGGCCCGCCGCAGCAGGTCGGCCTCGAGCACCGGGGCGGCGACCAGCTCCGCGCGCAGCTCGACCAGCTCGCCGATCTGCGCGACGAACCACGGGTCGACGCCGCTGGCTTCGGCGACCCGCTCGACCGACGCGCCCCGCCGCAGCGCCAGCTCGATGTCGTAGAGCCGGCCTTCGGTCGGCGTCCGCAGCCTGGTCAGGACCTCGTCGACGTCCCCGTCGTCGTCGGGTTTCGTCCAGAAGCCGGCGCGCCCGGTCTCCAGCGACCGCATCACCTTGCCGAGCGCCTCGACGAAGTTGCGGCCCAACGACATTGCCTCACCGACGGATTTCATCGTGGTGGTCAGCGTCGGGTCGGCGCCGGGGAATTTCTCGAACGCGAACCGCGGCGCCTTGACGACGATGTAGTCGAGGGTCGGCTCGAAGCAGGCCGGCGTCTCCTTGGTGATGTCGTTGACGATCTCGTCCAGGGTGTAGCCGATGGCCAGCTTGGCGGCGATCTTGGCGATCGGGAAACCGGTGGCCTTGGACGCCAGCGCGCTTGACCGCGACACCCGCGGGTTCATCTCGACGACGATCAGCCGGCCGTTGCGCGGGTCGACCGCGAATTGGATGTTGCAGCCGCCGGTGTCCACGCCGACCTCGCGCAGGATCGCGATGCCCAGGTCGCGCATCCGCTGGTATTCCCTGTCGGTGAGGGTCATGGCCGGCGCGACGGTGACCGAGTCGCCGGTGTGCACGCCCATCGGGTCGACGTTCTCGATGGAGCACACCACCACGACGTTGTCGTGGCCGTCGCGCATCAGCTCGAGTTCGAATTCCTTCCAGCCGTAGATCGATTCCTCGATGAGCACGTTGGCGCTGGGCGAGGCGGCCAGCCCGGCGCCGGCCATCCTTTCGACGTCTTCGGCGGAGTCGGCCATCCCCGAGCCCAGCCCGCCCATGGTGAAGCTGGGGCGCACGACGACGGGCAGGCCGAGTTCGGCGACGGTCGCGCGAACCTCGTCCATGGTGAAACATACGCGGCTGCGGGCGGATTCACCGCCGACCTTGCCGACGATGTCCTTGAACCGCTGGCGGTCCTCGCCGCGCTGGATGGCGTCGAAATCGGCGCCGATCAGCTCGACGCCGTAGCGCTCCAGTGCCCCGTTCTCGTACAGCGCGACCGCGGTGTTGAGCGCGGTCTGGCCGCCCAGCGTGGCCAGCAGCGCGTCGATCTTGTTGCCGCACTCGGCCTGCTGGGCGATCACCCGCTCGACGAACGCCGGGGTGATGGGCTCGACGTAGGTGTGGTCGGCGTACTCGGGGTCGGTCATGATGGTGGCCGGGTTGGAGTTGATCAGGCTGACCTGCAGGCCCTCGGCGCGCAGCACCCGGCAGGCCTGGGTCCCCGAGTAGTCGAATTCGGCGGCCTGGCCGATCACGATCGGCCCCGAGCCGATCACCAGCACGTGGCGCAAGTCGGTGCGACGCGGCACTAGCGCCCCCTTTCCTTGGCGCGAGGGTCCCCATCTGTACGCGATTTACGGCGTGTCGTTGTACTACGCGCGCTCGCGGGCCATGGCGTCATCACTGAGCCGCCATCAGGTCGATGAATTGGTCGAAAAGGTATTCCGCGTCGTGCGGGCCGGCGGCGGCCTCCGGGTGGTACTGCACCGAAAATGCCCGGCCGTCAGCGAGTTTGACGCCCTCGACCACCCCGTCATTGGCGCAGGTGTGGCTGACGATCGCCGGGCCGAACGGCGTGTCGAAGGACTGGCCGGCCTCCCCCTCCAGCGCGAAGCCGTGGTTCTGCGCGGTCACCGCGACCCGCCCGGTCGCGTGGTCGATGACCGGGATGTTGATGCCGCGGTGGCCGAAGACCATCTTGTAGGTGGACAGGCCCAGCGCCCGGCCGAGGATCTGGTTGCCGAAACAGATGCCGAACAGCGGGATCCCGGCGCCCAGCACCTCGCGGGTGAGCGCGACGACGCGGTCGGCGGTGGCGGGGTCGCCGGGACCGTTGGACAGGAACACGCCGTCGGGCTTGAGGTCGGCGAGCTGCTCGAAGGTCGCCGACGACGGCAGCACGTGGCTGCGGACGCCGCGCCGGGCGAAATTGCGCGGGGCGTTGGTCTTGATCCCGAGGTCCAGCGCGGCGACGGTAAATCGGTGCGGGCCTTCGGGTTCCACGACGTAGGCGTCCTCGGTGCTGACCTCCCCGGCCAGGTCGGCGCCCAGCATCGACTGCTGGCCCCGCACCCGGTCGACCAACTCTGCCGGCTCGGCCAGCGACTCGCCGGAGAACACCCCGGCCTTCATCGAGCCGCGGCTGCGCAGGTGCCGCACCACCGCCCGGGTGTCGATGCCGGCGATCCCGACGATGCCCTGGCGGACCAGCTCGTCCTGAAGCGTGCCGGTGGCGCGCCAGCTGGAGGCGCGCGGCGACGGGTCGCGCACCGCGTAGCCGGCGACCCAGATCTTGTCGCCGCGGCTTTCGCCGTCCTCATCGTTCCAGCCGGTGTTGCCAATCTGCGGCGCGGTGGCCACCACGATCTGCCGGTGATAGCTGGGGTCGGTAAGCGTCTCCTGGTAGCCGGACATACCGGTGGAAAAGACTGCCTCGCCGAGCGTTTGGCCGACCTTGCCGAACGGCGTGCCGGTGAAGACACGGCCGTCCTCGAGGACCAGTAGCGCCTTACTCATGAGCGCCGCTCCTCCCACTTGGGGGCGTGCCCCCACATCACTTCGTTCTGCATCGTCGTCGGCGCGACTCACGCGGCTCCCTCCTGCGAATCGTG
Source organism: Mycobacterium sp. (assembly GCF_035506235.1). Classification (GTDB taxonomy): domain Bacteria; phylum Actinomycetota; class Actinomycetes; order Mycobacteriales; family Mycobacteriaceae; genus Mycobacterium. Next base: position 44,977 of record NZ_DATJPU010000018.1, read on the forward strand.
CACCCACGCGTCGTACTCGCTGCGGTTGTTCGCGCGAAACCCGGTGTCGATCTCGGGGCCCGACGGCAGCCGCCAGCGGATCGCCAGAACGCCGATGCGCGCCACCACCTTGCCCGCCATGCCGCGCTCCATGCGGATGGCCGTGACCGCCTCCCGCGGGATCCAAATCGGTTTCGCGCGAATGCGTTCCAGCAGGATGCCCTCGGGGTAGCGGGTGAGCACCGCTTTGCTGCGGTACCCCAGGTCGCCGGCCGTGATGCGCTCGTTCCAGGCGGGCGCCATCGTGCAGCCGCAGTAGAGCCCCCGGGTGGTGACGCTCGCCGTACCCAGCTTGTCGGGCAGGCCGGGCAGGTCGCCGATCAGCTCCGTCTGGCGCTGCGAGCGGCGCTGCCAGCCGCGCATCATCAGCTGGATGAGCACCGCGATCACCACCACCAGCACGGCCGCGAATATCAGCGATCCCACCAGCGTGGCGGAGTTCATGCGCGCCGCTCCTTCTCATCGCTTCGTGCCCCGCAAGCGGGCGGTACCCCCACTGCATCGTCGCCGGCGCGGTTCATGCCGGGCTCTTCCCATCCCGTGCGGTGACCCGTCCGCGCAGCAGGGTCGCGGTGACGGTGGCGGGCAGCGTCATCGACTCGTACGGCGTGTTGGCCGACCGGCTGGCCAGCTCCGGCCCGGCGACCGTCCAGGTGGCGTCGGGGTCCACCACGGTCAGGTTGGCCGGCTCCCCCACCTCCAGCGCCCGGCCGTGGTCGGGCAACCCGACGATGCGCGCCGGATTCTCGCTCATCACCCGCGCGACGTCGCGCCAGGTCAACAGGCCGGGCGCCACCATCGTCTGCACCACCACCGACAGCGCCGTCTGCAGACCCAGCATGCCGGGCCGCGCCGCGCAGAACTCGACGCACTTCTCGTGCTCGGCGTGCGGGGCATGGTCGGTGGCCACACAGTCGATCACCCCGTCGGCCAGCGCTTGACGGAGCGCGACCGCGTCGGCGGCCTCGCGCAGCGGCGGGTTGACGCGGTTCACCCCTTGGTAGCTGGCCAGCCGGCTGTCGTCGAGCAGCAGGTGGTGCGGGGTGACCTCGGCGGTGATCGCGATGCCTTGCCCCTTGGCCCATTTCAGGATCTCGACCGTGCCGGCGGTGGAGGCGTGGCAGATGTGCACCCGGGCGCCGGCGTCGCGGGCGAGCAACGCGTCGCGCGCCACGATCGATTCCTCGGCGGCCCGCGGCCATCCGGCCAGCCCCAGCCGGGCGGCCGTCGGCCCCTCGTGGGCGACGGCGCCGACGGTCAGCCTCGGCTCCTCGGCGTGTTGGGCGATCAGCACCCCCAGGCCGGTGGCGTACTCCAGGGCGCGGCGCATCATCAGCGGGTCGTGCACGCAGACCCCGTCGTCGGAGAACATCCGCACCTGCGCGGCGCCGGCGGCCATCATGCCCATCTCGGTCAGCTCGGCCCCGGCCAGCCCGACGGTGACCGCGCCGACGGGGTGCACGTCGACCAGGCCGACCTGCCGGCCGCGGTGCCAGACGTGGTCGGTGACCACCGGGCTGTCGGCGACGGGATTGGTGTTGGCCATCGCGAACACCGCGGTGTAGCCGCCCAAAGCTGCTGCGGCCGAGCCGGTTTCGATGTCCTCGGCATATTCGCGGCCGGGTTCGCGCAGGTGGGTGTGCAGGTCGACGAACCCGGGCAGCAGGATCTGTCCGGTGGCGTCGATGACGTCGGCGGTGTCGGGGATCGTCAGCTTAGGCCCGATTTCGGCGATCTGGCCGTCATCGACCAGGACGTCGACCCGGTCGCCTTCGCCGTAGGGGCGCACACCGCGGATCAGCACGCTCATGCCGCAATCTCCTCCGCTCCCACGAGGACGTGGAACAGCACCGCCATCCGCACGTGCACCCCGTTCGAAACCTGTTGCAGCACGGCAGATTGCGATGAGTCGGCCACCGAAGAGGAGATCTCCATGCCGCGCACCATCGGCCCCGGATGCAGCACCACGGCGTGGCCCGGCAGCATCGCCTGGCGCCGCTCGGACAGCCCGTAGCGCACCGAGTACTCGCGGACCGACGGGAAGAAGCCGCCGTTCATCCGCTCGGCCTGCACCCGCAGCATCAGCACGGCGTCCGCGGCGGGCAGCTCGGCGTCGAAGTCGTAGGAGACGGTGGCAGGCCACCCGTCGACCCCGACCGGCAACAGCGTCGGCGGCGCGACCAGCACCACCTCGGCGCCCAGGGTGGTCAGCAGCATGACGTTGGACCGGGCGACCCGGCTGTGCAGGATGTCGCCGACGATCACGACGCGCCGGCCCTCGATGCCGCCGAGGCGCTGGCGGACGGTCAACGCGTCCAGCAGCGCCTGGGTCGGGTGCTCGTGGGTGCCGTCGCCGGCGTTGATCACCGAGGGGCCGTCACCGTTGCCGCATGTCCAGTCGGCGAGCAGGTGCGCGGCCCCCGACGCCGGGTGCCGGATGATCAGCGCGTCGGCGCCGGCGGCGCGCAGGGTCAGCGCGGTGTCGCGTAGCGACTCGCCCTTGCCCACCGACGATCCGGCCGCGCTGACGTTGATCACGTCGGCGCTCATCCACTTGCCGGCCACCTCGAAGGACACCCGGGTGCGGGTCGAGTTCTCGTAGAACATCGTGACGACGGTGCGGCCGCGCAGCGTCGGCAGCTTCTTGATGTCGCGGCCCACCAGCGCCTGGGCGAACCGGTCGGCGTCGTCGAGGATGGCGACGGCCGCGTCGCGGCTGAGGTCGCCGGCGGCCAGCAGGTGGCGCGTCATCGCGAGATCACCACCCCGTCGCGGCCGTCGTGCTCGCTCAGCAGCACGTGGACGCTCTCGCCGCGCGCGGTCGGCACGTTCTTGCCGACGTAGTCGGCGCGCAGCGGCAGTTCGCGGTGGCCGCGGTCGACCAGCACCGCCAGTTGCACCGCCCGCGGCCGGCCGACGTCGCGCAGCGCGTCGAGCGCGGCGCGGACCGAGCGGCCGGAGTACAGCACGTCGTCGACGAGGATCACCAGCGCGTCGTCGACACCGCCGGCCGGGATCGACGTGGCCTCCAGCGGCCGGGGCGGCTTTTGCATCAGGTCGTCGCGGTACAGGGTGATGTCCAGGGCGCCGTGCGCGACGTCCACGCCGCTGTATTCGCCGATGTTGGCCGCCAGCCGCTTGGCGAGGGTGACGCCGCGGGTCGGGATGCCCAGCAGCACCACCCGGGGCGCGTCGGGAGCATCCAGCGCGGTCTTTTCGATGATCTGATGCGCGATGCGGGAAATGGTGCGACCCACGTCGGCCGCCGACATCAATTCGCGGCCGGCGCCACTCACGGCAGCCATGCGAGACTTGACCTCCTTCTCCGCCTCTCTGGACGGATCGTTAAAGGATGTCGACTGCCCGGCAGCGTAGCACTTCGGACTATCCTGGCTGAAATGACAGGCTCGAGTTCCTCCGGTTTTCCCTCCGGATTGCAGCGCATGGACTTCGATGCGCTTTACCGCGGCGAGAGCCCCGGCGAAGGCATCCCCGCGATGACCACACCACCGTGGGATACCAAGGCCCCCAAGGAGAATGTCATCGCGTGGCACACCAATGGCTGGGTGCACGGTGACGTCCTCGACATCGGGTGCGGGCTCGGCGACAACGCCATCTACCTGGCCAAGAACGGCTACCGCGTGACGGGGCTGGACATCTCCCCCACCGCGCTGATCACCGCGGAGCGGCGCGCCGGCGACGCCGGCGTCGACGTGCGGTTCGCAGTGACCGACTCCACCAAGCTCGAGGGCTACACCGACGCGTTCGACACCATCGTCGACAGCGGCATGTTCCACTGCCTCGACGACGACGGCAAGCGCAGCTACGCCGCCGCGGCGCACCGGGCGACCAGGCCGGGCGCCACCCTCCTCATCAGTTGCTTTTCCGACGCCAACCCGACCGACACCGAATGGCCGCGACCGGCGGTGTCCGAGCAGACGCTGCGGGAGGTCCTCGGCGGCGCCGGCTGGGATATCGAATCGCTGGACCCGGCCACCGTGCGGCGCGAAGTGGACGGGACCGAGATCGAAATGGCGTTCTGGTACGTCCGCGCGCAGCGGCGCTAGTCGACTTCGCCGACGTGTCGGTGCCCCGTGTAGTATCGAAAGCATGTTCGAATTGGGGGCGCTCGCGGTCGTGGATCCGCATGCCGACGAAGCCGCGCTGATCGCGCGGATCGCCGAGTTGGAGGCGGTCAAAGCGGCGGCCGCCGCGGGCCAGGCGCGCGCGGCGGCGGCGATGGATGCGCTGCGTCGCACCAACGAAGCCGACGCCGGAGTCCCGGCTGCCCAGCGTGGCCGCGGGGTGGCCAGCGAGATCGCGCTGGCACGACGGGATTCCCCGGCCCGCGGTGGGCGCCATCTCGGATTCGCCAAGGCGCTGGTGCACGAGATGCCGCACACACTCGCCGCGCTGGAGGCCGGGCGGTTGTCGGAGTGGCGGGCGACGCTGATCGTGCGGGAATCGGCCTGCCTGGACGTCAACGACCGTCGCGCGCTCGACGCCGAGATGTGCGCCGCCAGGTCGAAGCTGGAAGGGATGGGTGATGCGCGGATCGCGGCGGCGGCCAAGGCAATCGCCTACCGCCTCGATGCGCAGGCGGTGGTCGACTGCGCCGCGAAGGCCGAATCCGAACGCACGGTGACGATTCGCCCGGCCCCCGACACCATGACGTGGGTGACGGCGCTCCTCCCGGTAGCCAAGGGCGTCGCGATTTACGCGGCGCTCAGGCGCGCCGCCGACACGACGTTCGATGACCGCACCCGCGGCCAGGTGATGGCCGACACGTTGGTCGAGCGGGTCACGGGTCGGCCGGCCGAGGTGGCCCAACCGGTCGGGGTCAACCTCGTCATCTCCGACGAGACGCTGCTGGGTCACGACGACACGGCGGCGGTGGTCGACGGGTACGGCCCGATACCGGCCGCCGTGGCGCGCCATCTTGTGCGAGATGCGGTCATCGATGACCGGTCGCGGGCCACACTGCGCAGGCTCTACCGCCATCCCCGCTCGGGCGCTTTGGTGAGCATGGAGTCGCGGTCGCGCTGCTCCCCCAAGGGGCTAGCCGCGTTCATCGGGCTGCGTGACGAGCGTTGTCGCACCCCCTATTGCGATGCCCCGATCCGCCACCGCGATCACGCCCGGCCGCATCATCGCGGCGGACCGACCAGCGCGGCGAATGGGCTCGGTTCGTGCGAACGCTGCAACTACGCCAAGGAAGCGCCCGGCTGGCGCGTCACCACCGCAGTTGACGAAAATGGTTGTCATACTGCGGAATTCACTACGCCTACCGGAACGCAGTACCAGTCCGGCGCGCCGCCGTTGCCGGGACCGCCCACGGTGGATGTCAGTGAACTGGCAACCCGGATCGGAATCGCACTCGCCCGACTTCACGCCGCCTGAGCGGGCGCCGTGCCCGGTCGGCACAGTTCACCGGCCCGCCCGCTACCCTGAACCGGGTGAATCTGGACGTCAATCAGGCCTCCGTCCGCGAGGTGTGCGACGCGGGCCTGCTCGCCGGTGCGGTGACGATGGTCTGGCGGCGCGGAGAACTCCTGCAGGTCAACGAGATCGGCTACCGGGACATCGATGCGGGCCTGCCGATGCAGCGCGACACGCTGTTCCGCATCGCGTCGATGACCAAGCCGGTCACGGTCGCGGCTGTGATGAGCCTGGTCGACGAGTGCAAGCTGGCGCTGAAAGACCCGGTCGTGCGCTGGGCTCCCGAGCTGGCCGACGTGCGGGTGCTCGACGACCCGCACGGCCCGCTGGACCGGACGCACCCGCTGAGTCGCGCCATCCTGATCGAGGACCTGCTCACCCACACCGGCGGCCTGGCCTACGCGTTCTCGGTGTCCGGGCCGATCTCGAAGGCCTACATGCGGCTGCCCTTCCACGACGGCCCCGATGCCTGGCTGAGCGAGCTGGCCAGGCTGCCACTGGTGCATCAGCCCGGCGAGAAGGTCACCTACAGCCACGCCATAGACCTGTTGGGCGTCATCGCTTCCCGCGTCGACGGCAAGCCGTTCCACCAGGTGCTCGACGAACGCGTGCTGGGTCCGGCGGGCATGCCCGACACCGGGTTCTTCGTCTCCCCCGAAGCGCGCCGGCGCGCCGCCACCATGTACCGGCTCACCGACGACCACGAGCTGCAGCACGGCGTGATGGGGCCGCCGCACATCAAGCCGCCCTCGTTCTGCAACGCCGGCGGCGGGCTGTGGTCGACGGCCGACGACTACCTGCGGTTCGTGCGGATGCTGCTCGACGACGGGACGGTCGACGGCGTGCGCGTGTTGTCCCCCGAGTCGGCCCGCCTCATGCGGACCGACCGGCTCACCGACGAACAGAAGCGCCACAACTTCCTCGGGGCGCCGTACTGGGTCGGGCGCGGGTTCGGGTTGAACCTGTCGGTGGTGACCGATCCGGCGAAGTCCGCCCCGCTGTTCGGCCCGGGCGGCCCGGGGACCTTCAGCTGGCCCGGCGCTTACGGGACGTGGTGGCAGGCCGACCCGAGCGCGGACGACCTGATCCTGCTGTACCTGATCCAGAACCTGCCCGACCTGACCGTGGACGCGGCGACGGCCGTCGCGGGCAACACGTCGCTGGCGAAACTCCGCACCGCGCAACCGAAGTTCGTCCGCCGCACCTATCAGGCGCTTGGCCTGTAGCGCCATGGTCGACTACCCGCCCGACCGCATGACCGGCCCGCGGCTGATGCTGCGCCCGCCGGCGCTCGACGACGCGGGGGCGCTCTTTCAGCGGGTCGCCCGCGATCCCGAGGTCACCAAGTACCTGCTGTGGGCGCCTCATCGCGACGTGGCGGCGACGCGACGCGTCATCACCGAAAAGCTCAACATCAGCGGCGAGGAGCGGACCTGGGCCATCACGCTGAAGCACAGCGGCGAGGTCGTCGGGCTGACCAGCTGCCGGCGTGCCGCGCCGCACTCGGTCGAGATCGGCTACTGCCTCGGCCGGCGCTGGTGGGGCAAGGGCTACATGTCCGAGGTGCTCGACCTGCTGCTCGCCGCGCTGGAAGCCGATCGCCAGGTATACCGCGTCTGGGCGACCTGCAGCCCGGACAACGAGCGCTCGGCGCGGTCGCTGGAGCGCGCCGGTTTCGCGTTGGAGGGACGGCTGGCCCGCCACGCCGTCTACCCCACCATCGGGCCCGAGCCCCAGGACGCCCTGCTGTACGCGAAGATCCTGCGCTGAGCGCACTTTGGAAGTCGTCAGCGCATACTTAACCGGACCGCGGGGCTGTCACGGCGTTCACGAAATCGCGAAGACTGGGTTTCCAGGCCGGGCGGGCGCAGATCGGCCGGAACCAACGGCACCGCCGCCATCGGGAACAGCGCGCACAGCGCCCAGGCCGCCGGGTAGTGGGCCGCCATGATCAATGCGCCGAAGAGCGGCGGGCCGCAGGCGGCCACCAGCCGCTGGGTGGTGTTCTGCAGGCCCAGGGCGCGTCCGCTCCAATACGGCCCGGCCAACTCGGTGATCGCGGTGGCCTCCAGCCCGTTGTCGAGCACCGCGAGCACCGAAACGGCGACCATGAGCAACACGTCGTAACCCGAACCGGTGCCGTCGGTGAGGGCGAGCAGGAACAGGGCCAGCGCGGCGGCGATCGCGATGGTGCGGACCGGACGCATCCGCAAGCCGACGCGATCGGACCAGCGGCCGACCGCGATTCGCCCCACGGCGCCCAATAGTTGGGCGAAGGTGACCAAAGCGCCCGCGGCCGCCACCGACCAGCCGTGGTGGTTCATCAGCCACACGAGCACGAAGGTGACGGTCACGGTCTGGGGCATCATCAGCAGGCCGGCCACCGCGTGGATTCGCCACAACACGAACGAACCGCGATACGGGCTGGCCAGTTCCCCCCGTGCAGCCGCCGCGCGGGGTTTCCGCGGCGGATCGGCGATTCCGATCGCGCTTGCCACCGCCGCCACCGTGCACATCACCGCGAGGAACATCAGCCCGCGGTGCGGGCCGCTCTCGGAGAGCTCCGGAATGATCAACGCGCCCAAAGCGATTCCCAACGGTTGCGCGGTCTGGCGGATCCCCATCGCCAGGCCGCGTCGCCGCGGCGGGAACCAGGCGGACACCAGCCGTCCGCCGGCCGCGTTGCAACTCGCCGCGGCCATCCCGCCGATGAACAGAAAGGCGGCGATCATCAGCAGTGAATGGGCCGACGCCGCGGCGTAAGCCGCGGCCGCGGTGAGTGCCGAGCCCGCCGTGAGCACGATCCGCTCGCCGACACGGTCCAGCACGTAGCCCCACATGACGAGCGTGACCACCATGCCCCAACTGGGCATCGACGACAGCAGGCCCGCTTCGGCCAGTGGGACGCCACGGCGAGCCTGCAGCGAAGGGATAAGGAACGCAACGCCATTGATGAAAAGGAAGGAGCTTGCCGTCACCCCCAACGAGATGGCCATGATCGACCACCGCGCCCCCGCGCCGAGTTCGAACGTGGTGTCTGCCCCCATCAGCATGCACCCATATTGGCACAGCGTTTTGCGGCCACTGGGCGTCTCGGCAACCGCACTGACGGCGAAACTTATTGAACGCTAAGGTAATTCTTAACCAGCCACCAGCATCGCCGTCACGGCCGGCTCTCGCGTGAGCCGTGAAATGTGTTGAGCGCCTCGCAGTTTGGTAGCATGATGGAATTCGCCCATCATCTGCTGCCCGCAACCGGTGTCGGGGCGAAATTCAAAGGCGATGCACAGGCAATTCGTGGCCGATCCGTTACCGGACACCTCATTGACCGGTCTCAGCGATTTCTCAGCGTGGCTACCGTAGACATGCACAACAACGACACCGGAAGGTCACTGTGTGATGACTGACGCTGCAAGCCACGCTCTGACCAAAGTGCCCGCGGTGACGCTGGGCTTTTGGGTGATCAAAATCTTGGCGACGACGCTGGGCGAGACGGGTGGCGACGCCCTCACGATGAACGTCTTCCACGCTGATACACACAAGAATTGGGGATATCTGGTTGGCGTGGCGCTTTTCGGCGTCGCGCTGATAGCGCTGGTTGCCGCGCAGATCCGCGCCAAGCGTTTCCATGCGGGGCTGTACTGGGCGACGATCGTGGCCTCGACGACGTTCGGCACCACGCTGGCCGATTTCGCCGACCGGCAGCTGGGGATCGGCTACACGGGCGGTTCGCTGCTGCTTCTGGCCTGCCTCCTGGCCACCCTGGGCCTGTGGCGCTGGTCGGAGGGAACGGTATCGGTCAACACCGTCTCCACGCCCAGGGTGGAAACCTTCTACTGGGCGACGATCACGTTCTCGCAGACGCTGGGCACCGCGCTCGGCGATTGGCTCGCCGACACCCGCGGCTTCGGTTACGAGCGCGGCGCGCTGGTGTTCACCGCAGCCCTCGCCGCCGTGGTGGCCCTGTACTACTGGACCTCGGTGTCGCGGGTCACCCTGTTCTGGGTCGCGTTCATCCTGACACGCCCCCTGGGCGCGACCGTGGGCGACTTCCTCGACAAGCCCGTCGCCGACGGCGGCCTGGCCCTGAGCCGCCCGCTGGCCTCGGCCGTCATCGCGGCGATCATCGTCGCGTTGCTCATCGTCCTGCCGCAGCGGCCGGGACGTCACCCCGGTCGGCCGGAAGCCGCGCACGACGTAGCGTAGCGACATGCGAGTCCTGATCGTCGAGGACGAGCCGCGGTTGTCCGCGACGCTGGCCATGGGGCTGAAGGCCGAGGGCTTCGTCGTCGTGGCCGTCGGCACGGGCGTCGAGGGCCTGCAGCGGGCGACCGAGAACAGCTTCGACGTCGTGGTCCTCGACATCATGCTGCCCGGTTACAACGGATACGAGGTGCTGCGCCGGATGCGGGCGCGGGACGTGTGGACACCGGTGCTGATGCTGACAGCCAAAGACGGTGAGTTCGACGAGACCGATGCGTTCGATCTCGGGGCCGATGACTATCTGACGAAGCCGTTTTCGTTCCGGGTGCTCGTGGCGCGCCTGCGCGCGTTGGTGCGTCGCGGCGCGCCCGAGCGGCCGGCGGTGCTGACAGCGGGATCGCTGTCGCTGGATCCCGCCCGGCACACCGTCCGGCGCGGCTCGACCCCGATCACGCTGACTCCCCGCGAGTACGGGGTGCTGGAGTTCCTGATGCGCAACAAGGACGTGGTGGTGACGAAGGCCGAGATCTTGCGCAACGTGTGGGACGCGCACCATCAGGGCCCGGACAACGTCGTCGAGGTGTACGTGGGGTACGTGCGCCGCAAGATCGACGTTCCGTTCGGTACCCACACCATCGAGACGGTCCGGGGCGTCGGTTACCGGTTGGTGTGCTGAGGTAATTCCACGATCATTCTGGTTCCCCCGCCGGGCCGGTCGTCGATGGTGATCGTGCCGCCGTGGGCGGCGACGATCTCGGCGACGATCGCCAGGCCCAGGCCGGCCCCGCCGCCGCCGCGGGAGCGGTCGGAATCCAGGCGCACGAAGCGCTCGAACACCCGGGCCCGCTCGGCCGGGGGGATGCCGGGGCCGTCGTCGCTGACGGTGAGCGTGGCGGTTCCGTTCCGGCCGGCGACGTCGATGGCCACGCTCGAATTGGCATGGCGGACGGCGTTGTCCACGAGGTTGCGGATCATCCGGGACACGGCCGCCGGGTCGCCGGTCAGACGCGCCGGGCGGATGTCGGTGTCGACCGCGCATCCCGATTCGCGCCGCGCGCGGGCGGCCTCGACCTGCGCGAGGCCGTCGAGGGCCATCTCCTCCTTGTGGCGCACCAGGCTTTGCTCGTCCGCCCGTGCCAGCAGGAACAGGTCCTCGATGAGCGCGCGCATGCGGTGCGCCTCGGGAAGCAGGGTGTCGACGGTCAGCTCCGCATTGAGCAGCTCGGGGTGGGCCTCGCCGACCTCCAGCCCGGAGATGATGGTGGCCAGCGGGCTGCGCAGTTCATGGGAGGCGTCGCCGAGGAACCGTTGTTGCGCGCGGTGGCCGGCTTCCAATCGCGACAGCATTTCGTTCATGGTGACCGCCAGGGCCGCGATCTCGTCGCGGCTGCCGGGCACGGGTACCCGCTCGGCCAGATCGGAGGTGGAGATTTCGGCCACCCGGCTGCGGATCGCGTCCACCGACTGCAGGGACCGGTGGACGAGCCAGTAGCTCGCGGCCGCCGCCACCGCGATGACGATCGGGGCGCCGCACGCCAGCAGCAGCGCGACGGCCCACGCGGTCGCCTCGATCGCCTCGCTGCCCCCTCCGACGATCACCGTGTAGTCACCGGACGAAGTCGCGACCCGTTGGCCGCTGACCCGCATGTCGTCACCCGCCACCGCGTCATCGGACATGCCGCGGCGCAAACGAAAGTCGAACTCGCTCAGGGGGACCAGCGGCGTTTTCGGCGCGGAGCCGGACCGCACCACCACCTTGCCATCGGGGGCGATCACTTGAATCGCGACGATGCGCTGGCCGGTGGTCAACTGCGTGCTGTCGATGTCGCTGACAGGATCCGATCGCAGGGCCGCCGCGAGGCTGCGCACCCGGGCCGCGGCGGCATCGTCGACGCCGCTCAACAACGTCCGGTACAGCAGCGCGTCCAGCCCGGCGCCGGCGAGGCTCAGCGCCAACAGCACGACGACCGCGGACACCGCGGCCGAGCGGGCGGAGATGCCCAAGCTTCGCCGAACCGGCCAGACGGCAGACCACCGCACACGTCCGATTCTTCCAAGCCCGCGGGCGGGCCGGAAACACCGCAGCTCAGCGTGTTTCTCAGCGGCTTCTCAGCGACCCGCTCCTAGGCTGACGTTGCCATGAACGTCGAGGAATTGCGCCGGGTACTCGCCGACCTTCCGGGCGAACTGCCCATCGCTGTCGAGGATTCCACGATGGGCTGGATGGAGAACGCCGCGCTCTATCTGGCGCCCGCGCACATCGACCGACGTGTCTCCGGCAGCTATCTCTACGCCTGTCATCGCGACGGCGCCGACAATTGTCATGCGCTGTTGATCAGCAGCCTTCATCAATCCGACGACAGCGTTGTCGGCATCAGTCCCGAGCCGGCTTGGCCGACAGTGATCGACGCGGACGATGTGGAAGCCGCACCAAGGAGAGGCCGTGATGCCTAGATTGCCGAATTCGACCGCCAAAATACTGATCGGCGTGACCATTGCCGTCGGCGCCGGTGTCGTCGGATCGGCGACGGCGGCGGCCGACCCGGGCGCGTTCAGCACGCTGAGCTGCAGCTGCCAGCAGGCGGCGCCGGCCGGCAGCCCCGCCCGAAAGGACGCGATCGCCCGGGGAATCCGGCAGGGCCTGTCGGATTGGCCGGTCGTAACCGGATAGCACCGCTCAGGCGCGTTCGTTCACCGGCTGCGCGACGCTGTCGCCGTTGCGCGCCGCGGCGGCGGGGCCGTTTGGGGGCAGCTCGAAGGCCGGGAACGCCGAACCCACCGCGGCCGTCGCCGCGTTGCGTTGGGCCTCCATGCGCGCCAGCGCGGCGTCGGTGAAGACCGACAGGCCGAGGTCGGGGTTGTAGCCGTGGATCTCCTTGACGTCCAGCTGGGCCAGGAAGTAGACGATCTCCTTGGACACCACCTGGCCCGGGACCAGCACCGGGAAGCCGGGCGGGTAGGGCACCACGAACGTCGTGGACACCAGGGTCCTGCCCTCGGCCAGCCGCCGCCCCGCCATGCCGATCAGGACATGCTCGCGGTCCGACTCTTCGTAGCCGGCGTAGAACGCCGACCGCATGTCGCCGAACTTGCACACGTCCACGGGGCGGAAGGCGACGTCGAACTCGCTGAAATCGGGTAGGTGCGGCAGGTCCTCGGTGATCTCCTCCACCCGGCGCCGCTGCAGGGCGCGGTCCTCCTTGCCGCCGGCGCTCTCGCTGCGCTCGAAGTCGGTGGCGATGCGCCGCAGCACGTCCAGCAGGTAATGCACGCTCGACCAGGTGACCCCGATGGTGAAGATCAGCAAAACGCTGTTGATAGAAGTTTTGTTGATCTGGATGCCGAACCGGTCCATCAGGATCTTCTCGCGGAAGTCGTAGCCGTTCATGCCGGTCTTGCCGATGAACAGGGTGACCCGCGTGGCGTCGAGCACGAACTGGTCGGAACGCCACGCCTCGTTCCACTCGGCCAGCGCGCCCTGCCTGACCTGACGGTACGAGCTGACCGACGACGCCCGGAACTCGTCGGGCACCAAGTCGGACTCGTCGAGGATGCGGAACCACTTGCCGATCAGCCGGTCCTTGCGGACCCGGTGCCGGAACACCAGCGCCATGTTGTAGGTGTTGCGGACCAGCTCGAAGCCCTCGATGTCGACCTGCCGGCGTGCCAGGTCCAGCGACGCCAGCAATTGCTGGTTCGGCGACGTCGAGGTGTGGGTCAGAAACGCCTCGGCGAACACGTCGCGGGTCAGCGCCTTGAAGTCCTGGTCACGGACGTGCACCATCGACGCCTGCCGGAACGCCGACAGCGACTTGTGCGTGGAGTGCGTGGCATAAACCCGCACCCGCGCGCGGGCGGGGTCGGGAAGCAGTCGGCGATCGACCCACTCGGACCGCTCCACCCCGTCCATCTCCGCGGCCCAATCCCGGTATTCCGCAGCGTATTCCGGCGACGCCAGCATCTGCTCGAGGCGTTCGGCGGACACCATCGCGGTGCGCTGCCGGGCCCACGGCACGGCGGTGGCGAACGCGTACCACGCCTCGTCCCACAGGAAGCAGATGTCCGGCTTGATGGCCAGCACCTCCTCCATGACCCGGCGGGGGTTGTAGACGACGCCGTCGAAGGTGCAGTTGGTCAGCAGCAGCATGCGCACCCGGTGCAGCTGGCCGGCGGCCTCGAGGTCCAGCAGCGCCTTCTTGATCGTGTGCAGCGACACGGCCCCGTAGATCGCGTACTCCGGCAGCGGATAGGCATCCAGGTACAGCGGGTAGGCGCCGGCGAGCACCAGGCCGTAGTGGTGCGACTTGTGGCAGTTGCGGTCGATGAGCACGATGTCGCCCGGGCGCGTCAGCGCCTGCACGACGATCTTGTTCGCGGTCGAGGTGCCGTTGGTGACGAAGTAGGTGTGGTCGGAGTTCCAGGTCAGGGCCGCCTTGTCCATCGCGGCCTTGATGTTGCCGTGCGGGTCCAGCAGCGAGTCCAATCCGCCGGACGTGGTCGACGTCTCGGCCATGAAGATGTTGCGGCCGTAGAACTCGCCCATGTCTTGCAGGGATTTGGAGTTGAAGATGCTGGCGCCGCGCGCGACCGGAAGCGCGTGGAACTGGCCGACCGGCGCGGCCGCGTAGGCGCACAGGGCGTCGAAAAACGGTGTGGCGAAACGGTTTCGCAGGCCCGCGAGCACGGTGCTGTTCAGGTCCGTGACGTCGTTGAGCCGGTAGAACGTGCGATCGTAGACGTCGGGTTCGTCCTCGGTCTCCGCGGCGATCGACTCGTCGGTGAGCAGATAGAGGTCGATGTGTGGCCGCAGCTCCCTGATCCATTCGGCGCATTCGACCCAGTCCTGGTGATCGGTCGACGCCAGGTCCCCGGCGTCTTGGCCGGCGGCGCCCAGCAGGGTGTTCATCAACGGCACCCGGTCGCGGGACCGCAGCGGCAGGTCGTGGCGGATGATCGCGGCCTGAATCTCGCCGTTCAGCGCGACCGCGGTGATGGCGTCCTCGATGCTGGGAACCAGCAGCAGCTCGTACTGCACGTCGTCGGACGGTTTGCGTAGCGCCCGCAGGCACTCGGCCAGGCTGTCGGGCGCCGTGGCCGGGGCGTCGTCGGCGAGCAGCACCGTGTAGAACTGCTGCTGCTTGGCCTGGGCGACCAGCTCCTGCTCGGCCAGGGGCGCGGAGGTATCGAAAAGCCCTGCGCGGTCGCCGTATTCGGACAGCAGGCGAACCGCCAGCGACACCTCCTCGGTGAGCCGTACCGTCGACAGCGACTCGAGGTGGGCCCGGAAGGTGGCCAGGTTGGCCGCGCCGGGGTACAGCCAGTACCGCTCGTAGGCCGCGAGCCGGTCCATCAGCCGCCGCACCCGGCACACGTCGTGCGTCTTGTCCAGGCCGGCCAGGTCGACCTCGGCGAGGTGGCGGCACGCGTCGTCCAGCAGGTTCCATGTGTCCAGGCGCGTGTACGACGGGTTGGCCACTGCCGCCAGCGCCGACACACGAAGCCGGCGCGGGCGGGCGCTGTCGCGATCCATCTGGCCTATTGTGCCCGCTCGTCCTCGCCGTCGTCGCCGTTCAGGGCCCGCCGGTTGGCCCGCGTGCCGTCCATCCACCGCAGCACCGGAAGCTCCCGGCTGCGCGCCGGCAGGTCGGTGACGTCACCCAGCGACCGCACCACGGCCTGAGTCAGGCCCATGAGGGCGGCCATCACCGGCAGCAGCGGCTGCAGCGGCCTGGCCGCCGAGCGAACGGTCCTGATGCGGCGGGCCACGATCAGGCGCTCGACCGAGTGGTAAAGCCAGGCGCCCACGCCCAGCGCGTAGATCGCGAGCGCCGAGGCGACGATGGTCCACCCGTAGGCGGCGCACACGACGGCACCCAGCACCACCGTCGCGGCCAGGAAGGCGGCGACGGCGACGCGCAGCTCCAGTCGCGTCATGACTGCGGACCCGGCTCCTGCGGCGCGTTGGGGCCCGAACGGACCGCCCGGGCCGCCGCCCGGATCTGCGGCGTCACCAGCATGACCTGGCCCAGCACGCCGTTGACGAAGCCCGGCGACTCGTCGGTGGACAGCTCCTTGGCCAGCTGCACGGCCTCGTCGACCGCGACCGGCTCCGGCACGTCGTCGGCGTAGAGCAGCTCCCACACCGCGACCCGCAGGATGGCCCGGTCCACCGCGGGCAGCCGGTCCAGCGTCCAGCCCTGCAGGTGCGAGCTGATCAGGTCGTCGATGTGGGCGGTGTGCTCGCTGACCCCCCGGGCCGCCGCGGCCGTGTACGGGTACAGCGGCGCCACGTCCGGGTTCGCGTCGGCCAGCGCGGTGCGAACCTCGACGACCTCCGCCGGGCTCAGCCCGCGGGCCTCGGCCTCGAAGAGCAGGTCGACGGCGCGCTTGCGCGCCTGATGTCGTCCCTTGGCGGCCCGGCTCACGCGCTGACGCGGCCCAGGTAGCTGCCGTCGCGCGTGTCCACCTTCAGCTTGTCCCCGGTGTTGATGAACAGCGGCACCTGGATCTCCGCGCCGGTCTCCACGGTGGCGGGCTTGGTGCCCGCGCTGGACCGGTCGCCCTGCAGGCCCGGCTCGGTGTGGGTGACCTCCAGCTCGACGGACACCGGCAGCTCGATGTACAGCGGCGACCCGTTGTGGAACGCGATCTGCACCGGCAGGCCCTCCAGCAGGAACCGCGAGGCGTCGCCGACCAGCGACTCCGGCAGCGGGTGCTGCTCGTAGTCCGCGCTGTCCATGAAGACGAAGTCCGACCCGTCGTGATACAGGTAGGTCGCGTCGCGGCGGTCGACCGTGGCCGTCTCGACCTTGACGCCCGCGTTGTAGGTCTTGTCGACCACCTTGCCGGAGACGACGTTCTTCAGCTTGGTGCGCACGAACGCCGGGCCCTTGCCGGGTTTGACGTGCTGGAACTCGACGATCTGCCACAGCTGGCCGTCGATCACCAGCACCAGTCCGTTCTTGAAGTCGGCAGTACTTGCCACGGTCGGTGTATCTCCTACGGGATGGCCAGTTCCAAGGGAACCGGGATTGCCTGCCCACACACGGGCACCCCGTAGAGATTACCCGCGCCACGCACGCCGGCGGTCTCGCGTCCACTCGTCCCCTAGAGGGACACAAGAATATTCAGCGCAATTTCTATCGTGGGAAGAACGAAGACGAAAAAGAACGCGGTCGAAAAGGCGATTGCCTCGCGGATCAACGGAAGCAAGAAGCCGGCCAACGAACTGAGTAACTGGCTGAACGAAGCGAGAGCGTTGTCGAGGAAACTCTGTATCTCGCCCCCCACGGTGGCAATAGCGTCGGTGATCGAGCCCGCGCTCGCGGCCAGAGGTTGCAGCACCGCGGCGTTGCCGGCCTCGGCGGCCGCATACGAGCCCGCGCCCGCACCCAGGTGCCCGACAAACTGTTCCCGCAACGCCGCAGCCTGTCCGGCCCGCGCCTGATAGTCCCGGGCATGCCGTGAGAAGAAGTCCGCGATACTGAGCGACACCTCGTCGGCGGCGGCGGGGCGCAACGCGAGGGTCGGGATGGCCGCCACCGTGTGCGCCGCGCTGAGGTTCGCGCCGATAGTGCCCAAATCGTTTGCGGCACTTGAGATTAATTCCGGCGTCGCGATCACGTTCGACATGGCGGCCCTTCCATCCGGTGAGCATAGCGCGCAAGTACGCGAACATGACTGAACAAGCAACCAACTTTGGGCGTTCGGGTTGCGCCTCAGCCCGCCGCGTGCGCCCGCCCGTTCCGTCCGGTGGCGTGCCGGCGTCACCGAGGCCCCCATCCGAACCCGATTCAGTGGCGGCGGCTACTTGAACAGGTTGCTCAGGCCGAACAAGCCCGATATCAGGTTGCCGGTGTTCAGCAAGCCAGAGACTTGGCCGGATATGCCGGGGTTCGAGCTGCTCGGGACGCCGGTGTTGAAGAAGCCCGAGATGAGCCCGTTCACCGGACTGCCCTGGGCCGTGTTTCCGAAGCCCGACATGAAGCCGTTGAACGTGGCGCCCCCGCTGGCCGTGTTGAAGAAGCCCGAAACGTCTACGCCGGTATTACCGAAACCCGACGTCGTGGCACCGCTGTCGCCGGTCGCTCCGATCCCGGTGTTCACGTTGCCCGAATTCCACAGGCCCGTGTTGACGCTGCCGGCATTCCCCCATCCCGTGTTCGTATCGCCCGAATTCCAGAAGCCCGTGTTGCCGCCCGCATCCAAGGTGCCGCCCGCGTTCCCGAAGCCGGTGTCCAACTGCCCCGAATTGAAGAAACCCGTGTCCAGCACCCCCGAATTGCCGAAGCCGAAGTTCCCCGCGCCCGAATTGCCGAACCCGACGTTCCCCAGACCGGAGTTCCCGAGGCCGAAATTGCCGTGGCTGCCCGGCGTATTGATGGCCGCGTTGAAGAGGCCGACGTTGCCGTTTCCGGAATTGAAGAAACCGACGTTGCCGGTACCCGAGTTCCCGATGCCGATGTTGCCGCTGCCCGAGTTCAGCCCCCCGAAGTGGAACTGGCTACTTACGTAGTTGTAGTAGGTGTTACCGATGCCGATCTCGTTGTCGCCGGTAAGCCCGAAGCCGATGTTGGCGTTGCCGATGTTGCCGCCGCCGGTGTTCCCGACGCCGTTGTTCCCGCCGCCGATGTTCGAGCCGCCAACGTTTCCTATGCCCCAGTTGCTACTGCCGGTATTGCCAAAACCTATGTTGCTCAAGGGGCTGCCCGGCGGGGTCGTGAAGTCGGAGTTGGTGTTCCCGAAGCCAACGTTGAGGCTGCCGATGTTTCCGCTGCCGAAATTGAGGTTGCCCGTGTTTCCGCTGCCGATGTTTCCGACGCTCGGCCTCGCGGCTGTGCCGTTTCCGCCGCCGATGTTTCTATCACCGGTGTTTCCGCTGCCGAAGTTGGAGTTGCCGATGTTTCCGCTGCCCACGTTGTTGGTGCCCTGGTTACCCAGGCCCAGGTCGAAGGTGACCTGTGCTGACACCAGGTCTTGCTTGACGGTCTGCAACGGTGAGGCATTCGCCGCCTCGGCCAGGGCATAGGTGATCCCCGCCCCGCTCAAGGCCTGCGCAAACTTGGCGTGAAACGCCGCCGCCTGGGCGCTCAGAGCCTGAAAGCCCTGACCGTGGGCGGAGAACACCGCCGCAATCGCCGCCGACACCTCGTCCTCGGCCGCGGCCAGCACGCCCGTGGTCGGTGCCGCGGCCGCCGCACTCGCGGCGGTCACCGCCGAGCCGATGCTGGACAGATCCGTTGCGGCCGACGCCAGAAACTCCGGGGCAGCCACCAAATACGACATCGCTGTCCTCCTCCGGTATCACCGAACCCCCGGGGCGGACGCCAAGCCTATCGCCGTCGTCCTCGGCATTCGGCGTGTCAACCAAACGTTCACCCCTCCGTCAGGACCCGGATGCCACTTGCCGTTCGTGGCGGGTGGCACGCGCCGGTTCCCTTGCGCGCCCGATTTATCGCTGCGGTCTGCGCGGCGTCCGCCCCGGGCCGGCGGTGCGCAAATCGTGCCTGTCGGCGTTGAGGTAACGGCGCTGAAGCCGGTCGATGAGACGTTGCGCCTCTTCTATGTCGCGGCGCAGCGTGGCCACTTCCATGCGCATCGCGCACGCCCGGCCGTTTCTGCCGGTGACATCTTGTTGTTCCACCCAGGCCAACTGGATGGCCATCTCGTGCAGCTGATGCCGCAGCGCGCGGACCAGCTCGACGGCCTGGGCGGCGTCGCAGTCCCGCATCACGAAATAGTCGCACCCCACCGCCCTCCGCGGAGGCGAACCGTTCAACACATGCCAAACAAGCCTGGCGTCCGGTCCGCCGCTCCCCCGCCGCACCGGTTGGTTAGGCCAGAATGGCCAGCTCCTTGGGGAACCGGGTGAGCAGTTCCGGGGCCTCCCCGGCGGTGTGCGACTTGCCGTCGGCAACGACGAGAGTGTCCTCGATGCGGACACCGCCGCGGCCGGGCAGGTAGACGCCGGGCTCCACGGTCACCACGGAGCCCGCGAGCAGGGTCCCGGCCGACGTGGCCCCGATTCCCGGCGCTTCGTGGATCTGCAGGCCCACGCCGTGCCCCAGACCGTGGCCGAACTGCTCGCCGTAGCCGGCGTCGGCGATCAGCTGGCGCGCCGCGGCGTCCACGTCGCGCAGGCTCGCGCCCGGCTTCAACGCCTCCCGGCCGGCCCGCTGCGCATCGGCGACCAGCTGGTAGATCTCCAGCTGCCAGTCCGCGGCCCGGCCCAGCACGAACGTGCGGGTCATGTCCGAGTGGTAGCCGGCGACCAGGGCGCCGAAGTCGATCTTGACGAAATCGCCGTCGGCCAGCACCGCGTCGGTCGGGCGGTGGTGCGGGATGGCCGAATTCGGCCCGGCGGCCACGATGGTGTCGAACGAGATGGCGTCCGCGCCGTGGTCGAGCATCAGCGACTCCAGCTCGCGGCTCACCTCGCGTTCGGTCCGTCCGGGCCGCAGGCCGCCGCGCTCCACCAGGTCGGCCAGCGCGGCGTCGGCCGCCTCGCAGGCCAGCCGCAGCAGCGCCACCTCACCGGCGTCCTTGACCTCACGCAGCGCCTCCACGGTCCCGGCGGCCCGCACCAGCTCGGTGTTGGCGCTGCGCCCCGCCAGCTCGCCGGTCAGCGCGTCGAAGCCGTCGACGGTGACCACGTTGCTCTCGAAGCCCAGCTTGCCGACGCCGGCGTCGGCGGCCCGGCCGACCAGGTAGCGCCCGACGGCCCGCTCGATGGCGACCTCGAGATCGGGCGCCTGCTCCGCCGCCTGCGTTCGGTACCGGCCGTCGGTGGCCAGGACGGGGCCTCGATCGTCGGAGTCGTCGGCGAAAACCAGCAACGCGCCGTTCGACCCGGTGAAACCCGACAGGTAGCGCACGTTGATCAGGTCCGTGACCAGCACCGCGTCCAGCCCGCTGGCCGCGATTTGCGCTTTCAGATTGTCTCGACGCTGGGAATGTGTCACGACCCTTGACGGTACTCGCTACGCTTTTCCTCCATGAGGAAGTGGATGCTGCGCGGATTGGTGTTCGCCGCGGCCATGGTGGTCCTTCGATTGCTCCAAGGTGCGCTCATCAACGCGTGGCAGACCCAGGCCGGGCTGATCAGCATCGTGCTGCTGATCTTGTTCGTCATCGGCGTCACCATCTGGGGGGTGCTCGACGGCCGGGCCGACGCCAAGGCCCAGCCGGATCCGGACCGCCGCCAGGATCTGGCGATGACCTGGCTGCTGGCCGGCCTGTTCGCGGGCGTCGTCAGTGGCGCGGTGTCCTGGCTCATCGCGCTGGTGTACAACGGCCTGTACACCGGCGGCCTGCTCAACGAGGTGACGACGTTCGCGGCGTTCACCGCGCTGCTCGTCTTCGTGCCCGGGATCATCGGTGTTGCCATCGGTCGCTGGCGGGTCGACCGCAACCCGCCGCCCCGCCCGCAGGGCGCCGAGGAGGAGCGGGCCGACACCGACGTCTTCTCGGCCGTGCGCGGCGATGAGACGCCCACCGGCGAGATCCCCGCGCAGACGGCCGCGGGGGCCCGGGCCGAGGAGCGCACCGGGTCGGTCGCGGTCGCCGATCGGGGGGCCGAGCGCGAGGCACCCACCGAAAAGCTCCCGACGGGCCCGTGGGGTGCACCCACCGAGACGATCCCGACTTCCGGCGACGACGCCAAGACCGAGGTGATCCGCACGGACGACACCAGACACGCCAGGCCGGGCGAGGAGCCGGAAAAGGGCTGAGACCTCAGTCCAGCCAGGCCTCGGCCAGGTAGCGCAGGGCGAGCAGGTAGCCCTGGATTCCCAGCCCGACGATCACCCCGGTCGCGACCGGGCTGATGTAGGAGTGGCGCCGAAACTCCTCGCGCGCATGCACGTTGGAGATGTGCACCTCGATCAGGGGCGCGCTCAGCTCGGCGCACGCGTCGCGCAGCGCCACCGACGTGTGGGTGAGGCCGCCGGCGTTGAGGATCACCGGCTCGCCGGCGTCGGCGGCCAGGTGGATCCAATCCAGCAGCTGCGCTTCGTTATCGCTTTGCCGCACAACGGCTTTGAGCCCGAGAGTGGCGGCTTCGCGCTCGACCAGCGCGGCCAGCTGCTCGTGCGTCGTGTCGCCGTACACGTCGGGCTCGCGACGGCCCAGCCGGCCCAGGTTGGGGCCGTTGATGACATGCACCGGCTTACTCATGGGCCACACCCGCGTAGGCCGCCGCCAGCAGCGCCGGGTCCGGTCCCGTCAGCCGGCCCGGCTTCGCGAGCCCGTCGAGGACGACGAACCGCAGCACGCCGGCGCGGGTTTTCTTGTCGCCGGCCATGTATTCCAGCAACTGCGGCAGCGCGTCGGCTTCGTAGCTGACCGGCAGGCCGAGCGAGGTGAGGATGGCGCGGTGGCGCTGCGCGGTGGCATCGTCGAGCCGGCCGGCGAGCCTGGCCAGCTCGGCGGCGAACACCAGGCCCACCGACACCGCGGCGCCGTGCCGCCACCGGTAGCGCTCCCGGCGCTCGATCGCGTGCCCCAAAGTGTGGCCGTAGTTCAGGATTTCGCGCAGCTCCGACTCCTTCTCGTCGGCGGCGACGACCTCGGCCTTGACCGCGATCGCACGCCGGATCAGCTCCGGCAGCACCTCGCCCTCCGTGTCCAGCGCGGCCTGCGGGTCGGCCTCGATGAGGTCCAGGATCACCGGGTCGGCGATGAACCCCGCCTTGACCACCTCCGCCATGCCGGCGACGAGTTCGTTGCGCGGCAAGGTTTTCAGCGTCGCCATGTCGACGAGCACGGCCAGCGGCTGGTGAAACGCGCCGACCAGGTTCTTGCCCGCCTCGGTGTTGATGCCGGTCTTCCCGCCGACGGCCGCGTCGACCATGCCGAGCAGCGTGGTGGGCACGTGGACGATGTCCACGCCGCGCAGCCAGGTGGCCGCCGCGAAACCGGCGACGTCGGTGGCCGCGCCGCCGCCGAGGCTGACCAGGGCGTCCTTGCGGCCGATTCCGATGCGGCCCAACACTTCCCAGATGAATCCCACGACGGGCAGGTCCTTGCCGGCCTCGGCGTCCGGGATCTCGATGCGGTGCGCGTCAATCCCCTTGTCGGCCAACCTGCTTCGGATGACCTCGGCGGTCTCGGCCAGCACCGGTTGATGCAGGATCGCCACGCGGTGCCGGCCGGCCAGCAGTCCTTCCAGCTCGCCGGCCAGCCCGGTGCCGATGACCACCGGGTACGGCTCGTCGACGGCCACGTACACGGTGACCGGGCCGCTGCCGTCGATCATCGGCCGGCCGCCGGGATGTGCTGGGGTGCCTGCAAGCGAGACAGTATGTGGCGGACCACCGCCCCGGGGTTGCGGCGGTTGGTGTCGACCCGGATGGTCGCGACGCGCCGGTACAGCGGGGCCCGTTCGGCCATCAGGGCTTTGAATTTCGAGTACTTCTCGGCCTCGTTTCCGGCCAGCAGGGGCCGCACGGCGTCGCCGCCGGTGCGCCGCACCCCTTCGCGGGCACCGATCTCCAGGTAGACGACGGCGTGCCCGGCCAGCGCGTCACACACCCCGGGGCTGGTGACCGCGCCGCCGCCGAGCGAGACGACGCCGTCGTGGTCGGCCAGGGCGGCGCGCACCACCTCCTCCTCGATGCGGCGGAACTCCGGCTCCCCGTCGGTGGCGAAGATGTCGGCGATGCTGCGGCCGGTGCGCTGCTCGATCGCCGCGTCGGTGTCGAGCAGGCCGACCCCGAGGGCCTTAGCCAGCCGCCGCCCGATGGTGGACTTGCCCGAGCCCGGCAATCCCACCAGCACCGCCTTGGGCGCCATCAGGCGGTACCCCGCGCGGCGGGCGACTCCCGGTCGGCGACCGCGCGCCGGTAGGACTCGATGTTGCGGCGGGTTTCGGTCAGGGAGTCGCCGCCGAACTTCTCCAGCGCCGCGCGGGCCAGGACCAGCGCCACCATGGCCTCGACGACGACCCCGGCGGCCGGCACCGCGCACACGTCGGAGCGCTGGTGGATGGCGACGGCCTCGTCGCCGGTCGCCATGTCGACGGTGGCCAGCGCCCGCGGCACGGTGGAGATCGGCTTCATGGCGGCCCGCACCCGCAGCGGCTGCCCGTTGGTCATGCCGCCTTCCAGCCCGCCGGCCCGGTTGGTCGAACGGACGACGCCGTCGGGGCCCGGGTACATCTCGTCGTGCGCGCGGCTGCCGCGGCGGCGCGCGGTCTCGAAACCGTCGCCGATCTCGACGCCCTTGATCGCCTGGATGCCCATGACGGCGGCGGCCAGCTGGCCGTCCAGCCGGTTGTCGCCGCTGGTGAACGAGCCCAGCCCGACCGGCAGGCCGAGCGCCACCACCTCGACCACGCCGCCCAGGGTGTCGCCGTCCTTCTTGGCCGCCTCGATCTCGGCGATCATGGCCGCCTCGGCGGCCTTGTCGAACGCGCGGACCGGGCTGTCGTCGATGGCGGTCAGGTCCTCGGGGCGCGGCGGCGGACCGTCGTAGGGCGCCGACGGGCCGATCGCGATGACGTGCGAGAGCACTTCGACGCCCAGCGCCTGGCGCAGGAACGACCGTGCGATGGTCCCGGCCGCGACGCGGGCCGCGGTCTCGCGGGCGCTGGCCCGCTCCAGCACCGGCCGGGCGTCGTCGAAGCCGTACTTGAGCATGCCCGCGTAGTCCGCGTGGCCGGGCCGCGGCCGGGTCAGGGGTTCGTTGCGGGCTGATTTTTCAAGCTCTGCCAGTTCCGCCGGGTCGACCGGGTCGGTGGCCATCACGGTTTCCCACTTCGGCCACTCGGTGTTGCCGATCTCCACGGCGATGGGCCCGCCGAGCGTGACGCCGTGGCGTATCCCGGACAGGATGGTCACCGCGTCGCGCTCGAACTTCATCCGCGCGCCGCGCCCGTAGCCAAGGCGGCGCCGGGCCAGCTGGTCGGCGATTTCGGTGGAGGTGACCTCCACGCCGGCGACCATGCCCTCCACCACGGCCACCAGCGCGCGGCCATGGGATTCTCCGGCGGTGATCCAGCGCAACACCCGGCTATTCTCCCACGCATGCCCGCGCCGAATTAAATCCGCGCGGGGCGGCGAGATCGACGCCAGCGTGTGGTTCTCTCGCACTTTTCCGCGGTGCCGTCGATTTCGACGAGTTCATATGATGGCCAGGCCCACGGCCCCGGCGGTGGCCAGGCACATCGCCGGACCGTGCGGCACCGTGCGCCCGCCGCGCAGCACCCCGACCAGCGCCGTGAGCAGCGGGGCGCCCAGCGCCGCCAGGAACCAGACGCCGGCGCCGAAGCAGCCGGCCAAGCCGCCGAGGCCGATCGCCAGCTTGACGTCGCCGGCCCCCATACCCGCCGGCGCCAGCAGGTGGACCAGCAGGTACGTCCCGCTCAGCGCGGCCGCCCCGGCCAGCGCGGGCAGCCCGCGGCCGGCCAGGGCGGCGCCCAGCAGGATTACGCCGGCCCCGGGCAGCGTCAGCGCGTTGGGCAGCCGACCGTGCCGCAGGTCGCAGACACTCAGGGCACCCATCCACAGCAACACCATGCCGGCCATGCGCGGCACGTTAACCCAATGCGGCGGCCATGGCCTCTCGCGGAGCGGGCAGCCCTGTGAATTGCTCGACCTGGGCGAAGGCCTGGTGCAGCAGCATCTGCAGGCCGTTGATCACGCGACCGCCGGCGGCGGCCACCGCGGCGGCCAGCGGCGTGGGCCACGGGTCGTAGACGGCGTCCAGCAGCACCGGGATCGGGGCGAACGTGCCGGCATACCGCGCGGCCACGTCGGCGGGGATGGTGCTGACCAGCACCCCGGCGGCCGCCACCTCGTCGGCCAGCTCTTTAACATCTGGGCCGCCCAGGCCGCAGAACCGCGTCGCCACGCCCATCCGGGTGCCGAGCTCCACCAACCGGGACGCCTTCTGCGGGTCGCGCGCCACGACCGTGATGCCGGTGACGCCGAGCCCGGCCAGGCCCACCACGGCGGCGGGCGCGGTGCCCCCCGATCCACACACCAGCGCCCGCCCCGACGCCGTGCCCAGGGCCCCCGCCACCCCGTCGATGTCGGTGTTGTCGGCCCGCCAGCCCGTCGGCGTGCGCACCAGGGTGTTGGCCGAGCCGACCAGGGCCGCGCGCCCGGTGCGCTCGCCGGCGAAGCGCAGCGCGGCGAACTTGCCCGGCGCGGTCACCGACACGCCGACCCACTCCGGCCCGAAGCCGCCGACCACGCCCGGCAGCTCCTCGGCGCCGCACTCGACGCGCTCGTAGGTCCAGTCGTGCAGGCCCAGCGCCCGGTAGGCGGCCAGGTGAAGTTGCGGGGAGCGCGAATGGGCGATCGGCCGGCCCAGGACCCCGGCCTTCCTAGCGGGCCCCCTAACGGGCACTGTCGAGGACACCGTTGCGCTTAGCCAGCTCGATATTGGCCAAATGCTGCTGATAATCCTTCGTGAACAGCGTCGTGCCCTGGGCATCGATGGTGACGAAGTACAGCCAGTCCCCCGGCTCGGGATGCTCGGCCGCGCGCAGCGCGTCCACGCCGGGCGAACAGATCGCCGTGGCCGGCAGGCCCGGGGACACGTAGGTGTTCCACGGGGTCTTCTGGCCGCGGTCGGCGTCGGTGGTGGCGACCTCGCGGCGGTCCAGCGGATAGTTCACGGTCGAATCGAACTCCAGCGTGTGGTGCGCGTGCAACCGGTTGTAGATGACCTGCGCCACCTTCGGGAAGTCCTGCGAATTGGATTCCTGCTGCACCAGGGAGGCGACCACCAGGATGTCGTAGGGCGACAGGCCCATGGCCTGCGCGGAGTCCACCAGACCCGACTTGGCGTACTCGACGGCGCCGGCGCTGATCAGGCTCGTCAGGATGCTGTCGGCCGGGGCCGAGGGATCGACGTTGAAGGTCCCCGGGGCGATCAGGCCCTCGACCCGGCGGTGGTCCTTGCCCAGCTCGGTGACCGGTTCGACGGCCCACGGCGGCACCGCCAGCGTCGTCGGCGTGCTGTTGGAGGACGCCGCGCGCAGGTCGTCCACCGAGACGCAGCGCTTGTTGCCGTCGAGATCCACGCAGGTGGCGCGGGAGATCAAGGTGAAGATGCCGGGGTTGACCACGTTGGTCTTCATGTCGGTGGTGTCGTCTAGCTGGCGACCCTCCGGGATGACGAGCCGCCCCACCCGGCTGTTCGGGTCGGCCAGCCGCGCCACGGCGTTGGCCGCGGGGATTTCGGTGCGCATCCGGTAGAAGCCGGGCTGGATCGAGTTGATCGCGGCGTTGCCGTGCGCGGCGTTGACGAACGCGCGCACCGTGGCGACCACGCCCTGGTTGTGCAGCGTCTCCCCGACCATCGTCGTCGAGTCACCGGACTGGATCTGAATCACGATGTCGCGCTTGCCGTTTCCGGTATAGTCGTCACCGGCGCCGAACACCGTATTCCACAGCCGGGTGCCGACGAAGACGGCGACCACCGCGATCACGACGAACACCACGAAGGTGACCCGGCTGGCGGCGCGGCGGCGTTTCTTCCCCCGCTCAGCCCGGTTGCGGTCGACGCGGCTCATCCTGCGCCGGGGCGGCCCGACCGCGCTGGGTTCGGCCCGCTGGCGCCGCGCGCTGTCAACCACGAGCGGCCCCCCTGCGCTGGTCGAGCCAGCTCTGCAGGATCGCCACGGCGGCCGCCTGGTCGATCACCGACCGCTGCTGTTTGGCCCGCACACCCGCGGCCCGTAGCGACCGCTGGGCGCTCACGGTGGTCAGCCGTTCGTCGGCCAGCCGCACCGGGATGGGAGGAACTCCCCGGCCCAGCACTTCCGCTAGTTTGCCTGCGAGCTCGATCGCGTCCCGCGCCGAGGGCCCGGTGCGGTCGGCCAGCGTCCGCGGCAATCCGACGATCACCTCCACGGCCTCCAGCTCGGCGGCGAGCTCGGCCAGCCGGCGCAGGTGCCTGCCGGAGCGGTCGCGGCGCACCGTCTCCACCGGGGTGGCCAGGATGCCGTCCGGGTCGCTGACGGCCACCCCGATGCGCACGCTGCCGACGTCGACGCCCAACCGCCGCCCCCGCCCGCGGTCCTGATCAGGATCGCCGGGCCGGTCGGGGAGGCGGTGCTGTGTCAAGACCACTCAACCGACCCGCGCGATCTCGGAGCGCACCCCGTCGAGCGCCGCGTCGATGCCGGTCGGATCCTTCCCCGAGCCCTGCGCCAGGTCCGCCTTGCCCCCGCCGCGGCCGTCGACGGCCTCGGCGAGCCGCCTGACCAGGTCGTTAGCGCGGATGCCGAGGTCCTGGGCGGCCGGATTGGCGGCCACGGCGTACGGGACGGTGCCACCTTCCCCTTCTGCGATCAGCGCCACCACGGCCGGATCACTGCCGAGCTTGCCCCGGATGTCGCCGACGAGGGACCGCAGGTCGCCCGCCGTCATCCCGCCGGACATGCGCTGCGCCACCACACGCACGTTACCGATCCGCTCCGCGCCGGCCGCGGCGTTGGTCGCGGCGGCCTTCGCGCCCGCCAGCCGGGCGCGCTCGAGTTCCTTCTCGGCGGCCTTCAGCCGGTCCACCAGGCCGGCCACCCGGGCCGGCACCTCGTCGGACGGCACCTTCAGCGACGACGCCAGCCCCGCCATCAGCGCGCGCTCCTTGGCCAGGTGGCGGAACGACTCCAGCCCGACATAGGCCTCCACCCGGCGGATGCCGGAGCCGATCGACGACTCGCCCAGGATCGTCACCGGCCCGATCTGCGCCGAGTTGTGCACGTGCGTCCCGCCGCACAGCTCCAGCGAGAACGGTCCGCCGATCTCCACCACCCGCACCTCGTCGGGATAGGCCTCCCCGAAGAGCGCCATCGCCCCCATCGCCTTGGCCTTCTCGAGCCGCTCGGTGAAGGTGTGCACCTCGAAGTCGGCCTGCACGGCCTCGTTGGTCACCTCTTCGATCTGGGTGCGCTGGTCTTCGGTCAGCGGCCCCTGCCAGTTGAAGTCGAAGCGCAGGTAGCCCGGACGGTTTAGCGAGCCGGCCTGAACCGCGTTGGGCCCCAGCACTTGTCGCAGCGCGGCGTGCACCATGTGGGTGCCCGAGTGCCCCTGGGTGGCGCCCCGGCGCCAGCCCGGGTCGACGGCCGCGACGACGGTGTCGCCCTCCACGAACTCGCCGGACTCCACATTAACCCGGTGCACCCACAGGGTTTTGGCGATCTTCTGCACGTCGGTGACGGCCGCGCGGGCGCATTCGTTGGCGCCGGTGCCGCTGATGGAGCCCTCGTCGGCGATCTGGCCGCCGGACTCGGCATAGAGCGGGGTGCGGTCCAGCACCAACTCGACGCGGTCGGCACCATCGGTGCCATGCGCGACCACGGGGACCCGCTTGCCGTCGACGAAGATGCCCAAAACCCTTGCCTCGGAGGTCAATTCGTCGAACCCGGTGAACTCGGTGGGCCCGGCGTCGACCAGCTCGCGGTAGGCGCTCAGGTCGGCGTGCGCGTGCTTGCGCGCGGCGGCGTCGGCCTTGGCGCGGCGGCGCTGCTCGGCCATCAGCTCCCGGAAGCCGATCTCGTCGACCTGCAGGCCGGCCTCCGACGCCATCTCCAGGGTGAGCTCGATCGGGAAGCCGTAGGTGTCGTGCAGGGTGAAGGCGTCCGACCCCGAGACCACCTTGGCGCCCGCCGCCTTGGTGGCGCCGGCGACGTCCTCGAACAGCTTCGAGCCCGATGCCAGCGTGCGATTGAACGCGGTCTCCTCGGCCACGGCGATGCGCCGGATCCGATCGAAATCGGTGACGAGCTCGGGGTACGACGGGCCCATCGCGTCCCGCACGGTGGCCATCAGGTCGCCCACGATCGGGTCCTCGATGCCCAGCAGCTTGGCCGAGCGGATCACCCGGCGCAGCAGCCGGCGCAGCACGTACCCGCGGCCGTCGTTGCCGGGGCTGACGCCGTCGCCGATCAGGATCGCCGCGGTGCGGCTGTGGTCGGCGATGACGCGGTAGCGGACGTCGTCCTCGTGGTTGCCGGCGTCGTAACCGCGCGGGGCGCGCGTCGCCACCAGGTCGATGACGGGTCTCAGCAGGTCGGTCTCGTAGACGTTGTGCACGCCCTGCAGCACGAACGCCACCCGCTCGACGCCCATGCCGGTGTCGATGTTCTTGCGAGGCAACGGCCCGAGGATCTCGAAGTCGGTCTTGCCCGTGCCTTCGCCGCGCTCGCTCTGCATGAACACGAGGTTCCACAGCTCGACGTAGCGGTCCTCGTTGGCGATCGGTCCGCCGCCCACGCCGAACTCTTCCCCGCGGTCGTAGTAGATCTCCGACGACGGGCCGCACGGCCCGGGGATGCCCATCGACCAGTAGTTGTCCTCCATGCCGCGGCGCTGGATCCGCTCGGCCGGCAGCCCGGCGATCTCCTGCCACAGCCCGAAGGCCTCGTCGTCGTCGAAATAGACCGTCGCCCAGAACCTTTCGGGGTCCAGGCCGTAGCCGCCGTCGGCGATGTCGTTGGTCAGCAGCGACCAGGCCAGCTCGATCGCCCGGCGCTTGAAGTAGTCGCCGAACGAGAAGTTGCCGGCCATCTGGAAGAAGGTGTTGTGCCGGGTGGTGACGCCCACCTCGTCGATGTCGGGCGTGCGGATGCACTTCTGGATGCTGGTGGCCGTGGCGTACGGCGGTGTGCGCGCGCCCAGGAAGAACGGCACGAACTGAACCATGCCGGCGTTGACGAACAGCAGGTTGGGGTCGTCGAGGATCACCGACGCGCTCGGCACCTCGGTGTGGCCCGCCTTCACGAAATGATCGAGGAATCGCTTCCTGATCTCGTGTGTCTGCACTGTGAGTCCGCTTCTTCCTGTTGCTTCTACTTGCCTTGCCCGGGGATTCCCAGCCTAGACAGCTAACCCTCCAGGAAGCTCAACCGCACCGACCGCCGCGGATTGTCCCGGTTGAGGTCAACCAGCACGATGCTCTGCCAGGTGCCCAACTGGGGGTCGCCGCTGGCGACCGGCACCGTCACCGACGGCGCGACGATGGCCGGCAGCACATGGTCGGCGCCGTGGCCCGCCGAGCCGTGCGCGTGCCGGTAGCGGTCGTCGCGCGGCAAGAGCCGTTCCAGGGTGTCGACCAAGTCGTCGTCGGAGCCGGCGCCGGTCTCGATGATCGCGACCCCGGCCGTCGCGTGCGGGACGAACACGTTGCACAGGCCGTCGCCGTAGCTGAAGCAGAACCTGCGCACCGCATCGGTCAGGTCGACGATGCGGCGGCGCGCGGTGTCCACCTCCAGCACATCGGTATGCACCCGGTCCAGCCTACGGCGCCCGCGCGCGCGAAGGCCATTGCGGCGGATCACCGGCAGGAGGAGGGTATCTGGTGGGACCGGTGGCGCCACCGGGGCTCACCTAAATGCAAAGAGATTTAAGTGCAAAGAGATACAAGCCCCGACACGGGAGGGTCGACCATGTACGCACGCTCCACCACCATCCAGGCGCAGCCTCTGTCGGTCGACATCGGCATTGCGCACGTCCGCGATGTCGTCATGCCCGCGTTGCAGGAGATGAACGGGTATGTCGGGTTGTCGCTGCTGGTGGACCGCCAGTCCGGCAGATGCATCGCGACCAGCGCCTGGCAGACGATGGAGGCGATGCGCGCCGGCGCCGAGCGGGTGGCGCCGATCCGCGATCGCGCCGCGCTGATGTTCGACGGCAGCGCCAAGGTCGAAGAGTGGGACATCGCTTTGCTGCACCGCGACCACCACTCGCAGGACGGGGCGTGCGTGCGGGCCACCTGGCTCAAGGTGGTGCCCGATCAGCTGAGCCGTTCGCTGGACTTCTACCGGATGTCGGTGCTCCCGGAGATGGAGAAGCTCGACGGGTTCTGCAGCGCCAGCCTGATGGTCGATCACCCCGCGTGCCGCCGGGCGGTGTCCTGCTCGACGTTCGACAGCATGGACGCGATGGCCCGTAACCGCGACCGGGCCACCGAGTTGCGCAGCAGGCGCGTCCGCGACCTGGGCGCCGAGGTGGTCGACGTGGCCGAGTTCGAGCTGGCGATCGCCCACCTGCGGGTGCCCGAGCTGGTCTGAGCCGCGTAGGGCGGCTCAGGGCAAGGTGTCCCCGGGGAACCCCCGGCAGGGGTGCACCTGGTAGGTGAAGACCCCCGCCGCGACCCCGGGGTCCTCGCCCATGATGGCGGCGGTTTCGTCGACCGTCGCGGCGAACACCCCGATGCCGCAGACGTCGGACTCGTCGGTGACCGGCAGCACCACCGCGAGCACGCCGTCGTCGCGCAGGCCGAAGTTGCGCCGGCCGTGCTCCCAGATGAGGCCCGGCGACGACTCGTCGCCGAACCTCGGGCCGCGCTTGAGGATCACGACGCTGTATTCCCTGGCGGTGGGCAGCAGCCGGCCCATCTCCTCGTCGGTAAACGTCTTCATCATGCCCGTCCCCTCTTGCGGATGATCGCGCGCAGCCGGTCCACCCGGCCGGCCAGCTCACGTTCGCCGCCGCGGCCGGTGGGCCGGTAGTAATCCACGCCCACCAGCTCGTCCGGCGGATATTGTTGCGCCACAACGCCATCGGGATCGTCGTGGGAGTACCGGTAGCCCTGGGCGTTGCCCAGCCCCGCGGCCCCGGAGTAGTGCCCGTCGCGCAGGTGGGGCGGCACCAGCCCGGCCTTGCCCGCCTTGATGTCGCCCATCGCCGCAGCCAGCGCGGTGGTGACCGCGTTCGATTTGGGTGCGGTGGCCAGATGGATGGTGGCGTGGGCCAGCGTCAGCTGGGCCTCGGGCATGCCGATCAGCTGCACGGTCTGGGCGGCGGCGACCGCGGTCGGCAGCGCGGTCGGGTCGGCCAGGCCGATGTCCTCGCTGGCCAGGATCATCAGCCGGCGCGCGACGAACCGCGGGTCCTCCCCCGCGACCAGCATGCGGGCCAGGTAGTGCAGCGCCGCGTCGACGTCGGAGCCACGCACCGACTTGATGAAGGCGCTGATGACGTCGTAGTGCTGGTCGCCGTCGCGGTCGTAGCGCACCGCGGCCTTGTCCAGGGACTGCTCGATGGTCTCGACGCTGACGGCCTCGCTGGCTTCGGCAGCGACCTCCAGCGCGGTCAGGGCGCGGCGGGCATCGCCGGCGGCCAGCTGCACCAGCAGGTCGACGGCCCCGGGCGCCACGGCGACCGTCCCGCCCAGGCCGCGCGGGGAGTCGATCGCGCGCTGCACCACGGTGCGGATATCGTCGGAGCTCAGCGGTCGCAACTGCAGGATCAGCGACCGTGACAGCAGCGGCGCCACCACGGAGAACGACGGGTTCTCCGTGGTCGCGGCGACCAGGAGCACCACCCGGTTCTCCACCGCGGAGAGCAGGGCGTCCTGCTGGGTCTTGGAGAACCGGTGCACCTCGTCGATGAAGAGGACGGTCTGCTCACCGCTGAGGAGAGCGCGACGCGCGACGTCGATCACGGCCCGAACGTCCTTGACCCCCGCCGACAGCGCCGACAGCGCCTCGAACCGGCGGCCGGTCGCCTGCGAGATCAGCGCGGCCAGGGTCGTCTTCCCGCTGCCGGGCGGCCCGTACAGGATGACCGACGCCACGCCCGAGCCCTCGACCAGGCGGCGCAGCGGCGATCCGGGTGCCAGCAGGTGGTCCTGCCCGACCACCTCGTCCAGCGATGCCGGCCGCATCCGCACGGCCAGCGGCGCACCTCCCGACACGCCCAGACCGTGGTCGGTTGTCTGCGGTGCGCCGGGAAAGTCAAACAGACCGTCGGACACGGTTTTAGGCATACCACGTCGGGGCGACGGGGCGCGCCGCCCGAGCCGGCGTGCGATCAATCCGCGCGTACCGCGCACTTATTTGCTAAGTTGCCGTTTGCCGAGTTTGGATGCGCGTGCCCACAAGTTGAATCCAACAGCTAGGACGGACATGAGCCAGCCTCCCGAGTACCCAGGCGAGAACGTCCCCCCAGGTGGAGGGCACCACCCACCCGGCTACCCGCCACCGCCCGGATACGGCGCACCGCCCCCGCAGCCCGGCCCGCCGCCGGGCCCCGGTTACGGCCCGCCGCCCGGCGGCTACAGCCCTTCCGGCCCGCCCCCCGGCTACGGCGCACCCCCGCCCCCCGGCTACGGCGCGCCGCAGGCCGGTTATCCGCCGCAGCCCGGCTACGGCGCCCCTCCCGCACAGCCGGGCCCGCAGTTCAGCGTGGGCGAGGCGTTCCGCTGGGCGTGGGGCAAGTTCATGCAGAACTCGACGCCGTTGATCGTGGCCACCTTCATCTACCTGGTGCTGTCCGGCGCCGCCTACGCCCTGATCCCGATCGGCGGCAGCATGGGCTCGACCACCACCACAACCAACTCCGACGGCTACGACACCACCACCGCGAACGTCAGCGCCGTCGGGCTGGCCCTCATGATCGTCGGCTACGTCCTCGTCTACGCGGTGGGCATCTACGCCCAATCCGCGTTCCTGTCCGGGGTCCTCGACATCGCCGATGGCCGGCCGGTGGGCGTCGGGTCGTTCTTCAAGCCGCGCAACATCGGCATGGTGATCCTGGCGGCGATCATCGTCGGAATCCTGACCTCGATCGCCTCGGCCTGCTTCATCATCCCCGGCCTCATCGTGGGCATCTTCGCGCAGTTCACCATCCCGTTCGTCATCGATCGATCGCAGAGCGCCATCGACGGGCTGAAGTCCAGCTTCTCGACCGTCTCGTCGAACTTCGCGAACGCCCTGCTGGCGTGGCTGGTCCAGGTGGCCGCCGTCGTCGTCGGCCTGTTGGCCTGCGCGGTGGGCCTGCTCGTCGGCGGACCCGTCGCCGCGCTCGTGCTGATCTACACCTACCGCAAGCTGTCCGGCGGCCCGGTGGTCCCGCTGCAGCAGCCGGGCGGCTACCAGGCCGGACCGCCACCCGGCACACCGCCGGGCCCGCAGTTCGGATAGGCACGGCAGGCGAAATCCGCTGCGCTGCGGGCTTGTCACGCTTGTGATGAGATCAGCGGATGAGCATCAAAGTTGCGCTGGAGCACCGCACCAGCTACACCTTTGACCGGCTGGTCCGGGTGTACCCGCACGTGGTGCGGCTGCGCCCGGCGCCCCACTGCCGCACGCCGATCGAGGCGTACTCGTTGCGGGTCGAGCCGGGTGACCACTTCGTCAATTGGCAGCAGGACGCGGTGGGCAACTTCCTTGCCCGGCTGGTGTTTCCGAACCCGACGAGCCGGCTGACCATCACCGTCGGGCTCATCGCCGACCTGAAGGTGATCAACCCGTTCGACTTCTTCATCGAGGACTGGGCCGAGACGTGGGCCCCCTCCGCCGGACAGGGTGGGTGGACCTACCCCAGGGCGCTGGCCGACGACCTCAAGCCCTACCTGCGGCCCGTCGACGAGGACGGTGACGGTTCGGGCCCCGGCGAGCTCGTGCGGGCGTGGTTGCAGAACTTCACGGTGCGCGACGGCACGCGCACCATCGACTTCCTGGTCGCGCTCAACCGCGCCGTCAACGCGGACGTCGCCTACAGCCTGCGGATGGAACCCGGCGTGCAGACACCGGATTTCACGTTGCGCAACGGGGTGGGCTCGTGCCGGGACACGGCGTGGCTGTTGGTGTCGATCCTGCGCCAGCTCGGGCTGGCCGCCCGCTTCGTGTCCGGCTACCTGGTGCAGCTGGCCTCCGACGTGGAGGCCCTCGACGGGCCGCCGGGACCGGCCGCCGACTTCACCGACCTGCACGCGTGGACCGAGGTGTACATCCCCGGCGCGGGCTGGATCGGGCTGGACCCGACGTCGGGGCTGTTCGCCGGCGAGGGCCACATCCCGCTGGCCGCCACCCCGCACCCGGCGACCGCGGCGCCCATCAGCGGCGGCACCGAGCCCTGCGAAGCGACGCTGGAGTTCTCCAACACCGTCACCCGCGTCCACGAGGACCCGCGCGTCACGCTGCCCTACCCCGACGAGGCCTGGCGGGCGATCTGCGACGCCGGGCGGCGCGTCGACGAGCGACTGGCCGCCGCCGACGTCCGGCTCACCGTCGGCGGCGAACCGACGTTCGTTTCGGTGGACAACCAGGTCAGTGAGGAGTGGACCACCGCCGCCGACGGCCCGCACAAGCGGCAGCGGGCCTCCGACCTGGCCGTCCGGCTGAAGGAGGCGTGGGCCCCGCAGGGGCTGATCCAGCGCGGGCAGGGCAGGTGGTATCCGGGAGAACCGTTGCCGCGCTGGCAGATTGCGCTCTACTGGCGCACCGACGGGCGAGCACTGTGGAACGACGGCGCGCTGCTGGCCGACCCCTGGAGTGAGTCACCGAGGCTGCTGCCCGCCGACGCGGCTTACGACGTGCTCGCCGGGGTGGCCGACGGCTTCGGGCTGCCGCCCGCCCAGGTGCGGCCTGCCTACGAGGACCCGCTGGCCCG
Organism: Mycobacterium sp.; assembly: GCF_035506235.1. Classification (GTDB taxonomy): domain Bacteria; phylum Actinomycetota; class Actinomycetes; order Mycobacteriales; family Mycobacteriaceae; genus Mycobacterium. The sequence continues at coordinate 81,006 of NZ_DATJPU010000018.1, forward strand.
GCTGGCCGCCGAGGTGCGCAAGCCCCAGGGCGGCCCGGTTGACCCGGGTGACGACCTCGGCCCCGAAGCCGACACCGCGGCGGCTCGCGCCGCGCTGCTGGCGCGCCTCGACGAATCCACCGGGACCCCTGCCGCTTTCGTGTTGCCGCTGCACCGCCGCGACGACGACACGGGCTGGGCCAGCGCGAACTGGCGGCTGCGCCGCGGCCGCCTCGTGCTGCTGGAAGGCGATTCGCCGGCGGGTCTGCGGCTGCCGCTGGATTCGATCAGCTGGCGGCCCCCGCGCGCGAGGTTCGACGCCGACCCCCTGTCCGCCGGGCGCGAGCTGACGGCGGACGGCACCGCGAGCGACGCCGCGGTCGTCGATCCCGGCTCGGCGCCGCCGACCGCGATGGTTGCCGAGGTCCGCCGGGGCCTGCTGCACCTCTTCCTGCCGCCCACCGATGCCCTCGAACACTTCGTGGACCTCGTCGCCCGGGTCGAGGCCGCGGCGGCCAAGGCGGACCGCCCGGTGGTGATCGAGGGTTACGGCCCGCCGCCGGACCCGCGGCTGAGGTCGGTGACGATCACCCCGGACCCCGGGGTGATCGAGGTCAACGTCCCGCCCACCGCCAGCTTCGCCGAACAGACGCTGCTGCTGGAAAGCCTCTACGAACAGGCCCGGCTGGCGCGGCTGTCCACCGAGTCGTTCGACGTCGACGGCACCCACGGCGGCACCGGCGGCGGCAACCACATCACGCTGGGCGGGGTGACGCCCGCGGACTCGCCGCTGCTGCGCCGCCCCGACCTGCTGGTCTCGCTGCTGACCTACTGGCAGCGGCACCCATCGCTGTCGTATCTGTTCGCCGGGCGGTTCGTCGGCACCACATCCCAGGCGCCGCGGGTCGACGAGGGCCGCTCCGAGGCGCTGTACGAGCTCGAGATCGCGTTCGCGGAGATCGCGCGGCTGGGGGGCGGCGGGCCGAAAAGCACAGCGAAGCCCTGGGTGACGGACCGCGCGCTGCGGCACCTGCTGACCGACATCACCGGCAACACCCATCGCGCCGAGTTCTGCGTCGACAAGCTCTACAGCCCCGACAGCCCCCGCGGCAGGCTCGGCCTGCTGGAGCTGCGCGGCTTCGAGATGCCGCCGCACCTGCGCATGGCGATGGTGCAGTCGCTGCTGGTGCGTTCGCTGGTGGCGTGGTTCTGGGACGAACCGCTGCGCGCCCCGCTGATCCGGCACGGCGCCAACCTGCACGGGCGATACCTGTTGCCGCACTTTCTGATTCACGACATCGCTGACGTCGCCGCCGACCTGCGCGCGCACGGCATACCCTTCGAGACCAGCTGGCTGGACCCGTTCACCGAATTCCGCTTCCCGCGCATCGGCACCGCGGTCTTCGACGGCGTGGAGATCGAGCTGCGGGGGGCGATCGAACCGTGGAACACCCTCGGGGAGGAGGCCACCGCCACCGGCACCGCCCGCTACGTCGACTCGTCGGTCGAACGCATCCAGATCCGCGTCATCGGCGCCGACCGGCACCGCTACGTGGTGACGGCCAACGGCTACCCGGTGCCGTTGCTGGCCACCGACAACCCCGACATCCACGTCGGTGGCGTGCGGTTCAAGGCCTGGCAGCCGCCCAGCGCGCTGCACCCGACCATCAGCACCGACGTCCCGCTGCAGTTCGAGCTGGTCGACCTCACCACCGGGACGTCGCGCGGCGGCTGCACCTACCACGTCGCCCATCCCGGCGGCCGGGCCTACGACGAGCCGCCGGTCAACGCGGTCGAGGCCGAGTCGCGCCGCGCCCGCCGCTTCGAGGCCACCGGCTTCACCCCGGGCAAGCTGGACCTGTCCGCCATCAGGGAGCGCCAGGCCAGGATATTCACCGACATCGGCGCGCCGGGCATCCTTGACCTGCGGCGCGTCCGTACCGTGCAGCAGTAATGGTGCTTCCCGACGCGGCACTGGACACCGGCGGCCACTACGACGCCGACCGGCTGCTGGCCGGGTACCGGACCGCGCGGGCCCAGGAGTCGCTCTTCGACCTCCGGCACGGCCCGGGGATCGGCCCGGAAGTTGCATACGACGAGTTCGTCGACCGCGAGGGCGACGTGCGGGCCACGTGGTCGGAGCTGGCCGACGCCGTGGCCGAGCGCGGCCGCGCCGGGCTCGACCGGCTGCGCTCGGTGGTGGACAGCCTGATCGACAACGACGGCATCTCCTACACCGAGGTCGACGCGGGCCGCGACGGCGGGCTGGAGCCGCGGCCCTGGCGACTGGACGCGCTGCCGATCGTGGTTTCCGCCGCCGACTGGGACGTCCTGGAGGCGGGGCTGGTGCAGCGGTCCCGCCTGCTCGACGCCGTGCTCGCCGACCTGTACGGGCCCCGCAGCCTGCTCACCGAGGGCGTCCTGCCGCCGCAGCTGGTCTTCGCCCACCCCGGTTACGTGCGCCCCGCCAACGGCATCGAGATTCCTGGGCACCACCAGCTCTTCATGCACGCCTGCGACGTCAGCCGGCTGCCGGACGGGAGTTTCGGAGTCAACGCCGACTGGACCCAGGCGCCGTCGGGCGCCGGCTACGCGCTGGCTGACAGGCGCGTGGTGGCGCACTCGATGCCCGACCTCTACGAAAGGATGGCGCCGCGGCCGACGACGCCGTTCGCGCAGGCGTTGCGGCTGGCGCTCATCGACGCCGCGCCCGACGTCGCCCAGGACCCGGTCGTCGTGGTGCTCAGCCCCGGCATCTATTCGGAGACCGCCTTCGACCAGGCGTATCTGGCCACCCTGCTGGGCTTCCCGCTGGTGGAGAGCGCGGATCTGGTGGTGCGCGACGGCAAGCTGTGGATGCGCTCGCTGGGCACGCTCAAACGCGTCGACGTGGTCCTGCGCCGGGTCGACGCCGAGTACACGGACCCGCTGGACCTGCGCGCCGATTCGCGGCTCGGTGTCGTCGGCCTGGTGGAGGCGCAACACCGCGGGACGGTGACCGTCGTCAACACGCTGGGCAGCGGCATCCTGGAAAGCCCCGGGCTGCTGCGGTTTCTGCCCGAGCTGGCCGAGCGGCTGCTCGGCCAGGAGCCGCTGCTGCAGACCGCGCCGCTCTACTGGGGCGGCATCGCGGGCGAATGCTCGCATCTGCTGGCCAACCTCTCGTCGCTGTTGATCAAGTCCACCGTCGGCGGGAAAACCCTTGTCGGGCCGACGCTTTCGTCCGCCCAACTGGCCGAGCTGGCCGCGCGCATCGAGGACATGCCGTGGCAATGGGTCGGCCAGGAGTTGCCGCAGTTCTCGTCGGCGCCCACCGACCATGCCGGCGTGTTGTCGTCGGCCGGTGTCGGCATGCGGCTGTTCACCGTGGCCCAGCGCGGCGGCTATGCGCCGATGATCGGCGGCGCCGGCTACGTGCTGGCCCCCGGGCCCGCCGCATACACGCTGAAAACCGTTGCGGCGAAGGATGTCTGGGTGCGCCCGACGGAGCGCGCGCGGGCCGAGACGGTCAGGCTCCCGTCGGCGCCGCAGCCGGCCAAGACTGCCGCCGGCACCTGGGGTGTCAGCTCCCCGCGCGTGCTGTCCGACCTGTTCTGGATGGGACGCTACGGCGAGCGCGCCGAGCAGACCGCCCGGTTGCTGATCGTCGCCCGCGACCGCTTCCACGTGTACCGGCACCATCAGGACACCGAGGAAAGCGAGTGCGTGCCGGTGCTGATGGCCGCGCTGGGCCGCATCACCGGCAGCGACACCGGCGACACCGTCGATCAGGCCGAGACGATCGCCGTCGCCCCCTCGACGCTGTGGTCGCTAACGGTGGACCCGAACCGGCCCGGATCCCTGGTGCAGGCGGTGGAGGGGCTGGCGCTGGCCGCCCGGGCGGTGCGCGACCAGTTGTCCAACGACACCTGGATGGTGTTGGCCGGGGTGGAGCGCGCGACGGCGCTGCGGCCCGACCCACCGGACTCGCTGGCCGAGGCGGACGCCCTGCTCGCGTCGGCCCAGGCGCAGACGCTGGCCGGGATGCTGACGCTGTCGGGGGTGGCCGGCGAGTCGATGGTGCGCGACGTTGGCTGGACGATGATGGACATCGGCAAACGCATCGAACGCGGCCTGTGGCTGACCGCGCTGTTGCGTGCCACGCTGACCGACGTCCGCAGCGCGCCCGCCGAGCAGACGATCATCGAGGCGACGCTGGTGGCGTGCGAATCGTCGGTGAGCTACCGGCGCCGCACCGTGGGCAAGGTCAGCGTGGCGGCCGTGGCCGAACTGATGCTCTATGACGCCAGCAACCCGCGGTCGCTGCTGTATCAGCTGGAGCGGCTGCGGACCGACCTCAAGGACCTGCCCAGCTCGTCGGGGTCGTCGCGCCCCGAGCGGTTGGTCGAGGAGATCGGCACCCAGTTGCGCCGGTCGCACCCCGAGGAGCTGGAGGCGGTCAGCGACGGCCGCCGCGCGATGCTGGCCGAACTGCTCGACGCCATCCACTCCGAGCTGCGCAACCTGGCCGAGGTGATCGCCGACACGCAACTGCGGTTGCCGGGCGGCATCCAGCCGCTGTGGGGCCCCGACGTACGCCGGGTGATGCCGGCCTAGCCGGCCACAGCGGCGGGCCCGCTCAGCTCCGAGGTCACCTCGTCGATCACGTCGTGGATGAACTGCATCTTGTCCAACACGGCCACCGGCAGCACGAACGGGTACAGGTCGTCGTGCCCCATCGAGCGGTTCACCATGTTCAGCGACCACGACAGCGGCAGCCACATCTCGATGATGGTGGGAAAGGCGCTGGGGCCCAGCGGCGTACGGTCGAAGGTCGCCGACGCCGGCGCGAACGCGCACCACGCCGAGGTGTCCAGGGTGTCGCGGATGTGCAGGTAGTGGGCGAACGTCTCGGCCCAGTCCTCGGCGGCGTGCATCGTCGCATATGACGACACGAAGCTTTCCTGCCAACCGTCGGGCGCGCCGTCGCGATAGTGCCGGTCCAGGGCCTCTTGGTAGTCGGCGTCGGGATCGCCGAACAGCTCCTTGAACCGCGCCACGTACTCGCCCGACGGGGTGATCAGCCGGTAGAAGTAGTAATGGCCGACCTCGTGGCGGAAGTGCCCGAGCAGCGTCCGGTACGGCTCCTCCATCTCGACCCGCAGCTGCTCGCGGTGCACGTCGTCGCCCTCGGCGAGATCCAGTATGATGACGCCGTTTTCGTGGCCGGTGAACACCTTCTCGTGCGCGCTCGACAGCAGGCGGAAACCCAGCCCGTAGTCCGGATCGCGGTCGCGCCCGATGATCGGCAGCTTCATCTCGTGCAGCTCGGCGATCAGCCGGCGCTTGGCCGCCTCGGCGCGGGCGAACGCGGCCAGGCCCTCGGCGTCGGTGTCGTTGGGGCGCTCCAGGGTGAGCGCGCACGACGTGCACAGGCCGCCGGGAAGGCTCTTGGGCACCAGCCAATTGCATTCGGCCAGATGGCGATTGGCGCACAGCTCGTATTCATCGGCGCTGACGAAACCGGTGCGGTCGCCCTCAGCGCCGGACGTGATGACCAGCAGGGCCATCTGCTCGAGGGAGAACCCCAGCGCGCTGCCGCACGACAGGCACGCCGAGTTCTCGAACGTCAGGCGCTGGCCGCAGCTGGGGCAGTGGAAGTCACGCATGCAGCGCATCCCCCGCGAAGGGCACCACGTCGACGGCGACGTCGATCACGCTGTGCTCGGAGTTGGTGTAGATGATGCCGCGCAGCGGCGGGACGTCGGCGTAGTCGCGCCCGCGCCCGACGATGATGTAGCGCTCGTCGACCAGCTGGTCGTTGGTGGGATCGAGCCCCAGCCACTCGAAGTGGCCCGGCTCCTGGGGGGTCCACACGGCCGCCCAGGCGTGGGTGGCGTCGATACCGATCATCCGATCCTTTCCCGGTGGCGGGTCGGTGGCCAGATACCCGGACACGTAGCTGGCCGCCAGACCGTTGGCGCGCAGGCAGGCGATCGCCAGCCTCGCAAAGTCCTGACATACCCCTTCCCGGGCCGCCAGAACCTCGTTGACCCCGGTGGAAATCGTCGTCGACCCCGAGCGGTAGGTGAAGTCGGCGAAAATCCGCGACGCGAGGTCGCGCAGCACGTCGACCAGGGCTCGCCCCGGCGCGAAACTGGGGGCCGCATACTCGCGGACCGCGTCGGTGATCTCGGGCGGGTTCAGGTCGAGGGCGAACTCGGTCGCCAGCGCTCCCCGGCGTCCGGCCGGGCGGGCGCCCTCCCACGGGTGCACCGCCGGCCCGCTGCGGTACCGCTCCGGCGGCGGCGGATACACGTCGACGATGGAGTCGCTGGTGACGGTCAGGGCCCGGTGCGGCTTGGTGACGTGGAAGTAGGAGCTGATGTTGCCGTAGCTGTCGACGCTGGTGGAGCTGTCGGCGGGGGCCGGGTCGACGGTCAGCCGATGCGCGACACAGCGCTGGCGTTGCGAGTCCCGCGGCGTGAGGAAGCCGCGGCCATAAGAGCTGGTCACGACGTCGGAATAGCGGTACTCGGTGCGGTGGGTGACCCGATGCCGGCGGGCCTGATCTCCCAGCAAGGCTTCTGACACAAGGCTGATCCCACCACACCCCGTTTGCCGATCGCGAGCCAAGCGCGCCGAAGCGGGAGCACAATCGAGAGGTGGCCACGTGGAACGACGTCGCCCGCATCGTGGGTGAGCTGGCACTTACCTCCGAGCCGTCACCGCACGAGTGGCGGGTCGGCAAGAAGTTGCTGGCGTGGGAGCGGCCACTGCGCCCCTCGGACCGCGAGGCGCTGGCGGACAGCGGCGTCGAGCCGCCCGAGGGTGACATCCTCGGCGTGCGGGTGTCCGACGAGGGCGTCAAGTTCGCGCTGATCGCCGACGAGCCGGGGGTTTACTTCACCACCCCGCACTTCGACGGCTACCCGGCGGTGCTGATCAGGCTGGACGAGATCGCGGTGCGCGACCTCGTGGAGGTGATCACCGAGGCGTGGCTGACGCAGGCGCCGAAGAAGCTCGTCCAGGAGTACCTGGCCGACTCCATGTGACCCTCACGTCTGACGCAGGTCGATGACCCGCTGCAGGTCGTCGACGCAGGCCTGGACGGCGTCGGCGAGCACCACCTGCGTTTTCTCACGGGCCCCCGCATGCAGCTCCGACGCATGATGGCGCGCCGACGCGGTGTAGGCGCACGCCCCGGCGGGGTCGGAGTCGGCGAGGGCCGTCGCGGCCGCGAGCGCCACCAGCGCGCTGTGCACCGGCTGCGGCAGCCGGGCGCAGCCGCCATCACCAGCTGGGCCGCCGGGAGCGACGGCCCGGGCCAGCTCCAGCACCGAGCCGGCGAGCAGCGCCACGTGCACGCCCTGGTGGTCGGCGGCCCGCACGGCATCGCGCAGGCCCCAGCGTCGCGGCGCGACGCGCACGACCTGACGGGCGGTGGTGCGCGCCTCGATGAGACCGCCGAGCTGTTGATGCACCCGGTCGACGGCCGACAGCGGCCAGTCCGGCGGGGGCTCACGGCGTCCGGCGGCGAAGTCCGCCGCCCGCGACAGCACACCGTGCAGCACGCCCAGCACGCCGACGCGCGCGCTGCGCAGCACCAGCAACGGGTCGGCCGGGAACAGCAGGACGGCGAAGACGATCGCCACGGCGCCGCCGATCAGCGCGTCGTAGAAGCGTTCCAAACCGACGTTGCTGCGGTACAGGGCGAGCACCAGAATCGCCGAGACGACCGTCTGGTTGGCGAACATCATCCCCTGGCCGATGTAGCCGTGGCCGATGAACACCGCGGCGAACAGCGCGAGCAGCGCCGCGACCGTGATGGCCAGGGCGCCGGGCCCGAGCAGCGCCTGCACCAGGACGCCCACCCCGATCCCCAGGGTCACGCCGACCATCATCTGGATGGCGCGCTGCGCGCGCAGCACGTTGCTGACCGACAGGGACACCGCGGCGGCGATCGGCGCGAAGAACGGCTGCGGGTGACCGAGCAGGTCGTGTGCGAGGTACCAGGACAGGCCCGCCGCGACCGCGGTCTGCACGAGCGTGAACCACACGGCGCGGAGCCGTTTGATGCCCGCGCGTGCGGCGTTCACGGCGTCAGGCCGGCTGCAACTCGAACAGCGGTATCACCCTGTCGGTCTTGGACTGGTACTCGGCGAAGCCGGGCGCCGCGGCGGCGACCTTCTCGAAGAGCTCGTCGCGCTCGGCGGGCGGCAGCTCGTGGGCGGTGACGTCGAACGCGTCCGTCCCGATCTCCACGCGCGCCGCCGGGTTGGCCCGCAGGTTGTGCACCCACGCCGGGTTGACGGGGGCGCCGGCGAAGGAGCCGATGATGATCAGCTTGCCGTCGATGCGGAAGTAGGCCAGGGGGTTGATGCGGGCCTGGCCGGACTTGGCGCCCGTCGTGGTCAGCAGCAGCAGGTTGGCGCCCTCGAACTGGCCGCCGACCTTGCCCTCGTTGGACCGGAATTCGTCGATGATGCTCGTGTTGAACGCGTTGAGGGTGCCGGTGTCAGGAACCTCGGTCATGGGCGCCGCTCCTCCTCATTACTTCGCGCTGCATCGTCGCCGGCGCGGGTCATGCCCGCTCAACCTTCTGCGGCTTGGCATCTATTCCAGACTCCTTCCAGGTGTTTGTTGCCGTTTGCTGCGTTGGTTTGGCGATGAAACCGGTGGTCAAACCGTTGAGTGAGACGGTAGCGATAAGTTGCGAAAAATTCTCCTGCGTACCCACTGCGTACCGGGCCTAGCACGGAGGAGCTAGTCCGCGGGAATTCTGGCCGGCGATACCTTCAGCGGGGT
>NZ_DATJPU010000019.1:0-2305 GCF_035506235.1 Mycobacterium sp.
ACGTGCTCGTGGCCAGCATGGGGCAGATCACGCCGAACAACGACCGGATCGGGGCGGTGGTCGTGCTGGAGAACCTCGACAACCGGCATTTCCGGAAACACGTCCTGATCGATCACGTGGCCCGGGTGACGGACGTCCGGGCCGCCAACCTCGCCGGCCACACCGACGGCCGCCTCGATCTGGTCGTCGGCCAGTTCGGCTACGATCAGGGCGAGACCCGCTGGATGGAAAACCAGGGCGGCTGGCGGTTCGAGAGCCACATCGTGAACACGCAGTCGGGGTGCATCCACACGCCGGTGGCGGACTTCGACGGCGACGGGGCCCCGGATTTCGCCGCGCTGATCTCGCAGGAGTGGGAGGAGGTGCACTGGTTCCACAACCTCGGCCACGGACAGTTCAAGGACGCCATCCTCTGGGGCTCGACCAACGAGGATTATGGGAGCAGCGGGCTCGCCGTGGCCGACGTGAACCAGGACGGGAGACCCGACCTCATCTACACCAACGGCGACGGGTTCGATTACGCCGTGCCCGGCTCGCGGCCGTGGCATGGCATCCAGTGGCTGGAAAACCGCGGCCACGGCCAGTTCCTTTTCCACCGCGTGGGCGACCTGCCGGGGGCGTTTTCGCCCTGTGCGGCGGACCTGAACGGCGACGGCACGATCGACCTGCTGGCGGTCAGCTGCTACGCCGACTGGAGCGATCCCCACGCGGTCTCGATGATGGCCTGGCTGAACGACGGCCACGGCGATTTCACGCCGGTGGTCCTCGCCCACCGGCCAATTCAACTCATCACGGCCGCGGTGGGCGATCTCGACGGCAACGGCGTGCCGGTGATCGTGACCGGCGGCTTCCACCTGCTCCCGCCGTACGAACATATGAGCAGCGTCACCCTGTGGCGCCGGAAGTGAGCGGGCGCGGGCAGACCGTGGCGCTGGCACCAGCACCAAGGTCCACCACAACCACCCGCGGGTCGGGGCGGTGACGGGCGGAGATCCCCCGCCGGACGGCGCGGGCAGAAAAACGTCGGCTCCCTCCATTCGCGACGACCACGCCGGCGAAGGGCATGGGGGGCGAGGGAACTGCGCTCCCAGTCCGAAGGACTCGGCCGCGGTGCCGCCCGGGACGATGCGCACGACCAAATGGCTGCGCCCAAATCAGAGGCGACAGACCTGGGCGCAGTCGGGCGCAATTCAGGTGTCGCTTGGTCTACTGTTAGAACGAACTTGTTTTTGAACGACATAGGATATGATGTTCATCGTAGCTTTATAGCGTTTTGGCATACCCCATTAGCCATTCACCGTAGCTTTCGGCGCCGCCTCTGTGTGTCGCCAAATTCAGACCCCTAACACGTATGAACACCGTCCTCAAGTGCGCGGGCCCGCTGCCCGCTTTGCGCGTCGCTGCTTTGGCGGCGATTGGTTTGGCCACCGTATCCTGGGCGCAAGCCCAGACCGCGCCGAGCGCGGCCACCCAGGCCTCCCCCACGACGACTGCAGCCACTACGAGCCCGGCGAACCCGAGCGGCGAGGAAATCGTCCGCCTGAATCCTTTCGAGGTGAGCACGTCGCGCAACGTCGGCTACCAGGCGTACGACACCCTCGCCGGCACGCGCATTCGCACGGATTTGAAGGACGTCGGCGCCTCGATCAGCGTGCTGACCAAGGAGTTTCTCGACGACATCGGCGCGACCGACAACGGCACGCTGCTCCAGTACACGACCGACGCGGAGGTGGCGGGCACCCGCGGCACCTACGCCGGCCTGGGCAACGGCACCAGCGTCGATGAGTCGTCCACCCTGCGCGCCCCCGCCGGCGCCCAGCGCGTGCGCGGCCTGGCTGCGGCCGACCTCACCCGCGATTTCTTCGTCACGGACATCCCGTGGGACTCCTACAACGTCGACCGCATCGACATCTTGCGCGGGCCCAACTCGTTCCTCTTCGGCCTCGGCAGCCCGGCCGGCATCGTCAACGCCTCCACCCGCAGCGCCGAATACCGCGACATGGGGAGCGTGGAAAACCGCGTCGGCTCCTACGGCACCGTGCGCGACAGCATTGATCTGAATGTAAATCTTCTGCCGGACGTGCTGGCGATCCGCGTCGACGGTCTGTGGGACGACCACAAATACGAGCAGAAGCAGGCCTGGCAAAAGGACAAGCGCTACACCACCGCGATTCGTTTCGACCCGCAGCTTTTCCGCAACCCCTCCTTCCACACCAGCATCAAGATCAATTTTGAGAATGGCGACATCAAGGCGGACCGGCCGCGCATCATCCCGCCGCAGGACAGCATCACCCCGTGGTTCAAC
>NZ_DATJPU010000020.1:0-8019 GCF_035506235.1 Mycobacterium sp.
CCTGGTGCGCACCGCGGTGCTGATCCCCTACGGCATCGTCACCGTCGTCGCGTCCTACAGCTGGTACTACGCCTGGACACCGGGGACCGGCTACCTGGCCAACCTGCTGCCGCAAGGCAGCGCCCCGCTGACGCAACAGATTCCGTCGCTGGGCATCGTCGTGCTGGCCGAGGTCTGGAAGACCACGCCGTTCATGTCTTTGCTGCTGCTGGCCGGGCTGGCGCTGGTGCCCGAGGACCTGTTGAAAGCCGCGCAGGTCGACGGGGCCGGCGCGTGGCGGCGGCTGACCAGGATCATCCTGCCGATCATCAAGCCGGCAGTGGTGGTGGCGCTGCTGTTCCGGACGCTGGACGCCTTCCGCATCTTCGACAACATCTACGTGCTGACCGACGGTGCCAACAACACCGACTCGGTGTCAATCCTGGGCTACGACAACCTGTTCAAGGGCTTCAACGTGGGCCTGGGCTCGGCGATCAGCGTGCTGATCTTCTGTTGCGTGGGCATCATCGCGCTCGTCTACATCAAGGTGTTCGGTGCCGCCGCACCGGGCGGTGACGCCGATGGCCGGTGAGCCGGTGGGCGCTCGGCGCGCCGCCGTTTGGGCCGTTCTGGACACGCTGGTCTTGGTGTATGCGATTGTTCCGGTGCTGTGGATCCTGTCGCTGTCGCTCAAGCCGACGTCAAAGGTCAAGGACGGCAAGCTGATTCCGTCGTCGGTGACCCTCGACAACTACCGTGGCATCTTCCGCGGTGAGTTCTTCACCTCGGCGCTGATCAACTCCATCGGGATCGGCATGATCACCACCGCGATCGCGGTGGTGCTCGGCGCGATGGCGGCCTATGCGGTCGCCCGGCTGAGCTTTCCGGGCAAACGTGTGCTGATCGGGGCGGCCCTTTTGATCACCATGTTCCCGGCGATCTCGCTGGTCACCCCGTTGTTCAATATCGAACGCGCACTCGGCCTGTTCGACACCTGGCCCGGCCTGATCCTGCCGTACATCACTTTCGCGCTGCCCCTTGCCATTTACACGCTGTCGGCGTTCTTCCGGGAGATCCCGTGGGATCTGGAGAAGGCGGCCAAGATGGACGGCGCCACGCCGGGTCAGGCGTTCCGCAAGGTGATCGTGCCGCTGGCGGCGCCGGGCCTGGTGACCGCGGCGATCCTGGTGTTCATCTTCGCCTGGAACGACCTGCTCTTGGCGCTGTCGCTGACCGCCACCGAGGCGGCGATCACCGCGCCGGTGGCGATCGCGAACTTCAGCGGCAGTTCGCAATTCGAGGAGCCGACCGGGTCGATCGCGGCCGGAGCCGTCGTGATTACCGTCCCGATCATCGTTTTTGTTCTAATTTTCCAACGACGGATTGTCGCCGGGTTGACCTCTGGCGCTGTGAAGGGATAGCGCGATGGCCGAGATCGTGTTGGAGCACATCCACAAGAGCTACGCCGACGGCGCAGCGGCGGTGAAGGACCTGAGCATCACCATCGCCGACGGCGAGTTCCTGATCCTGGTCGGGCCCTCCGGCTGCGGCAAGACGACGACGCTGAACATGATTGCCGGGCTTGAGGATATCTCGTCGGGCGAGCTGCGCATCGACGGCGAACGGATGAACGAGAAGGCGCCCAAGGACCGCGACATCGCCATGGTGTTTCAGTCCTATGCGCTCTACCCGCACATGACCGTGCGGCAGAACATCGCGTTTCCGCTAACGCTCGCGAAGATGAAGAAGGCCGATATCGCGCGGAAGGTGGAGGAGACCGCCAAAACCCTTGATCTGACCGAGCTTTTGGACCGCAAGCCGTCCCAGCTGTCGGGCGGGCAGCGCCAGCGGGTCGCGATGGGCCGGGCGATCGTGCGTCACCCCAAGGCGTTTCTGATGGACGAACCGCTTTCCAACCTGGATGCCAAGCTGCGGGTGCAGATGCGCGGCGAGATCGCCCGGCTGCAGCGCAGATTGGGCACCACCACCGTCTACGTCACCCACGATCAGACCGAGGCCATGACGCTGGGCGACCGCGTGGTGGTGATGCACGGCGGTGTGGCGCAGCAGATCGGCACTCCCGACGAGCTTTACGAGCGCCCCGTTAACCTTTTCGTCGCGGGGTTCATCGGATCACCGGCCATGAATTTCTTTCCCGCGAGCCTGACGCCGACCGGGCTGACGCTGTCCTTCGGCGAGGTGATGCTGGCGCCGGAGGTGCAGCAGGTGATCGGGCGGCACCAGCGGCCGGAGAACGTCATCGTCGGGGTGCGGCCCGAGCACCTGGCCGACGCCGCGCTGATCGACGGCTACCAGCGCATCCGGGCCCTGACCTTCGAGGTGAAGGTCGACTTGGTCGAATCCCTGGGCGCCGACAAGTACGTGTACTTCACCACCGCGGATCCCGCCGTGCACGCGGCCCAGTTGGACGAGCTGGAGGCCGAGGGCGAAGTGCACGAAAACCAATTCGTGGCAAGGGTTTCGGCGGAGTCGCAGGCGACGGTGGGGCAGTCGGTCGAGCTGGCTCTCGACACGACGAAGGTGGCAGTATTCGACGCCGACACCGGGGCTAACCTGACGATCCCGCCGGCTGACGCCGAGTGATCCCCGACCAGGTGCGCGCGCATCTGCGCGCCCATTTCGCCGGGGGCGAGCCTGACTCTGCGAGCGTGACATTCCTGGGCACCGAGCCCATCGAGGTGCTGCGGTTTCGCAGCGGCGGATTGGTGCACTACGTGTCGTTGGGGTGCTCGCGCCATCCGATGACCGACCCGACCGAAATGGCCGCCGACCGGGAGCGCGGCCCCCGCGCCGAGGTCGTCCTGCGCCTGCGGGATCCCGGGCCCGCCACGGGCATCGCGCGCAGCCTGGCGGTGCTGGCGGCCACCCCGGCCGTCGACGGCATCGTGCTGGTCGCCGATGCCCTGATCGACCTCGGCTCACCGTTGTGGGCGTGGCCGACGGGGCGGGTGCCGTTCACCGCCGTGTTGTTGGGCCACAGCGATATCGGTGACCTGCCGCTGGACCCGCCCCGCGACCCGGTGCAGTTCCTGTCGGCGACGCCGATCACCGCGACCGAGGCCGCGTGGGTGCGGCTCAAGGGCGCCGAGGCCATGCGGCAGGCGTGGCGCAACGACGGCGTCGACGTACTGGACCCGAAACGCCCCGCGGCGCAACCGGGTTGAGTCACGGTTCGCCGAGAAGACGCGAAAGCCCCCGACACGCCGACGAATTGGGGGCTTTCGCGTCTGCTCGGCGGAATAGGCCTAGAGCCAGTTGTTGCGGCGGAATTGGAAGTACAGGACCAGACAGAAGAGGGCCATGAACGCCATGATCCCCGGGTAGCCCCACGTCCAGTTCAGCTCGGGCATGAAATGGAAGTTCATGCCGTAGATGGCGGCGACCATCGTGGGCACCGCCAGGATGCCGGCCCAGGCCGCCATCTTGCGCATGTCGTTGTTCTGCTGCATGCCGACGCGGGCCAGCGCCGCCTGGATCAGCGAGTTGAGCATGTCGTCGTAGCTCGCGATATGCTCGGCGGCCTCGGAGTGGTGGTCGGCGAGGTCGCGCAGGTAGCGCCGCACCTCTTTGGAGATCAGGTCCTTGTTTTCCTGCTGGATCCGCAGAAACGCCCCCGACAGCGGGTTGACGCACCGGCGCAGCTCGACGACCTCGCGCTTGAGCAGGTAGATGGGTTCCACGTCGAGCTTGCGGCCCGGGGCGAACGCCAAACCCTCGATGCTGTCGATATCGGATTCGATCAGATGGCTTACCTCGAGGTAATGGTTCACCACCTCGTGGGCGATGGCGTGCATCACCGCGTACGGCCCCAGGCGCAACTGCTCGGGATCGGCCTCCACCCGCTTGCGCACCTCGGACAGCCCACCGTGCTCGCCGTGGCGGACGGTGACCACGAAGTCCTTTCGGACGAAGATCATCACCTCGCCGGTTTCGACGATCTGGCGCGCGGCGGCCACCGATTCGTGCGGGACGTAGGCGACGGTCTTCAGGACGAGGAACAGCGTCTCGTCGTAGCGCTCCAGCTTCGGCCGCTGGTGCGCGCAGACGGCGTCCTCGACGGCCAGCGGGTGCAGCCCGAACACGTCCGCCACGTCCTGCATCTCGGCCGGGTTCGGCTCGCGCAGGCCGACCCAGACGAACGCCTCGTGGCCCAGCATTTCGATCTGCCGCACCCGGTTGAGGGCGGCGGCATAGGTGAACTTCCCCGGCAGCCGGTGGCCTTCGGCGTAGACCGCGCAGTCGACCAGGCTCTCGTGGGGCGGCTGCTCGACGGGGTGTGCCTGCGGCTCCTGCGGTTCGCGCGCGAGCGGTCGCAGCACCTCGGGCAACGCGTCAGGTCCGGGAAACACCCCCACCTCCGATCGCAGCGCAGGCCGATAAGCGGTGCTCAATGCTACGCGTCCTGGTGAAACACGACGTGAAAACTCCGCGGCGGCCGTGGACCGGAGGTTTCGCGCCTACCGGGGTGCGCTAGTTTCGAGCACGACACAAATCCCGATCTTCTCCATAAGGAGCACTTCGACGTGAGCGCAAGTCCAGTCAAGGTCGCCGTCACCGGCGCCGCCGGCCAGATCGGCTACAGCCTGTTGTTCCGCCTCGCCAGCGGCGCGCTGCTGGGGCCCGACCGTCCGATCGAGCTGCGGCTGCTGGAGATCGAGCCGGCGCTCAAGGCGCTCGAGGGCGTCGTGATGGAGCTCGACGACTGCGCCTTCCCGCTGCTGGCCGGCGTCGAGATCGGCGCGGACCCGAACAAGATCTTCGACGGCGTGAACCTGGCCCTGCTCGTCGGCGCCCGCCCGCGCGGCCCGGGCATGGAGCGCGGCGACCTGCTGGAGGCCAACGGCGCGATCTTCACCGCCCAGGGCAAGGCGCTCAACTCCGTCGCCGCCGACGACGTGCGCATCGGCGTGACGGGCAACCCCGCCAACACCAACGCGCTGATCGCGATGAGCAACGCCCCCGACATTCCCAAGGAGCGGTTCTCCGCGCTCACCCGCCTCGACCACAACCGCGCGATCACCCAGCTGGCCCGCAAGACCGGCGCCGCCGTCACCGACATCAAGAAGATGACGATCTGGGGCAACCACTCCGCGACCCAGTACCCCGACATCTTCCACGCCGAGGTCGGCGGCAAGAACGCCGCCGAGGTCGTCGGCGACCAGGCATGGATCGAGAACGACTTCATCCCGACCGTCGCCAAGCGCGGCGCCGCGATCATCGACGCCCGCGGCGCGTCGTCGGCCGCGTCGGCCGCGTCGGCGACCATCGACGCGTCCCGGGACTGGCTGCTCGGCAGCCCGGAGGGCAACTGGGTGTCGATGGCGGTCGTCTCCGACGGTTCCTACGGCGTGCCCGAGGGCCTGATCTCGTCGTTCCCGGTGACCACCAAAGACGGCAACTGGACGATCGTGACCGGCCTGGAGATCGACGAGTTCTCCCGCGGCCGGATCGACAAGTCGACCGCCGAGCTTGCCGACGAGCGCAACGCGGTCACGGAGCTGGGCCTGATCTAGCCGGCGGCCCCAGCGGAAATTAGGCCTACTAATGGTCAGCCCTTACCCTGATGCGATGCCAGAAATCCCGCATCCGCCGATGGCCATCGGAGACGACGAGATCTTCGATGCGCACGTGGGCGGGAAGCTTTCGGTGGCCCTGAGCGCGCCGCTGGACACCCAGCGCGCCCTGTCGATCGCCTACACGCCGGGCGTGGCGCAGGTTTGCCGCGCGATCGCCGCCGACCGAACCCTGGCCGCCCGCTACACCTGGTCGAACCGGCTGGTCGCGGTCGTCAGCGACGGCAGCGCGGTGCTCGGCCTGGGGGACATCGGGCCCGAGGCGTCGCTGCCGGTGATGGAGGGCAAGTGCGCGCTGTTCCAGGCGTACGGCGGCCTGAACGCGATCCCGATCGTGCTCGACACCAAGGATCCCGACGAGATCGCGGAAACCCTGGTGCGGCTGCGGCCGACGTTCGGCGCCGTCAACCTCGAGGACATCGCCGCCCCGCGCTGCTTCGAGATCGAACGGCGGGTCATCGAGGCGCTGGACTGCCCGGTGATGCACGACGATCAGCACGGCACCGCGATCGTCGTGCTGGCGGCGATGATGGGCGCCAGCAAGCTGCTGGGCCGCGACATGTCGTCGCTGCGGGTGGTGGTCTCGGGCGCCGGCGCCGCGGGGGTGGCGTGCACGAATCTGCTTCTGACGACGGGCGTTTCGGACATCACGGTGCTCGACTCGCGCGGCATCCTGCACAGCGGGCGCGAGGACATGAACAGCGTCAAGGTCGATCTCGCGCGGCGTACCAACCCGGACGGCCTCAGCGGCGGCCTCGTCGAAGCGCTCGAAGGCGCGGACGTCTTCCTCGGGCTGTCGGGGGGCGTGGTGTCCGAGGAGCTGATCGCCACGATGGCGCCCGGCGGGGTCGTGTTCGCGCTGTCCAACCCGGACCCGGAAATCCACCCCGGCGTCGCGGCCAAGTACGCGGCCGTGGTGGCCACCGGCCGCAGCGACTACCCGAACCAGATCAACAACGTGCTCGCTTTCCCGGGGGTGTTCCGCGGCGCGCTGGACGCCGGGGCGCGCCGGATCACCGAGAAGATGATGGTGACCGCGGCCGAGGCGATCTTCTCCGTCGTCAGCGACGACCTCGCGATCGACCGGATCGTCCCGAGCCCGCTGGACCCGCGCGTCGGGCAAGCTGTCGCCGCCGCCGTCGCGATCGCCGCAGACACCTCCGTGTGATCAGGCTGGCCGCGCTGCTGCTGGCCGCGCTGCTTGCGGTGGCGGGCTGCGGCATCCACACCGGGCGCCGGCCCGCCCCGGAATTGGTGGTCGGATCCCGGCCCGACGCCGATTCGGCGCTGCTGGCGGGCATCTACGTGGCAGCGCTGCGGTCGTATGGTTTCGGGGCGCGACCGGCAGCCGACGCCGACCCGATGGCGAAGCTGGACTCGGGCGCGTTCACCGTCGTCCCCGCGTTCACCGGCCAGACGTTGCAGCGGTTGCAGCCCGGCGCGGTGGCGATGTCCGACGCGCAGGTCTACCGCGCGATGATCGCCGCGTTGCCCGAGGGCGTGCTGGCCGGCGACTACACCACCGCGGCCGACGACAAGCCCGTGCTGCTGGTCACCCGAGCCACCGCCCGGGCCTGGGGTGGCCATGACCTCACCGCGGATCTGAGCGCGCTGCCCAAGCACTGCGACGGGCTGGTGATCGGCGCCGTCGACGGATTCCGGGCACCCGCGGCGGTGGATTCCTGCCGGCTGCCCGCGGCGCGCCAATTCCCTTCGGGGGAAGCACTTTTCGCGGCGGTGCGCGCCGGTCAGCTGACCGCTGGGTGGACGACGGCCGCCGACCCGGCCAGTCCCACCGACCTGGTGGCGCTGGCCGACGGCAAACCCGCGCTCATCCGGGCCGAGAACGTGGTGCCGCTGTATCGTCGCAACGCGTTGAGTGACCGGCAGCTGCTGGCGATCAACGAGGTGGCCGGCGTGCTGGACACCGCGGCCCTGGCCGACATGCGCCGGCAGGTGGCCGGCGGCGCCGACCCGCAGGCGGTGGCCGGCGGCTGGCTGGCCGAACACCCGCTAGGCCGTTAGACACTGTTGCTCGACCATCGAGCCTGCGCTCAGTGCGTGCTTCGGCCGTGATCGGGCGCGCTGAGCGCAGTCTCGGCGGTGGAGGCGTCAGACCTTGGGCGTCAAGCGGCCCATCACGCGCCCGAACACCTGCTGGTAATACGGGCCCGCCACCCGCACCATCAGGTCCAGGATCTTGGCGTCGTTGCCAACCAGCACCCGGGCCCTCTTCTTGCGGACCGCGTCGAGGATGACCTGAGCGGCCTTTTCCGGGCTGGTCGTGGCGAGCCGCTTGTCGAACAGCTTGGCCAGCTGGTCGCGGTCGAGTCCCTCCGCGACGGTGGCGTTGCGGGCGATCGCGGTCTTGACTCCGCCGGGGTGCACCGTGGTCACCGCCACCGGGTGGCGGGCCAGGATCATCTCCTGGCGCAGCGCCTCGGTG
>NZ_DATJPU010000021.1:0-5053 GCF_035506235.1 Mycobacterium sp.
GCTGAAGAGCCAGAAGCCGTGGACGCGGAAGCCGCTGTGGCAGAAGCGATCGAGAGCGAACCGCCGAAGCCTGAGGCCATGAGGGCGGAGGCCGTTGCTACGGAGGCCGCCGAAGCCGAAGAGCTAGACGCCGAAGAGCTAGACGCCGAAGAGCCCGAAGCGCCCGAAGCTGATTCAGAGTCGGCGGAGCCGGAAGACGCGGCTGACGAGACCGCTGAGGAAACCTCCGCCGATGACACCACGACGTCGCGCACTCCCAGCTCAAACCGGCGGCGACTCAGCTTGCGACTAAGGAACAGAAGGGGCCGCTAGCACTGAGCTCGCGCAGCGTCGAGTTGTTGCGGACCTGTTGTCGGCGACCACGATGGCCGCTCGCCCCGGCCGGCGAATCTCTGTAAATCCCTTGTGTCACTGTGGTTTCAGTAGTCACATTTGGGCGGTTTTTGTCAGTGGTCGTTCGTAGTGTCTGGGGTATGGGTGCGACTAGCCGTGAGGAGGTTCAGGAGGACTTCGACGCGCTGGGTGCGGTGGTCTCGCGCATTCTGGGGCATGCGTATGACGCGTTGACCTCGCCTGAGCGGCTGGTGTTGTTGGAGCGGCTCGAACGGGAGACTCGCCGACTGCGCGCCCCGCAGCACGCATTGATCAATCAGGTTGTCGCGCAGGCCGACGAGCAAGAGCTGGGTGGCACGTTGCGCTCGGTATTGGCCGATCGATTGCGTATCACCAATGCTGAGGCCGGCCGGCGCATCGCCGAAGCCGAGGACTTAGGTGAACGCCGGGTGCTGTCCGGCGAGCCGCTGGCGCCGCAATTGCATGCGACGGCGGCCGGCCAACGCCGGGGGCTGATCGGTGACGGGCATATCAGGGTGATCCGCAGCTTCTTCGCCCATCTGCCCGCCGAGGTGGACCTGCCAACCCGGGAGGCCGCCGACGCTGACCTGGCGGACAAAGCCGGCCAATATCGCCCCGACGAGTTGGCCCGCTACGCCCAGCGGATCATGGACTGGCTCAATCCTGATGGGGAGCTCAGCGACGCCGAGCGCACCCGCAAACGCGGCATCACGATCGGCAAAGAGCAATACGACGGGATGTCGCCCATCACCGGTTATCTGACCCCCGAGGCGCGGGCCACCTTCGAACCGGTGTTGGCCAAACTGGCCGCCCCCGGGGCGTGCAACCCCGACGACGACACACCCGTCATCGACCAAACACCCGATGAGGACGCGGTGCGCCGCGACACCCGCAGCCAGGCTCAGCGCAATCACGATGGCCTGCTGGCCGGGCTGCGCGCCCTGTTGGCGTCAGGCGAGCTGGGCTGCCACAACGGCCTGCCGGTGTCGATCGTGGTCACCACCACCCTGCAGGACCTGGAGGCCGCAGCCGGCAAGGGCTTCACCGGTGGTGGCTCGCGGCTGCCCATGTCGGACGTGATCCGCATGGCCGGCCACGCCCATCACTACCTGGCGATTTTCGACAACGGCAAAGCCCTGGCGCTGCACCACACCAAGCGGCTGGCCTCCCCGGCACAGCGGATCATGTTGTACGCCAGGGATCGTGGCTGCACGAAACCGGGCTGCGACGCACCGGCTTACCACAGCCAGGTCCACCACGTCCGGGGCTGGGCCACCACCTACCGCACCGACATCGACGACCTCACCCTGGCCTGCGGTCCCGACAACCGACTCGCCGAAAAAGGCTGGACCACCCGCACCAACGCCCGAGGCCAAACCGAATGGATACCCCCACCCCACCTCGACCACGGACAACCCCGAACCAACACCTTCCATCACCCCGAAAGATTCCTGCGCGACGAGGACGACGAAGACGACGAAGACGACCCGTAGCGGCGAGGTCGTCAGCCTTGGGCGACGAACTACCGCTCAGGGCTGTGACCGCCTACTGAAGATCCACCGACTTCCCGGTGGCAGCCGCGTGGCCCGCCCGGTAGCCGAAAACCATTGCGGGGCCGATCGTTCCACCGGCGCCGCCGTAGGCGCGCCCAGTCACGCCGGCCATGGCGTTGCCCGCGGCGAACAGGCCCGGTATCGGCTCCCCGCTGACATGCAGTACACGGCCGTCGGGGTCGGTGCGCGGTCCCCCCTTGGTGCCCATCGCGCCGATACATATCGGCACCGCGTAGAAGGGGGCGGTGTCGATGGGGCCGAGGGTCTTGCCGGCCAGGGTGATGGCGCTGTCGTCGCCCCAGTATCCGTCGTAGGCGCTGGAACCGCGCCCGAAGTCGGGGTCGGCGCCGGCCGCCACGTGGCGGTTCCACTCCCCGATGGTGCGGGCGAGGCCGTCGGCGTCGATGCCGGTCTTGGCGGCCAACTCGGCCAGGTCCGCCGACTCGCAAAACCAGTCGGGGGCGGGCTGCCCGGGTTCGACACCCAGAAACCCATAGCGCTGCAGGTGAACTGAATCGAACACCATCCACGCGCGGTCGTTGACATAGCCGCCGCGGGGGTCGAGGTATTGAAAGGCGCCGGCCATCGAGTTGTAATCGCATGCCTCGTTGACGAAGCGCTTCCCGGCCGAGTTGACGATGATGCTGCGCGGGCGGGTTCGCTCCAGACGGACGCTGCGGCTGCGCGGTTGGCCTTCGATGGTGTCGCCGGGGATCTGCACGATCGGCACCCACCACGCCTCGCCCATGTTGGCCAGGTCCGCGCCGTGCGCCATCGCCATGCGCAGGCCGTCACCGGTGTTGTACGGCGGGGAGACCGCGCCGTGCATGGGACCGCGTAGAAAAGCTTGCGCCAGAGCGGGATCCCATTCGAAGCCGCCGGTGCCGAGGATGACTCCGCGGCGCGCGCGCACGCTCATGCTCTTGCCCGACGCCTCGACCCGTACCCCGGTGATCTCGCCGACCTCGGCAATGAGTTCTTCGGCCCGGGCGTTAACCCGCGGTGTCACGCCGGCGTCCAGCAGACCCTTCAGCAGGCCCGCGATCAGGGCGGTGCCCGCCACGCACAGCTGGCCGGCTCGCTCATCGATCGCCGCGTGCAGGCGGGCCCTGGTCTCGGCGTCGAATCCGACGTTGGACCAGTCAGCCGGAAACGACGTGATCCGCGTGGCCCATTCGCCCAACTCGGTGAGGTCGAAGGGAACCGGGCTTTGTGAGCGGCCCCCGGCCGGCCGTCCGCCCGGCAACTCCGGCCGGTAGTCGGGGAAGCCGGTCGCGATCTCGAAGCGCACGCCGCTGTGGGCCTCGACGAAGTCGAGCATCGCCGGGCCGGTCCGCACGAATGTCTCGACCAGGGCGTCGTCCATCGTTCCCAGGGACTGCGCGCGCAGGTAGCGCAGGGCGTCGGCCACCGTCAATTCCCCGTCGGGAGAACGGTTGTGGGCCGGGATCCAGGCGATGCCCCCCGACACGGCGGTGGTCCCGCCCACGGTCTGGGCCTTCTCGAAGACCCCCACCGAGGCTCCGGCGACCGCCGCGGTCAGTGCAGCCGTGAGCGCGGCGGCGCCGCTGCCGAGCACGACGACGTCGACTTCATGGTCCCAACGCATGGACGGCAATCCCTTCAGCTCTAGCTCAGTAGGTCCGACAACTGTCTCGCGGCCTTGACGACCGCGTCCCTGCCGCGCAGCACCACGTCTTCGCGGTGGGAGATGAGGTTGATGCAGGTGGGCGGGGACGGCGCGTGGCGGCGGACCGCAACGGCCAGGCCGTAGGTATTCGGTTCGATCTCCCCGTGCGTCATCACCCAGCCGCGTTCGCGGGTGCGTGCGACGAGGTCTCGTTCCCCGGGGCGCGGCGGCATGCTGGCGAGCAGGGCGATGCCGGCCGCGCCGCGGTCGAGCGGATACCGGCTGCCCTCATGGAACGAGAGTTGGTAGGCGACATGGCTGGGCACGATCACCGCGATCGCCACCTGCTGGTCGCCCTCGGCGACGAGCAGCGACACGGTGGTGCCGAGTTCGTCGGCCAGGGCGCGCAACGTCGGCAGGCTCAGTTGGCGCACGTTGCGGTCGAACGACGCGCCGAGCACGGCGAGCCCCGCCCCGGGGCGGTAACGACCGTCTTCTCCCTTTGCCACCAAACGGAATTGGGCCAACGTCGACAGCAACCGGTAAGCGATCGTGCGATGCACCCCGACCTGGTCGGCCAGCTGTTGCACGGTCAGCCCGCTCGGGGAGTCGGCCACCATCTGCAGCGCGGTAAGTCCCCGGGCCAACGTCTGAGATCCCGCCCCGGGACCCGTCCCGGAACCCGTCATGGCCTTGACAGACCTGGGCGCGAGAGCCAAGCTCTATAGATATCGCACATCAGTGTGCGATATTAGCACACTCATACAGGTCGAAGCGAGACCCGTCTGGAGGCCGGAGAGGAACCCGTGGCGGAGTTCGAGAGCATCTGGAGCGATCTCCAGGGCGTCGCGTTTGAGCAGGGCTACCTCGAGGCGGGGGGAGTGCGGACTCGCTACCTGCGCGCCGGCGACCCCGGCAAGCCGGTGCTGATGCTGTTGCACGGATCCGGTGGCCATGCCGAGGCCTATGTCCGCAACCTGGCGGCGCACGGGGAGCATTTCTGGACCTGGTCGATCGACATGCTCGGCCACGGCTACACCGACAAGCCGGGCCATCCGCTGGAAGTTCGCCACTACGTCGAGCACCTGATGGCCGTGCTGCGCACGATCGGCGTCGATCGCGCCTGCCTGAGCGGCGAATCGCTCGGCGGGTGGGTGGCCGCGCGCGCCGCGGTCGACCATCCCGATGTGGTCGAGCGGCTTGTCCTCAACACCGCCGGCGGATCCCAGGCCGATCCGGTGGTGATGCAACGGATCATCACGCTGTCCATGGCGGCCGCCGAGAACCCGGCCTGGGAGACGGTCCAGGCGCGGATCAAATGGTTGATGGCCGACAAGTCCAAGGACTACGACGATCTGGTCGCCAGTCGCCAACGGGTATACCGCCAACCGGGTTTCGTCGACGCCATGCGCGACATCATGGCGTTGCAGGATCCCGAGATCCGGGCGCGCAACCTGCTCGGGCCGGACGAATACGGCGCCATCATCGCCCCGACGCTGGTGCTGTGGACGAGCGA